>NZ_JAMYMO010000001.1:0-560862 GCF_040318575.1 Mesorhizobium sp. M1088 | reverse complement strand
GTCGCGTCATCCGATGCTGGCCTCCACTCCAGCCAGCATCTTGAATCACAAAACCGACTGATCCGGAATCCCCTTCGATTCCGTCAAATCAGGAACCGCTCTAGACTGGTATTGTCCACGTGCTTTGTGGGGGCCGACCAGCGCCAGCACCAAGCGGGCCGGTCCTTGTCGCCTTCTCCGCGCCTTCCCGGTGTGCCAATGCCAGAGATAGGAATATCGGAAGACCTGTGCGACTTTGGTTTTGGCTCAGAGAGCTCGTCGTGAGATGGTCGAGACTCGGCTCCATGCGGAGGCTTCGACCGCAGCGATATCGTCCTTGTTGAGCTCCGCTATCAGCTCGACCCGCCTGTCGCGCCCAACAGCCGGACAAAACCCCCGTAGGCCAGCAGCACGGCGCGTGCCGCCGTTTTGGTGATGACGACCGGATTGCGGACCGAGGTATCCTCATGAGCGCCGAAGTCTTTCTCGAGAGGGCGGCGGCGGTGACGGTGGCGGTCATCGGCGTGACCGCTTTATTCCCGAATAGAGGCGCTTTTCGCGCTTTCCGCGAGTGCCTGGCGCCAACCAAATGGAAACGAGCCCGTGGCAAGGCTGCTTGCAAGATCCAGCTGAAATCGCAGCGAGACGGGCTGATGCCGCCTACGCGCTCAACTGCGTGCCGTCCTTCGACCGCCGGGATTTTTCTAGCCGGAGTTTTGACCGACGACGACCACGCCGGCTCGCTCACAAAAACAACAAGGCCCACTCCCGGGCCTTGTCGTATCAACTCTGCTGTCGGCCCTGCCCTCAGTTTCCCGTCATCTGCTTGGCATTTTCCGGCGTGATCGCGGTCGTGTCCACCGTCACCGTCGGCTCCACCGACGAAGCACACTCAAGCAGGATCTTTTTCGACATCTCGATCGCTTCCTTGGCGCCGGTCGGGTAGGTGAAGGTTGCCGCCCAGTCGCCCTTGGCCACGGCCTCGATGCCGCCGGCCGGACCCGGCAGGCCATCAGTGCCGATGATCTTGACCTGCTTGCCCGCGCCCTTGGCTGCGAGCAGCGCACCCGCCGCCATCATGTCGTTCGAGGCATAGAGCACCTTGATGTCCGGGTGCGCTTGCAGCATGGCGGAAAAGGCGGTCTGAGCTTTGTCGGGCACCCAGTCGGCGGCCTGCTCGGCCACCACTTGGATTTTGGCATTCTCCTTCACACCGTCCTTGAAGCCGTTGAGCCGCTCCACCGCTGGCGTCGAACTCGGCAGCCCTTCAAGCACCGCCGCCTCGCCGCCTTCCGGGAGCAGGGTCTTTGCGGTGTATTTGCCCGCTTCGAGCGCGATCTTGTAATTGTCGCCGCCGATGAAGGCGGTGTAGTCCTTGCCGGGGTCGCCTACCGTTTTGCGGTCTAGTTCGATGACGGGAATGCCGGCATCCATCGCGCGCTTCACCGCCGGGGTTATGGGTGCTGCCTCGAAGGGCGAGATCAACAGCAGATCAACTTTCTGGGTTATGAAGTTGTCCACCTGCGAGGTCTGCGTGTTGACGTTGCCGGCGCCGTCGGCGATCTGCAGCGTGAACTGCGGCACATCCTTGACCGCCGCGGTCAGCTCGTCATTGACATGCTGGCGGTAGGGCTCGGCATTGTTCGCCTGCGAAAAGCCGATGATGAACTGGCCGTCCTTGGCGCAGGCCTTGACCATCGGGTCGGCCGCTTGGGCAGCACCCGCCATGCACAGGCAAGAGCCTGCCAGAAAGGCGACCTGCAGGGCGCGCCTCGATCCTTTTTCCATCGTTGTCATGCTTGCTCTCCTCCTCGTCGGGCCTATGGCCAGACCTTGGTTTCATGGTCTTCCAAATGCTGCCGCCGGCCTCCTATCGTCCCAAACCCTCGCGGCGGCGAACGAGGGATTGAAGCACTGCCGCCACAACGATGATCGCGGCGGTCGCGAGCAGCTGCATGGCGGGGGTAATGTTGTTGAGCTGAAGGATGTTGGCGAGCGCGCCGAGCATGATGGTGCCGGCAACGGTGCCGACCATCGAGCCGGCGCCGCCGAACAGGCTGGTGCCGCCGATGACCACGGCCGCGATGGCCGTGAGCTCATAGCCCATACCGTCATTGGCGCTGCCGAAGTTGAACTGACCCGCATGCACGACGCCGGCAAGGGCGGCGGCAAATCCGGTAATGGCATAGACCGAGATCTTGACCATAGAGACAGGAACGCCCGAAATGCGCGCCGCTCGCTCGTTGCCGCCGACGGCAAAGACATAGCGGCCGAAGCGCGTGGTATTCAGTACCAGGGTAGCAATGGCGGCGAAGACGATGAAGACGATGGTCGCCACCGGCACTGTGTTGTTGAACAGGCGCTCGCCCAGTACCGCGAAGACAGGTGGCGCCAGGCCGGGCCCCTCGCCATAGGAAATATTAATGTACTGGTTGCCGGAAACGACCAGCGCGAGACCCCGCGCCGCCTGCAGGCCGGCGAGCGTGACGATGAACGGCTCAAGCCGAAAGCGGCTGGAAATGGTGCCCTGGATCACGCCGAAGACGGTGCCCATTACCAGCACCGCGAGAATGGTCGGGATAAGCCCGAAGCCGCCGGAGATCATCATCGTCGCGGTGACGACGCTGGAGAGACCAAGCACTGCCCCCACCGAAAGGTCGATGCCGGCGGTGATAATGACGAAGGTCATGCCGATGGCGATAATGCCGGTCTCCGACACGGCGCGCACGATGTTGGCCATGTTGTCGGGCGCAAGGAACAGTATCTCGCCATGGCGCCTGGGCGAGAAGATGACGCCGCCGATCGCCACCAGCACCAGGCCGATCAAGCTTTGGAAGCGCACGATCAGCGCGAGTGGATCGCGATGCTTTGCGGCCGGTGCGGCTAGCACCGGACCGCTCGCAACCGAAATCTTCTGTTCGGACATCACGCCTCCCTGCCATTTGCCGCTGCCATCACGGTGTGCTCGTCAACGCCACCGGTGAATTCCGCTACATTGCGCCCCTGGCGCAGCACCACGATGCGGTCGCACAGGCCAATCAGCTCCGGCATTTCGCTGGAGGCAACTAGGATGCCCAGGCCTTGTGCAGCCAACTGCCGCAGCCGCTGATAGATCTCGCCCTTGGCGCCGACATCGACGCCGCGCGTCGGCTCGTCGAGCAGCAAGAGCCGGGGATTGCCAAGTATCTCCTTGGCCAGCACCACCTTCTGCTGGTTGCCGCCGGACAGCGCGCCGACCGCGATGTCGGGATTCTTCGGCCGAATGTCGAACTGGCCGAACGATTGTTTCACCGCCTCGGCCTGGCGGCCCGGCGACATCAGTCCGCCCGGCGATATTCGCCGGATCACCGACATGACGAGGTTGAGGCCAACCGCCATCCTCAGCATTAGGCCACTGCCACGGCGGTCGTCGGTGACGAAGGCGATGCCGGCAAGGCGCGCGGCTCTGATCGAATCAAGCTTGATCGGACGGCCGGAAATGACCACGCCGCCCTCCCATTGGCCGGAAAGGCCGGTGCCGTAAAGCGCGCTCAAGAGCTCGGTGCGCCCTGCCCCCATGATGCCGGCCAGCCCGACGATCTCGCCTTCATGCACCTCGAGTGAAAGCCCTGTCGGGGCCTGCCAGCCGGCGCTTTCGCGCGCTAGCCGGAAGCTGGCATTGCGCAGGCTGAGCAGAGCCCGGCCGACGGCCGTGGTGCGCTGGGGATAGAGTTCGTCCAGTGGGCGCCCGACGAGCAGCCGCACCAGTTCGGCCTGCGGTGTGTGCGGATCGGTGATGCCGGCTACACGTCCGTCCCGCATCACCGTCACCCGGTCCGCGATCTGCGGCACTTCCTCCAGACGGTGGGAGATATAGACGATGCCGACGCCACTGGCGGCGAGCTTGCGCATGATGTCGAACAGCCTCTCGACCTCGCCCACCGTTAAGGCCGCCGTCGGCTCGTCCATGATCAAGACCCGCGTCGCATAGGACAACGCTTTGACGATCGCAACGACCTGGCGTTGCCCTATCGAGAGGTCGCCGACTAGCCCAGCGGGATCGATAGCCAGTTCGATAGCTTCCAGACGCTTGCGAGCTTCGCGGCGCATCCCCGCCACATCGAGCAGTCCGCCCGAGCGCATCAATTCGCGGCCAAGGAAGAGGTTTGACGCCACATCGAGCGTTGGAACGAGATCAAGCTCCTGAAAAATGGTCGCAATTCCGGCCGTCTGCGCCTCGCGCGGGTTGTTGAACCGCACCGGCTTGCCGTCAATCTGGATTGTACCTTCGTCGGGTGCGTAAACTCCCGACAGCAGATTCATCAATGTCGATTTGCCGGCGCCGTTCTCGCCCAGCAGGGCGTGGATCTCGCCTGGCTTGAGATCGAAATCGACACCGCGTAGTGCCTGAACGCCGCCGAAGCGTTTCACGGCCCCTGTCACCGATAGAAGCGGCGCGCTCATGCCGGCCTCCCGCAGGATTGACGGGTATGCAGCGTCGCCTGAAGCCGCACCGAGCGGGGCTCTGTATCCGTTGATGCAATTCGGGCGCTAAGCAGCGATGCGGCCTGCCGCCCGATTTCGGCGCAAGGCTGCGCAATAAGGGTCAGTTGCGGCTCAAAACAATCGGCCCATTCGAAGTCGTCAAAGCCGACAAGTGAAAGATCCCGAGGTATTTCGAGACCTTTTTCGCGAACCGCTCGGACCGCTCCGATCGTCGCCATATTGTTGCCGGTGACCAAGGCCGTAGGCGGCGAAGGCAACGACAACATCGCGCGGGTCGATGCCGTAGCGCTCGCCGTGTCGACGTTCCCTGGCTGCAGATATTCCGACACGTAGGCAAGTCCGTTAGCCATCAAAGCTGACTTGAACGCATCGATACGTTCGCGAGTCGTAGCAAGGCCCGGCTGCCCTGCAATGAACCCAATCCGCTGATGGCCGAAGGATGCGACGTGATCGATAAGAGCGCGCATCGCAGATTGGTTCTCAACGCCGATCTGGTCAAATCGTTCGTCGGCAAACCGGTCGATCAGAACGCAGGGAACCATTTTCTCGGCAAGGTAATTGGTGGCTCGCTCTGGGGCACCCGAGGGCGCCAAAATAACGCCGTCAACACGTCGTTGATGGAAGGCGCGAACGACCGCAAGCTCCCGATCAGGATCGTCCTGCGTGTCGGAAAGGAAAACCATGAGGCCAAGACGCGCGCATTCCGCTTCCACGGCACAGATGATGTCAGTGAAATACGGGTTCGAGATCGCCGAAATCGCCAAGCCGACGCTGTTGGTTGAAGCGACCTTGAGGGAACGCGCCAGCCCATTGGGCTGATATCCAAGCAAAGCAATCGCTTCGTTAATGGCTCTCGATTTCGCAGGCGAGACAAAGCGCGTGCGGTTGATCACATGTGACACCGTTGAGACCGACACCCCGGCACGAAGGGCTACCTCAACCATCGTTGCCATTGCGGCTCAAACGGAGTGCTACTCGCAAGCGCTCCTCCCTGATGTTGCGCTTTAAACCCGCTCTGTCCTGGCGGATACAATAACCCTAGTGCCATCGAAACGTTTGCGCAATCGATTCGATAGTCGTTTTGATCTGATTAGACTAATGTTGTCTCGAATGAAGCAAAGCAGACATACGACGTCCGCTCGCTCACCACCCGAACTTTGTGGGCACGTTTAGGAACGGTGCGCGAGCAGATACCAACCCGTCGGAAAGATCACGGTCCCGAGAGACGCTTCAATCTGGCGTCACGCACCTTATCGGCTCGCTGGCGGCACTGGCGGGACATCGTCGGCTATTTCCTGCCTGAGCCTTGGTCCTTTGCTGAGCCGGCGACCGAGCGCATCGACGAAATTGTCGTAGCGCTGCAAGCCCTTGGCGCGCGCCTCCGCTTGCGCCGATTCCGGCAAGGCTGGAGTCGATTTGAGCCAAAACCGGACGAACAATGCTAGCGTCTCAATAGCAATTCCGACGTCACGCTCGACCCGCTGCACGCGTCGATCGATCTGGTCGAGGCGGCGAGTGATCGCCGCTTGCTTTCGTTCTTCGGCGTCCGGCGACAGGAACGACGCGAGCGCAGCCTCGGCGACCAGTGACAGCGAGACCTCGCGCCGCCCAGCGTAATCCGCCAGTGCCCTCATTATGTCAGGGTCGAGATAGGCAGACAGACGTCTTTTCTTGGCGTTCTTCATGCGCTCAAAGCTCAATGCCATCATTGGGGTCAAGGGCGGCCTGACGAGCTGCGCGTCTCATGGCTTGATCGACACTGCGGCGACGAACGGCGTCATCATCGGGCTCGTCCCTGTCGAGGTCGAACTCATCGTCGCAGCGTGCCGTTCGTTCCGGCGCGATGTCTTCGTGTTCGGGAAGCTCGGGCTGGCGGCGAATGCCGCCATTGGCCGGATCCTCGTCCTGCTGATCCCTGGCAAGCCTCAGCTTGCGAGATTTGCCTTCCGGCTCAGCAAGAAGTGTCGTGTCGGTCCAGTCGTCAGGGCGAGCGTTCTGCGTTGTCCCTCCGGTCCTTGGTGGCGGCAAGACGCGCTCGGCAAGACGCGGGTCGGCAAAGTAGCGTGCCTTCTTCGCACGGACTGGGAACTGGCCCGAGATCATAATGATCGCCTCGGTCGGCGGCAGCTGCATGATCTCGCCCGGCGTCATCAGTGCACGCGCCGTTTCCTGCCGCGACACCATCAGATGCCCGAGCCAGGGCGACAATCTGTGCCCCGCATAGTTCTTCATGGCGCGCAACTCGGTCGCGGTCCCCAGAGAGTCTGAGACGCGCTTGGCCGTCCTCTCGTCATTCGTGGCGAAGCTCACCCGCACATGACAATTGTCGAGGATGGAATTGTTCGGTCCGTAGGCCTTCTCGATCTGATTGAGCGATTGTGCAATCAGGAACGACTTGATGCCATACCCGGCCATGAAGGCCAGCGCGCTTTCGAAGAAATCGAGCCTGCCAAGCGCGGGAAACTCGTCCAGCAGCATCAAAAGACGCTGCCGGTGATGAAGATCTTCGGCGAGCCTGCGGCCGATCTGGTTAAGCACGAGTCGGATCAGCGGCTTTGTGCGACTGATGTCCGATGGCGGCACGACCAGATAAAGCGTCGTCGGCCGTGCCTCCTCGACAAGGTCTGCGATCCGCCAGTCACAGCATGACGTCACCTTGGCCACAACTGGATCGCGGTAGAGGCCCAGAAAACTCATGGCCGTCGAGAGCACGCCGGAACGCTCGTTCTCGGACTTGTTAAGCAGTTCCCGAGCAGCCGACGCAACGACGGGATGCGGGCCTGCATCACCCAAATGCCGCGTCAGCATCATGGCGCGCAGCGTTGCCTCGATTGGCCGCTCTGGATCGGAAAGGAAGTTCGCCACGCTTGCGAGGGTCTTGTCTTTCTCCGCATAGAGCACGTGCAGTATTGCGCCGACCAGCAACGCATGGCTGGTCTTCTCCCAGTGGTTGCGGCGTTCCAATGTGCCTTCTGGGTCGACCAGGACATCCGCCACGTTCTGCACATCTCGAACTTCCCACTCGCCCCGTCGCACCTCCAGCAGAGGATTGTAGGCTGCTGATCCAGCATTGGTCGGGTCGAACAGAAGCACCTGGCCGAAACGGGCCCGCCATCCGGCCGTCAGTTCCCAGTTTTCGCCTTTGATGTCGTGGACGATTGCCGAACCCGGCCAGGTCAGTAGTGACGGCACCACCAGGCCGACGCCTTTGCCGCTTCGGGTCGGTGCGAAACATAGCACGTGTTCCGGACCGTCGTGGCGCAGATAGTGTCGGCCCAACATACCCAGGATCACCCCATCCTGACCGATCATCCCAGCGGCCTTGATTTCGTCTCGCGTCGCCCAGCGCGCCGAGCCGTAAGTCGTGGTGTCCTTTGCCTCGCGCCCCCGCCACAGCGACATCCCGATCGCTGCGACGATAGCCATGAGGCTTCCGCTCGCCGCAATCGCCGCGCCCTCCAGGAAGACCTTCGGCGCGTAGGCGTCGTAGAAAAACCACCACCAGAAAAAGGCTGGCGGCGGATAAACGGGCTGTCCAGCCAATTCGAACCACGGCGGACCGAGTTGGCTTTGAAAGCCGAGCCGCCCTGCCGTCCACTGTGTTGCTCCCCATGTCGTCGCGACGACGATCAGAAAGGCGGTGAGTATCTGGCCCCATAAAACCTTGCTTGCCGGCATCGGTCGTTTCCCAAATGGATGATCGGAACAACCGAAAAGCTCGAATTCCTAAATCCGCAAGAAGAAAGGGGCGGTCGAAGCAGCATGGCGTACCCGGACGTGGAAAGACTTGCCCGATGCGGGCTCGAATGTTGAACGAGCATCGGGGGGCTGCTTTCTTCTGGAGCCGTTGAGCCGCTACTTTGCCCAATGATAATTAGTTGTCTCGGCTCAGATGCATTTGACGAGATGGACGGGTTCTTGGAGAACCGCGGATTGCCCACGACCAAATGAACAAGAGCCCTCGGCGGCGCGCCGAGCCGGAGAACGCTCTAGTCCCGGCAAGTGGTGGTCAGCCGGAATTGACGTTCTGCTGAGCTCGAATCTTACCGCCTCCCTGATCGGTAGCGCGATAGATCCAGAGCCGACTCGATGAGCAGACCCATCAAGTCTGTTCAATTTTGTTAATCAATTCAGTCACATCAACTATTGCCATGGACTTTCGTTGGAACTGTTGCAAGCCGCGCCGGCCTCACGGGTCGCGGAATCTATTGGGCCGCACCAAAGTTCCAGATGTCCCGATGCAGGCGCCACGTCCCGTCGTCCCCTTTTTTCCAAACGACAATGTACTTGCCCGCAACGGTGGAAGGGGCACCGCCTTTGCTCGGCACACCGAGCGTAAATGCGCCAACTTCGTAGGCGAGATTCCCGCTCTCTTCCACTTCCAGCGCCTTCAGGGTGAGATTCTTCATCCCGGCCTTGATTGCGCCCTGCCAGAATTCTTCCACGCCCTTGCGGTCATCGACGCGTTTGCCGTCGGGTGGCAGCAGGGCGGCATCGTCGGTATACATTTGACCTACCGCTGCTGCGTTTCCGCTGTTGAAGGCGTCCATGAATTTTACCAACGCCGCTTCGATGTCCTCACGAGCCGAGTGGGCGGCCGCAGACAATGCAGACGAAACAAGCAGCACAGCAGCAAATGCAAATGACTGAACCAGTCTCATTTCGTCCTCCCTTGCGTGCCCGACATGCCCACCCGATGAATAGCGCCGACCCAAGGGCGCCGCGGCGCGTTCGATGGCCAGGCGCCTATTTTATTAGACTTATCTGATATGACGGCGCAAGCGCAACTGCGACCCTCGGAATGACCAGCGTAGCAGCTGCCGGAGAACTTCAAAGCGGCGGCTACCGCCTCACTGCCCTCCTCGTCTCGACGAAAGAGTTCGTTCGAATGATGCTTTTCCGTGGCTTTGCTCGCAAGTTTTCGTCAGCCAGCACAGGGCCTCCTCTTACGGTCGCTGGTCGTCAAGGCCCAGCGGCCACTAGCTGACAGTCCCCCCCGTAGCCAAGCCGCTGGGCCCCTCGACGTGGGGAACGAGCATTGGAGAGATGTCTCGCTTTCCGTTACAGCCCGAAGGCGGGTGACAGATGACCGCGTCAGCCTCTCCACTCCGAGCTACGTTTTCACGCATTCGATCAGGCACAGCTCTCTCGGGCTAGCGCGCCAAGCATGAGTCAGCTCCCGAATGAGCAGGTGCCGCCCAGTTCAGCTTCGGCCCTTGCGCGCGCAAAGTATTGGGCGAGATCGATCGGCAGTCCGATCGGCAAATTGGGGCAGCGATGGCGAGAATGAATGCCAGGAACTTCCCTTCGGTGCCGCTTCGTCGATCTGTCTGCCGAGAAGACGCGCGCTGCGTGCCGCCCCTCATACCGCAGAGAACTCACTTCAGGTCACACACACACGACGCCACCGAGATCCTGCATCACTTTTCTACTCCGACGCCGCCACGTCACCAAGATCAGTCGCAAGCGTGATCGCGGCTATCGATCGCGCACCAGAGCGCTCTATGAGTGAGCCCCGAACGGCGCGCTCGAGCAATCCGGCTCGACGTAAGGCGGGCCATCCGTGCCGGCCTCGTGACTAAGACGGGCGAATGGCGGTTCCTGGACTCACCTTTTTGGTCTGAAGTCGCTTCCTTGAGCCGGTGGCGGAGTTCTTGCTTGATCGACCTCAGCACTGTTTTAGAATCGGTTTTCGGAAAATTTGTCTTGTGGCATCAATTTTCATGGGATAGGATCATTTTTCATAGGTTTTGCCGACTAAACCAAAATTCAATGGAAGGATTCGCGTTTCATGCCTGCGGTGCAACAGCACCAATTTTCAGGTCCTGTTACCGTTTTTCAGGAAATCCGCCTTCCTGAAACGGCGACCCCGGCCGGGTACAGCGCCCTGATCGGAGCCTACAGGCTCGCCGCGCCCTTGCCCCGTAGGTTGTTCGCCACTGGCGAGCATCATCGCATTACCGAACGGGATGGCTGGCGGATCATGACCCCCCGCCATGCCCCAAATCCTACCCTCGAAGGCCACCTGACCTTTGCGCTCAAGTACGAGGGACTGGACCTTGCCGTCCTCAAGCGGCTGTTCCAAGTGACCGGTCCCGCGCCGATCGAGGCGCTGGTCCGTGAAAGCCCGACCGGCAGTTATGCCCGCCGCATCTGGTTTTTATATGAATGGCTGAGGGACGCGCGTATCGATCTGCCGGACGCGGAGGCCGGACGATACATTCCGGTTGTCGATCCCGAGCTGCAGTGGCCCGGACCCGACAAGACCGCTTCGCGCTATCGCGTAAGGGACAATCTCCCCGGCACGCGTGAGTTCTGCCCTCTGGTGTTCCGCACCAAGATTCTCGAAAAATTCATCGGCCTTGAACTACCGCGGCGCGCGGAGGCAATCGTAGCGGACGTGCCGCGCGACCTCCTTGCTCGGACCGCCGCCTTTCTTTTGCTCAAAGACTCGCGATCAAGCTATGCGATCGAGGGCGAGCACCCGCCGCAAGATCGCATCCAGCGCTGGGGCCGCGCCATCGGCGAAGCCGGCCGCTGGCCGATCGATCGCGATGAGCTGCTGCGTCTGCAAAGAATTGTACTTGGTGACGCTCGTTTCGTAAGACTTGGCTTCCGAAAAGAAGGAGGTTTCGTCGGTGAGCATGATCGAGACAACGGTACGCCCTTGCCCGATCACATCAGCGCTCGGCCCGAGGACCTGCCGCGGCTAATCGATGGAATGGCGGCGTTCGATCAGGGCCCCGCGCAAAAGCTTGATGCAGTCGTAGCCGCCGCAATCCTCGCCTTCGGCTTTGTCTATATTCACCCGTTCGAGGACGGAAACGGCCGCATTCACCGCTACCTAATCCACCACGTCCTTGCCATGCGCGGCTTCAATCCGCCGGGAGTGGTCTTTCCCGTCTCGGCCGCGATCCTGGACCAGATCAACGAGTACAGGGGCGTGCTCGAGAGCTATTCGCAGCGCCTTCTGCCGTTGGTGGAATGGGAACCGACGCCGCAATTCAACGTCCGGGTGCTGAATGACACCGGTGATTTCTACCGGTTCTTCGATGCAACCCCGCACGCCGAATTCCTCTATGCTTGCGTTCAGCGGACGATCGAACGGGACCTTCCCGAGGAAACCGCATTTCTGCAGCGCTACGATCAGTTCCGGCAGCAGGTGGACGCCTTTATCGACATGCCCGAGCGGTTGACCGATCTGCTCTTCCGTTTTCTTCACCAGAATGATGGCCATCTATCGAACCGCGCGCGCGAGAAGGAATTCGCCGCGCTGACCAGTGACGAGGCAGGAAGAATCGAGGCGATCTACGCGCAAACCTTTGGTGCCCATTGAAGGTGTGATCATCAGGATCGATTTTTAGTCCGACGCTTTGCGATTCCCTTGTCCTTGCCTTCATCTCCGACGCTTGACTTGTCACCGAGACATGCACGATTTTTTCCGCACGGTCTGACCGGCCGCCGATCAGCCGCGGCCAGAACGCGCTTGACAAACCGGAGCCGTCCCGTCCAACCTCACGCATTCACCAGGGGAGTCCCGGCAAGGGGCTGAGATACTGCTGGCTTTCGCGGCGCAGTGACCCGTTGAACCTGATCCAGTTCATACTGGCGTAGGGACGGTGCAAGCGCTTTGCGGGAGTTCACGCCCGAGGTCCTGTTTCGGCAGGTCGACAGAAGCGTCTTTTCATCCTTCCGGCACAGAACTGGGTCTCCAATGCACGAGCAAAGGAGCCTCAAGATGAATGCCCTCACCCCCGCCGTGTCGACGGGACCGCTGCCTGCCTCACGCAAAATCCACAAGCCCGGTGCCATCCACCCGCAGATCAGGGTGCCGATGCGCGAAATCTCCGTCCATCCGACGGCAGGCGAGCCGCCGGTGACCGCTTACGATCCGTCCGGCCCCTATACCGACCCGACTGTCGAAACCAGCATCGAAAACGGCCTTGCACGGCTTCGCCATGAATGGGTCACCGCGCGCGGCGATGTCGAAGCCTATGACGGCCGCCACGTCCGGCCAGAAGACAATGGGTTTGCGGCGGGCGAGCGCCTAACACCGGAATTTCCAGTCCGCAACCGGCCACTCCGGGCCCAGACCGGCAAGGCGGTGACACAGCTTGCCTATGCGCGCGCTGGCATCATCACGCCCGAAATGGAGTTCGTCGCCATCCGCGAGAACCTTGGTCGCGAGATCCTGCACGGCAAGCTTGAGCGCGACGGCGAGGCCTTCGGCGCGGCGATCCCCGACTTCGTCACGCCTGAATTCGTGCGCAACGAGGTGGCGCGCGGACGGGCGATCATTCCCGCCAACATCAACCATCCCGAGAGCGAGCCGATGATCATCGGCCGGAATTTCCTGGTCAAGATCAACGCCAATATCGGTAACTCCGCCGTCACATCGTCGATGGCTGAAGAGGTCGAAAAGATGGTGTGGGCGATCCGCTGGGGCGCCGACACGGTGATGGATCTGTCGACCGGCCGCAACATCCACAACATCCGCGAATGGATCGTCCGCAACTCGCCGGTGCCGATCGGCACGGTGCCGCTCTACCAGGCGCTCGAGAAAGTCGGCGGCATTGCCGAGGATCTTACCTGGGAGGTTTACCGCGACACGCTGATCGAACAGGCCGAACAGGGCGTCGACTATTTCACCATCCACGCCGGCGTGCGGCTGCATTACATCCCGCTGACCGTTGACCGGGTCACGGGTATCGTCTCGCGCGGCGGCTCGATCATGGCAAAATGGTGCCTGCACCATCACCGGGAAAGCTTCCTCTACGAGCACTTTGCGGAGATCTGCGACATCTGCCGCGCTTATGACGTCTCCTTCTCGCTCGGCGACGGCCTTCGTCCCGGCTCGATCGCCGACGCCAACGACGCGGCGCAATTCGCCGAGCTGGAAACGCTCGGCGAGCTGACGCAGATCGCCTGGGCGAAAGATTGCCAGGTGATGATCGAGGGGCCCGGCCACGTGCCGATGCACAAGATCAAGGCGAACATGGACAAGCAGCTCGCCGTCTGTGGCGAGGCGCCGTTCTATACGCTTGGACCGCTGACGACCGACATCGCGCCGGGCTACGACCACATCACTTCCGGCATCGGCGCGGCGATGATCGGCTGGTTCGGAACGGCCATGCTCTGCTACGTCACGCCCAAGGAGCATCTCGGCCTTCCCGACCGCGATGACGTCAAGACCGGCGTGATCACCTACAAGATCGCAGCGCACGCGGCCGACCTGGCGAAGGGCCACCCGGCGGCGAAAGTCAGGGATGACGCCCTTTCCCGCGCGCGCTTCGAGTTCCGCTGGGAGGACCAGTTCAACCTGTCGCTCGACCCCGAAACCGCACGGTCCTTCCACGACCAGACCTTGCCCAAGGAGGCGCACAAGCTGGCACATTTCTGCTCGATGTGCGGACCGAAATTCTGCTCGATGCGTATCTCTCACGACATCCGCGCCGAGGCACAGAAAGAGGGCATGGCGGCGATGGCGGCGAAATACCGCGAGGGCGGCGATCTCTACGTGCCAGCGGACGAGATCGGCGCACCGGTCACGCCTCAGCCAGGTAAGCCATCATGAAGGTGCTGATAAAGGGGGCCGGCGTCGCCGGCCTCACCGCCGCCTTCGAACTCGCCGCCCGCGGCGCGACGGTTACCGTTGCCGAGACAAGGCCTGCCCTTGGGGGCAATGCGTCGTGGTTCGCCGGCGGCATGCTGGCGCCATGGTGCGAGCGTGAAAGCGCCGAGCAGCCGGTGCTGGACCTTGGACGTGACGCTGCCGACTGGTGGGATGCGGTGCTGCCGGGTCAGGTGACACGGGGCGGAACACTTGTCGTGGCCGCCCCGCGTGATGCCGGCGAGCTCGACCGCTTCGCCAGCCGCACGTCGGGCCATCGGCGTGTCGATGAAGACGAAATTGCGCTCCTGGAACCCGACCTCGCCGGCCGCTTCCGGCGCGGACTGCTCTTCCCAGATGAGGCTCATCTCGACCCGCGCCAGGCGATGGCAGCACTTCATGACAAGCTCGCAGCCATGGGTGTCAAATTCCACTTCGGCACCGACGCCCGGCATGTTTCCGGTTTCGATCGTCAGATCGACTGCCCGGGGATGGCCGCCGTCGATGACAGGCTTCGCGGCGTTCGCGGCGAAATGCTGATCCTAAACACGCCAGACTTCTCGCTGTCGCGCCCGGTCCGGTTGCTGCATCCGCGCTTTCCGCTCTATGCGGTACCGCGTGCCGACGCCCAGTTCATGATCGGTGCGACGATGATTGAAAGCCGGTCCGCCAGACCGGTCACGGCGCGTTCGATGATGGAGCTTCTGGGTGCTGCGTATGCCCTCCATCCGGCCTTTGGCGGGGCCGGGATCGTTGAAGCCGGCGTCGGCGTCCGTCCAGCCTTTCCCGACAATCTGCCGCGCGTCGAAATGAGCGGAGACACCGTCGCGATCAACGGGCTCTATCGCCATGGCTTTCTTCTCGCCCCCGCCATGGCGCGCCTGGCGGGCGAAATTGTCTTCAATCACGACAAACCCGTGGAGCTTGCTCATGAAACTGATGGTCAACGGCAAAGTGCATGAGGTTGCCGCCACCACGCTGGCCGAGCTGCTTGCCGCGCTTGACTATGAGGGCGATTGGCTCGCGACCGCCGTCAACAACGACCTCGTGCACAAAGCCAGCCGGGCGGAATTCCAATTGAACGACGGCGACCGGATCGAAATCCTCTCGCCGATGCAGGGAGGCTAGCATGTTCGATCTTCTCGGGACGACGCTTCCCTCCCGCCTGCTTCTCGGCACCGCTCAATATCCTTCGCCGGCCATCCTTGCCGATGCAGTCAGGGCATCGGGCACCTCGGTGGTGACCGTCTCGTTGCGCCGTGAGATGGGAGGCGGCAGGGCCGGCGAAAAATTCTGGTCGTTGATCCGGTCGCTTGGTGTCAGAATCCTGCCCAACACTGCTGGCTGCCACTCCGTCAAGGAAGCGGTCACGACCGCACAAATGGCGCGCGAAGTCTTCGGCACGCCCTGGATCAAGCTCGAAGTGATCGGCAATCACGACACGCTGCAGCCGGACGTGTTCGGTCTGCTCGAAGCCGCCCGCATCCTGTGCGAGGACGGTTTTGCGGTGTTCCCGTATACTACCGACGACCTTGTCGTCGCCGAGCGGCTGCTTGCGGCGGGCTGCAAGGTCTTGATGCCCTGGTGCGCACCGATCGGTTCCGCCCTCGGGCCGGTCAACATCACGGCGCTGCGCTCGATGCGCGGACATTTCCCTGATGTCCCGCTGATCGTGGATGCTGGTCTCGGACGGCCATCGCACGCGGCAACAGTCATGGAGTTCGGCTTTGATGCCGTGCTCCTGAACACAGCGGTCGCCAAGGCGGCCGATCCGGTCGGCATGGCGCGTGCGTTCGGCAAGGCGGTCGACGCCGGTCGAGAAGCTTTCAGCTCGGGGATGCTCGAACCCCGCGACGTCGCGGTGCCATCGACACCAACATTCGGCAGGGCGGTTTTCTCATGAAGCTCGATCCCTTCTACCTGATCGTCGACAGCGCCGCCTGGATCGAACGGCTGGTGCCACTTGGCGTCAAGCTGGTTCAGTTGCGCATCAAGGATAGGGACGAGGCCACGCTGCGGACGGAAATCCGCCGCGCGAACGGCGTCTGCGCGGTCCATGGTTGCCAACTGATCGTCAACGACTATTGGCGGCTCGCCATTGAGGAAGGCTGCGACTTCGTCCATCTCGGCCAAGAGGATTTGGCTGCGGCTGACCTGCTGGCGATTAAGTACGCCGGATTGAAGCTCGGGCTCAGCACGCACGATCATCTCGAACTGGAAACGGCCATCGCTGCCGAGCCCGACTATATCGCGCTCGGCCCCATCTATCCCACCATCCTGAAGCAGATGAAATGGGCGCCGCAAGGGCTCGAGCGGATCAGCGAGTGGAAGCATCGGGTGGCGCCGATCCCATTGGTCTCCATCGGCGGCCTCAACCCCGACCGGCTCGACGGTGTCTTCGAGGCTGGTGCGGACAGCGCGGCGGTGGTCACCGACATCACGTTGAATGCCGATCCCGAAGCGCGCACGCGAGAATGGATCGAAAAGACAAAGCCATGGCGCTGAGGCGAGAACCGCGTGTGCTCGTGGTTGGCGGATCAGACTCCAGCGGTGGGGCTGGAATTGCACGTGATATCGAGACGATCTCTTCCATTGGTATGCGCACCTGCCTGGCTGTCACAGCGCTGACGGTGCAGACGCACGAAGCCGTAATGGAAATCCATCCTTCGAAGCCCGATCTTGTGGCCGATCAGATGTGCGCCGCGCTGCAGGCCAACAAGGTGGCGGCAATTAAGATCGGCATGCTCGCAACGGCCGAGATCGTCGTTGCCATTGCCGGCGTGCTGCGCGAAAATCCGCAGGTGCCGGCAGTGCTCGATCCGGTGCTGGCCTCGAGCTCCGGCCGGGGGCTTCTGGAAGCAGGTGCCATCGCTGCCATGAGGCGCGACCTGATGCCGCTTTGCTGCCTTGTGACCCCCAATCTCCTCGAGCTGGCGCTCCTTGTTGGTGCGGAACCGCCAGCCGACGAGAGCGACGCGGTGAGACTGGGACGGAAATTGCTGGCAGCCGGCGTGCCGGGCCTGCTGATCAAAGGGGGCCACGCATCAGGACCTCGATCAACCGATATTCTGTTGCGTTCCGATCAAGAACCAATTCGCTTCGACGCACCTCGTCTTGTCGCATCAATCCGCGGGACGGGTTGCATGCTGGCTAGCGCGATTGCGGCGCATCTGGCGAAGGCGAAGCCGCTCGAAGACAGTGTGCGCGAAGGCAAGCGGCTTGTCTTGGCCATGTTTAAGAAGAATGCAGCAGACCGACGAAACTTGTAAAATTTTCCAACTCTCGAAAGACACGCCTGCCTCTCGCGGGTCCGGGCTGGTAATTTCGCCTCGTAATTCACCTCACTCGAGAGGAGTAGTTTGACGGCCTCGCCAGGCGGCGACCGCGAGATCAACGATGGCGAGGCGGCCGTCGTGCGCCGTATCTAGTGCGTTGGCATCCTTTCCCCACATCCGACTGCGATCCTGGAATTCACCTTGGTCGCGAGCTCCTGCTAAACGACGCCCCTCGACGGGAGCGGTCGATCCCGCGTCTCGGCTGCGGCGGCGCTAGGCTGACGCTCCCTAGGCCGTCCTGTTGAATCGGACTCGGGATCACGAACTGCCTCCGACAATGAATGAACATTGTCCGTCTTACGGCCATTTCATCGTCACCGCCGATGTGCTCAAGCGATGCAGGCCATTCCTGTCATTCAAGGGATTATCGGCTTCGAAAAACAGTGAAGCTTCATCCGTCCTTGCATCCGCTTCGCTCAGGCTCAGCAGACGTCAGCAGGTTCTTCACCAGGTTAAGAGCGAGGGCGTGTGGCTCAAGCCGGCTTGGCACGAGGGCCGGGAGGTGATCGCGGTGTTCGAGACCGAGCCGACGCGAAACCCAACCACTTTATGTGGCTCGAGTGGTGTGAAGGTCGGATCAGCTTCATTCGCGACTACCGCAATGCCCGCTATGTTGCCGATGATGCGGAGCTGGCGCTGGACGCCACGTCCCACGGCGACGGAACCGGCAACTATGCTCGTCGCGACGCCTAATCAAGCCCGATGGCAGCTCCATCCGGCACTCGTTGACAAGCCTGCCGTGATATGAACAGGATTATACAGGCTCACTGAACAGGTACCCATATGAAGCGGCGCTCGGTTCAACTGTCTCCCGGCACGGGCAAGCCCGAACAGATCGCCACCGTTCTCGAACATGAAATCCGCTCCGGTGTTCTCGGCTTCGGCGACCGGCTGCAAAGCGAGAACAAGCTCGTCCAGCGTTTCTCCGTCAGCCGCAACACCGTCCGCAAAGGCCTCGAGGAACTGTCCAACCGCGGGCTGATCACGACCAAAGTCGGCATCGGCTCTTTCGTCACCTTCGATGGCAAGCCCGTTGATGACTCCATCGGTTGGTCGCGGGCGCTCGCCAACGCCGGCGCCAACGCCGAGACGCGGACGCTGCGGCTCGAGGTGATCGAGGACCCCGGTCTTGCCGCACTGCTTGGTATAGAAAACCCGTTTTTCATCGCTGTCGACCGGGTGCGCACCAATGCCAGCGACGGCCACGCCATCTCCATCGAGCGCAGCCGCCTGCCATTGTCGCCGGAACTGGAGGACGTGCCGTTGCGCGGCCTGCGCGAAGGCTCGCTGCACCAGACGCTGCGCGGCGCGGGCCTCATTCCCGACCATGGCGAGGAATGGGTCGGCATCGAAATGCTCAACGCCGAGGACTCTGCAATCCTCGGTTGCCCGCAAGGCACGCCGTTTCTTCGCGGTCGCCGGTTGACCCGCGCCGCCGATGACCGGCCGATCGAATATGTGACCAGCCTGCTCAACCCGGCGCATTTTGCGCTGCATATGAGGTTCTGAGTGATGCCGGACGACAACACCGGGAATATGACTGATCGGGCCATGGGGGCGCTTGTCGGCGGGGCACTGGGGGATGCGCTGGGCATGCCGACGCAGCTTTTGTCGCCGGCCCGGATTGCCGAACTCTACGCCCATGTAGAGGGCTTCATTGCTCCTTTCGCCGACCATCCGGTGTCGAAGGGGCTTCCCGCTGGAACGATCACCGACGACACCGAACAGGCGCTTCTGCTTGGCCGTATCCTGGTTGAATCCGGTAACCGCTTCGATCATGCGCGGTGGGTCAACGCGCTGCTCGACTGGGAGCGCGACGTCAAAGCGCGCGGCAGCTACGATCTGCTGGGACCATCGACCAAACGCGCCATCGACGCCATCAACAATGGCGTGCCGGCCGAGGAAGCGGGGCGCAGCGGCGACACAAATGGTGCGGCCATGCGCATTGCGCCGGTCGGCATCATGATGCCGCCAGAGCCGCTGGACGCGCTGGTCGCCAAAGTTGCCGAGACCTGCCGGGCCACGCACAACACCTCGGTTGCCATTGCGGCCGCAGCCGCCGTTGCGGCGGCCGTCAGCCGCGGCGTCGCAGGCGGCGACTGGCGCGCCGCTTCCGACAGCGCCATCGCCGCGGCGAGGTGCGGAGCAACGCTCGGCCATTGGGTGACCGGCGGTGACATTGCTGCGCGCATTGGGTGGGCGCAGGAGCTTGTGCGCGGCAAGGCGACGAAGGACGCGATCCGGCTGATCACCGATCTGGTCGGCACCGGCGTCGCCAGTCAGGAGTCCGTTCCGGCTGCATTCGCCGTGCTGGAAGTCGCCGGCGGTGATCCCTGGCAAGCGGCGGTCATCAGCGCCAATCTCGGTGGCGACACCGATACGATCGGCGCCATCGCGACCGGCATGGCCGGCGCCTGCACCGGCTTTTCCCGACTGCCTCAGAACCGCATTGCAGACCTCAAGGGCATCGACATTGCGGCGGTTGGCGCGCTCACCGCCGACCTTGTTGCGGCCCGTATATCCAAGCGCCGTGCCGACAGGACGGGTCCCGGCAAGGATGCGGCGGCATGAGTGGGCGTCTCGTCCATGTCGGCAGCGCGGTGGTCGACTATGTCTACCGCATCGACGCCTTGCCGGCGCCGGGTACGGAGAAGACGGCGTCGAGCTACACGCAAGTCGCCGGCGGCGGCTTCAACATGATGGTCGCGGCCAGCCGCACCGGCATGAAGGTGGTGTTCGGCGGCCAGCTCGGCAGCGGACCCAATGGCGACTTCCTGCGCACGGCCTTAGCCAATGAGGGGATCGAGACGCTGACGACGCCATCGCCCGTCATGGACAGCGGCAATTGCGTCGCCATGATCAGCAGCGATGCCGAGCGCACCTTCGTCTCGTGGCCTGGTGCGGAGAGCTTGCTCAGCCTTGACATGATGGCGCCCGTCTCGGTCGCCCCGGGGGATTGGGTGTTCACCTCCGGCTATACGCTTAGCTATCCGGGAAGCCGAGACGCGCTTGTCGACTGGATCGAGGCACTTCCGGCCGACACACCGCTTGTCCTCGACCCGACACCTGTCGTCGTCGACATTCCCCGCCCTATCCTGCCTCGGATACTCGCCCGCACCACCTGGTTGAGCTGCAACAGGATGGAAGCGGCCGCGATTGCCGGTCCGGGCGACGTCGAGGCACTCGCGTCACGGCTTCTTAGCGACCACTCCCCGAAGGCCGTCGGCGTCGTTATTCGCGCCGGACCGAAAGGCTGCCACATACGGCTGGCCGATGGCTCGGCGCAAACGAGTGCCGGCTTCGAGGTCGACGCCATCGACACCAATGGCGCCGGCGACACCCATATCGGCGCTTTCGTCAGTGCGCTGGCGCGCGGCGCGCCGCCTTTTGAAGCAGCGCGCTACGCCAATGCGGCGGCGGCCATTTCCGTCACCCGCCACGGTGGTTCATCAGCGCCGACCGACCACGAAATCCAGACATTCCTAAGCCATGCCGGCGGTCCGCCGATCGGCCTCCATGGCCGGAAGCAAGAGGCCAAACGCCCGACAGCCTGACAAAGCCCGGGAAGCGGGCAAACACAGAGAGGAACGAACATGCGCATGCCCGACTTGACTGCCCTGCTGACGGCGACCGCCGTCTTCACCTCCGCACTCGCATTTGCCGCCAAGGCCGACGAGGTGCACGTACTCAACTGGAAGGGCTACGGCGCCGACGAGCCGTGGGCCATCGAAGCCTTCGAGAAGGCGACCGGCCACAAGGTCGTCAACGATTTTTTCAATTCCGAACAGGAGATGCTGACCAAGCTCAGGACCAATCCCGGCCTTTACGACGTGGTCATGATCAACGCCGCTTTCAACGACCAGGCGATGGCGGAAAAGCTGATCCAGCCGATCGACACGTCCAAGCTGCCGAACTTTCCCGACATCAGCAAGGACAAGGCCGGATCGCCGATGCTCGTCCATGACGGCAAGGTCTATGGCGTGCCGTGGGTCTGGGGGCTGACGGCGCTCGCCATCAATGAAAAATCCTTCGATAAGCCGCCGACGAGCATCGCCGAAATGTGGGATCCCGCTCACAAGGGCCGCGTCACCATCCGTGATGATGCCGTCGAGGCGGTTCAGTTCGGCGCCATTGCCACCGGCCAGAACATCAACGACATCAAGGATATCGAGGCGGTCAAGGCGAAGCTCACCTCGCTGATGCCGCAGATCAAGACGTTCTGGAGCTCGGAGAACGACTGGAACCAGATGGCTGCCTCTAACCAGATCGACATCGGCACCTATTGGAGCGGCTCGGCCGATCGCGCCAAGACCCATTTCAAGCTGCCGGTCTCGCTCGTGATCCCGCAGGAGGGCGCTGTCGCCTGGCTCGACGCCTTCTCAATTCCGGTCGGTTCCAAGAATGTCGCCGGCGCCGAGGCCTTCATCAACTACATGATCGACCCGAAGTTCTATGTCGAATGGGTCACCAAGGTCGGAGCCCCGGTATCCGCCAACACCAAGGCTGTAGAAGCACTTCCCGGGGATGCGTTCAACCGCAAGGTGATGGGTGACCCGGCAGTCGCCAAGCGCATTCAGTTCCAGGCGCCGATCACAGACGCCCAGCGCGAAACCTATCTGTCGCTCTGGCAGCAGCTCAAGGTCGACGTGAAGTAACAGCAGAAGCCGGGATCAGCCGACCATCCATGTCGGCTGATGCTTCCCCATCCTGGGAGGTGGATGTCATGGCAGCACAGGTTGCGGCCGCGTCGCGCAGCGGATTGAGATCGGCCTTGCCACTGCTGGCGCCTGCCTATCTCTGGCTGACGGTTGCGATCTTCCTGCCGCTCTCAGCCATGGTCTTCTTCTCCTTCATGACCGACCTGCCGCTGTCGGGAAAGCCGTGGGCGTTCACGCTCGAAAACTATGCCGCCTTCTTTTCACAAAGCCTTTATCTGACATTGCTTTTGGCCTCGCTGCGCCTCGGCCTCGAGGTGACGCTGTGGTGCATCGTCATCGGTTATCCCGCCGCTTATGTGCTGGCCAAGGTGCTGAAAGGCCGCACCCGAGAGGCGATTTTCCTGCTCGTCATCCTGCCGTTCTGGTCGAACGGGCTGGTGCGTATCTTCTCCTGGGCGATGGTGTTGCGTGAAGGCGGCATTCTCGACACTGCGCTCAACGCCGTCCTGCCGTTCAAGATCAACATCGACCTAATGTATTCCTATCCGGCCGTAATCATCGGGCTGGTGCACTCCTACGTGCCTTACATGGTGCTGACCTGCTATCTGACCCTGCAGGCCATCGATGACTCGCTAATCGAAGCCGGGCGCTCGCTCGGCGCCTCGCGGCTGCAGGTGCTGAATCGAGTCATCATTCCGCTGTCGATGCCGGGGCTGGTGGCGGGCGCAGCGCTCGTCTTCGTCCCGGTTGTTGGTTCGTTCATGGAACCGCGCATCCTCGGCGGCCGTACCGGCACCTTTTACGGCACTGTCATCGAGGACCAGTTCGTCGCCGTGTTCAACTGGCCGCTGGGTGCTGCGCTCTCCTTTATCCTGTTGGCCGTCGTGCTGGTCATCCTGGCGGTTGCCTCGCCGGTGCTGCGGAGGGCTACGTGATGGCGACGACACGTGTTCTCGAATGGCTCGGCCGCCTTTACATCTGGCTATTGCTCGCCTTCCTCTATGTGCCAATCATCATCATGGCGCTAATGTCTTTCAACGTTTCGCCCTTCTACCAGCTGCCGTTCGAATGGACGGCGGAATGGTATGTCTCGCTGTGGCAGAACGACCAGCTTATCTCAGCCACCTGGAACAGTGTCGAAATCGCAGTCATCACTACCATCATCTGCGTCGTGCTTGGCTCGGCGGCGTCACTTGCGCTCTACCGCTATGAGTTTCGCGGCAAGAAATTCCTCCAGGCGCTGCTGTTTCCGCCAATCGCCATTCCGTGGCTGATAACCGGCACAGCGATGTTGATCTTCTTCTTCGGCGTCGGCATTGGGCGCGGCCTGTTCGCCATCCTGCTTGGCCATGTCGCGCTTGCGCTTCCCTACGTCATTGTCGTCGTGTCGGCCCGACTGCAGACCTTCGCGCACGAGCTGGAAGAGGCGGCGCGCTCGCTCGGCGCCAATCAATGGCAGTTGACGAACCGCGTCACGCTGCCCTGGATCATGCCGGGCGTCATTGCCGGGGGGCTGTTCGCCTTCGCCGTGTCCTTCGACCAGTTCGTCGTATCCTACTTCTTGTCGACGCCGGGCCAGACGACGCTGCCGGTCGAAATCTACGCCGCGATCCGCAAGGGTTTCACGCCCGAGATCAATGCGGTCTCGACGATCATCATTGTCGTGTCGATGGCGCTGATGCTGCTGACAGCGCGCTTCTTCAAATTCGGCGGAGAGAAATAATGGCTGGCGTCCAAGTAGCGAACGTGTCGCGCGCTTTCGGTGCCCACAAGGCGCTGGACGATGTGTCTATCGATTTCGCCGACGGCGGCTTCTACGCCCTGCTCGGTCCCTCCGGCAGCGGCAAGACCACGCTGCTGCGCCAGATCGCCGGCTTCGACTTTCCCGACTCTGGCCGCATCTCCATAGGCGGCGAAAGTGTCGAGCGGGTGCCGGTGGAGAAGCGGCGCATCGGCATGGTGTTCCAGAACTACGCCCTGTTTCCCAATATGAGCGTTGCTGGCAATGTCGCCTTTGGCCTGTCGGTGCGCGGCGAGCCCAAGGCGGTGATTGCCAGCGAGGTACAGCGCGCACTCGACCTTGTGCAACTCGGCAGGCTCGGCGGCCGCCGGCCGCATCAGCTGTCCGGCGGCCAGCGCCAACGGGTTGCGCTCGCTCGCGCGATCGTCATCCGGCCGCGCGTGTTGTTGCTCGACGAGCCGCTCGGAGCGTTGGACAAGGCGCTGCGGGTCGACATGCAGATCGAGCTCAAGCGCATCCAGCGCGAGATCGGCATCACCACCATCTTCGTCACCCACGACCAGGAAGAAGCGCTGACGATGAGCGACCGCATCGGCATTCTGCGCGATGGCAAGCTGGTGCAGGAAGGCTCGCCCGAGGAGATCTACGATCGGCCGAAGAGCGAGTTTGCCGCCACTTTCCTGGGCGACGCCAACATCCTTCGCGGCGACAGCACGGGCAACGGCATCCGACTGCCGGACGGCACAGCGATTGCCGCCGGCGCGGGTGCCAAGCTTGCCGCTGGGGCCAAGGCAAGCTGCGCCGTGCGGCCCGAACGCATCCGCATCTTCACCGATGCCGAGGCTCCGGATGCGGCCAACGCGAATCTGCTGCGAGGCCAGGTATCGAAGCGCATCTTCGCCGGAAATAGCAGCACCTACTTTGTCGAGCGTGCTGGCCAGACGCTCAAGGTGATTGTGCAGAACACCGGCGCTGGCAGGCTGGCGGAAGGTCAGGATGTCGTGCTGCATTGGTCGCCGGAAAGCACAGTCTTGATCGTCGCGGGGTAGCAGGCCAGAGATAGACCACTGACCGACTCAGATGGGGCTTTTGTGATGGTAAAAGATTGCGACCTCCTGGTTGAGGTCCGCGCCAGAAACGCCGATACGTCCCGCCTACGAGACCATGCCATTTTTTGGTGGTCTTGCGGCCCGGAGCAACCGATCCCGGCAATGATGATGGACAACGACATGGTTGGCATCGCCAAGGTCTTGCCGATTGACAGTTTCACTCAGAAGCGGTGCGCCGGGCTTGCGGCTAGTGCGCCGTTTGCTGCTGTTTTGAGATTTGGCCAGGCGCGTATTCATTGGCCTCGAAGACAAGCCTCCGTCAAGCCAGGCATCACGATCTTTGCCTCTAATCCTCCCAGATTCAATGTCGCTTTCGGGACCCGGCAAACCGATCCAAGGCACGGCTGCGAGCACGCGCCCTGGGGAGCCGGAGTAGACCTTTGAGCGGGGTGCGGATGGCAGTTTTGAACGTGCGATCCCATCGTCCCGAACGATGTGGATTTACCAGCAAGTCGTTATTGTTCCTGGGCTCCTTCGCCACGTTCGCTCACGACTGGTCGCGTTTCCTTTCGCCGTTTCTGTGGGAAACCTGTGGGATGAGCACACCGCGTTCGTGTCTTGTGATTTGAGTTATACTCGGAACGGTTTGCGGCGACTTGGAGAAAACCGGCTTCTTCGTGATCTTCTCGGCGGCGTCTGCCAAGAAATTAGGATGATGATGGCCGTAAGTTTCGATCAGGACATCCACTGTAATGCCAAGAAAGCCCGCAGCCTGCCACAGATCGGTGCCGGCCTGCATCATCCAAGTCGCCGCGGTGTGGCGGAACACGTGCGGAGTAACGTCGGGCCCTAGGCCGGCGATTTCGCGCGCCGTCTTGAAGCTCTTGTCTATCGACTGCACCGGCTTTCCATTCCATTCCACGACAAAATCCTGCGATATCTTGCGACCGATGTTCGCACTTTTGCCGCGCGATTTGGTCTCGAGGTGAAGATCAGTGCGCGCCCAGCGCCGGAGGTGCGCCAGCAGTCGCTCGGGCAACGGTACAGGGGGTTGGCGCTTCTTGGTCTTCCTTGCGCCGGTGGCACCGCGATAGAAGATACCGCGGTCTAGGTCCACATGACCGCGCCCTTTCGTTGGGCGCATGGCGGCACCGCAGATTGCGGCCGAGCGCGTTCCTGTATAAAGTGCGACGAGGATGAAGCGCGCGAGATGTCGCCCAGTGCGCCGGCCACTCGCTTGGCCCTTCCATGTCTGCTTCATTCGCCAAGCTGCCCAGATCAGTGCGGCCGCCTCACTGCGGGTCAACCAGCGTTCGCGGGCGGCGGCCTTGTCTGGCAGGGTGATGACCGGTGCGGCGGTTGTATAACCCTCCTTGCGGTAGTAGTTGATGGCGGCACGAAGATCCTCGAGTTGGCGGCGCGCCGCGGCTTCGGTGGGGCGCGACGCAATGTACTCGCGGCAGAGTTTGCCATTGATGGCGGCGAGAGTTTTTTCCCCGAAGTAATCAAGGACCTTATCCAGCCGAGCCGCCGTCTCTTCTGGTGTCGCGTGCTTCGGTGCAACCTCTTTAAGGTAGAGGTTGACCACATCGGCAATTAAGACGTCCTCGGCTCCCCGCGCTCGGTGGTATTTGCTTCCAATGTAGGCGGCGAGCGCCTTTTCAGCTTCAGTTCCTGGACGGCCTTTTTCGCCGCCGCCAGCGCTGATGAAGCTGGTTCCATCGCGGATAAACCATCCAGCTTTGTTTCGGCGCGTTCCATCTTTTTTCCAGCTTTCGTCACGCCATACCAGGCGTGGCCCTTTCGAAGTCCGCGGCATAGTTCCCTCATCCTCGCGATTGCCATCAAGCTGACGTATTCCTTTCCGGCGATTAGCTCCGTTTCAAGTCGACCGGCGTCACGTTCCTTGCGTAGGCCTGCTGCGCTCATCGAGCCGTCGGGAAAGGCAATTCGCGCAGCGATTTCGACGCGCAGTGGTGTGGTCTCGTCGAATTGGTCGGGGATTTTCATAAGAAGTCCTCAGCAGTTCTTAGGTCTGAGCTGTTCGCCGACCTCGTTGAGCACTCCGTCCTGTCTCGCCGTTCTGGACACGGTCCTGCAGGAGAACTCTTCTCCAAAAAACCGGCTGCGAAAACCGCCCGCCGGAGGTGCTGCGGCGAAGAGGCGCCTTCGACCTGTCAATCGGAGTGGTTGCGCAACAAGTCTATGGCTGGCCTCTGCTTCCAGTCCGGCCAGACACACTCCTAAAGGGATCCGACCATCGTTTCAGTATCGATACGGCCGGCAGGGCCTATTGCGTCGCAACGCCCGCGCGCGCCGCGCCGCGTTCAGGCGAGCAGGGCAGCGGAGTACCTCCTTCGCTTCTTGGCTGGCAGCGTCATTGCTGGCGACGATTAGCGGCAAGCCGCCCGTGATGACCAACCACGTCCAAATCGATTTCCCGTCGCAAAAAGCGCTCTGTTCGCTCTCGAACTCAGCCGCATGCCCTCGGTGTCGCACGCCACAGCGCCGAAGGCGTGATGAAGAACGCAGATACTTCCAATGGGGCGACCGGCCCGCTCGTCGTTCATCGCCGCGCTGTGGTCCTTAATCGCTACTGCTGCACGTTTGTATGTTGCAGCCGCGTTTGTAAACAGGAACGCCGTCACTGAGTTGCTACCCCGCAACAACCTCGGTTGGCTGCCAAGCACAAGAGGACGAGGAGTGCCGGGATCTCCATGACGAGTTTGAAGGTCGAGAGAGAGGCTCTCGACTGCCCGTCTCGGAGTACATCCCGATGGCGACTACCCCTCAGAAAATTACCCTTCTGTCCTCGCGAGACATTGCCTTCAAGAACGTGGAGTTCTCCATGTCCCAGGTCCGCGTCAAGGCTGACATCTGGATCGAGGACCTACCTGACCTCGTAGCCGAAGTGACGACCCACTCGCACCTCCTCGTGCGCAAGACGACCAGTGGTTGCATCGAGCGCCTTGCCGTCGAGATTCGCGCAGGGTCGGCCAGTCCCACTGAGCCACAGGCGCCCGAACCCGCAATTCTGGGCAAGGTGCTGGAGCGCTATCAGCGCATCGACTCGCGGGAGGATGCATGATGCCCCGACGCGACGCGTCCGAACTGGCCCACCGCCTGGGCCGACAGGCCGAAGCGGTTTGTCGCCACTATCTTTCGAACGGACATCGCGAGGGACGCTACTGGCTTGTTGGCGATGTCCGAAACACGCCGGGTCGCTCTATGTTCGTGCGGCTCGTCGGCTCGCAGAGCGGAAAGGGCGCAGCCGGCAAATGGACTGACGCGGCGACCGGGGAGCATGGCGATCTTCTCGATATCATCCGCGAAAGCCGCGGTTTGAGCGACTTCAGGGACGTTGCCCATGAGGCAATAACGTTTCTCGGCCTACCGCATCCCGGACCAGAGCAGACATCAATGCGGTCGAAGTTGCTGGCCGCGCCGTCGGAAATGTCGGAGAAAGCGCGTCGGCTGTTTGCGATGTCGCAGCCGATTGCGGGTACGGTCGTAGAGGCGTATCTGCACAACCGCAGTATTGCCGCTTTGCACGGGACCGGAAGCCTGCGTTTTCACCCGCGCTGCTACTACCGGCCCGACGAACAAGCGCCGACTGAGACCTGGCCGGCGATGATCGCTTCCGTTACCGATCTCGACGGCCATTTGACTGGCGTACATCGCACATGGCTTGATCCTTCCGGCAGGGGCAAGGCACCGGTCAGTACGCCGAGGCGCGCGATGGGCGATCTTCTCGGTCACGCGGTTCGCTTTGGCCTACCGGGCGACGTCATGGCGGGCGGCGAAGGCATCGAGACCGTCTTGTCGCTTCGGTGCATCCTGCCCGATATGGCCATGGCAGCGGCACTCTCGGCCGCCCATCTTGCTGCCATGCTGTTCCCCCTCACACTGAGACGGCTCTACATCGTGCGCGACGCCGATCCAGCCGGTAACGGCGCGCGTGACACCTTGATCGAAAGAGCGAATGCTGCCGGGATCGAGCCGGTCGTGCTCTCGCCGGCACTTGGGGACCTCAACGAAGATCTCTGTACGCTAGGCTTGGATGCCGTTCGAGCAGCAGTCCGTGTTCAGCTCGCCCCGCAGGACATCGCCCGTTTCATGGCAGTGGCGGGATAACTCGGAACGAACAGCCTGTCCGCTGTCGCCATCATCACTTGGATGCTCCTGAAGTCGGAGAGAACCGCGCCTGCGGGCCTTCGAGAGGGCGATCGGCCAGCAAACGACTCGGCCCCGCAATGTCTCCGGCCGACTATTTTCCGGCGCGCTCCCCAAGGGAGCGCTTTCCATCGCGAAGCAAAATAGCCGGCCTCCACCCTCCTCCGCTGACACTCCGGCCCTTCGCTTCGCTGCGGGTGCAGGTCCGTCCCGTCCGCCGGCTTCCGTCGCCATGAAGGCCGCGAGGGTCGCGGTCCAACCGGCGGAGCATCCAATGAGCGAGCATGACGACTACGAACCACAGCACTCGTCTTCACCCATCGACCACGTCCTCACCGAACTCCAGCTCTATGGCTACCGTCCCTTCGTGGATGAGCCTGATCCTCGACCGCTTCCAGAGGGCCACTGCGTCGCCGGCGCGATGGCCGACATCTTCGACGCCCTCATCGTGGCACTGCAAGACACTCGCCTCGAGCCCGATCTCGACGATCTTCTGTGGTCGACCGTCAACATCTTTCACCGCGCCGCAGATCGGATCGAGCGCGAACTCGATCACAACGAGCAGGCGCAACGCCGCAGCCAGCGTGAGCAGGACGGCAGCGAAGTGAAATCCGTCGAGCTGGAACGCCTGACGGCCGAAGGGCAGACGCTGATCGAACGCCAAAGCGCCTTCGAACTGATGCGTGATCAGGCCGCGGAGCACTACGAGCGCCACACCGGATCGAGTTGGCGACCGCGCAGCGGATCGATGGTCAACCATCGCAACATGACCTCTGCGCTGATCGACAGCCGCGATTTTCTCAGCGCCAAGAAACGCGCCTCGCAGGAAGTCCTTCTGCCACCTGGCCCGAAAATCGCCTTCACCGCTGGGCTCGACTTCAATGACCACCAGCTGATCTGGGCCAAGCTCGACCAGGTCCACGCCAGGCATCCCGACATGGTATTGATGCACGGGAAATCGCCGAAGGGTGGCGAAAAGATCGCCGCCTGTTGGGCAGACCATCGCAAGGTACCCCAAATCGGCTTTGCCCCTGAATGGACAAAGCATGCCAAAGCCGCCCCGTTCAAGCGCAATGATGCAATGCTGGAGGCGCTGCCGATAGGCGTCATCGTCTTTCCCGGGACCGGAATTCAGGACAATCTTGCAGACAAGGCAAAGAAGCTCGGCATCCCAGTCCTCGACTTCCGCCCCAAGGGAGGCGGCGCGTAAGCGCTGCCCGCCGCTACCCTTTTTTCGATTGTACGATACGGCCGCGATCGGGCAGCGGGTACTGTATTTGCAGCTCGCTGGAGTGCTTGGCCCGGGATGCCGGATCTCCGGCTTCCTGCGCCGCCCGTCTTTTTGCGATACTCAAGTCCGCGCCCTAGCAAAGGCGCGCGACGCCGTCACGCTTGCCGTCAACGTTCAGCTGCGTCGCAGCTGGCATCACAGCTGCGAATAACGACGCCCGTTCAACCGAACAGGGCCTGGATCTAGGCGAACTCACCGAACAACCGGCGTGGGCAGGATGCTTTTTTCGGCCATCGCATTGTTAGGATCGTCGCTGACACGGCATCGCGCGACGCACAGTTCGAATCCACAACGGCGTGCCGTCTCGCTCCAAAGATAGCGCATATCCGGTGGTGCACGTCAGCCGTGACTTGAACCGTCACGTGCGTGTCTTATGCGCGTTTCCGACAACAGCTTGCGGCTTCGCGATGCCTGTACAGAGGAGCATCGACGCCGGTGATCGTCGTAGCCGGGATTTCGCCAGCGACGGTATCGCCAGGTTCTCCGTTGATGTCTCTATCTGGTGGGCCGCTCCAAACGGCCTCTTTAATGGGCTGATCTGGCCGAAGGTCGGCTGCGCCTCGATCGCCTAAGCCGCAATGGCGCCGATCGACTTTCTTCCCCTGCCGGCTGCGCCGTCATTCCTCGCGAAACAACAAAGTCACTTGGCTGCCATCCTCCGCTGGCGCTGCGGTCGCAAGCGATGCGGCGTCGATCGCCTCCGGCCCGCCGATCGCTATCGAGGCCGCAATGGTGCGGGCTCGAAACAGAGTTCAAGGAGAAAACTCATGGCGATAATCGGAAGCTTTAAGAGGACCGGCAACAACGAGTTCACCGGCGAAATCGTCACCCTCTCGCTCCAGGCCAAGAACGTCCGCATCGTCCCCGAGGCCAACCGCTCTGGCGACAACGCCCCCAGTCACCGTGTCTTCGTCGGGCGGGTCGAAATCGGCGCCGCTTGGTCCAAGCGCTCCAATGAGGGCCGCGACTTTCTCGGCCTGAAGGTGGACGATCCGAGCTTCACTGCTCCGATCTACGCCAACCTCTTCAACGATGAGCAAGGCGAAGACTACAGCCTTATCTGGTCCCGCCCCAACGGCCGCCGCAACGCGGAGTAAGGCCCCGACCAAGGCTCCGCCCGGACGAACAGGGCGGGGCCGTCCTCCTTTTCACGGCAAGATGAGCGCAGTCGCTGCCCAACGAGCTCCGTCGGACTTTGGGGCGACTACCTGTCGTGTTCGCGACTGGAGACTTCATTCCTGCATGTCGCCTCGCCGATCATCGAAAATTCGAGGTGTTTCCCGCGTCAACTCACGGTGCCGATTTTCTGATCAACTCGCATGGGTCCACATTCAGCGCAGTTGCGATCCTCCCAAGAACACTGATGCTGGCCGAGACCCGAGCGCGCTCGATCGATCCGACGTAACGCATGCTCAGTCCAGAGCGGGCGGCCAGTTCCTCCTGCGTCACGTTCTGGTCATGGCGCAGGCGACGCATGTTGGCCGCCATGATCTCCTTGAGATTCATGGCGGATTAGGGACCAGAAAGGGAACTATCGTTCTAGGAATGATCGTTCCTATTCGCTATGATTGGTGCTCGATCTAAAGGACGGCTCCTTCGAGATCGCGATCGAAATATGGTCAAATACCATGCTTAAACCGCTGCTCGATCCTGACGTCGCCGACATTGCGCCGGATGCCTCGGTCCTGACCGGCTATGACGAGGAGCGTCTGCTCACCTACATTCGCCTGCTTGACGCGGCGGCGGAAGATGCCGATTGGCGAGAGGTGGCCAGGATCGTCTTGCATATAGACCCGGAGCAGGAGCCGGAACGAGCGTACCGGTCCTGGGAAACCCATCTTGCCCGCGCGCGATGGATGACGACCAGCGGCTACCGATATCTTCTCGCTGGCGGCGCTCCGCACTGACGCGGCCGTCGCTCCACTTTGCTGAGTCGGCATAATGGTTTGCCGACTCTCCAACTATTCAACTTCCTTATCCGCCGGGAATGTTGACGCCGACGCCTCACATCCGGGTACGCGGAGAGGACAGGAACAGTGCAAGGCGATTGGACCGATCCGGCGGCGTATGCACACATGTGCAGCTACCAGGCTACGGAATTCGCTGCCGAGTATCTGATCCGGAATGACGAATTCGTGGCAGAGTGCAGCCAGCTTGCATCGCAACTCGCTGGTTCTGGAGAACCTGCCGGTCAGCCCGATCTCGCCGCCCGTTGGGGCGCGCGATTTCAAAACTGCCGGTGCCGGACTTCCGAAAGCTGACAATATCATCTGGACGGAACAGGCCTCGCCGCGCGTGCTCCGGGTCATGCGGGTATCTACATCCCATCAAACAGTTCGACCTTCCAGCCTTGCCGGAGCCAGCGTTTGGCCGCAGGACGAAGGCCTTCACATTATTTGGTCTACCTTAATTGGGAAAAGTCATCTCGTCGCTGATGACCGCGCCGGTGAATTCAACGCTACCCTTCTGCCGCTCGACGCTGCATTCGAGACGCGGCTCGATGCAGCGCGCCGGTTCTGGCGCGCACTGAACGGCCGGGCAGGAAGTTCATCTTACGGCGCGCTGCCGCAACAGACCAAGACCAGGCATATCCTCAATTTGCGCGCACATGATGGTCACCGCATGGGTGCAACCTATCGTCAGCTCGCGGAGGTGCTGTTTTCGCAAGAGCCGATTGTGCCGCGAGATTGGCGTGATCATCATCTCCGCCACAAGGTCCGAGCTATCTTACGCCGTGCAGCTTTTTTAGTCGCCGGCGGCTATCGCGATCTTCTCTTCTATCCCCACAACCGCAGCGAAAAGTCCGGCCGCCGAAGTCCTTCTTCGGGATAGCAAAGGGGTAGCAAAAACGCGCCCCCCAATCTTTGCCCTCCCTCGCCTTTCCTCATTTCGATCATGGTCCACTTCGCGCGTCCCGGCAGGCCAGGACGACAGCAGAACCGAATGGAGATCGAGCGATGTCGAAGGGTCCCGCGGACGCGCCCCAAAAGTATTTGCGCACGAAGGAGGCAGCACCCATCGTCGGGCTCTGCGTCCGCACACTCGAAAAGCACCGGACCTACGGCACCGGCCCAAAATACCGGAAGGTCGGCGGGCGCGTTCTCTACGACATCAACGACCTGCACGCCTGGATAGAGCTGGGCGCACGCACCTCCACCAGCGATGCCAACGCGACCTATGTTCCGCCGGCAAAACCCCATGCAGCCCGCGCGCCCGCCTATGTCGGCCGGCGCGACCGCAGCTCCTGATCTGTGGCGCACCGAAAATGCAGTATCGCGAGACCGTTCAGCAGCAATTTGCGCTGTCTTATGTCCCCTCAACCGGCTTCCCTCCACGCGGCACGCGGGACGTCGTGGCGCGGCAGCTCGTCTTATTGGTGAAATCCCGCCGCCTGACACCGATCCACCCTCATGCGGGCGAAGAATCGACCTGCGTTGAGGCGGCAAGTGTGCACGGCATGGGAACGATTTGGAACGCTGCCATCCTGGTCTGGGCTGCGTCGCAAACCATCCACGCGCAAGCCAGGAGATTGCAACCGCGCCGCTTGGTAGCGGCGAAACAGCAGCAAATCCTGACCTTCATGTCGCCGCGTCAACGGCGGCACGTCCACAGCCGGATAGCCGCACGCGAGCAGCCGAGTCCATACACCGGCAAGCGTCGTAAAGCTTTCCTGCTGCGCCCCGGGATCGAGTCATGAGCAAACGCACAAAGATCATCGCCACCATGGTTGGCGGCGCAGTGCTCGCCGCGGCGCCGGCATGGATTAGCCATCCGCCGCTGTCCATCTGGAACGCATCGGCGAGCATCCCCGTCGGGCTCTATCGCGTCCAGCCGGCCGACAAAATCGGTATTGCCAATATCGCCGTCATCATGCCGCCCGAGCCATTGGCGGCCTTCATGGCAAGACGCGGCTATCTGCCGAAAAATGTGCCGCTCCTCAAGCATGTTTTGGCACTCGGGGGCGCAACCGTCTGTCGCCAAGGCACAATGATCATTGTCAACGGCAAGACGTATGGACATGCGCGCGAGCGTGACAGTCGTGGTCGATCCCTGCCCATCTGGCAGGGCTGCCGCGACGTTGCCGAGGCCGACGTCTTCCTTATGAACCCGGGTGCAGCCGACAGTTTTGACAGCCGCTATTTCGGCCCGCTCCCGCTCTCATCGATAGTTGGCCGCGCGGTTCCAGTCTGGACCACGGAGCGCACCACTCCGGTACTGGATATCACCAACGATCCCCTCGCTAGCGAGCCGTGAGGGCTCGGCTCGACGCGCACTAACACTCAGAAAGGAGCACTGCAATGACCCAGATCGGAACCTTCACGCGCAATGATGACGGCTTCTTCGGCAATCTCTCCACGCTAACAATCGAGGCGAAGATTGCCATCCTGCCTGCCGAGAAATCCAAAACCGAAAACGCGCCCGACCATCTGATCTATTGCGAAGGGATGGCGGTCGGTGCGGCTTGGGACCGCGCCGGAGACAAGGCTGGGGATTACCTCTCCGTCTCAATTGACGACCCGTCCTTTACGCAGCCGATCCGCGCCAAGCTGTTTCGGTCCGATGCAGAGAACAGCGTCTGGAGCCTGCACTGGAACCGATCATCGAAGCGCGACGGGCGAGGCTGAACAGATGCTTCTGGAGCCCTTCGACGAATCTTTCTCGCCAACCCTTTTGATCCATTGCGCGCCGGTCAAACCCTTCGACCCGACCGCCCGCGAGGCAGCCCAGAGGGGGCCGGACACTTGCTTGTGGCTGCGGACGCCGATTTCATCACAATTTTGGCAAAGCCGGTTCGATTGGCGAGCCCCTGCCCTTAACGGAAGCGAACACCGTCGCAGGCTGGCGGCGCATCGGTTCTGCGGTCTGCGGGACGCAGCCCACAGAGGCATGACGACGTTTGCCGCATGTGTGATGCTCGGCTTCGTGGCGCCCGAAACTGGTGCAGCGGCTTCCTCTGCTGGTGAACGGCCGGCGCACTCCGAGTCGACGATCTTGTCGGCTGGCCCGTGGTCGCGGCATATCCGGGAAGCGTCAAAACGCTTCGCCATTCCAGAGCAGTTGCTGCGCGGCGTCATGCATGTTGAGAGCGTCGGCGATGTTCGTGCGCTTTCAAGCAAGGGCGCAATGGGCTTGATGCAGATCATGCCGGCGACGTGGCAAGAACTGCGCATCAAATACCGTCTCGGTGACGATCCGTATCAACCGCGTGACAACATTCTTGCAGGTGCAGCATATCTTCGCGAAATGCTCGACAGCTTCGGGCGCAGCGGCTTTCTTGCCGCTTACAATGCCGGTCCTGGTCGGTACACGGAACATCTCTTAACCGGCCGTCCGCTGCCACGCGAGACGGTCGACTACGTCAGGAAACTTGCGCCGCTGCTCGATGGTGCAGTTCTCACTCCGCGGCGCGCGCGGCACGGAAGGGGCAGAGCCAGCTCACTCCGTGCAACGATCTTTCCGCATCCCCATGACATTCGGAACGCCGCTGCATCGGATGGCAATGGTTATGCCGAGACGATCTTTGCGGCGATTCATTCGTCTGCAATGCGGTCGCCAATGGGCAATCCTGTTGCGGACCTGACCGCGATCGAGCCACAGCCGGGTGAAACCGATTTCCAATCGAACCACGCTGGTTCCGGCCTATTCGCTCAGCCCTCTTTAGCCATATCGCAATGATCGCCACGTTCCTCCTCAATTGCATTCCGGCCTGTTCCGTCGCGGAAATTCCGGCGGAAGGGTTGGCTGTGGATGAGAACAGAGAGATTGGCAGGATAAAGGGCCGCGAGGTGCGGCTCGGTTCGGCCGATTGTTTTCCTTACAATTTTCGTCTCATTTCGCAATGTGCTGGCACAATCAGCGATGTGCGCTATTCCCAATTTTTCAGTGTTTCAATGGAAACCGCACCTCGTGGCCGTCTAGCATGAAGCGTGACCATAGCTTTCGCGTCCGCCCTGGTCGCATCCGCTCCCGCGCCGGCCAGCGCGCACGACCCTTCATCTTCCAGGCTCTTGCGGCCACACAGCGCGCCGGCGGTCACCTTACACGCGAGGGTCGGATCACCTCCCCGCGAGCTTCAACGTTTGGCCGCGGCAGGTCAGCGAGCATCCGCGCCAGTCGCCTCATCTCTGACCGGTCACGCGGCGCCGTCGTCAAGACCCGTGTGGTACGGCAGTTCAGAGGGTCTGGGCCACTCGCTACCCATCTCAAATATCTTCGCCGCGAAGGTGTTACACGTGATGGTGAGAAGGCGAGGATGTTCGGTCCCGACACTAAAGATGCAGACCATGACGCCTTCTGCGACCGCTGCAAGGATGATCGGCATCACTTCCGTTTCATCGTTTCGCCGGACGATGCAATGGAGCTCGGCGACCTCAAGAACTTCGCTTGTGACCTGATGGCCGACATGGCGCGCGACCTCGGCACGAGGCTCGACTGGATAGCCGTCGATCACTGGAACACCGAACATCCGCACGTTCACATCCTCGTTCGCGGCGTTGCCGACGATGGCGAGAGCCTTGTCATCTCGCGGGACTACATCCGCCAGGGCATGCGCGATCGCGCGAGCGACATTCTCACCCAGACGCTTGGGCTCCGCACGGACCTCGACATCCGCCGGGCCATCGAGCACCAGGTCGACACTGAGCGCTGGACGCAGCTCGATCGCCAGCTTGTTCGTGACGCCGACCGTCATGGTATCATTGATCTCGCGCCACACCCTGATCGCCGGCCCGACGAGTTCCTGGGGCTCAAAGTCGGCCGGCTGCGGCAACTGGAAAGCCTGGGCCTCGCGAACGAGATCCGTCCCGGCCAGTGGATAGTGGTCGAAGAGGCCGAGCCCACTTTGCGCGCCCTCGGTGAACGCGGCGACATCATCAAGCGCATGCACCGCAGCCTCACTGTGCATGGGCTAGAAAAAGGGACGGCCGACTATGTGCTAGCCGCCGAAAAGATTGATGCGCCCGTGATCGGCCGACTGCTCGAACGCGGCCTTTATGACGAACGGCGCGGCGCGGCCTATGCCATCGTCGATGGCATTGATGGACGCACGCACCACATTCGCTTCCATGACCCTGATGCGGCCGGAGACTCCGACCCGGGCTCGGTCGTGGAGTTGTGCCGCGATGCGAGTGCAAATGGCGGTGGCCGGGTCACCCTCGCGGTCCGCTCCGACCTGTCAATCGAACAGCAGGTCCATGCTTCCGGCGCGACTTGGCTCGATCGCCAACTCGTTGCACGCGAGCCTGCCGAATTCGGTGACGGCGGCTTTGGTAGGGACGTAAGACAGGCACTGCAAGATCGGGTCGACCACCTTGTCAGCCGCGATCTGGCCAGGCGCGAGGGACAGCGCGTCATTCTTGTGCGCAATCTGATCGATACTTTACACGATCATGAGGTGGAATCGCTCGGTGCCCGCCTCGCCGCCCAGACGGGCCTCTCGTTCACGAAGGCTGCCAACGGCGATCATGTGGCTGGGATTTACCGGCGGCGTTTCTCGCTGGCTTCAGGCCGGCTCGCGATGATCGACAATGGACTTGAATTCAAGCTCGTGCCCTGGTCGCCGTCGCTCGAAAAGCGATTGGGTAATCAAGTCATCGGGGTCGTGTGCTCGGATATGGGGGGCGTGGATTGGAACCTGGGAAAGAAGCGCGGCATCGGGCTATGAAGGTTACAGGCGTATGCTCTATCCTGATGCTGGGAAGCCAGCACGATCGCACATTCTATTTGTACCTGCACAGTGAAGCGCCGATTGCCTCGCAAGAAACAGGGACTTTGCGCATCCTCGATTCAGTCTGGCGCCGGCAATCGCGGCACTGGCGCTGTTTGCCTTCGTCTATCACTGGAATAGCTATCTCTGGCCGCTGACCGTTCTACAGGGCAAGGCACACGAATATCCGATCGTCATCAGCCTTAGTCGCCTGCTCAGCTACAACAGAGGCGCTCTAAACACGGGACTGGTGATGGCTGGCGCGACGCTTGCCGTGCTCCCGCCACTGGTGCTCTTCGTCTTGCTGCAGCGCTTCTTTGTGGATTCGATCGTCGGCTCGGCGGTCAGGGGATAATGGATCAGCGGCGCTCTGTGCTAAGGTGTACACAGATCAACACAGGACACCGCTATGGCCGCTAGCACCACTATGACAATTCGCGTCAGTCCCGATGTAAAGGAAAGCTCGACCGGATCGCAACCGACACCCGGCGTAGCAAGTCGTTCCTCGCAGGTGAAGCCGTCGCAGCGTATGTCGATCGCGAGCTTGAAATCATTGAAGGTATCAAGCCCGGCCTTGCTGATGTCGAAGCTGGGCGCATCGTGTCTCATGATAAGGCTATGGCAGAAATTTATGCCGCGATTGATGCCGGCACGGGCCGCAAGGTGTGACGCGAGCCGTTCAGTGGTCTCGCGGTGAGCTGGACGACATCAAGGAACAGATCGCCTATATCTCGCAGGATAATCCGCGCGCTGCGCGCCTGGTAGCAGACCGGATTCTGGACGCAGGGGCCGCGCTTGGGGAAATGGCAACCGGGCGACCCGGCCGTGTATCCGGCACCTATGAAAAGCCTTTGAGCCGCCTGCCCTACATCATCGCTTATGCCGTGACCGCCAAGGGCGCCCGAGAAAGCATTTCAATTTTGCGGGTGATCCACGCAGCGCGCGATTGGCAGGACGAGGAATGGCCGAACTGAACGAAATCTCGTGACGAAGGGCTTTAAGCGCGAGCGGATTTGCTGCCAACAATTTTGACAGCAAGCTGCCGGGTATTGCTCCCGAGTTTAACCGGAGACCTGGGTGGGAGCATATACGTCGAGCCCGTTCTGAGTTTCGTCCGTTCGCAATGAGTTATGGCTGCTAACGATCTGGCAAAACCACGATTCAGTCCGCGGTCAGCACGACCTTGACACTCTGTGAACGGTCGGCGGCAAGTCGGAACGCGTCTGGGGCGCAAGAAAGCGTGCGCTCCGCTGTCATCAGCTTCAGGACGTCCACCTCCCCCGACACGATGAGATCGACCGCCCGGCCGAACTCCGTGCCGAAGCGGAATGTGCCTTTGAGGTCGATCTCCTTGGCCATCACTGCATTGGCAGGCAGCGGGATCTGGCCACCGGGAAGATTGCCGACCTGGACCACCGTGCCGCCGCGCCGGACACTGGCGATCGCCGCGGCAAGGCCGGCGGCAGTGCCTGAAATCTCGAACGCGACATCAAGCGAATCCCCGGCAGCAAGCGCCTGGAGTTCGGCGTCGCCGCCGGAAAGGTCGATCGTCCTGTCGGCGCCAAGCCGGCGGGCGAAGGCGAGCGGCGCGGCGGCGATATCGACGACGGTCAGTTCAGCGCAGCCGGCAAGCCTGGCCGCGAGCATGGTCAAGAGACCGATGGGGCCGGCACCGAACAGGACGACGTTGCGGCCCCTGACGTCGCCCACCCGCGCGACGGCGTGCAGGCTCACCGCCAACGGCTCGGCAAGTGCGGCCGCCTGGTAGGCCACGTCAGATGGAACCTTGAAACATTGCGCGGGCGTGGCGTCGAACAGGCTGGCGAATCCGCCCTGCATATGCGGCGTCTTCGATGCCGAGCCCATGAAATAGATGTTCTCGCAGAGATTGGCGCGGCCTTCCAGGCATCGCGCGCAACGCCCGCACCAGCGCGACGGATTGACCGCGACATGGTCGCCGATGCCGAGGCCGGGCGCGGCGCCGTTGATCTCGACGATTTCGCCTGAGATTTCGTGGCCGAGGACAAGCGGCGAAGTGACGACGAAGTCGCCGGTACGGGCATGGCGGAAATAATGCAGGTCGGAGCCGCAGATGCCCCCTGCCCCAAAGCGCACCCGCACCATGCCTGGTGCCAGCGGTTCAAGCGGACGCTCCACGACGCGCAGGTCCTGCGGGCCGAACAGCGTCGCGGCAATCACCTGACCACTCACCGGATCAAGCCCATCTCGGTCGGCAGCCAAAGCGTGATGGCGGGTATGAAGGTGATCAGAAGCAGCGCCACGACAAGCGGCACCAGCCACGGCAGGATCGCCATGGTGGTGCGCTCAACCGAGAGCTTGGCGACGCGCGACAACACAAAGAGCACCATGCCGAGCGGCGGGTGCAAAAGCCCGATCATCAGGTTGAGCGTCATGATCAGCCCGAAATGCACAGGGTTGATGCCGTAGACGGCGGCGACCGGCAGCAGGATCGGCACCAGAATCGTGATCGCGGCGATCGTATCGAGGAAGCAGCCGACCACCAGCATCAGGATGTTGACCAGGATCAGGAAGACCCACTTGTTTTCGGTGAGCGCGAAAATGAAGTTCGAGAACAGCTGTGCTGCCTGGCTGACGGTGAGCAGCCAGGCGAAGATCGATGCGGCGGTGACGATGAAGAGCACCGAAGCGGTCGTCTCGATCGTGTCAAAGCTGGCCTTGGCAAGCAAACGCAGCGTCATCGTGCGGTAGCGCACCAACCCGAGGAAAAGCGACCAGATCACAGCCGCCATCGCCGCCTCGGTCGGCGTGAACCAGCCCATCGTCATGCCGCCGATCAGGATAACCGGCGTCATCAGCGCCATGACCGCGGAGAAATCGAAATACCAGTCCGCCACGATCAGCACCAGCAGCGCTATGCCGACCGCGATATTGATCGACAGGCCAAGCTGCACCAGCACATAGCAGCCAATCGGAAAGGCAGCCACCACCAGCACCTCGCCCGCCGCTTCGGCCAGCCGCCGAAGCTCGAAGGATGTGTCGGAGCCCCAGCCGCGCCTATAGGCGAAGATAGCGACCGTGATCATCATCAGCACGGTCATGACCACGCCGGGCAGGATGCCGGCCATGAACAGCGCGCCAATCGAGACATTGGCCATCATGCCGTAGATGACGAAGGGCAGCGAGGGCGGAAAGATCGGCCCGAGCGTGGCGGAAGCGGCGGTAACCCCGACCGCGGCGTCGATAGGATAGCCGTGGTCCTTCATCGCCTTGATCTCGATAGTGCCGATGCCGGCGGCGTCGGCGAGCGCGGTGCCCGACATGCCGGAAAAGATCACCGATCCGATGATGTTGACCTGCGCCAGGCCGCCTTTCATCCAGCCGACCAGGGCAAGGGCGAAGGAATAGATGCGCCCGGTGACGCCGGCGATGTTCATGAGGTTGCCCGCCAGGATGAAGAACGGAACGGCGAGCAGCGGAAAGCTCTCCACCCCGGCGATCATGCGCTGGGCCGCGATGATATCGGGCGCGACGCCGTAGATGACGAGGTAAAGGATCGAGGCGGCCGCCATCGAAACGGCGACCGGCACGCCGATGAGCATCAGGACAAGAAAGCCCCCGACCAGAAGCAGCATCGCTCAGACCCCCGCCGTCTCGAACGCGCCAGGACGCTCGAGCACCGAATAGCCGCGCCTGTAATTGCCGATGAAGACCTGGATCGAGCGCAGAAGCATCAGCACGAACCCGGCCAGTACGGCGTAGAAGAACCAGCGCCGCGGCAGGTTGACGGTGACCATGCGCTCATGCGCCACGATCGTGACGTAGCGCCACATCAACCAGGATCCGTAGCCGAAGAATGCAATGCGGATAACATCGACGGCGAGCGCCAGCCAGCGGCCGACGCGCTCCGGCAGATAGTGGTAAAGCACGTCGACATGGATATGGCGCGAAAGGCGCACGCACATGGCGGCGCCCAGAAAAACGACGACGACGAGCGCGTTGATGGCGATCTCCTCGGTCCAGGCAAGGCTGTTGTTCAGCGCATAGCGGGTGAAGAACTGCAGGAAGACACACACGACCATGCCCCAGAAAACGGCAAGCGTGATCCAGTCCTCGACGCCGTGGTCCGACAGGTCGACGTGTACCGGCACCTCCTCGAAGGCGTGCGCGATCTCTTCGACGGTGATCTCGATGTGGTGTTCCTCGGCCATCGGCGCGGGCTCCCGAAGCTGGTGGGTCGTCAAGGATTGAAAAGGCCGTCCGGCGCAATTTGGAGCCGGACCGAAGAGCAGGTTAAAGCAGCAAATCCGATTGCCGCTCTATCCTCTTGATCAAGCATCTGATTTCCCGGTGCCCTACTTAATGGCGCGGATCGCTTCCCAATCGGCCTTGTTGTAGCCGAACTCCTCGAAGGTGACCTTCTCCAGCACATTCTTCTCGAAGTCGGCACGGTCGACATCGGTTACGCTGATGCCGCGGTCCTTGAATACCTGCACCAGTTCCTTTTCGCGGGCGACGATCTTTGCCGTGGCGCGGGCGGCAGCCTCCTGCATCACCTCGGTGAAGATCTTCTTGTCCTCATCGGAAAGCGAGGCCCAGCGCGACGCCGATATGATGGTGTTTAGATGATCGACGATATGGCCAGTGAGCACGATGTTCTTCTGCACCTCGTAGAATTTCTTCGCCTCGATGGTGGTCAGCGGATTCTCCTGGGCCTCGACCGTGCCGTTCTGCAGGGCCAGATACACCTCGGCGAAGGCAATCGGCGCCGTGTTGGCGCCGCAGGCACGCGGCATGGCCAGATAGGCCGGCACGTCGGGAACCCGCATCTTCAGGCCCTGCATGTCGGAGCACTTGGCGATCGGCCGATTCGAGGTGGTCTGCCGCGTCCCGTAATAGGTGGTGGCGGCGATGTGATTGCCGGTCTTGTCCTCATAGCCCTTGGTCAGGGCCTTGTAGACGTCGCTCTTGGTGTATTTCAGCAAATGGTCGGCATCGCGGAAAGTGTATGGGAAATAGGTGACGCCGATCGGTGGATATTCGCGCGCCGCGAAGCTCGATCCGGAAATGATGATGTCGACGGTGCCGAGCATCAGGCCCTGGTTGATGTCCGCTTCCTTGCCAAGCTGCGAGGCCGGATAGACGTCGATGGCGTAGCGGCCCTGGGTGCGCTTCTTGATTTCGTCGGCCGCCCACACGGATTCGGTGTGGAAGGGCTCCGTCGTCTCGTAGACATGTGCCCATTTCAGGACCGTTTCCGCCGAGGCCGACGCCATGGGTATGGCAATTGCGGCGATCGCACCGAGCAGAACTGCGTATTTTCTCAGCATCTAATTCCTCCCTGGTTGAACTTGACGGCCGGATCTCCCCCCGGCCAACTGCTATTCCGCAACCTCCTTGGCTGCGGCTCTCTCATCGAAATTGCGTGAGAATCTGATTTGCGACTGGCGCAGATGCTGCTGCATGGCGGCCTTGGCCCGCTCGGGGTCGCGCGCGGCAATTGCATCACGCACGGCACGATGTTCCTTTGCCGCGACCTGCCAGGAATCGCTGGTCTCGAAATAGATCGACAGGCGTTCGAAGTACGGGTTCATGCGCTGGTCGAAAAGCTCGCCGATGAAGCGCACCAGCACCGCGTTCTCGAGAATGCCGGCGACAGCGGTGTGGAATTCCCGGTCGAGCGCAATGGTCATCTTGTTGGGGTGACGCATGGCCTCCATCCGGCGCAGCACGTCGTCGAGCCGTTCGATATCTGCAGGCCGGACATGGAGGGCCGCTTCGGCGGCGATCGCGCCTTCGACGAATTCGCGCGCGCGCAACAGCTCGAACGGGCCTTCCTCGACTTCGGGTTCGGAGGCGGGGGCGCTCGGCGGATCGGTGACGTAGATACCCGAGCCGACGCGGATGCGTATGCGGCCTTCGACCTCCAGCGCTATCAGCGCTTCACGGACTGTCGGGCGGGAAATTCCGAGCTGGTCGGCCAGATCCCGCTCGGTCGGCAGGCGGTCGCCCACGGAAAACTCGCCGGCATCGATCAGCTGCCTGAGCTGATCGGCGACCTGTCGGTAAAGCCGGCGTGGTTCAACGGCCTGGATCGGCATGTGCGTTTAGTTCCCTCCCGGGCCAACCCTGGTACATTGGTCTGACCCATTGACCGCAGCTTAGACAGAGGACGCGGAGAGTCAAGCTCGATGGAACCGTGGCCCGCACAACCGGAACGCGGCGGCATTGCGCAAGCATTCCATGCGTCAGCGCCGTCCCCCGCGAATGACCAGGACGTTCCCGGCGGCGACGAGGGCGAGCCCGGCGACCGCGTAAGCGGTCCAGGCATAGCCTTCCAGCGCCGTGGAGATCAAAAGCGCAAAGACGGGAAATATGACGGTCGCATAGCCGGCGCGGGCGCCGCCAATGCGTCCGAGCAGCGTCAGGTAGGCGGCGAAAGCCATGACCGTCGATATGACGGCGAGGAAGACCAGCGAGCCGATATAAGAGGCGGTCGTCGCGAACACGAACGGCTCACCAAGCAGGAAGGCCAGCAACGCCGACCACAAAGTGCCATAAAGCATGCCCCAGGCGCTCGTTGAAACGAGCGGCAGGCCGCGGCGCTGGTTGGCGACGGAGACGAGATTGCCGGCGCAGAAGCTCAGCGTGCCGCAGAGGCACAGAAGAAGACCCACCAGCGTGCCGCCGGAAAGCCCGTTGGCGGCGATTTCGGGAAAGAACATCAGCGCTATTCCGGCGAAGCCGATGGTGCCGCCGGCGAGAATGCGCGGCGCCGGGCGCTCGCCGACGACCAAGGCAGCGAGCAGCATGTTGATGACCGAGGCGAGCGAGAAGACGACCGAGAGCAAGCCGCTGACGAGGTAGCCGGCGCCGTAATAGAAAAACAGGAAGTTCGACGAGAAGATGAGGATGCCGAGCACAGCAAAGCGCAAATGATCGGTGATCGGAAAGCGGAGCCGCCGACCGGAAAAGCCCGCCCAGGCAAACATCAGCAGCGTGGCGATGGCGAAGCGCCAGACCAGATTGACCTCGTTCGACACGCCGCTGCCGACCTGAAGTTCGATCGCGAACCACGATGCGCTCCAGGCAATGACCGTCAGCGCGTAAAGCCCGTAGTCGACCGGTTCGAAGGGGCGGTCGCGCGTCGTCATGCGCATTTCCACGTTAGCCGGTTCCGCCGCGCCGTTTGGTTCTCTTGTTACTGACATGCTGGCCAACACTCTTCCGCTCACAAGACGCTTACAGACCGATTGTCCTCCTTCGCCGCTTCTGAACCCAGAAGACGAGACCGAGCAACAACAGGGCCGGGATGGTAAACCAATAGCGCGATGGCCGTTCCGCAGGGACTAGCACCTGGTTGATTTCGTCGCCGGGCTGCAGGCCGAATTTGGCTGCCTGGCTGCCCAGTCGCACGACGCCGACCGTCACGCTATCGCCAAGCGCACTGACGTCCAGGCCCGCCGCCTTCAGGCGTTCGGCCGATGAATTTGCAGGCCCGAGCTGCAGCCGAACCAGCTTCGATATCTCATCGCCGTTGAGGTTCAGTGTCGTCAGGCGCAAGCGAACCGCGCCTGCCTCGGCCGTCTCGTCGACGATACGGCTGAGTTCGGTGGCGGGTACTGCCCGATACGGTTCACTCACCTGATCGAGCAACAATCCCGGCCTGAATAAGATGAAACAGGCCACAAGCAACGCAATCGTCTCGTACCAGCGGTTGCGCACGAGCATCCAATTCTGCGTCGCTGCTACAAACGAGACCATGGCCAGCGTCGATGTCGCCACCATCGCGACGAAATCGAACGGACCTTCGAGATCGACCATCAGCAGTCCGGTGTTGAAGATGAAGATGAACGGCAGCAGGCCGGTACGGATCTCGTACTTGAAGCCCTGAATGCCGGTCTTCACCGGATCGGCGCCGGAAATTGCAGCAGCAGCATAAGCTGCCAGACCCACTGGCGGCGTCACGTCCGCCATCAGCCCGAAATAGAAAACGAACATGTGGACGGCGACCAGCGGCACGGCAAGATCGTTCTGCGCCGCCAAATCGACGATGACCGGCGCCATCAAGGTGGCGACGACGACATAGCTCGCAGTGGTCGGCATGCCCATGCCGAGAATGATGCAGATCACCGCGGTGAACAAAAGCATGACGATGAAGCTGCCGCCCGAGATGAATTCGACCAGCTCGGTCATTACCAGCCCGATGCCCGTGAGCAGAACCGTGCCGACGATGATGCCGGCCGTCGCAGTGGCAATGCCGACCGTCGTCATGTTGCGTGCGGCGGCGGACAGCCCACCGACCAGATCGTCGAAACCGTGAAGCCAATGCTGCGCCAGCGCGCGGTCCTTGCGGAAAAAGGCGGTGAGCGGCCGCTGCGTGACGATCAGCGCCATAAGGGCGACAGCGCCCCAGAATGCCGACAGGCCGGGCGACAACTCCTCCACCATCAGGCACCAGATCAGCAGGATCACAGGCAGCAGAAAATGCAGGCCGGTGCGTGCCGTCTCGCCGAAGTGGGGAATCCTGACGATCTCGCCCTCCAGATCCTCCAGCGGCAGGTCGGGATAACGCGCCCGGTAGGCGACAAGGCCGATGTAGACGGCGATCAGCGCGGCAGTGATCATCCAGGTCGCGGCCGCGCCGAAAACGATCTTCGTCCAGCCAATGCCGTAATAGACAAGCCCTGCGAGGACGATGAAACCGCATACGCCCATCAGCCCGCGCAGCGCGCCCTGAAATGCGGAGTGCGTGCTGCGTGACGGCAGGCCCTTCATCCCCGTCTTCATCGCCTCGATATCGACGATGTAGAACAAGGAGCCGTAGGTCAGCAGCGCCGGATAGAAGGCGTGCTTGACCACCTCGGCATAGGAGATGCCGACATATTCCGCGATCAAGAACGCGGCGGCGCCCATCACCGGAGGCATCAGCTGACCATTGACGCCGGCCGCGCATTCGATGGCGCCCGCCTTCACCGCAGAATATCCGACCCGGCGCATCAGCGGGATGGTGAAGGTTCCGGTGGTCACGACATTGGCGATCGACGACCCGGAAATCATGCCGGTCAGGCCGGAAGCCACGACACCGGCCTTGGCCGGACCGCCGCGGTATCTGCCGAGCAGCGAGAAGGCAAGCTGAATGAAAAAGCCGCCGGCGCCGGCGCGCTCCAGCAATGTTCCGAACAGAACGAACATGAAGACGACGTTGGTGGACACACCGAGGGCAACACCGAAGACCCCCTCCGACGTCAGCCACATCTGCGAGGCTGCGCGCGATAACGTCGCGCCCTTATGGCCGAGCAGGCCAGGTAGGTGAGGCCCGGCAAAGATATAGATCAGCATGCTCGCCGCGATGACGGTGATGGCAGGCCCGACGGCGCGACGGGCGGCCTCGAGCAGGATGAGGACGCCGGCGATCGAGACGACCAGGTCAGCCGTAGTAGGAAGACCCGGCCGATGGGCGATATCGCTGTAAAAGACCAACAGATAGAGGGCGGACGCCGCCCCGGCGATGCCTAGCACCCAGTCGGGCAGCGGCACCCGGCTGCGCGACGAGGTCTTGAAGGCCGGAAACGTCAGCATCGCCAGAAACAGGGCGAAGGCCAGATGGATAGAGCGGGCGATGCCGTCGCTGACGACACCAAAATTGAGCATGAACGGAAGGGACGAGGCATACCAGAGCTGGAACAGCGACCATGCCAGCGATACGCCGAGGATCAGCTTCGCGGTGCGGCCGGTCGGCTTGCGCCCACCGGTGTCGGCCTCGGCGACGATCTCGCTAAGCTTGTCAACGTCGATAACGGGTTGGTCAGGCCCTGCCGCCCGCTGGCTTTGATCTGTCATCGTTCCCCACAATTATTTGCAATGCGAGGCGCCTGTGGCGCCTCGCATTGAAGGCCTAGAGCCACCCCTTCTCCTTGTAATAGCGCTCCGCGCCCGGATGCATTGGCGCCGACAGACCGGTCTTGATCATCTCCTTGGGATCGAGATTGGCGAAAGCCGGATGCAGTTTCTTGAAGTCGTCGAAATTTTCGAAGACCGACTTCACCAGTTCGTAGACCACCTCATCGGGCGTGCTGGCATTCGTCACCACGGTCGCGCGGACGCCGAATGTCGTCACGTCGTCCGGATTGTTGGCGTACATGCCGCCCTTGATGGTGGCGACTGAATAGTACGGATGAGCTGCCAGCAGCGCGTCCACTGCCGGACCGGTCAGCGCGATGAGTTTGGCACCACAGGCCGTGGTCGGATCCTGGATCGCCGCGGAAGGATGACCAACGCCATAGAAGAAACCGTCGATCTTGTTGTCGCACAGCGCGCTGCCCTGCTCGTCCGCCTTCAGCTCCGCGGCAAGCGAGAAATCGCCGAGCGTCCAGCCCATCTGCTTGAGCAACTCCTCCATGGACGAGCGGGTGCCTGACCCGGGATTGCCGACGTTGAAGCGTTTGCCTTTGAAGTCCTCGAATTTGGTGACGCCGGCGTCTGGCCGCGCCAGCACGGTAAACGGCTCGGGATGGACAGAGAACACGGCCCGCAGATCCTTGAACGGCTTGCCGTCGAAATTTCCGGTCCCCTCATAGGCCTGGTACTGGACGTCCGATTGGGTCAAGCCGAAATCGAGGTCGCCCGTCTGGATGGAGTTGACGTTGAAGACCGAACCGCCGGTCGACTCCGTCGAGCATCGGATGCCGGTTTTCTGCCGGTCCTTGTTCATCAGTCGGCAAATGGCGCCGCCGACGGCGTAGTAGACGCCGGTGACCCCGCCGGTGCCGACCGTGACGAAGCGCTGCTCGGCTCCGACGGATGGCAGCGCCAGCAGCATGCAGGCCGCCGCGCCGATCAGGGTTTTCATTGAACTGTACATGGTTGCTACCTCTCTGGTGGGTGTCCCGGCCCGTCGCCGATGACGCGTTGGAACTGGTTGAGGCGGTCCGCGTCGTGCGGCTCAGGCCGCTGAAGCGATCGCAGCGTCGATCGCCTCACCGAGCCGTTCGACGATCCGATCGATATCCTGTTTGGAAATGATGAATGGCGGCGCCACAAGCACATGAACGCCCCGCACACCATCAATCGTCCCGGCCATCGGATAAATCATCAGGCCGCGGGCCATTGCTTCGCGCTTGATGCGGGCGTTGAGTTCAAGCCTCTGGTCGAATGGTTCCTTGCTGGCGCGATCAACCACCAGCTCGATTCCCCTGAATAGACCCCGCCCGCGAATGTCGCCGACGTGATGGTGGTTATCGAAGCGTTGGTGCAGGCGTTCGTCCAGCTGCGCGCCCATTGCGCTGACGTTGTCGAGCAAACCGTCACGCCGGATGACCTCCTGCACGGCAAGGCCGGCCGCCGCTGCCATTGGATGGCCCATATAGGTATGTCCATGCTGGAAGAAGCCCGAGCCTTGGGCAAAGGCATCGAATATATGCCGGCCGAGCAGCACCGCGCCAATCGGCTGGTAGCCACCGCCGAGTCCCTTGGCGATGGTCAGCAGGTCGGGAGCGATGCCGTCCTGCTCGCACGCATGCAGCGTGCCGGTACGGCCCATGCCGCACATCACCTCGTCGAGAATGAGCAGCACGCCGTAGCGGTCGCAAATCGCGCGAATGTGCTTGAAGTAGTCCGCGACCGGCGGCACCGCGCCGAGCGTGGCACCCACCACCGGCTCGGCGACAAAGGCGATGACCTCGTCCGGGCCGAGTTCGAGGATCTTGTCTTCGAGCTGCTGGGCGGCGCGCGCCGCATAGGCTTCGTCGCTTTCGCCATGCTTTTGATAGCGATAGGCGTAACAGGGGTCGATATGGTGGGTCTCGATCAGCAACGGCCTGAACTGGGCGCGCCGCCATTCGTTGCCGCCGGTGGCGAGAGCGCCGAGCGTAGTGCCGTGATAGCTCTGCCGGCGTGCGATGAGATGGCGCCGTTGCGGCTCGCCTTTCTCGACAAAATATTGCCTGGCCATCTTGAGCGCGGCCTCGACCGCCTCCGAGCCGCCGCTGACCAGATAGACGTGGTCCAACCCTTTCGGCGCGTCCTCGACCAGCCGGTCCGCCAAGCGCTCCGCCACCTCGGTGGTGAAGAAGCTGGTATGGGCGTAGGCGATGCGGTCAAGCTGGGCGTGCAGCGCGGCAATCACGTCGGGATGGCCGTGGCCGAGACAGGACACGGCCGCGCCGCCCGATGCGTCGATGTAGGACTTGCCCTCTGCGTCGAACAGTTCGATGCCTTGGCCGCGAACGGCGACCGGCAGCGTCGAGTGGATGGTTCGATGAAGAATGTGTGTCATCGACGGTCCCTCAGGGGCATTTTCTTCGGCGCACGCTGGTTCAGGTGGGTCTTGAGGGCGGCGCCCTGCTCATCGAAGCGTCGCAGCGATTCAACGGCGCCCTCGCCTGCCTGTCCTGCGACAAGAGCACCGAGGATCTCAGCAACGATGAAAGCTGGCGTCATGGTGTGGAAAAAGGACGGGCTGCCGGTCGGCACGACGACCAGGTGATCGGCAAGCAGCGCCAAGGGGGCTACCCCGCTGTCGGTGATCGCAATGACCGGTACGCCGCGGCCGGCAGCATACTCGACAAGCTCGATGGTGAAGCGCGTGTAGGGCAGGACGCTGGCGGCGATCAGCACGTCGTCCTTGGTCGCATGGGCCAGAGCGTCGCCATCGGTTCCGCCGATGCCGTGCAACAGCACCGACTTCTCGCCGATCAGCGACAGGATGTAATGCAGATGCCAGGCCACCGCATGGCTCGAGCGCAGGCCGAGGCAATAGACGCGCCTTGCCGCACTCAGCGCCCTGGCCGTCTCGACCAGACGGTGGATCGACCTGCTTTCGGCGAGATGGGCAAGCTGGCTGGAAATCGAATCCAGAATATCGGCCGCCAGCGCGTGGTCGCCCTTGAGCTTTTGGCTGGCCACCTGAAGGCCCGCCTTGCCGGCGAAACCGATTTCGCCGTCCCGGATCGCGGCGGCGTAGATATCGCGTACCGCCTCGTAGCCATCAAGGCCGAGATGCTGGGCCAGCCGCGTCATCGTCGCCGGCTGCACTCCTGCGTGCCGGGCCTGCTCGCGCATGGACAACAGCGCGACATCATACGGCTTGTCAAGGACATAGCGCGCAGCGGACCGAAGCTGCGCCGACATGCCGTCGAAGGCAGTGACGATCTGTCCAGCAAGCTCTCCCTGGTCCATGGATATTGCTAGCTCGCCAGCCCAGCGATTGCAACGTCTGTTTCAGTGTGATCAAAGATTGATTCATATGAATCTTGTCGCTCACAGAACGTCCCCATGAAGCCGGCCACTGGTCTCGACCGCATCGCCATAGCCGTCGCCCCGAATGGGGGACGTCGCAGCAAGGCCGACCATCCGGCGATTCCACTGACACCAGCCGAACTTGCGAGGACGGCCGCGGAATGCGCCGATGCCGGTGCGGCTATGATCCACGTCCATGTCCGCGACAGAAGCGGCAATCATCTGCTCGACCCCGACGCCTACCGCCAGACGATCGCCGCCATCCGCGGTGCTGCCGGCGACCGCTTGATAATTCAGATCACCTCCGAAGCGCTCGGTATCTATTCGCCGGCCCAACAGATGGCCGTCGTACAAGATGTGAAGCCGCAAGCTGTCTCGCTGGCGCTTCGCGAAATCGTTCCTGATGCCGGATCGGAACTCGCCTGTGTGCGCTTCATGGCCTGGCTGCACACCGAGGGGGTTGCGCCGCAGATCATCCTCTATTCGCCCGAGGAGGCCGTCAGGCTTTCGGACATGCAGCAGCGCGGACTGATCCCCTGGGCAAGCATACCGGTTCTCTACGTGCTGGGCCGATACACGCCGGGACAGGCGTCCGTTCCTGCCGATCTCCTGCCATTCCTCGCGGCGAACATGCCGCGCTTCGACCATTGGAGCGTCTGCGCCTTCGGCCGCAACGAAGCGGCGTGCGTGACCGCCGCCGCGTTGCTTGGCGGCCATGTCCGGGTCGGCTTCGAAAACAATCTTTTCCTTCCGGACGGCAGCATAGCCTCGTCCAACGCCGAACTGGTAGCGACCGTCGCACGCATACTCGCCGACTGCGGCGTCAAGATCGCCTCGGCCGCCGAGTTGGCGGCTCAATGGAACGCGCCGTTTCGTTCCATATGACAAACCAAAGCCTATTTTCGGCGGCAAGCTCGCGCAAGACATAGAGAGGCGGCTGCAATGTCATCGCCACGGAAGAACGACGTGTCCCCGCCCGCGGCGCGGCGATTGCAACAACAGTGCCGGTCGTTGTAACCATTCCGGCCGCTTGATATTGGAGGAGACGCAGCATGGACCGATTCACCGGCGGTTGCCTGTGCGGCAACGTCCGAATTGTCGCGTCAGGGCGCCCATACCGGGTCGGCCTTTGTCACTGTCTCGACTGCCGCAAGCATCATGGCGCCCTTTTTCACGCTTCCGCGATTTTTCCTGAGGATGCGGTGACGATCGACGGCGAAACACGCGACTACGCCGGGCGGTTTTTCTGTCCCCGCTGCGGCTCCTCCGTTTTCGGACGCACCGCAGACGAAATCGAAGTAAACCTGGGGTCCCTGGATGCGCCTGACCAGCTGATGCCAACCTACGAAAGCTGGATCATCCGACGCGAGTCCTGGTTGCCGCCGTTTCCGCTCACCAGACGGTACGAGCGCGATCGTGACGCCACGGGTCGCTTTGAGGAATAGGTCGCAGGAACGGTGCCGAGGAGGCAACGACATCAGAACATGGATTTTCACAGGCCGCCTGCTCACGCCGCTAAAATGTGAACTTGCATGCTTACAAGGTGCGCTGCCTTCATCCACATTGCCCCATGGGCATTCGTGAGCGCCTAAGGCGACCCGTGACAGCCAAGGCGCCGGACCTTAGAGGAGGATCGCAGGGGATGGGATTCATCGTCGCGATCCTGACGCAGGCTTTGTACAGAGCGCCGCGTTCAAAGCTGGCCGTTTAGGAGGTCACGCCGGAAGATCGGCCTTGCGGAAGCCATCAACGAAATGCCCAAGCAGCGCAGCGTCGTGGAATGGCTCTGTCGTGGTCCAGTGGCCCGCCGCCTCGAAACGATGATCACAGGCTAGTGGTCGCGGCGACAATCAACCCGCCCAAGACGGCGACATTGATGGTGAAGCCGGTACGAAGCGCTTCGCGTTCATCGCCGCTGTAGCGCCAGAAGTTGAGCGCCATGAACGACGCCGCAATGGTGAATACGGCCAAGGTCGCGGCGGGAAAGGGTCCACCAAGGCCCGCTGCTAGGCAAAAGCCGCCTGCGATCTCCAGCACCGATCCGGCCGCGAGAAGAGGCCTGGGAGCAGGAAAGCCCCGCTCGGCCAGGGACGCTGTAACTGCCCGGAACCTGAGGAAATGCTCGGCGCCCGCCCAGATAAAGACGCCGCCGAGCAAAACCAATCCAAGGTGGTGGAGGAACGCGATCATTCCTTGCTGCCGTCCTCGGTGTAAACCGCTAGCTCGTAACCATCCGGATCCGCGAAATGAAAGCGCCGGCCGCCGGGGAACCCATAAATCGGCCTGACGATCGTGCCTCCCGCTTCCTCGACCCGCTTGACCGTTGCCGGCAAATCATCGGCATAGAGAATGACGAGCGGGCCTCCTCCGGACCTCGCTGGGCCAGCGGCGAAGCCACCTGACAAGCGCCCGTCGTTGAACTCGCAATATTGCGTGCCGTAGTCAGTGAAGGTCCAGCCGAAGGCCTTTCCGTAGAAGTCGCGTGACCGCTGAATGTCTTTCACGTTGAATTCGACGTAGTCGATCCGTTGATCGTTGTTGTTGCTCATGATGCATACCTCTCGTGTGATGTACGACGGCGAAAGATAAGCACGCATCTCGCCTGCCGGATTGAACAAAACGGCCATCGACGTATGGCTTCACACGGCGCCGCCGAGGCGATGCATCTGACATGATTATTCACCTACCCTCTTCCTTCCGGCCGGAAGAAACAACCGATTCTTGCAACCGTTTTCGATTGGCAGACGTTGTCGGTCGTGCAGATTGTTGTCTCGAGCGACGGCGGGCGCAGCCACTGCGTCGTAGGTTCACCGCCGGTAATCCGAAGAGGAGCGAGATGAGCGATCCCGTCCCAGCGCAGGCAACGGGTTCATTTCAGCAACGTCCAGCGTCGGCGCGGCTTCACGGGAGCTTTGCTTCGGTGTGGGCGCATCGAATGGACCCGGCGGGCGCACCGCCAATCGTCGTCATGCCCGATGCAACGATCGACCTGCAATGGATCGGAGGCAGCTTCCGAATTGCCGGCCCCGACAAGGAGCCGCAGACCGAGGTCCTGGCGGCAGGCGAGATCGTGATCGGCTTGCGCTTTCATCCTGCCACGGCGGCGGCATGGCTCGGCGTGCCACAAATCGAGCTTGTCGGCCAGAGGCTGTTGCTCGACGATTTATGGGGCGCGCGAGCCCGGCGCCTCGCCAGCCGCGTGCGCGCAGGCGACAATCTCGAGGATCTGGCCTGTTCGCTCGAACAGGTCGTCGCCGAGGAGGCGGCCTCCCGCGCGCCAGACGTTCCCATGCAGGCGGCATATCGCCTGATCGAGCGCGGGCCGCCACCCGACGCGCCGCTCGTCCCTTGGTTGATGCGCGCACTCGAGATGAGCGAAAGGACGTTGCGCCGGCGCTTCGACGAGAGCTTCGGCTATGGCCCCAAGACGCTTGACCGTATCCTCCGCTACCAGCGCTTTCTGCGGCTTTCGAGCCAATCAAACAGCGCCACGGCCATCCTGGCAGCCGAGGCGGGCTATTCCGATCAGGCGCATCTTGTCCGCGAGAGCCGACGCCTGACGGGAAGCACCCCGCGACAGATTCATCACCTGCTGCAGAACGGGTGAAACCACGTCGCGCTCTTCATTGGCCGTTTTGTTCAATTCGTCACTGTCGCCCGACTTTATCCTGGTGTCTCCGACAACCAGAGGAGATCGCCATGAAACCGCGCATTTCGGTTTTGACTATCGCTGTCGCCAACCTCGAGAGTTCTCTGGCGTTCTACCGCGACGGTCTCGGCTTGCCGACGGAAGGGATCATCGGCCGCGAGTTCGAGCATGGCGCCGTCGCGTTCTTCACGCTGTCCGGCGGGTTGAAGCTCGCGATCTGGGCGCAGGACGACCTCGCCTACGACACTGGCCTGCCCAAGGCGCCGATCAGCTCGACCTCGTTCACAGTCGGACACAACGTTGTGCGCCGCGAAGAAGTCGATCAAGTGATGGATGAGGCCGCTCGCGCCGGAGCCGAGATCATCAAGCCTGCCCGGGACACGTTCTTTGGCGGATATGCCGGATACTTCCGCGATCCGAACGGACACCTGTGGGAGGTCGTCTGGAACCCCGCCAACATACCGAATGAGGACGCTCTCTGAGGGCAGGTATGGCCCTGTAGGATCGGGCCGTTCCGGTCATTCCCGGTGCTGGCAAATTCTATCGGCATCGGGGCGGGCGGCCTGCTTTCCCTGGCAAACGAAGCCAGTTCGACGGCAGTCCACCAGCATAATCTTACGGGGCTGATTATGTAGCTCTATCCAGATTCGCCTCGCCTGCATGGCGCATCATGCGGCGGAAGCTCATTGAGATATGCGCCCGCCTTATGTGCCCGATGGACTCCCAGTCGCCGATTTCGGCCGCGGCAAGGACCTCTTCCATTTCGCGGCGGAATGCGGTGAATTCCTCGACGAGGCCCAATTGCGGCATCAGCTTCAGGACGACGCGCGCGACCTGAAAATACAGGCGCTCGCTGATCTCGCGCAGTGGCTGGTTGCCGGTCATCGCCGTGAGCTCGTAGAAAAAATCCATGTTGAGGCGCAGGAAAGCGCGCTGGTCGGGATTGAGTATATCGGCATCGCAGCGCGCGATGAGCGCCCGTATCCGGTCAAGATCGTCCGCCGTGCGCGGAATCGGCGAAAGCTTGCCGACGAGGAGCGCCAGCTCCAGGCGCAAATGATAGACCTGCTGCAATTCCTCGATGTCGACGTCGGTGACGATCGTGCCGACGCCGTGGACGGATTGAACCAGACCCTCGGATTCAAGGCGCGCCAGCACGCGCCGGACCGGCGTGCGGCTGATCTGGAATTCCTGGGCAAGTTCTTCCTCGGACAGGTGGCTTCCCGGCGCATAATCGAGCAGGCAGATGCGGTCGCGCAATATCCGGTAGATGCGCTCGAACCGCTCCCGCGCGGAGAGCGGGCGCGGCGGCGCGGCGGTCACCGTCGTGGGCGGCTTGGCCTCTGTCTCGATCGTCACCCAGCCTCCAGGACAGCATGCAGGAATTGCCGTGTCCGCTCGTTCTTGGGAGCACCAAACAGTTCGCTTGGCGGCCCCTGCTCGCAGATCTTGCCTTGATAGAAGAAACAAACGCGGTCGGAAAACTCCTTGGCGAAGCCCATCTGATGGGTGACCATCAGCATGGTGAGATCATGCTCGCGCCCGATTTGCCTTATCACCTGCAGCACTTCGCCGACAAGCTCCGGGTCGAGCGCCGACGTCACCTCGTCGAACAGCATGATCTTGGGCCGCATTGCCAGCGCCCTGGCGATGGCGACGCGCTGCTGCTGGCCGCCAGAAAGCTGTGACGGATAGTGGTCCTTCTTCTGGGCCAGACCGACCAGCTCCAGCAGTTCGGCCGCTCTTGCCTCGGCGTCCGCCCGCTTCATTCCGAGCACCGTTATCGGCGCCTCGATGCAGTTCTGCATCGCTGTCATATGCGGAAACAGGTTGAACGACTGGAACACCATGCCGATCTTGGCGCGGATCTTGCGGATGTGGGCGAGATCGGCGGGAACAAGCTTGCCGTTCCTCTCCATATGGGTCAGCGGCTCGCCTTCGACCCAGATGACGCCGTCATTGATCGTCTCCAGCGTCATCAGCATGCGCAGCACCGTCGTCTTGCCCGAACCCGACGGACCGATGACGGAGACTTTTTCGCCGCGCGCTATTTCGAGATTGAGCCCGTCGAGAACGGTTAACGTGCCGTAGCGTTTCGATACATTGTCGAAGCGGACCATCGGTTGTTCAGTCATCGGGTGGTCCTCCGGTTGAGCAGCCCTTCGAGAGAGCGGATGAGCGCCGCCGAAACCAGGCTCATGGCAAGGAAAAACAGGCCGACCAGCGTGATCGGCTCGGTGTAGCGGAACGTTTCGGAGCCGATGATCTTGGCGGTCTGCATCAGTTCCATCACGGCGATTGCGGAAAGCAACGGCGTTTCCTTGAACAAGGCCACCAGATAATTGCCGAGCGCCGGAACGATCGGCGGGATCGCCTGCGGAATGATGATGTCGCGGAACGTCGTCCAGGACGAGAGATTGAGCGCGATCGAAGCTTCCCACTGGCCGCGATGGATGTTGTCGAAACCGGCGCGATAGACCTCGGAGCAATAGGCGGCGTAGTGGATGCCGATGGCCAGCACCCCGGCGGTGAAAGCGTCGAGCACGACACCGAATTTCGGAAAGACGAAATAGAGAAAGAATATCTGGATGAGCAGCGGGGTCGAGCGGATCAGCTCGACCAGCACCGAAATCGTCCAGCTGGTCCATGGCACGGCGATGCGGACAACGGCCAGCACCAGGCCGAGCGAGGCGGCAAGCGCAAAGCCGATCAGCGTCGCTTCGATGGAAATGACGGCGGCGCGGGCAAGCACCGGCAGGATTTCCAGGGCAAATCCCCAATCCCAGATCATGCCGCCTTCCCCCGCGCCAGTCCGAGCGACGCTCGCCTTTCAAGAAGCCGCATGCCGATGGTCACAACCAGCGACATTGCCAGGTACATCAAAAGAACGAGGGTGAAGATCGGAATGGTCTTGAACGTGTTCTGGTTCATTTGCTGCGCCTTGAAGGCGAGATCCGAAAGCGTGATCAGCGAGACCAGCGCCGTCGATTTCAGAAGCTCGATGAACAGATTGCCCCAGGGCGGGATCATCGCGACAAAGGCCTGCGGCAGGATGATCCGGCGCAGCATCTGCGGGCGGCTCATGTTCAATGCAGTACACGCTTCCCACTGGCCGCGGGCGACGGACTGGATCGCGCCGCGCACGCACTCCGATCCGTAAGCGCCGACATTGAGGCCGAGCGCCAGCACCGCCACAACGAATGCGTTGATCGTGACGCCGAATTGCGGGAGCACGAAAAACAGCCAGAACAATTGCACCAGCGCCGACGTTCCGCGGAAGATCTCGACGTAAACCGTGGCCAGCCATCTGAGCGGCGTCGGGCCGTACATCCTTGCAAGTGCTGCAAGCACGCCCATGATAATTGCCAGCAGGCTGCCGAGGACGGCGATCTCGACCGTCAGGACCGCGCCTTGCAGCAGGCCCGGCATGAACACTCTATAGCTGTCCTGCGTTGCCAACGCGCCGATCACGACCAGCGCGATGACCAGCATGGCAATGAGCGTACGGATTCCCATGCGATTCCCCCGGGAAAAAAGGGCGGCGCTTTCGCGCCGCCAGCAGTTGGGAACCTATTTGCCAGCGCAGAGCTCTGCGGTGGTCTTGTTGGGCAGATAATCCTTGCCGAAGCCGAGTGGCTCGACCAGCGCGATATGCTCCGGCGAACCGATGAACTTCTTCAGCTCGGCGTTGAAAGCCTGCTGCAGGTCGGTGTCTTCCTTGCGGAAGCCGAAGCCGCCATGGCCTTTCACCGACTTGCCGGCGACCTCGCCGAAGGGCTTGGTCGATTCGACACCGTCGGCCTTCTTGGCCATGTCGGCGATCGAAAGGGCGGTAAGCGCGGCAGCATCGGCGCGGCCCGACTGGACGGCGGCGACCAGGCTGGACTGGTCGGGCAAGGAGACGATCTGCCCATCGGCAACGCCCGCTTCCTTGGCGAAGCCGCCTTCGACGGCGCCGGCCATCACGGCAAGCTTGAGATCCGGATTGTCCTTGATGCTGGAAAAATCCTTGATGCCTTTCGGATTGCCTTTTGCCACCAGCATAGCCTCGCCGATGCCGTAGGACGGCTCGGAGTAGTTGATCTCGGCGCAGCGCTTCGGGGTGATGAACATGCCGGCGGCGATGATATCGAAGCGGCCGGCCTTGAGACCTGGAATGAGCGAGCCGAATTCGGTCAAAACACCGTCGACCTGCGGTATGCCCATCTTGGCGAGCACCGCCTTGGCGACTTCCGGCGCCTCGCCGGTCAGCTTGCCGTCTGGCGTGGCGTAACCGAACGGCGCCTCGTTGGCGAAACCGACGCGGATGTAGCCGTCCTTCTTGGCCCGTTCGAGGGTGGTTTCCGCGTGAGCGGACAGCGAGGTCAATGACGTCGCGGCGAGCGCGATGCAGGCAGCCGCTTTCACGACCATGCGGCGCGATATCGATGAATTGAACATGCTTTTCTCCCATTGGACAACTGTGGATGGTTCCCAGGGCGCGGCCTTCTTCGAGGTCGGCGCCTGCTTGATCAGACGTATACAACTGCCCTAGACATTTCGCAAGCAGAGATATAGAAACCATGGAAATTCGGCGATAATTCGTAGTTAGCCAACAAATTGACGTCGAGTTGTGCACAATTTGGGCCTGCTTGCCCATATTTTATCAAAGGGCAAGCGGCGTACTGGAAGGCAGGATTTCGGTGGCGACCGCGAAGGGCTTCGGGACATTCACGCAAGCGGAGTATGGGCAGCGCCTCGCCGGCGTGAAGACACGCATGCAACAAGCCGGCTTCGATCTCATCGTCTGTCAGGATCCAGCCAACATGTGCTGGCTGACCGGCTATGACGGATGGTCGTTCTACGTTCCGCAGTGCGTGCTCGTCCATCTGGAGGAGGACCGGCCGATCTGGTTCGGCAGGGCGCAGGATGCCAAGAGCGCACGCCTGACCACCGGCCTGCCCGAGACAAACATCGTGCCGTTCTCGGAACGGCTGGTGCAGCAGCCCGTCGAACACCCTTATGACGAACTCGCCCAACTGATCCGGTCGCGCGGCTGGGGAAAGGCCCGTATCGGCGTCGAGATGGACGCGCATTATTACACTGCGCGCTGCCACGCCCACCTTGTCGAGGGGCTGCCCGACGCGCATTTCGCCAACAACCACGATCTCGTTAACTGGGCGCGGCTGGTCAAATCCGAAGCCGAGCTGGTGCTGATCCGCGAGGCGGGTGCGATCTGCACGCATGCCATGAACCGCGCCATCGGGAAAATGCGGCCCGGTGTGCCTCAGAACCATGTCATTGCGGAAATCTATCACGCGCAGATCATGGGGGTGCCCGGAGCGGGCGGCGACTATGCCGCGATCTGTCCGCTGATGCCCGTCGGCGAGGGCACCAGCACGCCGCATCTGACGTGGTCCGACGCGCCGCTGCCGGACAGCGGCCCCGCCATTCTGGAGATTGCCGGCGTGAGGCGCCGCTATCACGCGGCGCTGACGCGGACCATACATTTCGGCAAGCCGCCGCTAGCCATCCTCGACATGGCCAAGGCAATCGTCGAGGGTGTCGACGCCGGCCTCGAGAAGGCGCGCCCCGGCTACACCGCCGAACAGGTGGAAGCCGCCTGGCAGGCAGTCCTGCGACGGAACGGGCTGAAGAAGGAAAGCCGGGTCGGCTATCCGGTCGGGCTCGCATACCCGCCCGATTGGGGTGAACGCACCGCAAGCCTTCGTCCCGGCGATACTACCGAGATGCAGTCCGGGATGTGCTTCCATTTCATGGCCGGCGTCTGGCTCGACGATTTCGGCATCGCCATCTCGGAGTCGTTCGTCGTCACGGAACGCGGCGGCGAACGCCTCTGCGACGTGGCGCGCGACCTCATCGTCATCGACTGACATGGCGGCCGGGAAACCGGCTGCCGAAAAGACCATGCCCGCCAGCAAGCCGGCAACAAGCACGAGGACGCCCGATGGACCGCAATCCGTTTTCCGAAGCCGAAATCGCCGGCCGCCTGGCAAAGGTCCGTACTGCACTGATCGAGCGGGAGCTCGACGCGGCGGTGTTTGCCTCGCCGGAGAACGTCTTCTATCTCACCGGGCTTGATCACTGGGGGTATTTTGCCCCTCACCTGCTGATCGTTCCACTCCAGGGAAACCCCGTCCTGGTCACCCGCTCGATGGAGAAGGTGACGATCGAGAAGCAGGTGAAGGCAGCGGAATTCCGCGGCCACTCCGACAGCGAAACGGCGGCCGACCTTGCCGCGCGGGTGCTTGCGGAGCTCGGCCTCTCGGGCAAGCGGATCGGCCTCGAATACTGGACGGCCGGCCTTAGCCATGGACTTGCCGTGGCGCTCCAGACGCAAGCCGATGCAACGTGGAGCGATGTCTCCGGTCTGATCGACGAGATGCGGCGGGTGAAGAGCGCCGAAGAACAGGCGCTGATGCGGCGTGCCGCAAAGGTGACGGACGCCGCCGCCGGTGCCGCGATCGCCGCGATCTCCGATGGCGCTTCCGAACAGGAGGTCGCCGCCCAATGTGTTTCGGCAATGATCCGCGCCGGCGGTCATGCGCCGGGCTTCGGACCGTTCATCCGCCCGGCCGCGCGCCTGGGTGAAGAGCACACGACCTGGGGCGACGGAATCTACCGCAAGGGCGAGCCGGTCTTTGTCGAACTGTCCGGGTGCATCTCGCGCTACCATGCCCCGCTCGGCCGGCTCGTTCGCATCGGCCACATCAGCGATGAAGACGCCGCAATGGCGGAGGTGACCGCCAAGGCCTTCAACGCGGTCGTCGAGGCGCTGCGGCCGGGCGCCAAGGCGCGTGATGTTTACGCCGCCTGGCAGGCCGTCGCCGACGAGGCCGGCCTTTCCCACTATCGCCGCCATCACTGCGGCTACCTTGTCGGCGCCGGCCAGCCGCCGTCATGGACCGGCGGCAATTCGGTGACCGGCTTGCGACACGGCTCCGACCTCGAGATCGAAACGGGGATGAGCTTCCACATCCTGTCATGGCTGATGGGAACGGGTCGCGGCAATGACTTCGTCTCCAACACGGTACTTTTGACCGACGCGGGCGCCGAAGTGCTCACCCGCACGCCGGCCGGCCCGATTGTTCGATAGGCCCGCACGCATGGCGCGCTACTCGGCACTCTCGATTTTCCGCAACGCGCTCGCCGGCCAGAAGAATTGGCAGCGCGCCTGGCGTGCGGCGGAGCCAAAACCGTCCTATGATGTGATCGTCATCGGCGGCGGCGGACACGGCCTCGCCACCGCCTTTTACCTCGCCGAGAACCACGGCATCCGTAACGTCGCCGTACTCGAAAAGGGCTATGTCGGCGGCGGCAATGTCGGCCGCAACACCACCGTCATCCGCTCCAACTACCTGCTCGACGGCAACACCCAGTTCTACGAATTCTCGATGAAGCTCTGGGAGGGCATGTCGCGCGCGCTGAACTTCAACGTCATGTTCTCGCAGCGCGGCCAGCTCGTCACGGCGCATTCGGCCGATCAGCTCGACGGCTTCAGCCACCGCGCCAATGTCATGCGGCTGAATGGCATTGATGCCGATATCCTCGACCGCGACGAGGTGCGCCGTCTCGTGCCCTATCTCGATTTTTCCGACACCGCCCGCTTTCCGATCCATGGTGCCATCTTCCAGGGCCGGGCGGGCACGGCGCGCCACGACGCCGTCGCCTGGGGCTATGCGCGCGCCGCCGACAGCCATGGCGTCGACATAATCCAGAACTGCGAAGTGACAGGCTTCCTCCGCGACCGCGACAGTATCGTCGGCGTCGAAACGACGAAAGGCCGGATCGGCGCCGGCAAGGTCGGCCTCGCTGTTGCCGGTCATACATCCGTGCTCGGTGCCAAGGCCGGCCTTGACCTGCCGATCGAAAGCCACGTCCTGCAAGCCTTTGTCACCGAGCCGCTGAAGCCGCTGGTAGATCACGTCGTCGCTTACGGCGCCGACCATTTCTACGTCAGCCAGTCCGACAAGGGCGGACTGGTCTTCGGCGGCAATCTCGACGGCTACAATTCATACGCCCAGCGCGGCAATCTCGGCGTCGTGCGCGAGGTGGCGGAGGCGGCGATTGCTTTGATGCCGTGCATTTCGCGCGTCCGTCTGCTGCGCCACTGGGGCGGCGTCATGGACATGACTCCCGATGCCAGCCCGATCATCTGCCCGACGCCGATCGACGGCCTCTATCTCAATGGCGGCTGGTGCTATGGCGGCTTCAAGGCGACGCCGGCTTCCGGCTGGTGCTTCGCCCACACGATCGCCACCGGCAAGCCGCATCCCCTGATCGCGGCCTACGGACTCGATCGTTTCCGCACCGGCCACACGCTCGATGAGGCCGGTGTCGGCCCTTCCGCCTGGCTGCAATAGGAGGCGGGACAAAATGCTGCGCATCGAATGCCCCTGCTGCGGCCCGCGCGACCATGACGAGTTCCGCTATGGCGGCGATGCCTCGGTCACGCGTCCAACCCATGACGATGCCGATCCGGAGGCCTGGTACCGCTACGTCTATATCAGGACAAACCCGGCCGGCCCGCACCGTGAATTCTGGCAGCACGTGACCGGCTGCCGGCAATGGCTGGTGGTCGAACGCGACACCCGCAACCACGCGATCGCATCCGTCGACTTCGCCAGGAAATCGACTGTCAGGAAACAACCGGCATGAGTTCGAACCGCAAACGCCTGCCAGCGGGTGGCCGCATCAGTCGCGAGGTGCCGGTAGATTTCACCTTCGATGGCCGCAAGCTGATTGGGTATCGCGGCGACACGCTCGCCTCCGCGCTGCTCGCCAATGGCGTCACCCTGGTCGGTCGCAGCTTCAAATATCATCGCCCGCGCGGCATTTTTTCCGCCGGGCCCGAAGAGCCGAATGCGCTGGTTACGCTCGGGAGCGCCGGCAGGCGCGAGCCGAACCTGCCGGCGGCGACGCTGGAACTCGCCGACGGCATGGTCGTGGAGAGCCAGAACCGCTGGCCGTCGCTTGCCTTCGACGTGCAAAGCGTCAACGGCCTTTTCGCGCCGTTTCTGTCCGCCGGCTTCTACTACAAGACCTTCATGGGCCCGACGCGCCGCGCCTGGATGTTTTACGAACATTTCATCCGCAAGGCGGCCGGCCTGGGCAGAGCCGCCACCGGCCCCGATCCCGACCGCTACGAGGTTCATCATGCCTTCGCCGATGTCGCCATCGTCGGCGGCGGCCCGGCGGGATTGTCGGCGGCGCGGGCGGCCGCCGCGGCCGGCGCGCGGGTCGCGCTGATCGAGCAGGATTTCCTGCTTGGCGGCCAGCTTCTGGCGGAACCGTCCGACAGCGCAGCGGCCGCATGGCTGAGGCAGGCCGCGGCCGAGTTGGAGGGCTTCGAAACCGTCGCGCTGATGAAGCGGACGACCGCTTTCGGCAGCTATGACGGCAATGTGCTTGGACTGGTCGAACAGCGCGATCCAACCGATCCGCAGCCGAATGGCGAGACACGCCAAACGGTCACCATGCTGCGCGCCCGCGCCATCGTTTTCGCCACCGGCGCCATCGAGCGGCCGATCGTGTTCTCGAACAACGACCGGCCCGGCGTCATGCTTGCCTCGGCCGCGCGGACCTACCTCAACCGTTTCGCCGTCCTGCCGGGCAAGAAAATCATCGTCGCCACCAGCAATGACGGTGCCTGGCGCACCGCCTTCGATTACGCCGCAGCCGGCGCGGAGGTGACGATTGCCGATCTGCGCGCCGTCCCGCCCGCAGCACTTGCCGCGGAAGCCGCACGGCTCGGCGTGGTGGTGAGGGCCGCAACGCGCATCGTCGACCTGCACGGCGGCCATACCGTCAGGCGCGTAACGCTCAATGGACCGGAGGGACAATCCTCGGCCGCCTGTGACCTCGTCTGCATCTCCGGCGGCTGGTCGCCAACCGTGCATCTCACCTCACACCTCGGTGTCAAACCTGTGTATCGCGACGACATTGACGGCTTCGTGCCGGGCGCGTTTCCGGCGGGCCGGTTCGGCGCCGGCGCAATGATAGGAGCTTATGCGACCGCCGCTGCCGTCGAGCACGGCCATCGCGCCGGCATCGAAGCGGCAGCCTCCTGCGGCAAGTCGGCGCCGGTGCCCGCTCCATCGAAACTCGATCTCGGTGAGACCGCCTCGACCGTGCTTCGCGAAGCCCTGCCCGCTGGACGCGGAAAGGCCTTCGTCGATTTCCAGATGGACGTGACGACCGGGGATATCGAGCTCGCCCATCGTGAGGGCTATGAATCGGTCGAGCATCTGAAGCGCTACACCACGCTCGGCATGGGCACCGATCAGGGCAAGACCAGCAATTTTCCCGCACTTGCCGCCATGGCAGCGCTGCGCGGCGCAACGATTCCCGAGACCGGCACCACGACCTTCCGCCCGCCCTATACGCCGGTGGCGATCGGCGCGCTTGCCGGACGCGCCGTCGGCCATCATTTCAAGCCGATCCGCCGCACGCCGATGCACGACTGGCACATGGCGAATGGCGCCGAGATGCTCGAGGTCGGGCTCTGGATGCGGCCCTATTTCTACCGGCAGTCGGGCCGCGACGTGAACGAAGCCTATGTTGCCGAAATGCGTACCGTGCGTCAGACCGCGGGGCTGATGGACATCTCCACGCTCGGCAAGATCGATGTCCAGGGCCCGGATGCGGCAATCTTCCTCGACCGCGTCTATGCCAACGGCTTTGCCAAACTGGCGATAGGCCGCGCCCGCTACGGCGTCATGCTGCGCGACGACGGCATCGTCTTCGACGACGGCACCACGACGCGGCTAGCGGAAAACCGGTTCTTCATGACCACGTCGACCGCCAAGGCCGCCGATGTGCTGTCGCGTCTCGAATTCCTGCTCGACACGGCCTGGCCGGATTTGCGCGTGGCCGTTACCTCGGTCAGCGATGAATGGGCGGCGATGTCGGTTGCCGGGCCTAACAGCCGCGCAATCCTCGGTGCTGCTTTTCCTGGTCTCGACGTTTCCGACGCGGCGCTTCCGCATATGGGGCTACTCGAAAGCGAGTGGCAGGGCCGTGGGCTCCGCATCCTGCGCCTCAGTTATTCCGGCGAGCGCGCTTACGAAGTCTATGTCGGCGCCACTGCCGGTGAACAGCTCTGGAGCCTCTTGCTCGAAGCCGGCACACCCTTCGACCTGAAGCCTTACGGTGTCGAGGCGCTCGGCGCGCTGCGGGTCGAAAAGGGCCATGTCGCCGGACCGGAGATCGATGGGCGCACGACGCTCGACGATCTCGGCCTCGGCCGCATGGCCGGCAAGCGCAGCGGCTTCGTCGGCGATGTACTGCGCCGCCGCCAGGCCTATCAGGCGCCTGAGCGCCAGCGGCTGGTCGGACTGGAATGCGCCGAAGACGGCAAGCGCCTCCGCGGCGGGGCGATCCTGTTCCTGCCGGACGACAAGATCGAGGGCCATGGCCGCGGCCGGGTGACCTCGATCACCTTTAGCCCAGAACTCGACCGCTATGTCGGATTGGCCCTGCTTGCCGGTGATGTCGCGGCAGAAGGAAGCGAGGTCGTGGCGGTCTATCCGATGAAGGCCGAAACGGTTCGCGCCCGCGTTGTCTCGCCGGTATTCATCGATCCGCAGGGAGAACGGCTGCATGGCTAGCTTGACCTCTTCTCGGGATTTCAGTCTGTCCGTGGCGGATTGTCCGCTTATCCAGATCGAGGGCTGGGACGCGACACTGAGACAATTCGAAAAGAGCGTCTCGGCGTCGCTCAACACGAAACTTCCCGCTTCGGTGGGAGAGACGGTTCGCCACAAGGGCCTTTTGACCATCCGCGTTGCACCTCGCCGCCTTTGGCTGGCTCTCGACGAAGGCACAGAGGCGCCAGCCCTTGTCGTCGACCCCGATCTCGGCTGTTCCGTGCCCCTCGGGGAAGGTCGTGTTCGTTTGAAAATGGCCGGCCCTGGTATCGCAAGGCTTCTGTCCGGCTGCATTGCCGTCAACTGGCACGCGCCGACCGCCGCTCCGGGCCGCGCCGTGCAAACATCCCTCCATCACGTGCCCGTGCTCTTCCTGCGCACCGGCGAGACCGCGTGCGAGCTCATCGTGCCGCGAAGTTTTTCGCGAAGCCTCTCGGATTGGATTGCCGACGGCTAGCCAATACCGGTTCCTCGGGCAAGGGCCGGCTTTAGCGGCGATCCAAGCCGCCATCACGAAGTCATCTACTCTCTTGCCGGCCAGTCCTGCAGGAGCGTAACCCCAAACTTCGGCGCGGCTACTTTGAGCCGCTCGATATCGGCAGGCGTTGGCGGCCCGACCACCTCTCCCTTGCTGCGTTCATGGCCACCTTCGGCGAGAAACTGCTCGAACACACTTGGCGTGTCTATCAGGATATAGCGAACGAGCTGATTGCCGGGATTCATAAGCTGGTGCGGGATGCCCCGCTTCAAAAACATGCTCTCGCCGGGCGAGAGCGTTCGGACCACACCGTCCACAATTGCGGTCAAGTGCCCTTCGATGACGTAGACCGTCTCGTCGTCATTCGCATGAACATGGATTGGCGTTTTGGTGTGCCCGTCGCTTCTGTTTTCGAACAGACTCAACAAGCCTCCCGTCTGTTCGCCGGAGACCAGTCGCTTCATGACGATGCCCGCGAGCACGAATTCTTTTGGTTCAACATCCGTCATTGATCCAATCCTGCCAGGCACATTTGGTGGCCCGTCAAGCAGACGAGCTGCGCAGCGACATCCGGCAAACGTCGAACTGGCTCGCGGGTTCCCGGTCGCCGGAGTTCCCTCTTCTCAAGCTCCGTTTGGACGAAAAGACGGCTTCGTTGTCACCGGACATGCAGGCCGACATCCGCCAATTCGAGGGCGCCGCAGAGGTCCGCCTAACTGACGGCAAAGCTGCAACGTGCTGCCAGGCTCTCGCCGGGCCCAAGCACCGACAGTCCATTCCATTTGTCGATCGAACCCCGATTATGAGCATCGACAACATGACTGACCGGTTCAAAACAGAAGAAGTCGCTCTCGTCCGATGGCGAATAGACCAGGTACAAATTCAAGGGCGATGAAGCTTCAATCCGCAGGCTGCAACTGTGCTCTGGCCAAGATATGGAGGCGACACCATCCCAGCCAGCGAACACATTGTTTATCCATCCGCTCGGCAAGGCGGCCGGGGCGCCGAAATTCCAATCGGGATGGGTTTTGATATCCACAAACCGTTCAGGGAGGTGGTTGGGCCGTTCGATGCAAACCTGTGATGCCGCGGCGTGAAGCGTGGTCAACGCTGTTCTCGGGAACCATGGATGGATGCCAAGCCCGAACGGCAATCTGATCGATGCCCGATTGACGATGCGAAGTTTCAGCTCGAGCCCCTGTCCGGCCAGCGCGTAGCTCACCTCGGCGCGATATCGGTATGGGCCAGGCCCGTTGCTGATGAGCGACAGCTTTGCGTTGTCCTGCGTTATGCTGTCGACGTCCCACTCGCTCGAAAATCCATTGCCGTGAATGGGAAAGGGCTCGCGTGCAACATTGGCAGGCAGTTCGTGGAATTTGCAGTCGAATGTGAACCCGCCGCCCGAGATGCGATTTGACCATGGCAAAAGCAGGTTGCAGGCAAGGTCGAACGGGTTGCTGCTCCCGCCGTTCGGCCAAGGCCTGAAGAGCGGCACGCGTCCATGGTCCAGTCTCGCAAGACCTGCCCCAAGCGATGGGACGATTTCAGCAGACAGGTCTCCGCTTCTGATCTTGATCGTCCCGACCATCCGCTTCAGACGGTATTGGCCTTGGCAGCGGCGATCGGCTGTTGATGGCGGCCTTTGCGAGCCACTGCAAGAAGGTCGTTCGACGCGATCCCGATGAGCGCCTTCATCTGATCGTGTGCATCGTCGGCCCTCCGCATCCTGATTGCCTCCAGCACGTCGCCATGCGCGCTCAGCGTCTGCTGGTAATTAGCGGTGGCCGATGTGGTCAAGCGGAAGGAGAAGCTGAGGGCGGCCGCAAGCATATTGCCGAGATTGGCGAACACCGGGTTGCGGCTGGCACGCAGGATGGCCGTATGAAACCTGACGTCGGCATCGAGACACGCAGCGAGATCATCCTGCGGAGCAATGCGCATGGCTTCATAGGCCGCTTCGATGACCGCGAGATCGCCTGACGTCGCCATCTTGGCCGCAAGTTGGGCGGCAGCGGGTTCAATGACCAGCCGCGCCTCGATCAATCCTCGGACGAAATCGAGATCGGGCTCGATATCGCGCATCCATTCCAAAACCTGTGCATCCAGCCTGTTCCATTCGCTCGACACGCGCACACGCGTCCCGGCCCGCTTGCGCGCCTCGATCAATCCTTTCGCCGAAAGCGTCAGAAGAGCATCGCGAAGCGCGGTGCGGCTCGCCCCGTAGATAACGCAAAGCTCGGCTTCCGTCGGCAGGACGGAGTGCTGGGCGTAGGAGCCGGCGAGGATGCGCTGTCCGAGATCGCGTGCGATGCGATCCTTGAGCGATGACGTGGTGCCATCTGCGGCAGGAATGTCCTGCTTGCCTTGGCCAGTCGAAGCGATCGCCGCGTCCATCGTCATGTCCTGTTCAAGTGGTACTCGGCAATTACCACAGCAAGTATCAGCAGCGAGCCCTTGGCAAGCAACTGATAGAAGGTTGGCACGGACGTCAGTATCATTCCGTTGTTGAGGACGCCAATGATGGCGACGCCCAGCAGTGCGCCGACGATCGTGCCCTTGCCGCCCTGCAAGGCGCAGCCACCAAGAACGGCCGCTGTGATGGCCTCGAGTTCCAGGCCTTGGGATCCGGATACGGGCTGCCCGGAGCCGGTACGGGCAGCCAACAGAATCCCGGCCAAGCCGGCCGCCACTCCACTCATGATGTAGATGCCGACGCGGTAGCGGTTGATGTTGATGCCGGAGAAGCGTGCGACAACGGGATTGCCGCCCAGGGCATAGATGTTGCGGCCAACGATCGAGCGGGCAAGGAAGAGATGGAACACGATCGCGGTCAGCAAGAGAATCCAGATCAGCAGAGGCAGGCCGAGGATTCGTCCGATCCCGATGAAGCGGAAAGTCTCGCTGAAAATCGCGATCGATTGCCCGTCGGACATGATGAACGCGATGCCGCGGAAGATCGCCATCGTACCGAGAGTCGCGATGACAGCGTTGACCCGCCCATAGGTGATGATGATGCCGTTCACGAGGCCGGCAAGACCGCCCAGGACCAGGCCGGCAAGAATGCCCGCGGCGGGTGATCCGGTGGCCTGGATGGCCATTGCCGTCGATACTGTGGTCAGACCGACAATTGCGCCGACGGCAATATCGAGCCCTCCGGCGACAATAACCACGGTCTGGCTCATCGCCAGAACGCCCAGGATGGTAATGCCTAGACCGATGTTCAGCAGGTTTCGGCTGGAGAAGAACACGTCGCCTCTCAGGGTGCCGAAAATGAGCACGAGAATGGCGAGAGCAACAAGAAGGCTTATGTTGTGAATGCCGATGCGCTCTGCGATGCGCAAGGAAGCGCGCCTTTTGCCGGTTTGCGTTGTTGCTGTCCTGAGCTCAAGGCTGTTCACTGAATTTGTCCTCCAAGCGATGCTGCAGATTGAGGCATGGCATGTCTCAGGATCGTGGCCTCGTCGATGTCAGGGCGGGAAAGTTCGGCCGTGATCCGGCCTCCAGCCATAACAAGCACCCTGTCGGCCAGCCCGATCAGTTCCGGCATTTCCGAGGAAATCAGGATTATGCCGATGCCGCTGGCGGCGAGTTCGTCGATCAGGCGATAGATTTCCGCCTTGGCGCCGATGTCGATGCCGCGGGTCGGCTCGTCGAGGATGAGAAGCATCGGCTGCCGCGCAAGCCAGCGCGCGAGAACGACCTTCTGTTGGTTGCCACCCGATAATTTCGAAACCTGTTCGTCGAGGTTAGGCGCCTTGATCGACATCTTTGCTGCAAGCGGTGAGACGATCTCCAGTGCCTTGCGCCGGTTGAAGAAGCCGAAGGTCGACGTTCTGTCGGGCACGCAAAGCGAGGCGTTATCAAGAATGCTTCGGAACAACAGCAGCGCCTCGTGCTTGCGGTCTTCTGGGGCAAAGCCGATGCCCGCCACGATCGCTGCATGCGGACTGTTGGGGCCAACGGGCACACCATTCATCGTTATGGTTCCGTCGAGGCGCCGATCATAGCCGACAATCGCCTTTGCCAGTTCGGATCGACCCGCACCCATAAGGCCGGCAATGCCGAGCACCTCGCCGCGGCGGACCTTGAGGCTCACATCGGTGACGTGGTCGGTGATCAGGCCCGTCACCTCCAGCAACGGTTGCCCCGATTGCCACGTCTCGCGCGTAAACAGATCGGCTATGTCGCGGCCCACCATGAGCTTGGCTATGGTCTGCTCGCTGGCACCGGCAGCGGGGGAATCATCGACCAGCCGGCCGTCCCGCAACACGACAATGCGATCCGCAAGGTCGATGACCTCGTTCAGCCTGTGAGAGATGTAGACGATCGAAGTGCCCTCGCCGCGCAGCCGGCGAATTACTGAAAACAGACGGCGCGCTTCGTCGTCGGTCAGTGACGAGGTCGGCTCATCGAATGCGATCAGCCGGCCGCCGGCACGTATGGCGCGCATGATTTCGATCATCTGGCGCTGTGCCGGACCGAGTGTGCTGCAGAGTTGACGCGGCAGCATATCCTGCTGCATGCCGAAGGTCGCAAGCACTTTATCGGTCTGGTCCTCGAGCCTGTGCCAGTCGAGCAGGACGCCTGCCAACCGCGGCAATTCGCCGACGAAAATGTTCTCGGCCACGGTCAGGTTCGGAACGATCTCCGGCTCCTGATGGATGACGCGTATTCCGGCTCTGTGGCTGTCGCGCGGTTCGCTGAAAACGATCGGCGTGGAGCCATGCAGCACGGTGCCGGTGTCCGGTGCGAACACGCCCTCGAGAATTCGCATCATTGTCGACTTGCCGGCGCCATTCTCGCCAACCAGGGCAAGCACCTCTCCTGGCCGAAAGGCAATCGAGACATTGTCGAGCGCCTGCACGACGCCGAAGCGCTTCGATATCCTGTCGAGCGAGAAGAAATCCGATTGCGTCAAAAGCTCACTCCCGAGGATCGATCCCGTGTGCCCGTCGACGAACTGCCGGCCCAAAGAGGGTCATGCGCACTGCGGCGCATGACGCATATCTGGTTCAGTGGCAGAGCTTGGCTTTGTAGTCCGACGCAAAATTGTCGGCGGTGATGTATTCCGGGTCAGTGAAGGATTGAACGGGAAGCTTGGTTCCGTCCTTGATGGAGGCCAAGAGAATCTTCACCGCCAGCGCGCCATGATTTTCCGAATTGAGCCACATCGTACCACGGAACGCCGAGGGCTTTCCGGATCCGAAGGCATCGCAGGCGCGGCTCCCGTCGATGCCGATCCCCATGCCCTGGTCTGCGGAATAGCCAGCATTCTCCAGTGCTCGCGCACCACCCAGCACGCCGTCATCGTTGCATGAATAGAATATCCAGTTCGTGACGCTGGGATTGGCCGTCAGTGTGGTGGTCATCACGTCGATGGCGTTGACCATCGTGTTGTCGTAGGGGACGCGAACGATGTTGCCCGGCTTGAAATCGGGCACCGCCTTCAGGAACGCTTCTTCCGCGCCCTTGTTGCGCTGCATGCAGGTATCGGCCTTGCGGTCCTCGATCGAGGCGATGCGCACTTCTTTGCCCGCCCAGCCTTCAGCCTTGTAGAGCTTGGCAAGCTCTTCGCCCACCCGCGCACCGATATTGTAAGCATTCATGCCGACATAGGGGACCTGGGTGCCATCCTGGTAGTAGATATCGTCGTCCACCGCCACCAAGGGAATTTTTGCGGCCTTTGCTTTCTCCGCGATGACCGGTCCCAGTGCCTTGTCGGGGACAACGATGGCGATGCCTTTCACGCCATCGCCGACCATCGTATCGAAGGTCGTGATCGTCAAATTGGCGTCGAACTGAACGTCCTGCGACACGAACGCGGCCCCTGCCGCCTCAGCCGCTTTCTTGGCGCCGCCGACTTCGGCGACGAACCATGGGTGGTCTCCCATCTTGTTGATGTAGCCGATCTTGATGTCGTCTGCGCTTGCTGTGCCACTCATCAGTCCGGCAGCCAGTACCGCAAATGTCGCCAAAGCCTTTGTTGTGGTTTTCATGAAGATCCTCCCTGAGCTCAATGGTGGTTGCTAGTCGTGGTAGAGAACCGAGCGCCCACCATCGATGGTGATCGTCTCGGCATTTATGAACGGCGCTTCGTCCGAAGCTAGGAAAACCGCCGTCATTGCAACCTCGTCCGGCCGGCCAATTCGCTTGGGCGGATGGAGGTCGTAGGCTCGCCGCTTCTCCTCGGCGGGGTTCGGGAATGTGTTCCAGTAGGCTTCCGCGATCGGCGTCTCGATATAGCCGGGTGCTATCGCGTTCACCCGGATACCGCGTGCGGCATATTCGATGGCCAGCGAACGGGTCAGGCCCAAAAGTGCATGCTTGGCGACCGGATACGGGAACGTATGGGGAATGATCTGGAAGGCGTGACAGCTCGCTATGTTGACGATGGACCCCGAGCCCTTCGCCAGCATCGTCGGCAAAACCGCCTTGGCGCAGAACCACGCGGCCTGGAGGTCGAGCTTGAGGCAGCGCTCCCATTCCTCATCCGGCATCAGCAATGGTTCGTAGAACACGTTGGCACCGGCATTGTTGACCAGAATGTCGACGCCGCCATAGGCCGTGATCGTGCCGGCGACCATGTCCGCGACCGCGGATGTGTCCGTGACATCCGTCTCGACGAACAATACGTCGGCGCCTCCGGCACGCAATTCGTCGGCGACCGCTTTGCCGCTTGCCGCATTCAGTTCGGCAATGACGGTCTTTGCCCTATGTGTTGCAAAAGCCCGGGCGGTGGCGGCACCTATGCCTTGGCCGGCGCCCGTGATGATTGCGATCTTTCCTTGCAGCCGGCCTGCCATTGCATTCACCAGTCGACCACGGTGCCGTCCGGCATGACGGCATTGCGGGCATGCAGCACTTCCTGCTTGAAGGGGTGACGCGCGATGACGTCCTCATTGACGGTGACGCCAAGGCCCGGCAGATCGGGCAGGTCCCAGCGGCCTGGTTTACGCCGAATTGGCCAGGTAACGACGTCGTCGTACCAGGCGACGGCACCGGACATCTCCTCCTGAATGACGACGTTTGGCGTCGATATGCCGAAGTGAAGAGCAGCGACGCCAGCGATCGGACCGAGCGGGTTGTGCGGCGCAAGGCCGATGCCTGCCGTTTCCGCCATGGCCGCGATCTTCTTTGTCTCCAGCAGACCGCCAGTGTGGCAAATATCAGGCTGGGCAATGTTGAAGGCACGGGCTGCGATCGAGTGCGTGAATTCGCGACGCCCGATCAGCCGCTCGCCGGAAGCGATCGGCACGGCCGATCGCGCCGTGATATGCGCCAGTCCGGCAACATCTTCGGGCGGCACGGGTTCTTCCGCGAACATGATGCGGGCCGGCTCGATTGCTCTGAGGTAGTCCATCGCAGCGTTAACGGATGCAGGGCGTCCATGGAAATCGACCATGATGTCGATGTCCGGACCTATGGCCTCGCGAAGTGAGCCAACCATGTTGGCGACAGAATCAACGGCTTTCGCAGGCGATGCGTAGTGGGTGTAGGGAATGCAGACGACCTTGACCGCATCGTAGCCTGCCTGCGTCACGATGCGTCCGCGTTCCACGATCGCGTCCGCGGATCCGGTCTCATAGACCGCCTTCATGTCTCCGAGGCCGAGATGCGTATAGGTGCGCAGATAGTCGCGAACCTGTCCGCCCAGAAGGCGCCAGACGGGGACGCCCAATGACTTGCCCAGGATGTCCCAGAGCGCGATCTCGATGCCGCTGACGGCAGACATTCCCTCGACGCCAAGACGCCAAAATCCGTGGCGCGTAAGTATCTGGTAGCACTGCTCCACGTTGCGCGGATCCTGCCCGATGAGCAGGGCCTCAAGGTCCTGAAGCGCCCCAACGACGGCTCGCGTCTTCCATTCCAGCGTTGCCTCACCCCAGCCAAACAGCCCGGGCTCGTCGGTTTCGACCCGGACGAAGACCCAGTTGCGCATTTCCGCATTGCAGACGCGCGCCTTGATGGCCGTGATTTTCATCGGTCCTCCCAGACCTGCCGCCTTTTTTCGATAGCAATATGTATGATTTATTACGGATAATATGGACGAGTCAAGTGCAACGTCGATGTGGACCAAGGCCGCCAAGGAACTGGTCCTCAGGAGGATCCGAGCAATTTTCGATCAATCCTTGTCCGCCGATGGAAGGGCTGTCAGCCTCCGATCCGCGAACATCGCGGAAAAGGCGCGGCTAAATCACCGCGCAGACCGTTTTCGTCTCGAGATAGTTCTCCAGACCCGGTGCGCCGTTCTCATAGCCCCAACCGGATTGCTTGTGGCCGCCCTTCGGCAGTTCCGGCGAGAAGTAGGAATGGCAATTGATCCAGACGGTGCCCGACCGGATACGTGCGGCAAGGCGATGCGCAGTGGATAGGTCGCGGGTCCAGACGCTTGCGGCGAGGCCGTAGGGCGAGTCGTTCGCAAGGCTTATCGCCTCCGCGACATCGTCGAACGGTGTCACGGCAACGACCGGGCCGAAGATTTCCTCGCGCATCATGCGCATGTCCGGGCGCACGCCGGTAACCACGGTCGGCTCGAAGAAGTTGTCGAAGCGCCGGCCGCCGGCGATGATCTCGGCGCCGCTGGAAGCACCATCGCCGACGTAGAAGGCGACGCGCGCAGCCTGGGTTCCGTTGACCAGCGGACCAAGGTCGGTATCCGGGCCAAGCCCGTGTCCGAGACGCAGCTTTCGCGCCTCTTCCGCCAGCCCCTCCGCCAGACGGTCGTAGATCGAGCGATGCGCATAGACACGCGAGCCGGCGACGCAGACCTGGCCGGCATTGGCGAAGATCCCCCGAGCCACTCCGGGGATTGCGAGCCCCATGTCCGCATCGGGCATGATGATGGCCGGCGACTTGCCGCCCAGCTCGAGCGTCAGCTTCTTCAGATTGCCGCGCGCTGCGGAGACGATCATCTTTCCGACTTCCGTCGAGCCGGTGAAGGCGACCTTATCGACATCGGGATCTGCAGCCAATGCTGCGCCCACGGTTTCACCGAGACCGGTCACGATATTGACGACGCCGTCAGGCAAGCCGGCTTCGATCATCAGTTCGCCGAGCCTGAGCGCGGTGAGCGACGTTTCCTCAGCTGGCTTGAGCACGATCGTACAGCCGGCGGCAAGCGCCGGGGCGAGCTTCATCGAGGCCATAAGCAGCGGCGAATTCCATGGCGTTATGGCAGCCACGACACCGATCGGCTCTCGCACCGTGTAGGCGAAAATCTTGCTGCCCACCGGTTGGTAGCTGATGGAGGTGGGGATGGTCGTGCCGAGGATTTTCGTGGCAAAACCGGCAAAATAGCGGAACTGCTCGGCCGAGGCGGGAATCTCGGCGAAGCGCGAGGTCTTCAGCGACTTTCCTTGGTCAAGCGTCTCGAGTTCTGCAAGCTCATCGGCATGGCGTTCAATCAGGTCGGCGATGCGCCATAGCAGCTTGCCGCGTGCCGACGGTGTCATGTCGCGCCAGCTCTCGCCTTCGAAAGCAGCACGCGCCGCAGCAACGGCGCGCCCGGCGTCATCGGCTGTGCCTTGCGCCAGCAGCGCGAGCGTGTCGCCATTCGCAGGATCGGTCGCGGGCAAGGTTGCGCCATCGCTGGCGTCGCACCAGCCGCCGCCGATCAGGTGCCGCATTCTGGGTTTGGCCAGGAACGCCTCGACGCCTGCGTGCCTGGCTGCACCGTTTCGAATGATGACCGTCATGTCCGTACCCCGCAAGCGAACGCCTCGACCGCCGCGAGGGCACCGCGGATGATGGAATGATAGCCGGTACAGCGGCAGATATTGCCTTCGAGCGCAGTGCGGATCTGAGACTCGTCTGGAGCCGGATTCTCCAGCAGCAGAGCGGTCAGCGCAACAGTGATGCCGGGTGCGCAGTAGCCGCACTGGAAAGCGTTTTCGGCCGCCAGAGCCTGGCGCAGGACAATGGCTTCGGGAAGGTCGTCGAAACCCTCCGGCGTGATGATGGTGGCCCCGTCGAGTTGCCACGACATGAGCAGACAGCCATTGACCGCGCGATCGTCCATCAGCACGGAACAAGCGCCGCAGCGGCCGATGCCGCAAGCCATCTTGGCGGCAGTCATGCCGAAATGATCGCGCAGCAGGTCGATCAGGCGCAACTCGGCGGGCACGGCCAGCGCCTGGCGGCAGCCGTTTAGGTTAAAGGTAATCGCGATCTCGGCACTCACGCTGCACTCCTCTGCAGCGCGTCGAGTACCCATTCAGGATCGACCGGGAGGCGCTCGGGCCAAGCCCCTGTGGCGTCCGCAATCGCGTTGACGACGGCTGGCGTCACGGCACCAATGCCAAGCTCACCAACTCCGCGCGGGCCGAACGGGTCGTCCTCGTCCAGATCCTCCAACGCGAAGGTCGCGAAGCTTTCCGGCGTGTCGGCAATGCCTGGCAGCATGTAGAAATCGAGGTTGCCGGCAAGATCCCGGCCATCCCGCATAGCCGCGTCCTCAGTGAGGGTGAAGCCCAGCCCCTGGACGCCGCCGCCTTCGATCTGGCCAAGATAGGCGGCAGCATCGAGCATCGGTCCGGCCGCGGTATGCTGATGGAGCTCGAGCACGCGTATCTGCCCAGTGATGCGGCTCACGGCAACGCGCGCCAGTGTCGCGCCGAAGGCGAAGATCAGGCGTGCATTGCCTTCCAGATAGTCCGATTTCGGAAACTCGAAGCTGACGGCAGCAGCTGGCAGCCGGTCGGGAGGCAACGCCTCGGCAAGTTCGGCGAAACTCAAGAGCAGTGACCCGCTGTTGGAATGTCGCTCGACGATACCGCCGGGTGCCAGCGCCAGCGTCCCGGCTTCGCGGCAAAGCAGCTGGCCCGCTGCTGCCAGGAGGTCGCGCGTAAAAGGTGGTGCGGCGACTGCTGCGACCCGCCAAACCACGTGAGTGCCGCGCGAGGCGGTGGAGGAGCCGGATTCGGGCGTCGCCGCCGTATCACCGGTGACCGGCCGGACATCGTCGCGGCCGCAGCCGAGCGCTCCGGCGACCGCGGCCTTCACCGAGGTGAGCAGGCCTTGTCCCATCTCGTCCAGGCCATAGAGCGCTTCGATCATGCCATCCGGAGCCAAGCGCAACGCGCCTCCGGCCGGGTCCGGCGGCAGCGTGCCTAGTCCATTGCCTTGATAGTTCATCGCCATCCCGACGCCGATAGTCTCAGAGCCGTCGAACGACGGACCACGCGGCTTGGCCCAGATCGGGTCAGCAGCGGCGGCTTGCAGCATCTCGGCCAGACGTTCGGACGGCGCGACCTGCTGGCCGAGATGGCCTCGCGTGCCAGGCTCGCGCAAATTGCGGCGCCGTATCTCGATAATGTCGATGTCGGCGGCTTCGCCCAGCCGGTCCAGCTGGCACTCTACCGCGAAGGCCATCTGGTTGGCACCGAAGCCACGAAACGCGCCGCAGACGCCGTTATTGGTATAGGCGAGCCTGCCCGAGCTGAGGACGTTGGGAACGACATATGGCCCGCAGGCGTGTTCGAGCGCCGTCTCAAGCACGCCCGGACCGAGCGACGCGTAGGCGCCGGCATCCGCGATCACATCCACCTGTTGGGCGAGCAGACGACCCTCGGCGTCGCAGGCGGTGCGCATATGGATGTGCATGGCATTGCGCTTGGTACCCGCGATGACGGATTCCGCCCGCTCGAGATGCAGCCGCACGGCGCGTCCGGTCTTCAGCGCCAGCAGGGCCAGGGCCGGCTGCACGGTCAGCTCGTCCTTGCCGCCGAAAGCGCCGCCAGTCGGGCTGGTGACCACCCGTATCCGCTCTTGCGGCATACCGAGGATGCGCGAGAGCTGCATGCGGTCGCGGCGGCCATGCTGCCCACCGGCAAAGACGTTCAGGGTACCATCCGTGCCGACGAAAGCGTAGCCGCCCTCCGTCTCCATAAAGCCGTGCATCTGGCTCGGCGTTTCGTAGACAGCCTCGACGATATGAGCTGCCTTGGCAAAAGCCGCGGCGGCATCGCCACGCGTGAACTCGAAGCTGCACTGCAGATTGCCTGAGGCGTGGACCGGCTCGGCCCCAGCGGCGAGTGCCTGTTGGGGATCGCTCACAATTGGCAGCGGCTCGTATTCGACGCTGACGAGAGCAAGCGCGCGTTCGGCCGTCCGTGTGTCAACAGCGGCAACGGCAGCAACAGCGTCGCCGAAATAGCGGACCTTGTCGAAGCACAGTGCCGGCTGATCCTGCACGACAATGCCGAAGGCATTGCTGCCGGCAATGTCGCGGTGCGTTACAACCGCCGCGACTCCTGGCAGCGCCTCGGCCGCGCTCGTATCGATGGAAACGATCCTTGCATGGGGAATGCCGGCACGCCGAATGCGCCCGACCAGCATGGCGGGCTCGCGACGGTCGGTCAGGTATTCGAGCCTGCCTGCGATTTTCGGTGCAACGTCCGGCCGCTGGTGCCAGCGTGCGCCGATCTCCGATCGCGACACGAGAATTTCGGCAGGTGGATTTCCGTACGGCACGGTCCGCCGGCGCGGCGAATGTGCTCCTTGGGACAACTTTCCGCCGAGCCCGAAGACCAGCGCATTCGCCACGACACTGCGCCGATAGCGGTCGGACCGCCATGCATCATCGATCGCCGGCGCCTCTTCGAGAATTGCGGCGTGCAGCTCGGCCCAATCGATCTCTTGGAGGCGCCGGCCGATGAGCAGCGCTTCGGCGTGACCGAGACGGGCTGCTTCCCCGCCGCCGCTGGCCGCGAGCCGCGCGATCGTGACACGATCGTCCGCCGTTTCGATCAACCCGGCGACACCGGCCACGCTTGGGGTGAAGGCGGCGCGCAGGCCGACTTTGCGATGGGTCCAGCGAGCGGCAGGCTGCGGTGGAACGATGACCGTCTCAATGAGGCCCGCTGACGGTGCGTCGGCCAACCATTGCGCGAGCGGCACGACGGCGCGCCCAGCCGGTGAGACGATCTCCAGCTTCGCATCGATCGCGAGCAGGGCCGGCAGAAGGCAACCCGTGCCCCCCGCGACGTTGCCGCCCAGCGTTGCGAGATTGCGGACGGCGGGTCCCGCCGTGGCGCGGACTGCGGCTGCGAGCAGAGGCAAAGTCTCGCCTATCGCCCGGTCACGCTCCAAGGCACCCAGGGTCGTCAGTGCGCCGATCCGAAACCCGTCGCCGGCCAGTTGGATGCCCTTCAGGCAGGCGATACGGCCGATGTCGATGAGGCGCCGCGGCTTTGGCAGGCCCTTCGCCCAGCCGAGCTGCAGCGCCGTGCCCCCGGCGACCAGTTGCGACGCGCCCTCGCCTGCCAATGACAGCGCCTCGGCAACGGAGGTCGGGCGAAGCACCTGGAGACCCGACTCGGTCATGTGGCTCTCGCGGTCGTGCCGAAACGGATGCCTTTTTCCTTCAGCCAGCGGCGGTAGGCGATGGAGGCGCTGTCGGCGCGGGTCGGGATTTCCATCCGCGGCTCGAGCGGAAGGCGCAGCGGCCGCTGGTTCTCCACGATGATCCGGTCTTGCAGGAAGATGACCTGTTCGAAGTTGAGCAACGCCGTCTGCGTCGAAGCCGAGTCGACGAGATACATGACCGGCTGGGCGCGGCAGCGGTCTTCCTCGATGGGCTGGATGAACAGCGCGATTGCGTCGAGCCGGTCCGGCGCCACGGGGCACACGCGATAGAGCATCACCACGAATGGGCTCGGCACGCGATAGGTCAGATGCACGAACGCGCCGGAGCTTTCCGTGGCGGCAATGCGCGGCTGGAAAAACGTGCAGTTGGTCGCCCAGACCTCGTCTACTTCGCGACGTATCTCGCTCAGATAGGCGGGTACTTCCGTGTGCGGCTCCGAGCCGAGAATGTCGGTATGCACGAAGGGGAAATGCGCCATGTCGAGGAAGTTCTCCACGACACGCAAACCCGACGCCCGCATCGTCACCCAGCCGCAGGGCACGTAGCGGCGGTCGGGTTCCGATGCCTCGGCGATCTCGAAGATTTCCTTCCCGGGCAGGCCCAGCGTCGTCCAGACGCAGCCGTAGCGCTGCCGGACGGGCAGCGCGGGGCCGCGGTTGCCGTCGTCCAGGACCTCCCGAACCGTGATTTCGCCCGTGATGTCACGGACCAGTTCGATGTCTTGGCCGAGCAGCCGCGTATGGCTCGGCGCGCCATCCAGGTCGGCGACCGTCTCCACCGCGTACCAATCGTCCAGTGCCGCCCTGTCCGTCGTCTTCATGACCGGGGCTCGCCTTATTGAGTCCATTGCAGGCTGCCGCCGGAATTCTGGGCAAGGAAAGCGGCGCGCCGGGCGAACAGGCCAGGCGCGACGCGATGGATTTCGGCGATGATCTCGCGCAGGTCGCCGGTGCGCAGCGCGCCGTCCTCGGCCAGGATCTCGCCATCGACCATCGTCAAAGACACGTCGCTGCCGCGCACGGCGTGGACAAGATTGTGATGGAAGTTGAAATAGGGTCCGTCGCGGAAGACCGGCGTCATGCGCGGCGTATCGGTGCGGACCGCGATGATGTCGGCGCGCTTGCCGACTTCAATCGAGCCGATCTCGTGGTCGAGACCGATCGCCCTGGCGCCGAGAATGGTGGCCATGCGCAGCACCTGCCAGCTATCCATGGCGGCGGCGTCGAGGTCCTTGAGCTTGCCCAGCAGCGAAGTCACCTTCATCTCTTCGAACATATCGAAATTGTTGTTCTCCTTCTCGCCGTCGGTGCCGATCCCGACAGGCACGCCGGCCTTCAGCATCTCAGCCACCAACGCGATGCCGCTTGCCAGCTTCATGTTGGAAACAGGATTGTGGGCCACCGAAACGCGGCGCTTGGAAATAAGCTCGATCTCTTCTCGATCGAGCCAGACGGCGTGGGCGATCATGGCGCGCGGCGTTTCGAAGAAGCCAAGGTCGTCCAGCGCGAACATCGGGCGTTTGCCGTAGCGCCGCTTAAATTCCGCGATCTCGATCTCGGCCTCGCTGCAATGCGTGTGGAAGCCGGTGTCGTGTTTCCTTGCGAGTTCGATCGCCCGGCGCTGGCCGGCCCCGTCGGCATAAAACAGATGCTCCAGCCCGACCCACACATTGATACGGCCGCCCGCCTTGCGATGCCAGCCCTCGATCATCGCCTCGTTCATGTCGAGTGTGTCGAAGTAGTTGTAGTCGGGATGCTCGCCGACGTAAGGCACGGCGACCAGGCGGTTGCCGATCGCCTCGGCCGCCCTGGCGCTGCCTTCCATGAACCGCCACATGTCGACGACGGTGGTCGTGCCGCCGAGCACGGATTCCGCGTAGCAGAGCCACGATGCCGCCTCGGCCTCGTGCGGCTGCAGCACGCGATGCATCGGATTGATATGGAGCGTCAGCCAGTCCCAAACCGGCAGGTGCTCCGCCGTGCCGCGCAAAAAACCGGAATGCGCATGGGCATTGACCAGCCCAGGCAAAAGCACCGCATTGTCGAGTTTCTTCACGGCCACGGCCGGATACGCAGCGCGCAATGCTGCGAGTGCGCTGACCGCGGCGATACGACCATCCTCGACCAGCACGGCGCCATCAGGCAACACGTGGTTATCTTCATCCATGGTGAGCAGCGTGTCGGCAGCGAGGATGAGACCTTGGGTCATCGCGGGTACTCCGTGTGCGGTCCGTCGGTCATGACATCCTCAAGCTGCCGCCGCGAGCAGGAAATCGGCGGCGCGCTCGCCGATCATCGTGGCGGGCGCGTGGGTGTTGCAGGTCGGGATCGTTGGGATCACCGAGGCATCGGCAACGTGCAGGCCGTCCAGCCCGTGCACGGCGAGACGGCTGTCGACGACGGCCATCGCGTCCTCGCCCATCTTGGCTGTTCCGCAGGTGTGGAAGAACGTCGTGCACGCCTCGCGGATGAAGGCGATTGTCTCGGTGCGGGTCAGTCGGCGGTCAGGTGCGGCAAAGTTGCGGAAGACACCGGCGTTCGCCTTTGCAGCCGCCATCTCCATCACCATCTCGACCGCAGTGACCATGGCGTCGAGATCTTCCGGTTCCGCCAGAAAGTTCGGTTGGATTTCGAGCGGTCCGCCGGGCTTGCCGTCGAGCAACTTCAAGTGCCCGACGCTCTTCGAGCGCATCAGGCCCGCACCGAAGGAAAAGACATCGCCGGATAGATCGTAGCGCGCGCGGATCGCCGGTTCGGCGCTGTTGCCCTGGACGGGGAAGGCATGCAGGTCGGGCTGCGGCAGGTCCGGCCGCGACTTCCAGTTGACCATCGAGCCACCGCCATTGCCCACTATCGGTCCGATCGGTCGTTTCGCGCGGAAGACGCAGGCCTGCGCCAGCGGATGGTCCTGAAGATTCCTGCCGACACCCGGCAGGGCGCGAACGAGCGCAATGCCAAGGCGCTGCAGTTCGATCGGATCGCCGATGCCCGACAGCATCAGCAGGCGCGGCGTGTCGATGGCCCCGGCCGCGAGCACGATGCTCTCTTGCGCGCGCGTTTCGCAGATTTCGCCGCCGACGAGGTGCTTGACCGCGACGCATCGGCTGCCTTCGACCGTCAGGCCGATGGCCGCGGATCCGGTCAGCACCGTCAGCATCGGGTGATCCAGGATCGGCACGAGATAGCCCGTCGCCGAACTCCAGCGCTTGCCGTCGCAGATGTTGAAATTCGCGGCCGCCGCCCCCTCGTTGCCGGGGCCGTTCGGATCGTCGATTACGGGGATGCCGATTTCGGCCGCGCCATCGATCAGCGCCTGCGCGACCGGGTGCAGTGCCGCCGGCCGCTCGATATGGAGCGGACCGCCCGCTCCGCGAAACTCGCTTGCACCGTCGCGCCAGTCCTCGCAGCGCCGGAAATAGGGCAGCACGTCGGCGAAGCTCCAGCCCTTGGCGCCGCCAGCCTCCCAGGCATCGTAATCTTGCGGATGGCCGCGATACCACATCATCGCGTTGATGGCGCTTGAGCCGCCAAGCAGGCGCCCGCGCGGGATGCCGATGGTACGCCCATTCACCCTCAGTGTCGGAGCATAATCATAGCCCCAGTCATAGGTGCTGCGGCCAAGCGGCACCCACTTGCCGGGGTCCTCGATCTCTTCGAACCCAAGACCCGTCGGGCCGGCCTCGATCAGGAGGACGTCGGCGCCGGCATCGACCAGTCGCCGCGTCACCGCACAGCCACCGGAACCCGAGCCGACCACCACGTAATCGTAGCTGCGTTTCAGTGCGCGTCGGGGGACGACAGGTCCGAGGGTGCCCATGATCTCGTCAGTTGTGCTCGCTCGGGCCCATGATGACGATGCCTTCGCTCGCCTCGACATGGCGGACGAAGATATACTTGTCCTCGCGGCCGTCGCTGTGTTTGCGCTTGATGTCCGGCTGGACCGTTCCCGAGACCTTGGCGACCACTATATAGGGTGCCTCCATGGCGAGCCCCCTTGCGCAATGTGCGTCGAACTCCTCCACCGTGCGCGCCGTATGGGCGTTCTCGACGCCGGCGCCGCGCGCGATCGCGGCAAGGTCGACGCGGCCCAGCGCCGTATGGGTCGGCGGGCCGCCGATCGACTGGTAGCACTCATTGTCCCAGACCACGACGAAGAGGTTCTTCGGCTGCTCGTTTCCGAGCGTGGCCAGAATGCCCAGGTTGAAGAGCAGGCCGCCATCCGTATCGAGCGAAATGACGCGGCGGTGCGGCAGGCCGGCGGCGAGCCCGAAGGCCTGCGGCGTGACGCAGCCGAGTTGCTGCTGGAACAGACTCGCCTCGCGCATATGCGGCGCGGCGTTGTACCACTCGTCGACGCTGCCGCCGAGCGAAAGGATCACCAGCTCATCCTTCAGCCGCGCGGCGAGCGCCTTCATGCAGTCGAAGCGTTTCACCGCACCACCTCGCCGCCGAGCGCCACAGCCGAATGGTAATAGGACGCATAGGACCAGGAATAGGCGTCAAGGATGGCGCGCTCGATCTTCGCCTCCTCTGTGACGATCCGGTATGGCACGCGCAGCGCGTTCAGCACCGGCTCCATGGTGATGCCATGCGGGACTGCCCACCAGTTGTTCTCGCCGAGCTCGCCGCGATAGCTCATCAGCATCACGACCGGGATGCCGGCTCCAAGGCCCATGCGGGCCAGCGGCTCGACCGAGGCGCGCAAGCCGGAATTTTCCATGACCAGCGCCGCGCGCTTGCCCGACAGGAAGACCCCGCCACATATCGCCGCGCCCTCACCCTCGTTGGTGACGCGGATCGTGCGGATATCCGGATCGGCATCAAGGGCCGGATAGAGCTCCTTGAACAACGAATCGGGCAGATAGCAGACGATGCTCACTCCCGCCCGCTTAAGCCCCCGAATGACCGCGTCGACCGCACTCTGCTTCATGACATCCCCTTCGGCCGGGAAGTCTCGCAAAGCTCAGTTGTTCGAGATAGGGACAAATTACTCTCTTTATCGATGCGCAAAATGCAACAACTAATCATGCAACGCCTCGACCATGCGGGCCAGCAGCGCCGCGAATGCGGAGGCCGCATCCGACATTTCGCGTTCAAGCCGGGCGAGCAGCATCAGCCGGTGCGGGTTCATGCGAGAATCGCGCAACGGCACGAAAACGAGCGATCCGTCAGCCACTTCCGGCTCGATGCCGAGCTTGGTGCGAAGCACCACGCCGAGGTTGAGGCGCACCATCTCGGTCATCAGTCCGATCGAGTTGGTCCGTGACCGTCGCGTGATGTCGATCATGGAGCGCCCGATCGCATCGTCGATCGAAATGCCCAAAGCAAGGCTGTTGTCCGAGACGATGACCTGTTCGCCGGCAAGATCGAACAGCTTCACTTCCTTGCGGCCGGCAAGGCGGCTGCCCGGATGAGCGACGACGCCCAGCGGCAGAGGCGTGCTCGCGATCTTGCGCACGTTGCGCGGCACGCGCACGTCGAAAGCAAGCGCCAGATCGCATTCGCCGTCGGCAACCGCATCGCAGGCGCGCTGCGACCCGGCGACATGCACATCGACCGATATCTGCGGGTGGCGCTTCCAGAATTCCTTAAGCGCGTTCGGCACCAGCCCGCGCGCCGCGCTCTCCACGATCGCCACGGACAACGAGCCGCGGTTGAGGCCACTGAGATCATTGATCTCGGACGAGGCGCGCGCCAACTCGGTGATGCTCTGACGCGCGTGGTAGAGCAGAAGCTCGCCTGCGCTGGTCAGTTTCAGTCGCTGGCGCACACGCTCGAAGAGCGGCGTGCCCAGTTCGTCCTCCAGGCCCTTGATGACGCGGCTGATGGAGGATGGCGCCACGTTGAGCGCCTGCGCGGTCTGGCGAACCGAGCCCAGCCGCGCGACCATTTGGAAATAATGGATGCGCGGTGAGACCAGCCCAAGTCGGAAGGGATCCACTCAGGCGGCCTCAAAGGCGGGGACGATCTCCATTTCCGGCACCAGCACGAGACCTTTGTCGGTGATACGGATTTCGGGGATGACCGAGAGCGGGATGAGGTTGAAGCCCATATAGGGAATGCAGCAGCCGGCCGCCTCCCATTCCCGTTTGAGGATCTTCACCTCCTCCGCGACCTCAGTGACGCGCTTGTCGGACAAAAGGCCGGCGATCGGCAGTTCAACCATGGCAGTCACTTTGCCGTCGACGACGACACAGACGCCGCCTTGCGTTTCCTCGATCGCCCGCAGCGCCACCTGCATGTCGGCCTCGTTGAGGCCGGCGATGATGATGTTGTGGCTGTCGTGACCGACAGACGATGCGACGGCGCCGCGTCGCAGCGTGAAATTGCTGAGCAGCCCGTAGGCGACGTTGCCGTCCGACTTGCCATGGCGCTCGACCACAGTGACGAAGCACAGGCCGTGGCGGTCGAAATGGTTCTGCCAATCGTTGGACGGATCGAGCGTGATCTTCTGGTGGCCGAGCGTGATCCCCGGCAGTTCGGTGCGGATGGTATGCGCCACCACCTTGCCGGTTGGCAGCTCCGGCGTCAGCTTGATCTGCTTCGGCAGCTTCACTGTGTGGTAGGCCGTGTCCGGATAGCGGTAGCGGGTCGAGAGGGCCTGGTCGAGCAGCGGCATGATCTTGCCGTCATCGACGACGAGTTCGCCGCCATACCACGTGCTAACGGGATCGAAGCCGTCGTCGAGCAGCACCAGGTCGGCACGGCGGCCACCACCGAGGCCTCCGATTTCGCCTTCCATTGCAAAGCGCGTCGCGCCATGCAGCGAGCCCATCGACCAGGCCTGCTCCGGCGTCATGCCGGCCTTCATCGCCTCGCGCGTCACCCAGTCCAGGCCGAAGAGCATCAGGTCGTCAGCATCGCGGTCGTCGGTGCAGACCGCGATGCGCTTATGCGAGGCTCCGAGTTCCGTAATCGTCTTGATCGCTGCGGGCAGGCTGTGCCACGGTGTCGTCGGCGGGCCGCCACGCAGGAACAGCCAGATGCCGGCCTCGAGCATGTCGTCGGCGATCTCGCGGTCGATCGCCTCATGGGTATCGGTGACGCCGGAGGCCGCATAGGCCGACACGAATTCGCGTCCATAGACGTGTCCCGACACCGGGCGGCCGCGTCTCAGCGCCGCAGCGAGGATGGCATGGCTGCGTTCATCGCCCATAGCCACTGGCACGAAATCCATCTTCTCGCCTAGCGCCACGGCTTCCGGCCATTTGTCGAACAATGCGCCGATCTTCTCGGCTGTCAGGTCGCCACCGGCCGTTTCCAGCAACGGCGAAGTTGCCGGGACGGTGCTCGGAACCGTCAGGAAAATGGACAACGGCGCCAGGCGCGCGTCCTCCAGCATCGCCTCGATGCCAGCAACGTCCATGACGTTGCCGATCTCGTGGCTGTCGCAGAAGAGGGTCGTGGTGCCGTTGAGCAGCGCCGCCTCGGCGTAGGCGCAGGCCGTCACCATCGAGGATTCGATGTGGATGTGCGGATCGACCAGGCCGGGGGCGACGATGCCGCCCCTGGCGTCATATATCCTGGCGCTGCCACCCTTATAAGTGCCGGCCGGCTTCACAGCGGCGATCCGCCCTCCCGACAACCAGATCTCGCGGCCTGGAAGCACGCGCTCCGAATAGGTCGACAACACGCGTGCGCCGGCAATGACCAGATCGGGATCGGCTCGCCCGGAAGCGACGCCGGCCAGCCGCCGGGTCATGGACGAGAGCGGCTGGACGGAAAAGCGCGTGAGAGAGGTCATTCTGTTGCTTGCCTCGTTCTCGTCGAATGTTGGGCGTCAATGGTAATCGGGGATGCCCGGCATGGTCGTGAAGCCCGGAAGCGCGCGGAAGCGACGCACCCAGCGGCGCAGCGCCGGATACTCGTCATGGTCGACGCCGAAATCGCGGCTCAGCGCAAACGCCGGAAAAAGCGCGATGTCGGCGATGGTCGGGCGGTCCGCAGCGAACCATTCTTTCTTGTCGAAACCCCGCGCGGTCATATGGTCGTCCATGGCGCGGAGTGCGTGCGCGGCACCGGCCCGCAGCGCAGCCTCGTCGCCGCCGGCGCCGAACATGGCATGGCGGCGCGCGGCGCCGGCAACGCCGAGATCGCCGGCCGCGAAGAAAAGCCACTGCATCACCTTGGCGAAATCCGAACCATCCGCCGGCAGCCATGCACCCGTTGAATCGTGGCTGCGCGCCAGATGGACGATGATGGACTCGGCGCCGAACATCGTCACCTCGTCGTCGCGGAGAATGGGCAGGCTGCCCGCCGGGTTCATGGCCAGGAATGGCGGCGTCTTCTGCTCCGCCCCCGGAAATGCATCGACTGCAACGGTCTGCCATTCCAGGCCGAGCATGGAAAGCGCCAGCCGCACCTTGTAGCAGTTTTCGTCCAGCTCGTAGTTGTAGAGCGTGATCCTCGCCATCATGCAGCCCGCGTCGTCGAGGTCGCGCCGGTACGCCCGGTCTCGAGATGATGACGCAGCTCGCTCGTCCAAGCGAAGAAATGCTTCTGCCCCTTGCCGGCATACTTGGCTGCCGGTCCGTCAATCACGATGTGTAGGGCCGATCGTTTGTCGGTCAGTTCCTGCAGGCCAAGAAGCAGCGTGTCTTCGCCGACCGTCAGGCTGAACAGCATCCCGCTCAGCGCCTTCAGCTCAGCGAGCCCGGATCCGCGGGAGAAGGGCCTGGGCGGCATGGCCCTCACGACATCGATCACCATTGCGGCGGGACTGTCGAGATGCAGGCTGCGGACCGGCACCACCTCCTCTGCCAAGGCAGGCAATTCGGGCAATGCTGCTGCCGGATCCAGTGCCGTCCAGACTATCCCAGCCGCCTCGGCCGATCTGTGGGCAGACACGGTAATGGACGCCGGCACCCTGAGATCGGGGTGGGCCGGAATGTATCGGCACTGGCCGGCCGCATCGTACTGCCAGCCGTGATAAAGACAGGCAATATGATCGCCGCGGACAAAACCGAAGCTCAGCTTCATACCGCGATGCGGGCAGCGATCCTCCCACACATGCGCTGCGCCACTGTTGTCGCGCCAGACCACCAGCTCGTTTCCGCCAAGGCGGATTCCGGCCGAACTGCCCGGCTCGATCGATCCCGACAGCGCCACTGGGTGCCATCCAGCCTGTATCGTCATTCTGCGTCTTTCCCTCTGGAATATTCCCAAATTTCGGCCCGTTCGCAGTCCATCACCAGACAGTCGATTGGCCCCAAGCTACATGCCATCTCGAAGGCATCGATGAGATCGGGCTGGCCCGAAACCTGGACGACAAAAAAATCGTCCGCGGCTTCGTGCACCAGCAGATCGAGATTGAGCCGAGCGGCACGCCTGTCGGCGAACTCGCCAAAGCTCGACGACACCAGTCGGCCGATGAAGCGCAGGCGCGTTGTTTGAGGCGGAGGCGCAGGGTTCTGCGCTTCCCGTAGGTGCTTCATGCCTATATTTCTCCCGGCCTGCACATTTTTTAAGCAGTTTTAGAATGTGTCTAGTTAGGCATCATTTTTTGGCTTGTGCAAGCCCCGTTTCCCTGACATCTGTTGCGTATCAGGTGATCGGACAGTTGGAAAAAGCCGCGATTATCGAACAACTCGGCAGCCGTCCGTCGCCCAAGAAAACCAGGTGCGGCTTGGGATTGCCAATCCGGGCGAGTGAGCGTCGATGTCGTTGTCAAGTTTCATTCAGCTCATGCCGAAGGTCGAGTTGCACTTGCACCTCGAGGGCGCCGTATCCACAGAGACATTCGCCGAGCTGGCGGCGCTGAACGCGGTGCCGCTGCCGGACGGCAGACCGACATCGGAGCTCTACAGCTACGGCAACCTGCTGGATTTCCTGAAGATTTACGATCTGGTTTGCGCCTCGATCAGGACTGCGGACGATTTCTCTCGCATCACCTTCGAGGCACTGGAGCGCTGCGCTAAAGCCGGTGCGCGCTACGTCGAACTGTTCTTCAGCCCGCATGCGCATCTGGCTCATGGCGTGGCCTATTCGACTATGCTCGAAGGCATCCTCGACGGCTTTCACCGCGCAAAGGAGCGCTATGGGCTTATGGCAAAGCTGATACCGGCGCATGCGAAGCCGCTCGGCGCGGCAGGTGGCGAGCGCTTCCTGGACATGGTTCTGGCCGAGCGCCCGGCTGAGGTGATCGGCATCGGCTTCGATTACGACGAACGCCCGAACCCACCGCCGATGTTTGCGCGCATCGTCGAGCGAGCGCGGGCTGCCGGGCTCAATGTCACCAACCATGCAGGCGAGGATGGCCCGGCGGACTATGTCCGCGATACCGTCGACGTCCTCGGCCTGAGACGGGTCGACCACGGCTACCATGTCGTCGACGATCCGGCGCTGATGGAGCAGTGCAAGGAGATGGGCATCGTCTTCACCTGCTGTCCGAGCACGACGCTGGCCACCACCGTCTGGCGTGACCTCGCCGCGCCCGACCACGCGATCCGCCGCATGATCGAGGCCGGGCTTACCGTGACGATCCACTCCGACGATCCGCCCATGTTCGCCACGACGCTCGACCGCGAATACGCGCTGATCGCCGAAAATTTTGCGCTCGGGCCGCCGGCACTGAAGCGGATCGCGCTGGCTGGCCTGTCCGCAGCATGGCTCGACGACGACATCAAGCAGGCATGGCTGGCCGACTGGTCGGCAGAAATCGACCGCCTCATGGAAACCGAACTGTCTCTCCCGAACTGAACACGACACGGAACAAAGGACCGAAGCATGATCGACCTGCGCAATCTCTCCCGCCGAGGCTTCCTCAACATGGGCGCCGCGGCCGGCGCCTCGCTGCTCCTGCCGAAATCCGGCCTTATCACGCCCGCCCATGCACAGACGCCGCTCGCCGCCGTCGCCGAGGAAAACGCGGTCATCGCCTTCGGCCACACCGGTCCGGTGACCGATGAAGGCTGGACCTGGAGCCACGACCAGGGCATGAAGGCCGTGCAGGAAGCGTTCCCGAAGCTGAAGACGCTGTTCGTCGAAAGCATCCCCTATTCGGCCGACGCGACCCGCACCTTCCGCCAGTTCGTCTCGGAAGGTGCCAACATGGTGTTTGCCACCTCCAACTATGGCGACTTCCTCTACGACGTGGCCAAGCGTTCGCCGGACGTCGCCTTCTATGAATGCGATGGCCGCAACCCGCTCGAAAATCTCTCGACCTACTATCTCGCCCACTGGTACCCGACCTACGTCACCGGTGTCGCCGCGGGCCTGATGAGCAAGAGCGGCAAGCTCGGCTACGTCGCCTCCTTCCCTGTTCCGTCGGTCTTTTCCGGCACCAATGCCTTCCTGATGGGCGCCCGTTCGGTCAATCCCAACGCCACGATGCAGACCATCGTCATCAACTCGTGGTTCGATCCGCAGGCTGCCACCCAGGCCGGCACCGCGCTCATCGACAACGGCGCCGACCTTCTGTTCGGCATCATGGACGAAGCAGGCTATCTACAGGTGGCCGAGCAGCGCGGCGCGAAGGCCGTGATGTGGAATACCGACATCCGCCGCTACGGGCCGAAGGCCTACGTCTCCTCGATCGCCATCGACTTCAAGAAATTCTATGTCGAGCAGGTGCGCCTGCGCCTCGAAGGCAAGTGGACGCCCTCGCAGACCATCCTGCCGATGGGCGGCGGTATCGACCGCGATGCCTGGGGCGAGACGGTGCCCACCGAGGTCGCAAAGCAGGCCGATGCCGTGCGCGACAAGATTCTCGGCGGCTGGAGCCCGTTCGAGGGCGAGATCAAGGACACCAAGGGCAACGTCAAGGTGGCTGCCGGCCATCGCATGACCGAAGAGGAACTCTACAACTGGGATTGGTCGATCGAAGGCGTCAGCGGCCTCCAAGCGTAATCCCGAAAGATTGCAGAGTTTTCGGATAGACTATGCGGCAGAAGGCAAAGAGCTAAGCGGGATGAATGATTTTGTTCCAGTTCATCATGCTTCGAGCGAGCACCGCTACGGCGGCATGGAGGTGCCGTCCACCTCCCCGGGACGTTACGAGCCTGGCTCCGGCGCGCCGCCGCTCGTGCTGCTCAAGGGCATCAGCAAATATTTCCCCGGCGTCGTTGCTAACCAGGACGTCGACCTGGACGTGATGCCGGGGGAGATCCACGCCTTGCTCGGCGAGAATGGCGCCGGCAAATCGACCTTGATGAACATCCTCACCGGCATCTATCAGCCGGATGCCGGTGAGATCGTCGTCGACGGCTATGCCAAGCGTTTCGCATCTCCCGTCGATGCAATCTCCGCCGGTATTGGCATGGTCCACCAGCATTTCAAGCTGGTGACCGCCTTCACGGTCGCCGAGAATATTCATCTCGGCTGGTCCGAAACGCCCAAGCGTGTTGGCTCGTCGGTGCTCGAGGCGCGGACTGCCGCACTGGCCGAGAAGCTGAACCTCGCGGTACGGCCATCCGCGCGCGTCGCCGATCTTTCGACCGGCGAGCAGCAGCGCGTGGAAATCCTACGCGTGCTCGCGCGCAATGCCCGTGTTCTGATCCTCGACGAGCCGACTGCAGTGCTTACTCCGGCGGAAGCGCGCGAGCTCTTCAAGGCGCTCAAGCAGTTCGTGTCCCGGGGCAATGCGGTGATCTTCATCAGCCACAAGCTCGACGAGGTCCTGGAAATATCAGACCGCATCACTGTGCTGCGCGGCGGCCGCAAGGTGGCCACCGAAAATACCGCGGACTGCGGCGAGAAGATGCTGGCGCGCCTGATGGTTGGCCGTGAGATCGTGCTCAGCAATCTGCGTGCCAGGCAGCCAGGCGCGGCCGGCATCTCCGCCGAGCCGGTGCTCAGCCTCAAATCCGTCGTCGCGCGTGACGACGTGGGCGGCATCCTTCTCGACGAGGTTTCGCTCGACATCCATGCCGGCGAGATTCTCGGCATCGCCGGTGTGGCCGGCAACGGCCAGAAGGAGCTGACCCAGGTCGTCACCGGCTTGCGGCCGATCCACTCGGGCCAGATACTGCTCGGCGGAAAGGACGTCACGACCGCCGGCGCGGTCGATTACGCCAAGTTCGGCGTCGGCCACATTCCCGAAGACCGGCTGCACAGCGGCCTGGCGCCGGCGCTTTCAATCACCGACAACGCCATAATCCGCGAATATGCGTCGGCGCCTGTTTCAAAGGGCTTCGCGTTTCGACCGCGCCTAGCGGCTGCTCTCGCGCGCACGATCGCCGAAGCGGCATCCGTTGCGGTGCCCAATTTCGGCATGCCCATGCGCAACCTTTCCGGCGGTAATCAGCAGCGCCTCGTCGCACGCCGCGAGATGCGCATCGCAAGTAAGGTTCTGATCGCCGCCTATCCGAGCCGTGGCCTCGATGTCGGCGCGATCAACACGATGATGCACTATCTCGTCGAATTGCGCGATGCCGGCGTCGGTGTGCTCTTCATTTCCGAGGAGCTGGAAGAGCTGTTCAACCTGTCGGATCGCATCGCCGTGATGTTCCATGGCAGGATCATGGGCGCGGTGGAGACTGCCTCCACCGACATCGAGGAAATCGGCCTGATGATGGGCGGGCAGATGCGGTCCAGTGCTGGCGCCCAGGCCGCTGCCGGGAAGCACTGACCTTGGCGATCAAGCTCCAGCGCGTTCCATCCGCGCAGCCCTCCGTTGCCTTTGCGGCACGTGCCCTGGCGATCGTGCTGGCGCTGGGGGTCGCCGGCCTGGTTCTGGCCGCTCGCGGCAATGCTCCCGTCGAACTCGCCTGGGAGGTGCTCAACTCGACTTTTGGCTCGAGCTTCGGGCTGGAAGACGTCGGACTTCTGGTCACTCCCCTGATCCTGACCGGCCTGTCGGTCTGGGTAGCGCTGAGAATCGGCGCCTGGAACATCGGCGCGGAGGGCCAATTCTATGCCGGCGCCTTCAGCGCCACGGCGGTCGCGCTGTTCATTCCCGGCCCGACCTGGCTGATCCTGCCTGTTATGTTCATCGCTGGCGCGCTCGGCGGGCTGCTCTGGATACTGGTGCCGACGCTGGCGCGCGCCTACGCCGATGTCAGCGAACTCATCACCACCCTGCTTCTGAATTTCGTGGCGACGCTGATGGTCTATTACGTCGCCACCGGACCATGGCTCGACCCGAGCGGCCATGCGCTCGCGACCACTGCACGTCTGCCGCATGACGTGCCTGAATTCTGGGGTATCGTACACTACGGTTTCCCGCTGGCGATCCTGCTCACCTTTGTCATCGCAGGACTGCTCAACTACACGCGCTGGGGCTACGAGGTAAGGATCGCTGGGTCGAATCCAAGCGCGGCGCTTTATGCGGGCATGCCGTTCCGCCGCCGCCTGATCGTCGTCCTGCTGATGTCGGGAGCGATCGCCGGCATCGCCGGTATGCTGGAAGTAGCTGGCACGGTGCATCGCCTGCAGGGCGGCATCTCCAACAATTTCGGCTATCTCGGCATCATGGTCGCGGTGCTGGCGCGCGGTTCCTCACTTGGCGTGCTCGCAGGCGCGGCTTTGATGGGCGTCATCCTGAATTCGGGCATCATCCTGCAGACGCAAGGCATCACCGTATCGGCCGTGCTCGCCATCACCGGACTGATCCTGTTCTTCACGGCGATCGGCAACGAACTCGCTCACTACCGCATCACGCGGACCGAACCGGTCGCGAGCTGAGGAAACACCCATGGACATGATCGCCGGACTGATCCAGACCTCCATTCTCGCCGGCGGCGTGCTGGCGCTGGCGGCGCTGGGCGAGACGCTCTCCGAGCGCGCCGGCGTCGTCAATCTCGGCGTCGAAGGGCTTATGGCGCTCGGTGCAATCACTGGCATCGCGGTCGTCGTCGCCACGCCGCACCCTATGCTCGGCTTCGTCCTTGCGCTTGTCGTCGGTTTCCTCGTTGGCTGCGTCTTCGCTCTTGGCACCGTCGTCGTCAAAGCGAACCAGGTGTTGTGCGGCCTGGCGCTGACGCTGATGGGCACAGGCATGGCCGCAACGATCGGTCGCGCCTATTCCGGCATGCCGGCGCCGGCGACCTTCGCGCCGATTGCTGTTCCCTATCTTCGCGACATCCCGCTGCTCGGTCGCGCGATCTTCACGCAGAACATCCTTGTCTACCTGATCTACATCGTCCTGCCGGTTGTGCTGCACTACATCATGTTCCGCACGCGCCACGGGCTGAACATGCGCGCGGCGGGCGAAAACCCCGCGGCAGCCGACGCCGCCGGCATTTCGGTGCAAAGCATCCGCTTCTGGTATGTCGCCGCGGGCTCGGCGCTGGCGGCCGGCGCCGGCGCTTACCTCACGCTTGCCTTCGTTCCCTCCTGGTCGGAAGGCGTCGTGGCCGGCCGCGGCTGGATTGCCGTCTCTCTCGTCATCTTCGCAGGCTACCGGCCCCTCAACGCCGTGCTGGCCGCTCTGCTGTTCGGTCTCATCACCTCTCTCGGCTTCGTCGGCCAAGCACGCAACTGGCCGATCGCGGCGCCGATCCTGTCGATGCTTCCCTATCTCGGCACGATCGCCCTGATCATCGTGCCGGTGCTTGCCTGGCAGCGCATGCGCCGGGTAATGGCCGCGCCGGCTGCTCTCGGCGAACCCTATTTCCGCGACATGCGTTGAGACCGTCATGCCCCGCCTGCTTGTCAAGAACATCGATCTGCTCGCCACCTTCGACGGTACGCGCCGCGAGATTTCCGACGGCGCCTTGTTGATCGACGACAACGTCATCGAAGCGGTCGGCACCACCGCGGAACTCAGTGCCTCCAGTGCCGACGAGGTGCTCGACCTATCGGGCCATGTCGTCATGCCGGGCATGGTGAACACGCATCATCATATGTACCAGAACCTCACCCGTGTGATGGCTCAGAACGACGAGCTGCTTGTCTGGCTGAAGACGCTCTATCCGATCTGGGCCGAGCTCGACGACGATGCGATAAGCGTCTCGGCGCGCGTAGCGATGGCCGAGCTCATCCATTCGGGCTGCACGACCAGCTCCGATCACCTCTACATCTTGCCCAACAACTGCACGCTCGACGCGACGATCGGTGCGGCCCGCGATATCGGTCTGCGTTTCCACGCTGCGCGTGGAGCCATGTCGCGCGGCGAAAGCCAGGGCGGCTTGCCGCCGGATCGCTGCGTCGAAAAGGAAGAGGATATCCTGAAGGATGCCGAACGGCTGATCGGCGGCTATCACGACGCGTCGCGGCATTCGATGAGCCGAATCATCCTGGCTCCTTGCTCGCCTTTCTCGGTGACTCCGGAGTTGATGCGCGATGCGGCATCGCTGGCGCGCAGCCACAAGGGCGTGAACCTGCATTCGCACCTTGCCGAAGAGCTTTTCGAGGAGAAGTACTGCCTCGAAATCTATGGCAAACGGCCGGTCGAGTTCGCCGAATCCGTCGGCTGGCTCGGTGACGACGTCTGGTTCGCCCACTCGATTTTCATGACCAGCGACGAGATCGACCGCTTCGCCGAAACCGGCACCGGGGTCGCCCATTGCCCGTCGGCTAACATGCGCTGCGGCCAGGGCATCGCGAAAATCCGCGAGATGCTCGACAAGGGCGTGAAGGTCGGCCTTGGCGTCGACGGCTCGGCCTCGAACGACACGTCGAACCTGTTCATGGAAGCGCGGCTGGCGCTGATGCTTCAGCGTGTCGCGCCGCACCACTACCTCTCCGAAAAGCCCGGCGGCCGCGGCGGTTTCGGCGGCACGCCGACGGCGCTGTCCGCGCGCGAGGCCCTCGAAATGGCGACGCGCGGTGGCGCTGCCCTGCTCGGCCGCAATGACATCGGCCATCTCGCGCCCGGCATGTGCGCCGACTTCATCGCGGTCAAACGCAGCCAACTCGGCCTTTCCGGCACCGAGCGCGACCCGCTCGCCGCGCTGGTGCTTTGCGGACCCTTCAAGGTCGACTATTCCTACATCAACGGCCGGCAGATTATCGCGAGAGGCGACTTCGCCTCTTTCGATGTCGAGGCGGCGATGGCCGACCACCGGGCCGTGATGGACCGCATCTATCGGCAGTGAGATAGCACAGGAAGGACGCAACAATGACCATTAAGCGAGCTGCGGAGCAGGCGGCCCTCGACCAATGGTATTGCATTGACGCGCTGAACGAGATTCCGGTCGGCACGATGCCGAACCGGCTTCTGGGCGTCGATCTGTTGGTAGCCCGCGATACGGCAGGCCCGGTCAATGTGTCGCGTGCCGGCGACGGCAGCCAAGTCCCGGCCAAGGAACGCTACGGCTATCTATGGATCACGCTCGGCATGCCGGCCGGCGATGTGCTGTCGATCCCGGAGGCCTATGAGGACGATCGCCGGCCTGTCGTTTGCGGAGCGATCGCGGTAAAGGCGTCCGGCCTGCGCATCGTCGAGAATTTCCTCGACATGGCGCATTTCCCCTTCGTCCATACCGACATATTGGGCGCCGAGCCGCACACGGAAGTGCGGCATTACACAACCGAAATCCGCCGCGACGTGGACGAGGTGTGGGCGACCAACTGCGAATTCTTCCAGCCGCAGGCAGCACTCTCGGCGACCGGCGGCATCATGACCCAATACATGTACCGGGTCGCCAATCCTTTCGCGGTGATGCTCTACAAGACCTGCCCCAACTCGGCTACCCGGTGGGACGTGATCTGTCTGTTCGTGCAGCCCCTCGATCCGGACCGCTGCCGCGCGCACCCCGTCATGTTCCTGATCGACGACGTATCGACCACGACCGAACTTGTGCAGTTCCAGCAGCTTATCTTCCTGCAGGACCGCATCATCCTGGAGAACCAGCGGCCACTTCTTTTGCCGCTCGAGCCGCGCGCGGAAATCCCGACGCGGGCCGACGGCTCGTCGATCGCCTATCGCCGCTGGCTGAAGGAGAAGGGCATCACCTACGGCACGACGGCGCAAGCCGCATGAGCGGCAGCCCTTCCGATATTGTCATCGGCATCGACGGACGGGCAATCGCGCTCTGGCGCTTCGCGACGGCAGTGCGTAGCTGTTCTTCGGCGGAGGACAGGTGAGCGACCTGAGCGGCAAGACGCTTCTGGCCAGCGGCTTTCACGCGCCGGAGCGCGGGCTCGTGGAAGAGTTGCTCCATGCCCTGATCGCAATCGATCAATCAGGCATCATCGCCTCGGTGCTGCATCCGCATGATGCCGGCTATGGCGAGGCGCTGGAGGCCGCGCGCCGGACCGGTTCGCTGGCGACCTTGCCGGCGCAGAGTTATCTGCTGCCCGGCTTCGTCGATCTTCACGTGCACGCGCCGCAATATCCGCAGCTCGGCAGGGCGCTGGACGTGCCGCTCGAGGCCTGGCTCCACAAACACACGTTTCCCCTGGAGGCGCGCTACGCCGATCTCGCCTTCGCGCGGCGCAGCTACGGCCTGCTGGTCGACGACCTGATCGCTAATGGCACGACCACAGCGCTCTACTTCGCAACCATCCACCAGGACGCGACAAGGCTGCTCGTCGACATTTGCCTCGAACGGGGGCAACGTGCGCTGGTCGGCAAAGTGGCGATGGACAATCCCGACGAGTGCCCGGCCTACTATCGCGATACCTCGGCGGACGCGGCCATCGATGGCACGCGCGCTCTGATCGACTACGTGCATGGGCATCCGGACAATGCCACGGGACGGGTAAAGCCGGTCATTACGCCGCGCTTCATCCCCTCCTGTACCGACGCCGCCCTCAAAGGGCTCGGCACGCTTGCGCAGGAATGCGGCTGCCATGTGCAGACGCATTGCTCGGAGAGCGACTGGGCGCATGGCTACGTGCTGCAGCGCCACGGGATCAGCGACACGTCTAGCCTTGATCGCTTTGGCCTGCTGCGCGCCGGCAGCGTGCTCGCGCACGCCAATTTCATTACGCTTGCCGACATGGAGACGATCCGCGTGCGCAAGGCGGCCGTGGCGCACTGCGCCGTCTCCAACGCCTACTTCGCAGGCGCCGTGTTCCCGTTGAGGGCGGCCCTCGAGAAGGGTGTCAAGGTCGGGCTCGGCACCGACATTTCCGGGGGACCGAGCGCCTCGATGTTCGATGCGATGCGCGCGACGGTCATGTCGTCGCGCATGCTGGAAACCGGCACCGACCCGGCGCTAGCGGCCGAGACGCGCGGCACGGCCGGAACAGCACGCGTCGACTTTCGCGAGTCCTTCCACCTGGCGACGGCAGGCGGTGGCGTGGCACTCGGCTTGCCTGTGGGGCGATTCTCGCCTGGCTACCATTTCGATGCGATCCTGGTCGACACCGCCGCGCCCAGAGGCACAATTCACCTGTGGGACGAACTCGACGACGGCGACGGCATCCTTCAGAAGATCGTCTACTCCGCTTCCAGGGCCAACATCGCGTCGGTCTGGGTCGGCGGGAGAGCTGTTCTCGCCTAAGCGGACCGGAGGCTGTGCCGAGAACCAGGACTCTTCCCGTTTTATTCCTTACGGTCGGGGGCACGTCATGGATTTTGATCAGTATTCGCCGACGTCGATGACAGCCTGGGCAAAGGCTTGCGGGGCTTCTTGAGGCAAGTTGTGGCCGATACCGCCGGTGATGATCCGGTGCGTGTATCTGCCCGAGAATTTCTTGGCGTAGGAACTGCTGTCGGGATGGGGTGCGCCATTGGCATCGCCCTCAAGGGTAATGGTCGGCACTGTGATCACGGGAGCTTCGGCCAGCCGGTTTTCCAGAACGTCATATTCCGGCTCGCCCTGTGCCAGGCCGAGCCTCCAGCGGTAATTGTGAATGACGATGCTGACGTGATCCGGGTTGTCCAGTGCTGCGGCGCTGCGCTGGAAGATGTCATCGTCGAAATTCCACTGCGGCGAAGCGAGTTGCCAGATGAGTTTGGCGAAATCGCGCGTGTATTTCTCGTAGCCGGCGCGGCCGCGATCCGTGGCGAAGTAATACTGATACCACCATTGAAGCTCCGCCTCCGGTGCCAGCGGCACCATGCCGACCTGCTGATTTCCGATGAGATAGCCGCTCACCGAGACGATCGCGTTGCAACGCTCAGGCCAGAGCGCGGCAACGACATTGGCCGTTCGAGCGCCCCAGTCGCAGCCGGCGATCGTGGCCTTTTCGATCCCCAGCGCATCCATCAGGGCCATCGTATCCGCGGCGAGCGCCGACTGCTGGCCGTTGCGCATCGTCTCGTCCGACAGGAAGCGCGTAGTGCCGTAGCCGCGCAGGTAGGGCACAATCACGCGGTACCCCTTTGCGGCAAGCAGGGGAGCGACATCGGCGTAGGTGTGAATGTCATAAGGCCAGCCATGAAGCAGGATCACTGGGGCACCTTCGGCGGGCCCCAGCTCCGCATATCCGACGCTCAGATTTCCGGCATTGACCTGCCCGAGCGAGCCGAATGATTTCTGCGTGGCTTGCGTAGCAGATGCCCTCGCCTCGACCGTCCAAGTGGCCGCCGGCTCGCTCAAGCCGAGTTCGGTGGCGGCGAACGTCATTGCTGCAGCACCAACAATGCGCCGGCGGCGATGATCGACCGTGTCGCGAGCCTTACTCGCATTCATGATGAAGCCTCTGTAATGACCAACAAGCAGGAACGACCGGACCGCCCGCCTCATCGGCCGACAGGAAATGTTGCCTATTTCGATGGTGACTGCGGGCGGCGGACCAACCACTGTAACACTCGGCCAGGAGGCAGTGCGGCGAACTCTGAGTGAATGCCGGTCAGGTCAAGCGTTTCCTCGATTTCCCTCCTCAGAAATTCGAGACCTAGGCCGTCCCCGCGCTTGGAAGCGGCTGGATGTAGATGTAGCATCCGCAGGAACGGCAGCATGAGAATGACTCCTGATCTTCTGTTTGGGCGAGAGGACATGTTGCATCTGGTCTTATGCTCGAAGTCGCCCTCGGCTTCAGACGAGGCCCTCACGATCCATTGCGATGCGCACGGCCGGTCGGGCAGCCATTCGGACGCGAAGGGCTTGCAAAGGCGCGGGAACAGGGACTTGGAAGCGGGCCGCCCAAAGCAGCATCACGAAAAGATAAAAATCCGCGACGCTGGGCTTGTCGCCGAACAGATAGTCGGTCTCGAGCCCGTCAGCGACGAACTCGAGTTGGCTCGTAATCGTCGCGCTCGCCCTGGCCTTTTCGGCATCGCTGCTTTGGTGCCACATCGGCTTGAAGCTTCGGTGTATTTCAGTTGAGACGTAGGTCAGCGCTTCGAGAAGGCGGGTACGGCCCCGCCACTGCCAGTGGCGGGTATTGCGACGCAATCCAGTCGAGGACGGCGATATTTTCCGTCAGCGTTTCGCCGCTATCCAGCACGAGGGCTGGAACATAGCCCTTGCGCGTGACGGTAGTGAAATCATCCCCGGAGCCTGTCCGTTTGGTCTTGAGGTTCACACTTTCGCGCTCGAAGGAAACACCGGCCTCTTCCAGAGCGATGTGGTCCGCCAGGCTGCAGGCGAGAGGGCTGTAGTAGAGTTTCACCGCTTTTCCCTTTCTGAACCCGATTGAATCCCGCAATTGGTCGTCGCCGAGCGGAAAACCTGCCCCGCGCCACGCGAGACAACCGCTCCAGAAACTCGCACTTGGCGGAGACGACGACTACGACACCGACAGCTAGACGTGCCTATGCCGAGGTATGGTCGAGTGAAGTTCGGGATCGCTGTGCGCAATGCCGGGACGTATGCCAGCTCAGCGGCCAACGGTTATCTGGAGGAATCCAGAACCTTCCATGATGGCATCATCGCCAGCCCGGCCAGTCCTTCGCTCAGGAAATCCTAAACGAAAGTATTGGACGCACGTGCCGTTGGCACGATGGCTCACACCCGGCCACGGCCGGCATATTCCGCGCGGCACGAGCAGACTGGAAACGCGAAAGCCGTGGTCTGCTTTTGCTCGATTGCCACCAACGCGATGACGCAGCTTCCGACAATAGGAGTCGCCATCATGGCCGACCTTTCCGAAACCTCCACAGCCGAGCACACATTGCGCGTCGAGGCGCCCGCCGCGATCGAGGTCGACGTCTCCTCGCTGACGCCGGGAACGTCGCTGATCATCGACTGGCACGGCAAACCGGTTGTCGTGCGCAACCGCACCGAAAAAGAGAGGAAGGACGGCCAGGCAGTCAGTCTCGCCGAGCTCAAGGATCCAATTGCCCGCAACGCCAACCTGCCGGCCGATGCGCCGGCAACCGACGCCAATCGAACTATGCCGGGCAAGGAAGCCTGGGTGGTGATGATCCAGGTCTGCACCCATCTTGGCTGCATCCCGCATGGTCAGGAAGGCGATTTCGACGGCTGGTTCTGCCCCTGCCATGGTTCGCAATACGACACCGCCGGCCGCGTCCGGAAGGGGCCGGCACCCGAGAACATGGCGGTGCCGGTGTTCCAATTCGTTTCCGACACCAAGATCCGTATCGGCTGAGGCAGGGGGCATTTCGATGAGCGGCGGCAAACACTCGACCTATACGCCCAAAACCAGAATCGAACGTTGGTTCGACGCCCGCCTGCCGCTGCCGCGGCTGGTCTATGACAGCTTCATCGTCTATCCCGTCCCGCGCAACCTGAACTATGCCTATACGTTCGGCGGTATTCTCACGATCATGCTGGTTTCACAGATCCTGACCGGCATCGTGCTTGCGATGCATTACGCCCCTGATACGGGGCTGGCCTTCAACTCGGTCGAGCAGATCATGCGCGACGTGAATTCGGGCTGGCTGCTGCGCTATCTCCATTCCAACGGCGCGTCGTTCTTCTTCATTGCCGTCTACATCCACATCTGCCGCGGGCTTTACTACGGCTCCTACAAGGCGCCGCGTGAGCTGCTGTGGGTGCTCGGTTGCACCAACCTCCTGCTGATGATGGCGACGGCCTTCATGGGCTACGTGCTGCCTTGGGGACAGATGTCGTTCTGGGGCGCTACTGTCATCACCAGCTTCTTCACCGCCGTCCCACTGATCGGCGACTGGCTCCAGCAGCTTTTGCTCGGCGGCTTCGCGGTCGATAATCCGACGCTGAACCGTTTCTTTGCGCTGCATTACCTGCTGCCATTTGTGCTTGTGGGCGTGGTGACCTTGCATATCTGGGCGCTTCACGTCGTCGGCCAGAACAATCCGACCGGCATCGAAGTCAAATCGAAAACCGATGTCGTGGACTTCACGCCTTATGCCACCGTCAAAGATGCCTTCGGCATCCTCGTGTTCCTGTTCTTCTTCGCCTATTTCGTCTTCTACCTGCCGAACTACCTCGGCCATCCCGACAACAACAGCATCGCCAATCCGCTGAAGACGCCGGCCCACATCGTGCCGGAATGGTACTTCCTGCCGTTTTACGCGATCCTGCGGGCCATCACCTTCAATATCGGGCCGATCGATTCCAAGCTCGGCGGCGTGCTCGCGATGTTCGGCTCGATCGCCGTGCTGTTCCTGGTGCCGTGGCTCGACACCTCGAAGGTGCGCTCGGCGGTCTATCGGCCCTGGTACAGGGTGCTCTTCTGGCTGTTCGTTGCCAATGCCCTCTTTCTCGGCTGGCTCGGCTCCCGGCCGGCGGAAGGCGCATACGTCGTCATGTCCCAACTGGCGACGCTTTACTATTTTGCGTTCTTCATCATCGCCATGCCGGTGCTCGGGCTGATCGAAAAGCCGCGACGGCTGCCGAATTCGATCACCGAAGCAGTTCTCGAAAAAGACAAGGCCAGCGCCAGAGGCCCGATCGCCGGGCCGGAGACCAAACGTTGAACCGGGCATCGCGGTGATCGTTCATGAACTGGTGGAACTCTCCTCTGGTCTACATCGTGTTGCTCGGCCTCGCCGGGATCGTCGTTTGGTCTCTCATCCCCAGACGCTTCGCCAATGCGAAGCTGGTCGTCCAACTCGCCTTTTTCGTCGCGATGTCGGCCATGGTTCTCCACCTGCGCGTCGTGCCGTACGAGGCCGCAGGGGACAACGAGACAACCGGAGGAGCGATCCTCATCGGCTCGGTCAAGCTGCTCTGGTGGGTTCACCTTGCCTGGGCGCTGATCGGATTTGTCCGTATCTATCTCGTCTTCGAGCGAAAGCCGCGCGAGGCACGTCTCCTGCAGGACGTCGTGGTCGGTGTCGTCTACGCTGGAATGTTCCTGTCGATCCTGGCGTTTGTCTTTGCAGTGCCGGTCGGAACGCTCATTGCCACGTCGGGCGTGTTTGCCGTCATCCTGGGACTGGCGCTCCAGAATACGCTTGGTGACGTATTTTCGGCGATCGCGCTTAACCTCGGCCGCCCTTACGTGCTTGGAAACTGGATCATTCTGGGCGACGGAACCGAAGGCCGCGTTATCGAGACCAATTGGCGGTCGACCCAACTTCTGACCCCGACACACAATGTCGTGGCGCTGCCAAACAGCCTTCTCGCCAAGATCGGGGTAACAAATCTAAGCGGTCCGGACGAGAGCCATGGACTTGCCGTAACCGTCAAGGTGGCGCCAACGAAGACGCCGGCGATCATCGTAGACCTCATGCGCACTGTCTTGCTGAGCTGCAATTCGATCCTCCAGGACCCTTCGCCTTCGGTCACCATCAGAAGCCTGGATGCCACAGCTATCGAGATCGAGTTGTTTTTTCGCGTCGCAAGTATCGACCAGCGAAGTGCCGCTCGGAACGAAATCTTCGATCTCATTTATCGCCATTCAAAGTCGACCGGCATGCTGCTGGCGGAGCCATTTTCAGGCTCGATTGCCATGACCAACCGGCCGGGCCACGAGACGGCGGCCTCCCAAGGCTTCACCCCGATCGAACTCATCAATTCCATACCGGTATTCTCGGCGCTAACGGATACCGAGCAGGGTTCGCTCGCCAAAGCGGCCTCGGTTCGCACCTACCATAAGGGCGAAATCATCGCACGACAGGGAGAGATGCTGCCGTCGCTCATGATCGTTCGGACGGGCGTCATCGTCCGGCAAATTGGCGAGGACGATGATCAACTGCAGGAGATCTCCCGGCTTGCACCTGGCGATTTCTTCGGCGAGACCGGCTTGCTCGCCGGTATTGGCGAGATGTCGAGTTTGCGGGCAATGACCCCTGTCACGGTTTACGACATAGACCAGGAAAGCTTTGCGCCGCTGCTGCACGACAGGCCCGAAATGGCCGAAGATCTTGCCGCGATCCTGTCGATGAGGGTGTCGGCTTTTAATGAAAGCGGCATCGCCGGACAGCACCACGCGAGCTCCAAATTCGCGCTCCTCAAAGCCATTCAGACAGTCTTTCGAGCCGCTTCGTTCAAGCGCGTTCGAGCACCTGGCTGACAAGGCATGCAGAAGGACAGAGATCCATGACCATCCGCCAAAGCGGTATCACAGGCATCGATACACTCATCCAGCCAGCTATCCGTGATTTTGCGGACGGACTGAAGATAAGGCGCGTATTGCCGTCCTCGGATCGCCTGATGATCGGGCCCTTCATCCTGTTCGACCATTTCGGCCCCGCTATATTCGACGCAGGTCACGGTTTCGATATGGGACCGCATCCGCATATCGGCGTTGCGGCCGTGACCTACCTGATCGATGGCGAGATCGTCCATCGCGACAATTTGGGAAAAGTGCAGACCATCCGTCCTGGCGAGGTCAACTGGATGACGGCCGGGTCGGGCATCGTCCATTCCGAGCGCACGCCACCGGAAGTCCGGGCGTCGGCAAGCAATCTCTTCGGCGCTCAGGCTTGGATCGCCCTCCCCTCCCGCTATGAAGAAATTGCCGCCGACGTCGCACATTTTGGCGCTCCCGAAATACCGAGGATCTGTGCCGACGGCGTCGAGTTTACGTTGATCGCCGGCGCGTCCGACGGGTTGGTCTCGCCGGTAAGGACGTTCTCCGACATGGTCTATGCCGAAATTGTGCTCACGAGCGGTGCGCGCTACCAGGTGAAACCCGAACACCGTGAGCGTGCGATCTACATCGTCGCCGGTGAGGTTGGAATTGTCGGCCAACTCGGTACGTTTCATGAGGCCGAATTAGTAGCTCTGGCGCCCGGCGCTGAGATTGTGCTGCAGGCGCCTGCCTTCCATGCGGCGAGACTGATGTTGATAGGAGGTGAGCCCCTGGCCGAGCCACGTCGTATCTATTGGAACTTCGTCTCCTCTTCAGCCGAACGGATCGAGCAGGCAAAGGCGGATTGGCGCGAACGCCGCTTCCCCGGCGTGCCGGGAGAGCACGAGCTCATGCCTCTCCCAGATGGCAGCGTGTGAGGGATAAGGCAGCGGATGGTGACCTCAGCGCCGCGACAGCTTTACGCCGGGTGGCGCAGGCAGACCACTACGACATCAAGTAGAGATCGTTCATCGTTTCCTCATCGAGCAAACCGTCGAACCAGACGTCGAAGATTGTCTCGAGCAGGAACTCGTCGTTGCTTGCTTCGGAAAACAGCGTGAGGGACGCGTGCAACTTCTTCGCATCAACGTCACCGAAGACAGCGCGAGCGCTTAGGCCGGAGAGCCGTTGCAGGGTGCCAACGCATTCCCGATAACGGCCTCCGAGGATCGGAAACGAGAGATAGGCGCTGGCTTCGTCGAGCGATGTGATTGCATATGGCTCAGGCGCTGTACCACTTCGCCTTGTGGCCAACCTTGGGCAGATGAACTCCATGTAGGGAGTGCACATCATCCCTCGACGTAGAATGGCCAGCGCGTCGTCGTAGACCGGATCCTGTGCGCTGACGAATCTCTGCAAATCATACTCGTCAGGCATTTGGATAGATCCTTGGGAAACCCTCAACATTCGTGCCCATGACTAGCCGCCGACGACATCTGCATAGTCCGGGTGCTTGGCGAAAAAGCGGCTCATGAAGGGACATTTCAAGATCGCTTTACGGCCGGTCTTGCGGAGCAGTTCGAAGGTTCCTTGGGCCAATTGCGACGCGATCCCTTGTCCGGAAAATTCCGACGGGACTTCGGTGTGTATCAGCGCAACCTTCCCGCCCTCGAGCCGATAATAGGCCGCCGCAAACATATCGCCGGCGATCGGCAGCTCGAAACGGTGCTGTTGGACGTTTTCGACGACTTGTGCATCCATCTTTATCTCTCGATTGTATGTCACGTTTGTCACCGGAGGCAGATTGGCGGGCCGCTATCGCATCGCAGGCAACCGCAGAGTGACGGTCGTGCCTGCCCCAAGTGTGCTCTGAATATCGATGCTTCCGCCTGATTGCTCGGCAAAGTGCTTCACCATCGGCAAACCGACGCCGCCGAGGCCTTCGCTTTTGGTGGTGAAGAACGGATCGAAGGCGCAGACCATCGTCTCGCTGGTCATCCCGATACCGTTGTCCGCGACGCGGATGTCTACCTGACCGGCGGCAGAGTTTTCAGAGGCCAAGCCGGCATCGATCGAGATGAAACCGCCGTCAGGCATTGCATCGCGCGCGTTGAACAGAAGATTCAGAACCGCATTTTGCAATCCAAAGCGATCGCATCTCACCAAAGGCAGGTCGGACCCAACCCGAAGCTCAAGACCGAAATTGGCATCCAAGGCGCTCCGTACGAGGGTTTCGATCTCAGCCAGGCAAGCACCTACGTTTGTGTATTCGATTTCCGCGTGGCTCTCTCGGGCCAGGCTGATGGTTTGCCGGACAAGGCCACCAGCCCGCTCCAAAGCCGTCTTGGCGCCGGCTATTACAGGCCCGAGCGCCGGAGCCGCTTGGATGCTCGGATCGCGGGCCAGGTGGTTCAACGCCGACGAGGCGACCTGAATGAGATTGCCCAGGTCATGGACGATGCCGGCCGTCGACATTTGCACGGACATACCACTTCCAGGGCCATCGGGCGGGCCGTCGAAGACATCTTCTTTTATGTCCGGACGAAACATTTCGTTCCCCGCTGGCTAAGTCGGCACCTATTGGCTTCAACACGCTATAATTTATGGCTTTTATTTTCCATTATATCTAAGAAGACGCCGATACATACTTCCGTATATTCAATCGCGAGACGATGCTCTATTGATAGCCGATCCCGCTGATGTAGTTGGCAAGCAGCCGTTCCTGCAGTTCCTCTTGTTTGAAGAGCGCCTTCATCGCATCACGGATATCGAGGACGCCTAGCGGTTTCGAGTCGGCCCCGAGCACCGGCACATTCTGCAGGCCTTGCGCGGCCATGGTCTGCCAGACTGAATGAAGATCATCATCGGGACCACAGGACACGATGGACCTGCTCATCAAAGCCGCAATCGGCGCTTCTGTTGGCCCTGAATTCGCCAGATGGCGGACAAGGTCGGACTTGCTCAGCACGCCTGCCGCCTCCCCACTGCCGTGGCACACCACGACCAGGCCTATTGCGGGCCTGGAAAGTGAGAGTGCCGCACTGCGGAGTGGAGCGTCGACATCGACCACCATGAGACGGGCCGATATTACTGGATGCAGATTGTCAATTCGCATGACGCCCTCCTGAGAGCGCCTCGCGGCCGCGGCCGCGGGGCTGGGATCGGTTCCAGTGTTGGTTGCCGAGCTCGGCGCCTTCGTCCGGCCGGTCAGAATGGCGCGCAAACAAGCGCCATTCTGACCCATTCCAAAGATTAGCTCAGTGCTGCTTTGCTCAGGCCAAACTTCGCATCGCCCGAGCCCGGGACGGGTTTGAAGCCGATATTCAGACGGTTCCAAGAGTTGACCGCCATGACAACGAAGGTCAGATCGGAGATTTCCTTCTCGGAAAGCTGCGACCTGACTCGATCGTAGATCTCGTCGGGGACACCCTGCTCGGGCAGCTTGGTCAAGACTTCCGTCCATGCCAAGGCTGCGCGCTCGCGAGGAACGAACAAGGTCGAATCCCGCCAGGCTGCCAGGTGGTAAAGGCGCAGTTCGCGCTCGCCATGGATCTTCGCCTGTTTGACGTGCATATCGAGGCAGAAGGTGCACCCGTTCAGCTGCGCGGCTCGGACTGCAACAAGGTCGCGGATTGGCTCTTCGATCGACCCCTCTCGCGTCGCACCAAGAAATTCAATAAATTTCTTTAGAAGTTCCGGCGACTGCTCCGCATAACTCGCGCGTTGGGCGACGGCTTTTCCTTTCGGAGCGACCGGTGGCGCTGCAATATTCATTACTTATCTCCTTGAGGTGTTTGCAATCCATTGCAGCGTAAGGATGACCGATGAGAGGAACTGTTGCTATCGTGCCGATGATATGTATTGCCACTCGATTGGGCTGGGGCGCCTAAACCGAAGTATAGGAGGTGGAAATTGGCACCTGACCGCTGCCCTCGGCAATTCGCTTTGCCGCATGCATCCGACAGACGCACAGCGTTTGGGTCACTTGAAGGGCAAGGCTGAACCGACCGGTGTCGATAGAACCTGGATCGAAACTGCGTTCACTCTTCAAAGGGAGCGTTCATCACAAGATCAACTGCCGAAGTCGCCTTGTAGCCTGAAACAAAGCGCTCGCCGAAGTCCCGGGCAAAGTTGTCGTAGGTGGTTTCGGGCCTGATCTCGGCGATATGGCAAAAGCATCGCGTCATCCGCCGCTTCATCCCGAGGCGCGGAAATTCGCCAACGATCTTTGCAATCTCGGCTGACGAAACGAGGCTGTATTGCAAGCCGACGACATCGAGGCAGATGCCGGCTGTGCACAGCGCCACCTCAGCCTCCTTGTAGAGGCCAATCGACGGCGTCGAGTTGAGGGCGACGCTGTCCCAGATCAATTGGGCGCGCCGCTCGTCGAAGCCGCCCTCCCGAACGAAGGCGCGGGCGAGATCGGCGCCTTCCACTTCGAAACGGCGCGGCCCGGCGAAGTCCTCATTGAGCGTGACGTCATGCAACAGGGTTGCAACCGCAACAACCTCCGCGTCGTGCTGGATATTCTGAATCTGTCCGATCCGGGCCGCGAAAAGCCAGGATCGGACCACGTGGTTGAACAGGTAGGGTTCACATCGAGCGCGGGCATGTTCGATCGCTCGGCCAACAAGCGGAGTATCGGGGACCAAAATCCCCGCAAGTGTGCGGATGGCGATCGAATTCATGTCACTGACCGTCCCTTCGCGTACGCCCCGATGGTCCTGGGGGCTACGATTTCATTTCGCGTTCGTCGTCAGTTCCGTCTCGCTGGTGTCGACGACGAAAATAGCAAGCAGACGAGCGCCTTCCGTCTTGCTGGCGTTTTCGCTGACGGCATGACGGTCGCCAGGGAATTCCGAGAAACTCTCGCCGGCGCGATAAGTCTTCACCGGCCCGTCATTGACCTGGCTTCGGATCGCCCCCTGCAGGACCGTGGCATAGATGAACGCGGATTTGGGATGGGTATGAGCCGGCGACGTACCCCCAGGCGCGTACTCGACGAGCACGGCTTTCATGCTCTTGCCGGGCACGTTTGGCAGAGCCTGGTCGTAGACAAGCTTCACGCTGGCGGCGTCATTGGCCATTGCTGCGGTGACGGAAGCGGCGGTGAGCGCGGCGCAGAGAAGTGTTTTGATCATGTCTGGTCTCCTTGTTGTGCGAATGGCGGGCCTATCCGATGATTACTTACTTCGGTGGTGTGTATCGGCTGAGCCAATCATCGAAACGCACGGCGCCGATGCGCGCGTTCTCGCCGGGCACCAGCGTTCGATCGTCGATTGCCACTTGGCCGTAGTAGAGCGCGCCGGGATCCGGGACGACTTTGCGCGGGTCCTTGGTGGCCTTCAGGAAGCGCTCGACAAGTTCGCTCATGCGAACACGCTCCGGGCCGGCAATTTCGATCATGCCGTTCAACGGCGCGGCAAGCGCGACGTCCGCCATCGCATCGGCAACATTATCAGCCGCCATGGGTTGGAAGTAGGCCGGCGACATATGAATGGTATCCCCGACGGCGCCCGTGTTTGCGATGGCGGCGGTGAATTCGAAGAATTGAGTGGCGTGAACGATGGTGTAGGGAATTCCGGACTCCCTGATCAGCTTTTCCTGAAGCAACTTGCCGCGGAAATAGCCCATGCCCTGCAGCCGGTCGGTACCGACGACCGACAGCGCCACGTGATGACGGACGCCGGCGGCCGTTTCGGCGGCAAAAAGATTACGCCCGGATGCCGAGAAGAACTCCAGGGCAGCCTTTTCCTCGAACGACGGCGAGTTCGCGAGGTCGATGACGACCTGCGCACCGGCAAGCGCGGCCGCCAGACCCTCTCCCGTAACGGTGTTGACGCCCGAATTCGGCGACGCCGCAAGTACGTCGTGGCCTTTGTTTCGCAGTCTCTCCACGGTCTTTGAACCGATCAGCCCGGTTCCGCCGATGACGACGATCTTCATGTCTGGTCTCCTGGTGTTGCGTGTCTATTTTCGTTGCTCGATCGGATGCTGGGCGTTTCCGGCCTGCTACTGACTGACCGATGCAGCAGCATCCTCGATGAGTGACGTGACCTCGTCGGGATGCGAAACCATGAGCGCGTGGGACGCACCCTCGATGACGACGGTCTTTACCGCGTGCGCACGCTTGGCCATGAAGCTCATGACGGCTGCCGGGATGTTGCGGTCATCCGAGCCGTAGATCATGTAGGACGGCAGCGTCTTCCATGAGGCGACGCCCGAGGCTTCAGCCAGAGCCGCCTGCGCAACAGGGCGTTGAGTGGCAGCCATCAGCAAAGTCTGCTCTTGCGGAACGTCGGCGGCGAACTGCGCGCGGAACTTGGCCGGCTCGATGAAGAGGTCTTGTCCGCCGTCCGGCAACACGACTGGAGCAAGCGCGCTCCCCAAGGTGCTACCGGGAAACATGCTGGACAACGTAAGGCTCGATTCGCCCGTATCGGGCGCGAAACCCGCCACGTAGACCAACGCCTTCACATTGGGATTGCCATTGGCGGCCTCGGTGATGACGGGCCCGCCATAGGAATGCCCCACCAGCACGACCGGCCCGGAAACCGACCGGACGATGGCTGAGACTGCTTTCGCATCGCTGGCAACGCCGCGGAGCGGATTAGCTGCGGCTATCGCCACATAACCGTCTTTGCTGAGCTTGGTGATGACTGCATCCCAGCTCGACGATTCCGCGAAGGCGCCGTGCACCAGTACGATCGTCGGCTTGGGCTGAGAATTCGCGGCCTGCGCCATCCCGCCGCCCCACGCGGCAAGCGCTGCGGTGAGGGCCAGGACTCGAGTTATGTTTCGCATTTGCTTTCTCCCGTGTCGCCTGTGGTGACCAATGCTCAGGAGAATGCGCCGACGCGGCCCGCCAACCTATTGTGCGGAAGGGTCTGTCATACAATGCCAAGGTGCAGGGTAGGTCACCGGGGAGATCAGGTGCCCTGCAGCAAATTGAGGTATCTATGCCGGGTGTGCATTGTCGGCGGTCGCCGGAACAGACACTGAGGGCGCGCCGCAAAGCCTCCTCTCGTCAACGACATAGTCCCTGGCCTTCGGCCTGAATCGCCCAATGCCTTCGTATGGATCAAACAGCCGGACCGTCTGATCGTGTCGCTGCGTCACGACATTTATATTTGTATGGGTGAATACCATCCAAGACATCAATGGAGTTACTGAAATGAAAATGACAGTCCTTGCTGTCGCCGTGCTTGTTATTACAGCAGGAAGCGCCACTGCCGGAAGCGACCACTATGGATCAAACGGATCCCAGCAGCCTGCGACTGCGTCTTACAACATGTATACATCCTCGATCAAAAAAATGAACAATGATATCGGGGTGCCGAAAACCGTACGCAAGCCGACTGTTCCCAACGATGAATATGGCCAGGGCATCTGGGGTCACTGATCCCGACCTACAGAAAATTGAAGGACCGGGGCGAGACCTCGGTCCTTCCGCCGTATCGGCGAGCCGACTTCTCTCTTGCGCGTCGATCCCTGTAATGCGACTTGCTGCTTACGTGGCTCAATTTGCGGCACGTCGACAAAACGTCTCGCCTCCGACCTATTTGGCGCGACTCGTGCGGCAGCTTCCCGGAAAATCGTCTTGAGGATGACCGATTGCTCAGCCATTTATTCGGAAGTCTATTGGCGCGACGACATCGCAGTCGTGGCTCAGAGCACTGCCATCCCGCCGTCGACCCGCAGATTGATGCCCGTTACGAAACTGCTCGCGTCCGAGGCAAGGAACAGGGCGGCTTTTGCCAGCTCTTCCGGCTGCCCCATCCGGCCCAGGGGTATTGCCTCTGCCATCGCCTTTTCAAACAGCCCGCGCTGCTCAAACGGTATGCCTAACTTATCGAGAATAGCCGTATCCACCGGACCTGGGCTGAGCACGTTGACCCGGATGCCGCGAGACTTCAGTTCGATCGCCCAAGCGCGCGCAAAGGCATTTATGGCCGCCTTCGAGCCCGCGTAAACAGCATGACCGTCCAGAACCTTCTCGCTGGCCAGCGAGCCTGTGAGGATGATTGCGCCGCCATTCCGCATGATCGGAATCAGCTTCTGGACGCCGAAGAAGACGCCTCGCGTATTGACGGCAAATTGCGCATCATATTCCGCCTCGGAGACGTCGGCCGAGTGCGTGATGGTGTTTATGCCGGCGTTCGCCATATAGATGTCGAGCGCCCCGAACCTCTGACGGATCTGTTGCGCTACCTCGTCATGGTGCGACACCTCGGCCACATTTCCCTGAATGCCCAGCGCGCCTGCCCCGATCTGTGCGACCGCTTCCTCGACCGCCTGCCGCCGGCGGCCGGTAATGACGACTTGCGCGCCCTCGGCCGCAAAGATTTTTGCAGCCGATAGTCCGATCCCGCTGTTCCCGCCGGTGACCACCGCGATCTTGCCCAAGAGTACGCCCATTTCGTTCCTGCCTCCGAAAAATAGCGCCGGTGCTGCTGCGATAGTCGCAACTGCTGGCCAAGAAAATTTCACGCCTAATTGAGACCGCCAAAATGAGCGGCAATCGCAAACGGCTAGCGATTGATAAGCTCCCGGTGCTTAGCCAGTTTGACGTCTTGGAGAGCGCTTTGGCCATCAAGGCAGAACAAGCGCGCGGCGGCGACCCCCGACAGCGCGACGTAGTGTCGAACGCCGGCGATCGCCTCCGGGCTGCACAGGCGCAGTTGCCCGAGTGGCAGCCGTGGCGCAGCATATGTTTCGCGCCCCTGCCAGCGCTCCAGCTCGATGGCGCAGTGGTTCGGTTCCACAATCCGGGACATTAGCCGACAGAAGCTATCCTTTGATGAAGGCGAGCAGGTCAGCATTGACCTGATCTTGGTGCGTGGCCGTGATCCCGTGGGGCGCGCCGGGGTAATAGATATCCTTTGCGCCTTTGATCAATCGGGCCGACTTGACTGCCGAGTCCTTGACGGGGACGATCTGGTCGTCTTCGCCATGCAGGACGAGGGTTGGTACGTCGAATTTCTTGAGGTCCTCGGTAAAATCGGTCTCGGAGAACGCCTTGACGCTTTCGTACGCGTTCACGAGACCCGCCTGCATGCTCCAGAGCCAGAACTGATCCAGAGTCCCCTGGGAAACCTTGGCGCCTGGCCTGTTCGCGCCATAAAACAACGGTGCGAGGTCCCGGTAGTACTGCGACCGATCCTTGACGAGGCCAGCCCTTATGCCGTCGAATACCTCGATCGGCAGGCCTTCCGGATTGGCCGGCGTCTTCACCATGATCGGCGGAACAGCGGCGATAAGAACAGCCTTGGCCACCCGCTTCGTCCCGTGCCGTCCGATATAGCGAGCAACCTCGCCTCCTCCGGTCGAATGGCCGACCAGCGTGGCGTTCCGGAGATCCAGCGCCTCGATCACGGCTGCAAGATCGTCCGCATAGCCGTTCATGTCGTTGCCGGACGTGGCCTGGCTCGATCGGCCATGGCCGCGCCGGTCATGCGCAACGACGCGAAAGCCGTTATGGGCAAGAAAGAGCATCTGGCCGTCCCAGGCGTCGGAATTCAGCGGCCAGCCGTGCGAAAACGTGACGACAGGACCCTTGCCCCAATCCTTGTAGTAGATTTCGGTGCCATCCTTGGTCGTGATGGTGCTCATCGTCTTGGTTCCTTTGATTGAGGGGGAAGAGGGAAGGTTTTGTTTTCGGCTCGTTGCCGAAGCAGCGCGGGGCAGTCCGGCGGCTGCCGTAGAGATCAGGCCTGCCAACATGACATCGCGGCGAGATCCGCCGACGGAGAAAAGTCCGTCTTTGTTCATCGTGTCCATCCATGTGCTTTGAACGTCCTGCTCACCATCACGACCGTCGAGTCGGCCTGAGCGGTCGCGTTCGGGGAGGAGCGAGCGAGGAGCGGTAGAAACGCGACGGTCGTGATGGCTTGCGAGGAACAGGATGCACCGATCCGGGCCGCGAACCTACTCTACGGAGGCATCTGTCATACGATGCCAAGGTGCAGGGCAGGCACGCCGAAGATAGGGCCGGGCTAAGGCAAGCTCTTATAGACACACGTCAATTAGGCTTGGGTAGCGGCGCGGGGACCGACGCGGCATGGCCGGCGTCAGTTGCTGTTGCATGAAATGTTGCGCGTTTTTCGGTCAGGCTGGCGCTGCCAAAGAGCGCCGCTCAGTAGTAACCGATGTTTGGCGCGGGCCTTGCCGCGAAACACCAAACAGGACCACCGATGTACATCAGGATCACCCGCAGCAGGACGAGCGTATCAACAGGCAGGAAGGCCTGGGCGCGCTGAGAAAGCACCTGAAATGGCCCGGCGCGCCGGGCGATCCTATTGGATGGGGCATGGATCGGCTTGTGCCAAATTCTAGACCTCGCGCATCGGCGCGGGCAGCGTTTCCCACGCCCGGATCAGCTCACCGATGGAAGCGGCTTCCATCTTGCGCATGACATTGCCGCGGTGAAGCTTGACCGTCACTTCACTGATGCCGAGGTCGAAGGCGATCTGCTTGTTGAGGCGCCCGCGCGCCACTTCACGCAGGACCTCGCGCTCGCGCGGCGTCAGCGTCTCGACGCGCTCGATGTTGCGCTTGACGATCACGGCATCCGCCCGCCGCTTGGCATCCACCGCAATGCCGGCGATCACAGCGTCAAGCAGCGTCTGATCCCGCACCGGTTTGGTGAGAAAGTCCACGGCGCCGGCCTTCATCGCCTGGACAGTCATCGGGATGTCGCCATGCCCGGTCAGGAAGATGATGGGTTTGGGGTTGCCGTTTTTCGCAAGATGGTGCTGCAGATCGAGACCGCTCGTCCCTGGCATGCGCACGTCGAGGATCAAGCAGCCGGGGCTCTCCAACACGTCGGCGTCAAGCAATTCACGGGTTGAGGTAAAGCACACCGGCAGGAAACCCGCCGACAGGATCAATTCAGACAGCGCCTCCCGAACAGAGGCATCATCATCGACAATAATGACCAGCGGCTGCTCGGCTTCAGCCCTTCGCTGCTGTGATGACGGCGTCGATCTCGGTAAGGGCAATTGGTCAACTCTCATGTTTAGCCTCCGTTTCTGGGTTGCGCAAAGCGTCGCCGATCGCCGCAAGCAGTGCCTGGCCATCGAACGGCTTGCGGAAAAGCCTGCCAATGCCCTTGGCGCGGTGCTGATCCACTATCTCGTGGCGGCCGGTGATCAGGAACACAGGCAGATCCGGACGCGCCTTCTTGACCAAGTCGCGAAGTTCAAAGCCGTCCATGCCGGGCATCCCGATGTCGGTGATAAGCATGTCCAATCCAGACAGGCCGCTGACCAGTAACGACCCTGCCGACGAGAAGCTGCGGGCCACATAGCCGGCGGACTCCAGAAGGTCCTCCAGCGACTCGAGCAGCCTTGGGTCATCGTCGACAATCGCCACGACAGGCCTCCGCTTGCTCACCCTCAGTTCCCCCCTGCCCGGCGCGAGTGCGTGATCGGTATTCCCAATCGCTCGGCGATGCGAACGAGGTCGGCGAGCGACGCCGCGACCATCTTCTGCATGACGTTCCTTCTATGAATTTCCAGCGTAACTTCGCTGATCCCCAGTTCAGCGGCCGCCTGCTTGTTGAGCAGACCGCTGACCACCAGCGGCAGCACCTCACGTTCGCGCGGCGTCAGCTCGAGATAACGTTGCTTCAACACGCCCAGCTCGGCGCGCTCCGATCGCTGTACCCGATCCTGGGCAATCGCCGCATGGATTGCGGCCATGAGGTCTGCATCGCTGAAGGGCTTAGTCAGGAAATCCACGGCGCCGTGCTTGATCGCACGCACCGAGGACGGGATATCGCCATGTCCCGTCAGGAAAACGATCGGTGGATGATCGCCCTCGGCAATCTGCCGCTGCAGATCGAGGCCGTTAATATCCGGCAACTCGATATCGAGGATGAGGCAGGCAGGGACGTCCGGCTTGTCAGCGCGGATATAATCGCCCGCCGATCCGAACGCTACGGCACACATGCCGTGTGCAGCCAGCAGCTCGCTGAGCGCCTCCCGAATGCGTTCATCGTCATCTACGATGAAGACAATTTGGCCGTCCGTCGTCATGACGCCGCTTTCGCTTCAATCGGCAACGTGAAGATAAACGTCGCTCCACGTGGTTCGTTCTTCTCGACCCATAAACGCCCGCTGTGCGACTCGATGATCGAACGGCAGATCGCTAGTCCCATGCCCATCCCTTGCTCTTTCGTGGTAAAGAACGGTTCGAATATCCGGTCGGGAAACTCGATGCCCCGGCCGCGATCTCTGACTTCGGTCTGGACAACATCCCCGATATGGCGCACGCGGATGCTGATAACTCCGTCATCCGCACCAGAGTCCATCGCCTCCATGCCGTTGCGGATGAGATTGACCAGAACCTGCTGGATTTGGACGCGATCGAACGCGACTAGCGGACTGTCGCGTCCGACATCAACGCTGGTGCGAACGCCCCGCCGCATCGCTTCCTCGGCCACGAGGTCGCGTGCCTCTGTGATGACACTGCTGAGCGTCGCATTGGTCCTCGTCTCGGTGGATTGCTTGAACAGCGCGCGGATGCGGCCGACGACGTCCGCCGCCGAATTGGCGTCCCGGATTATGCGCTCGGCCGTAATCTTCGCGCGTTCGACGTTCGGAGGGGCGGCGGACAGCCAACGGTGGCATGCATGGGAATTGGCGACGATCGCGGCCAGCGGCTGATTCACCTCGTGCGCGATCGAAGCGGAAAGCTCGGCGAGACTTGCAGCCTGAGTGGCTTGCGCGAGTTTGTCGGAGGCTTGTCGCAGCGCTTCCTGGGCGCGCACCTCTTCGTCGATGTCGAGGGAAACCCCGTACCATTGCACAACCGCCCCGTCTTCATCACGCCGCGGCTCCACCCTGCACTCCGCCCAGCGATAGCCATCTGTTTCGCGCCAGCGAAACCGCATCGCGGAACCGCCGCCTGTTTCGAAACAGCTCAGCAACGTGCGCAGCACCTCGGGAGCATCTTCGGGATGAACCAGTTCTTGCAGCAATTCCTCGATGCGCGGCTCTCCGAGTGTTTCGAAATTGGCGATGACGGCGCGGAAATGGTCCTGGTATCGCTTGTTGAAGTAGACCGGCCCGCCGGTCGGCACCGCGCTCCAAATGCGGACCGGCACAGCGTCGATCATCTGCTGAAGCTGCAATTCGCTCCGCCGCAGGGCCTCTTCGGCTTGCATCTGATCGTCTATGTCGTGACAGAGGCCGTACCACTGCGCGATCAGGCCAGCGTGATCGCGCATCGGCTCCGCCCGGCTCGACATCCAGTGATAGATGCCATCGGCGCGGCGCAAGCGATACCTCATGGAGAAGCGCTCACCGGTGGCGAGGCAGTGACTGAGCGTATCGCCGAATGCTGCTGCGTCGTCCGGATGGACGATGGCCGTTATCATCGCCGCCAGCCGGCTGATGCCCTGTTTGTCCAAATCCGTTACGTCAAGGCCGAGAAAGTCGACCATTCGCTTGTTGAAAAAGGTCGGCTCGCCGTCCGGCGTCAGGCGCCAAACGTGGCTCGGAACCATGTCGACAAGCTGTGAGAGCTCCCGCTCCCGGTCGCGCAATGCCTCCTGCGCGCGCACCTCATCGTCGATGTCGATGCTGGCCGTGTACCATTGCACGATCGTCCCACTCTGGTTCCGCAGCGGCTCGGCGCGGCCCTCCCTCCAGCGGTACACGCCGTCCGCGCGACGCAGGCGATACCTTATGGGATAGGGTTCGCCGGTGGCGAGCGAGCGGCTGAGCCATTCTCTCATCCTGGGTCCATCGTCGGGATGGACGGCTGCCGCGACCAAGGTCGCCAGGCGGCTCGTGCCCGGCTCGTCCCAGTCCGCGATGTCGTTGAGGCCGATATAGTCTGTCGTGCGCTTGCTGAAGAAGGTTGGTTCGCCGTTGGGCGCCATGCGGGCGATGTGAGCGGGGATCATTTCGACCAGCAACGAGAGTTCTCGCTCCCGCTCCCGCAAGGTCTCCACACTTTGGCGCAAAGTGAGCACCGCCGCGTGATGCTGCCTGGAAATGGCGGCCACGACGAGCGCCGAAAATGCAGAGATGGCCAGAAAAAGCTGCAGCATGATCTGGTTGTGCTTCTGGGACTCGGGATCGCCGGCAAATTGGCTGGCGCCGGATATCGTGAATACCGCCGTGATCAGAGCGAGGACGGTCAATGCTACGGCGGCGCCTCTGAACTCAAAACGCACCGCGGCCCAAAGAAGAGGCGGCATGATGATGTAGGCGAAGGGCAGATAGCCGCTCAAGGAAAGGGCGGCGATACCAAGAAAGATCAGCCCCAGGACGCAAGCTTCCATCCATCGCGCTGCCGAGAGCTGCGCTTTGCCGCGCCAGTTCTGGAACACGACCAGCGCCAGTGGCGCTACGATCAGGACTCCCGTCGCGTCTCCGATCCACCACAGCGGCCAAGCCGTCACAAAGGTTTGCGATTGTATGCCAAACCAAGCAAGCGCCGCACTTCCCACCGTTGCGCTTGCAACTGGCGCAATTCCAGCGGCCAGTACGACGAATGCGAGAACGTCCCGCAACGTTTCCAGCCGAACTGGGCGCTTGCAGGTCTGGTTCACAAGCCATGCGCCGGATACCGCTTCAAGAGCGTTGCCGGCAAAGATCAGGAAGGCTGCGGGCAGCGGAGTGTGGAACCACAAGAAGTTGCTGAACAGTTCTGCCACACAGGCCCCCAGCACCCACCACGGCCAGCTATACCTGGAGGCGAAGACAAGAGTAGCGATGAAAAGCCCGCTCGGAGGCCAAATGGAAATCCCTGTTCCAGGTATGATTGCGAGCGACTGGGCGAAGCCGCAGCCCAGGACATAGGCCGTAATAAAAAGCCCCAGATGCAGGAATTGGGGACGGTGCGACCAGACGCGCGACAACCTGCCTCTTCCAAGATCGCTGATCATGTTGCCGCGAATCAGGCCCGGTTCATTCGTCGCGAAAGGTCGGCCACTTCCCGGTCCGGATCGGTTCAAGTCATGCGCTAACGCGAGCGTTGCGCTGGAATCGGTCTCGCCAAGTGAGTTGGGCGCTATCGTCATCGGGTGCCCCTAACGGACAAACAAACTCTGGAGATTGTCGGCGCTTCGTGTAGCACTTGCTCTTGATAGCTGGACTGGGCTGACGGACTCACGTCGCCACCCTAATCCCGCCACGCCCCAACCGCACCTCATGGAAATCCATGCATTGCACGGGGCGGCGGCGCCCCTTCACCGAGAGCCAAAAACCAAGCGCTTACTGAGCGCCGCCAGTTATTGCGCAGCTTTCGCTTCAACCGGGAGGGTGAAGATGAATGTCGCCCCACGCGGCATGCTATTCTCCGCCCAAAGGCGTCCGCCGTGAGACTCGATGATCGAACGGGAGATCGCGAGCCCCATGCCCATTCCGTTCCCTTTCGTTGTAAAGAACGGCTCGAATATCTTGTTGGGACGTTCGATACCCGGGCCTCGGTCGCGGACCTCGGTCTGGATCGTGTCCTCTATCCGGCGCACGCGCATTGCAAGAACCTTGTCGCCCGCCGTGGTGTCCATCGCCTCCATGCCGTTGCGAATGAGGTTGACCAGGACCTGCTGGATCTGGACGCGATCGAACGCAACGAGCGGAAGGTTGCTTTCGACGTCGATGTCCATGCGAACGCGACGCCGCATGGCTTCCTCGGCCATAAGGTCACGTGCTTCGGCAACGACGCTGGGGATCGGCGTGCTGGTTCTCATTTCAAGCGAAGGTCTGAACAAGGCACGGATGCGGCTGACGACATCCGCCGCCGAGTTGGCATCGCGGATGATACGCTCGGCCGTGATCTTCGCGCGCTCGACGTTCGGGGGCTCGGCGGACAGCCAACGGTGGCATGCGTTGGAGTTGGCGACGATGGCGGCCAGCGGCTGGTTCACCTCATGAGCGATGGATGCGGAGAGTTCGGCAAGGCTCGCCGCCTGGCTCGCACGCGCAAGTCTCTCTTGTGCCAGCCGAAGCTCCTCTTGTGTCCGCACCTCATTTTCGATGTCGAGGCAGATAACGTTCCACTGCACTATGGCGCCTTCAGCGTTGCGCATCGGCGCGGCGCGCGTCTCGACCCAGCGATATTCACCATCGAAGCGCCGCAGACGGTGCCGTCGCGCATACGGCTCGCCTGTGGACAGACAATCGGCATATCTCTCTTTGACACCTGTCAGGTCGTCGGGATGAACACCGGCGTCGAGTGTGCCAGCCAGCCGGGACTTTCCCGCTTCGTCCAATTCCTCAAGATTGTATCCGAGGAATTCGCGGAGCTGCTGGCTGCGATATATCGGTTCGCCATCCGGCGCGGCGCAATCGATCATTGCCGGCAGCGTTTCAACGAGCTGCCAGAGAGCCCGTTCTCTCTCGCGCAGCGCCTCTTCGACGCGCAGCTGATCGTCGATGTCGTGCGTAAGGCCGTACCATTGGACGATGCGTCCACCCTGGTCCCGCAGCGGCTCCGCGCGGCCCTCCATCCAACGATAAACGCCATCGGCACGGCGCAGGCGATACTTCATGAAGAATCGCTCGCCGGTGGCAAAGCAGCTGTCGAGTGCTTCCCTCAGGCTGGCTGCATCGTCGGGATGGACGACGGTGGCAATGAAGGCCGCCAGCCGGCTCGTGTCCGGCTTTTCCGCGTCCGCTATGTCCAGGCCGAGAAAATCTATCAGGCGCTTGTTGAAGAAGCTCGGCTCACCGTTGGGAGACAGCCGCCAGAGGTAGCTCGGAACCATGTTGACGAGTTGCGAGAGCTCTCGTTCCCGGTCGTGCAACGCGGCTTGCGTGGTCACCAGGTCATGGATGTCGACGCTCACGCCGTACCATTGGAGAATGCTGCCATCTTCGTCGCGCAGCGGCTCGGCGCGAGTCTCGGTCCAGCGATAGCGGCCGTCGGCCCGCCTCTGGCGATATCTCTGAACGTAAGGCACGCCCGTTGCGAATGAATGGCGGATCGCCTGCCGTGCGGTGTCGATATCGTCTGGATGGATCACGCTCAGCGACGGCGAGCCGTCCGGGGCGGTGATGTCGTGGAGCGTGGCCCCGGTTACATCGGTGAACCGTTTGTTGACGTAGGAAGGCGTCCCTTCCCGTGTCGTACTCCAGATCAAAGCGGGCACGGTGTCGATCAGCTGCTGAAGGCGCCGCTCACTTTTGCGCAACGCCGCCTGCGCGCGCACCTCATCGTCGATGTCGAGAGAAACCCCGTACCACTGCACGACCGTTCCGTCGTCATCGCGTCGCGGCTCGACCCTGCACTCAGCCCAGCGATAGGTGCCGTCTTTTTCGCGCCAGCGAAACCGCATCGCGGAGCCGCCGCCAGTTTCGAAACACCTCAGCAACGTGCGCTGCACCTCGGGCGCATCTTCGGGATGAATCACCTCGTGCAGCAACGTTTCGATTCCCGGCTCGCCGAGCGCGTCAAAGTTCGCGATAACGGAGCGGAAATGGTCCTGGTATCGCTTGTTGAAGTAGACCGGCCCGCCGGTCGGCATCACACTCCAGATGCGGACCGGCACGGCGTCGATCATGTGCTGAAGTTGCTGCTCGCTCTGCCGCAACGCCGCTTCGGCGTGCATCTGATCGTCTATGTCGTGACAGAGGCCGTACCACTGGACGATGCGGCCAGCGCCATCGCCCATCGGCTCCGCCCGGCTCGACATCCAGCGATAGACGCCATCGGCACGGCGCAGGCGATAGCGCATGGCGAAGCTCGCACCGGTAGCGAAGCAACCACGAAGTGCATCGCCGAATGCTGCCGCGTCGTCCGGATGAACGGCGGCCTGTATCATCACCGCCAGCCGGCTCATGCCCGGTCGGTCCAGATCCGCTACATCGAGGCCGAGAAAGTCGACCATGCGCCCATTGAAGAAGATCGGCTCGCCGTCTGGATCGAGCCGCCAGATGTGACTCGGGACCATGTCCACGAACTGCGAAAGTTCCCGCTCCCGGTCACGCAATGCTGACTCGGCCCGTTTCTGGTCCTCAATGTCTATTGTCGTGCCGTACCATTGAACGATGCGCCCCTGACTATCGCGAAATGGTCGTCCTGAGCTTCGAAACCAGCGATAGACGCCATCGGCGCGCCGCAGGCGATGCTCGGTATCATAGGGATCGCCTGTTTCGAGGCAATGCCGCCATCTGGCGGCTACGGGATCATAATCGTCGGGATGGACGGCTCGACGCCAGCCGAAATCATCGTCGTCTTCGGAAGTGTTGAGATCCTCATGCATGTTGCCGAGGAACGTCAGCGTGTTTGGGCTGACATAGGTGAATCTTCCGGCGGCATCGGCTGCCCACGCGTGGCCGGGCATGCTCTCGATGATTTGCAGCGCTAGCGTTGCTTCGGGCTCGATTTCGTCAAGTGAGTTGGACGCTGCTGTCATTGGCTTCTCCTGTCGGACAAAAAAGCCTTGGGACGGTCAGCGCTTGATATAGCACTTGTTTTCAATATCTGGACAGGCGAACTCACCGCCTAAATCTAGTTCCGCCGTGCCTCGGCTGCATCTCATGGAAATCCATGCATTGCGCGGAGTTATCGCGCTGCGGGGGCCCCAACGATGGCCTCGCGCGAGGAGCGACGCGGATCGATGCATCAACACCTACCACTGGGAATACGAGCCGGACAGGTAAGACGCTCGGCTGCCTCTTCGTCGGCTGCAGAGTGAAACCGGAGAAACCTCTGCATTCGTCATCCCTGTCTCGTCCGGTTAACACGGCTCATGAGATAATCTGGAAGCCTCTCCCGACCAATACATCTGTTCCAAAGTACAGGGCGTGGACGCGGTTTTAGTTCTGCGGAGCGGCTTGGCGGCCGAGCAATTGTTTGGCGACAATGAGACAGGGCGCAGCGACCGCGAACAGCAGGACGAGCGCGAAGAAAGCTTCGTCGAACGAGATCGTGGCGACCTGCTTCTCAAGCGCGCGCTGCAGCAGCGGCAGGGCGGCCTTTGTCGCCGCAGTGCTGTCGACACTGTTCGCCAGAGCGTTCGCAGTTGCTCTCAAGCGCTGGTCTACGGCTGGATCGCCATTGACGAGGTGGGACGCCAGTATCGTCCGGTTGTGGACATTCTGGTGATCAATATACGTTTGCAAGAGGGCTGTGCCGGTCAGACCGCCCACCTGCTTGCCGAAGTTGAACAGCCCGATGCCAAACGGCAACGCATTGGCGGCAAGGCCCTGCAGCGTAACCAGCGTCAGTGCCACGAACAGAAGGCCGAGGCCGAATCCTCGCAGCAGCAGAGCAAGGGTCAGGTCCGGTGATCCGCTACCGCTCGTCGAAGCGGACAGCAGCCACATGGCACCTGCGAAGAGCAGAATGCCAAATGGCGCAAGCGTGATCGGGCGCATCCCGGTCCTTTGGATGACGAAGCCGGACAACAGAAGTCCAAGCGCGAGCATGGCTCCGCTGGGCAGCAGAAGCACTCCTGCGCCCGTCGCGGTAAAATCGAGCACGTTGAGGGCAAAAGCCGGAATAAGATAGGCGCTGCCTGAAAGGGCAGAGCCGGCGACGAAGCTGACGAGAAGGCCAAAGCGAAAGTCCGGATTGCCAAGGGGCGAGATGGCCAGCAGTGAGCCTTCTGAACGAAAGCGGGTCTCCCAGACGGCCAGGAGGCCGGCAGCCGTCATACCGGTTGCGGCAAGGAAGGTGATGTCGGTGTCGTCGAACCAGTTGAACCTGCTGCCTTGCAGCAGGACGTAGGTCAAAAGCGCGGCGCTGATGCCGAGCAACAATATCCTGACGGCAGGAAACCTGGTTTTCCGCCAAAAGGTCCGATCGCCGTCCGCCGCCAACAGGACAAGGGAGACGATGCCGAGCGGAATGATGCTCAGGAATATCCACTCCCAGGTCAGATGGTCGACAAGCCAGCCCTGCAGGGCCGGCGTGACGGTCGTCGGAGCCATGACGGCGCCTACGGCAAAAACCGCCTGAACGACCGGCTGATGCCGGTGCGGTAACCGAAAGAACAGCAGTGTCTGGCTGGCGACGAGAACTGTGCCGCCAGCCAGCCCTTGGACAATGCGGCAGATGCAAATCCAGGTGAGGTCCACCGACAACGTCAAGGCCGCGGATGCCAGCAGAAGGGTGACAACCGCCGCGCGCAGGCAGGCGGTCGGCCTGGCTGCCGTCACAAGTAGCGGAGCGACAAGGAACGCCGTCAGCTTGGCGGCGATGAAAACAACGTCGATCATCGCCAGTTCGTCCAACGTTGCGTAGGTGTCGCCGAGCATGTCGATCCGGCCGATGGACAGTGCAGTGGATGCGACCGCGTCCATGAAGGCGGCCAGCACGACGCCGGTTGCTATCAAGCAAGCGCGCAATGTACCGGGATGGCGCTGCACAGCCGCCGTTTCGGCGAGGTGCATCATTGTGCTGAGCGCCCGTCCGCAATCCCGCCTGTCTGCATTTCCTGCGCTACAGCCGGAGCATCCCTGGTGCCGACGGTGATGGCAACACGAGCCGAGAGTCCCGGAACCAGGCGGCCGGGCAACGGATTGCGCGTCATCCTGATCTTGACCGGCACACGTTGGACGACGCGGATGAAGTTTCCGGTGGCGTTGTCCGGCGGCAGCAGGCTGAATGCCGCGCCGCTACCGGGAGCGAAGCTGTCGACAAGGCCGTCGATTTGCAGATCTGGATATTCATCAACCATGACGCGGACCCGTTGGCCGATCTCAACCTGCTTCAGCTGTGTTTCCTTGAAGTTGGCAACGATCCAGACATCGTTAACCGGAACGATGTCCAAGGCTGCTGTCCCTGGCGTGACATAGCGGCCGACACGGATCTGGCGATTACCGACGATGCCGCCGACCGGGGCCCTCACGACGGTGTTGGCCAGGTCGAGCATTGCCAGGTCGAGCGCTGCCTGTGCCTGGGACAGGGCTGCCTGCGCACCGGACAACTGTGCATCCAGGACACCGAGCTTCAATTTTTGAGCCAGCAGATTGGCCTCTGCACCGTCCAGCGATGCCTTTGCCTTGTCATGGCCGGCCTGCGCATCCTGCAGCTTCTGATCGCTTGCGGTCCCGTTCTTCTGCAGCGTGACGTAGCGGTTCAGGTTGGCTCGGGCGAATTGCAGGTCGGCTGCGGCAGATTGCTTCTGCGCCTCAGCCTGCGCGATCAATGCGTCCTGCAGTTCACGGGTCGCCTTGATGTTGGCGATTTCCGCCTGCCGGGCGGCGACGTTGGCTTTCGCCTGCTCTGCCTTGGCCTTGTAGTCGCTGTCGTCGATGCGAAACAGGACAGCACCCTTTGACACACTGGCATTGTCGTCTATGTCGACTTCGACGACGTAACCGGCGAGCTTCGGCGCGATGCTGGTAATGTCTCCGCGGAGATAGGCGTTATCGGTCGTTTCCTCGAACCGGCCCCGCGTGAACCATTGCCAGCTCCAAATAGCTGCCATTGGAATCACCATGAGGGCGACGATAGCGATTGCGATCTTGCGGGCTCGGCTCATGATTGCCTCGACACCCGGTCGATGCGCTCGCTATCGAAGGAGGTATCCGCCTCCCGAAGAGCGAGATGTTCGGCAAGGCTGCAAACGCACGGTGCGCAGTACAGGTTCACGAGAACGTCTCCGTCGAGCTGCGGCTCTGCAGCAAAGCAGAACTGCAGAACGATCGCGGATTTCACGCCTCGCCGCTATCACGCGGACGAACATCCCATCTGCCCTGATCGGTAGTTCGTACTGAACCTCAGCACAGGTCGTATTGTCGGTCAGCCGGATTCAGGCGCGCGAACATCCGGCGCGGATCTCCGTAGTGCCGAAGACCGCCCACGAGAAAATTCACTTTGAAGCGTTTCCGGATCATCCTGTGGCAGCAATGATCGCAGAGAGCGCCCTCGCGGCGCGCGCGCCATGCTGGAAACTCTGCATGTTTGCCGAGGGCAGCCGCTACCAGGAGCAACTCTGCGCTGTCGGCGGCGACGGAAAGATCGAATGTCTGGTTCCCGGACCAGGCCGTTTCTGGCCGACCCAGCTTGGCCCTGCGCCAGTGCCCCAGTTGATCGTCAGTCCGCGCAATCCGCCTGGACCACGCCTGCTGGAGATTCCCGTCGACCCCCGGCTGATCGAGGCAGGCGACCCTAGCGGTTCGACTATTTCGAGCACGCCCGCTTCACCGCTGCGGTGCGCGAACAAGGCAAAGTGGAAGTGACCTTGCAAGACGGCTGGTGGGCCGTCGTCATGGGTCTCGGCGCCCAGAGATCGGCCAGCGAAGGCCGCGCCATCGAACTCGCCGGTGAATTCGCGTTGCCGACCTAAGGCCGACCACGCATTCACCAGACCATTGGGTCAGATGCGCCGACCGGTTGCTGCGTCGAACAGATGCGCACATGCGCGGTCGATCTCGATCCCCACCCCTTCGCCCTGCCTGAGCGCAAGCCTTTCTCGGAAAAGGCAGGAAATTTCTTCACCGGAGCAGTCGACCCTGGCGAAGATTTCCGAGCCTGTCGCCTCGAGAAGCGTGATCGTACCCGGCACGCCTTGCCCCGTCGCCCGGATATGTTCCGGTCGAATGCCGTAGACGAGTTCGCGTCCTGCGGCATCCGCGGGCTGGGCGCCTTCCGGCAACGGCAGGACCAACCCGCCGGCGCTGCGGAACACGCCCTCCTCGATGCGGCCGGCAATGAAGTTCATGGCGGGCGAGCCGATGAAACCGGCAACGAAGAGGTTGGCCGGATGGTCGTAGAGGTCCAGCGGCGCGCCGATCTGCTCGACCAGGCCGTCATGCAGCACGACGATCTTGTCGGCCATCGTCATGGCCTCGATCTGGTCGTGCGTGACATAGATCGTCGTGGTACCCAGCCGCTGGTGCAGGGCCTTGATCTCGCCGCGCATCTGGACGCGCAACTTGGCGTCGAGGTTGGAGAGCGGCTCGTCGAACAGAAAGACCTGCGGGTCACGTACGATCGCGCGGCCCATGGCGACGCGCTGGCGCTGGCCGCCCGAAAGCTGGCGCGGATAGCGGTCAAGCAGCTTTTCCAGGCCGAGGATGCCGGCTGCCTTCCGGACCCGGCCAGCGGTGTCGGCCGGGTCGGCTTTCTTGATCTTGAGGGCAAAGCCCATGTTGTCGGCAACGGTCATATGCGGATAGAGCGCATAATTCTGGAACACCATGGCGATGTTCCGGTCCCGCGCGCGCAGATTGTTGACCATACGTTCGCCGATGGCGATCTTTCCGCCGGAGATCGTTTCAAGGCCCGCGATCATGCGCAGCAGCGTCGATTTTCCGCATCCCGACGGGCCGACCAGGATGACGAATTCGCCGTCGGCGATGTCGACGCTGACGTCGTGAATGATCTTGGTGGCCCCGAAGGCCTTCTGCACGTTGCTGATTGTTACCGATGCCATTGGATCTTTCCTGGAAAAGAGTGATGTCAGGACGCGCCCTCAGCCGCCCTTGACGGCGCCGGCGGTCAGCCCCGCGACGATCTGCCTTTGCGCGAACATGGTCAGGATCAGCACCGGCAACGTCACCACCAGCGCCGCCGCGGCGAGCGGCCCCCAGCTCACCTGCTCGTAGGACAGCATGTTGTAGACGGCGACCGGCAGTGTGCGCGTCTCACGGCTGGCGAGCACGACGCCGAAGACGAAATTGTTCCACGAGAAGATCACGGACAGGATGAAGGCGACGACGATGCCCGGCTTGGCGATGGGCAGGGCAACCAGCCGGAAAACCTGCCAGGAGCTGGCGCCGTCGATGTTGGCCGCCTCTTCCAGTTCCATCGGCGTGGTCTCGAAATAACCGATCATCACCCACACCACGATCGGCACCGTCACCACCAGATGGATGATGATCTGCGGCCACAGCGTGCCGAGTATCCCGATCCATTGGAACAGCAGAAACAGCGGGATGAGATAGGATAGCCCAGGTGTCATGCGGGCGATCATGATGACGACCGCCGATCGTTCAGCCTTGAGCCGTGCGATGCCATAGCCGGCCGGTACGCCGATCAGCAGCGCCAGCAAGGTCGCCGTACCGGTCACCAGAACCGAATTCCAGAGATAGAGCAGGAAATTGTTCTCCTCGAACACCTTTACATAGTTCGACCAGGCGAAGCGTTCGGGGATCAGGATCGGCGGATAGGCACCGTTGTCGATCTCGAATTTCAGCGACAGCGAGATCATCCAGAGGAAGAACAGGATCGCCGGCGAGACGAAAACCAGGGCAGCGAAAAACAGACCGATCTGGTTGAGCAGCCGTGAACTCATCTATTTGCCCTCCGTATCGATCCACTGCGAGCGTTGGCGCAGCATCAGCAGGACAAACGACAGGGCCACGATGACAATGAAGAACACCACGGCCATGGCCGAGCCGTAGCCGATATCGTAGTAGGAGAAGGCGGTGTTGTAGAGATAGATGTTGATGGTCTCCGACGCCGTACCCGGCCCGCCCTGGGTCATCGCGTAGATGATGTCGAAACTCTTCAGCGCATCGATGGTGCGGATGATGACCGCGATCATCAGGAACGGCGCGATCATCGGCAGAGTGAGATAGCGGAATTGCTGCCAGGCATTGGCGCCGTCGATCTCGGCGCTTTCGAAGGGCTCGCGCGGCACCGAGGCCAGCCCGCCAAGCACGATCAGCATGACGAGCGGCGTCCACTGCCAGGTCTCGACCGCAACCAGCGACGGGATGACCGTGTTGGCGTTGAATATCCATTCCTGGGCCGGGATGCCGACCAGCGACAGCAGGTAGTTGAGCACGCCAAGCTGAGGATGGAACATCATTGTCCAAACCAGTGCGACGGCAACGGGTGTCGCCATCATCGGCATGACGAAGACGCCGCGCAGCAAGCCGCGCAGCGGAAACCTGGCATCGAAGATCAGGGCGGCCAGGGTGCCCAGCAGCATCGGCGCTGCAACCGAGAGGAAGGTGTAGGTCAACGTATGAACAAGGGATTCCCAGAAACGTGGGTCGCTGGCCAGGCGGAGATAGTTTTCCATCCCGGCAAAACTCCGCGACTGGCCGAGCGTCCAGCGATTGACGCTCATCCACAGGGTGAAAGCCCAGGGGAAAACGATGACGGCGCCGACGACGACGAGTGCGGGGACGACGAATGGCCAGTAGTTGGGAGCCAGCCGGATCGTCTGGCTCCCGTCGATAACCGGCATCGTCACCCCGGTCTGTTCTGGGGTGGTGGCCGACATCAGCCCTGCTCGCTCCTGTCGAGAACCGGCTGGAACTGTTCGGTGGCCTTCTTCAGCTCCGCGGCGGGATCGGCGCCGGCAATCATGTTGGTCAGCGCCACGCCATAGATGTCGCGGAATTCCGTGACCGGGATGATGACCGGCAGTGCCAGCCGACTGATATTGCCCGAGCCGACCACGGCATCAAGCCAGCTTGCCGGCATGGTGACGCCTTCACGCACCTTGGGATCCTCCAGCACGGATTTGCGGAACGGAACACCGGCGCCGGCCTGCAACAGCCGCGCGCCCATGGTTGGCGATACCGCCCACTGGCAGAACAGATAGGCAGCCTCCTTCTTCTCGCTGGCGGCGGTAACGCCAATCCCGTCGCCGAAGGTGCCCGAGGCATGCGCCTTGGGACCCTTGGGCATCACGCCGTAACCGACCTTGCCGACCACCCTCGATTTTTCCGGATTTTCCATCGGCGGGGCAAAACCCACGCCGTCGAGCCACATGCCGATCTTGCCCTGCAGGAAGGCCGACTGTGCTTCGGCCCAGTTGAACCCGGTAACGCCCGGAGGGGCGGACTTGGTCATTAATCTTTGATAGAGCGCGGCAGCCTCGATCGCCTCGGGAGCCTCGGTGCGCAGCTTGCCCTTGTCATCTAGCGGCGTCATGTCGTAGCCGAGCATCAGCGACGTCCACACCGGCGTGTTTGCGTTCTTGAGCCCGCGGGCGACGAAGCCGTATGTATTGGTCGAGTGGTCGGTCAGCGCTTCGGCGGCTGCCACAAGTTGCTCGAAGGTCTCTGGGTATTTGAGGGCCTTGGCCTCGAACAGCTCCTTGTTCCAATACAGGATCCAGTAGTCCACCGAGAACGGTAGCGAGCGCAGCACGCCCTGGCCGTCCTTGGCAAACAGCATGCCGGCTTCGGCGAAGTCGCTTTCGACCAGCGCCGGGTCGGTGAGCGACGGATCGGCGAGATAGCCGGCGATGTCGGCCAGCCAGCCACCCTTCTCGAACTGGCGCTTCTGCACGTGGTAGCTCAGATGCACGACGTCGAAGCTCGGCTTGCCCGAGCTCAACTCGATCACCGTCTTCTGGCGCTGCTGCTGCTCGGGCGTTGCCTCGGCATTGACCTTGATGCCGGTCAGTTCCTCGAACTCGGCGAGATATTTCAGGATGGTGTCGCTGCGCGGGCTTTTCACCAGATTGACGTCAAGCGTCGTCCCGGCAAAGCGTTTCCAGTCAACGCCTGCGGCAAAGCCGGGGCGAAGCCCCACAAGGCCGGCAGCGGTTAGCGCCGCGGTTCCGGCAAGGAGTTGCCTCCTGGTTGGGTTGAACAGATTGGACGACATTTCTTCCTCCCGGTTGCTGTCGTTGTGGATGCGCCGCAAACCGCGGCGCGGCTATATTTCCTCAGATCTGGAGCGCCAGCCGGCGCGCATTGTCGATATGCAGACTGATCGCTTCAACCGCTCTTTGCGGATTGCGGCTCTCCATGGCTTCGATGACCGCCAAATGTTCGCGCATCACCGGCACCACACGACCGTCGATGCGGAAACGCTCCTGGTGGATCAGCCGGATTTTCACCGAGTTGACCAGATAGGCCTTGGCGATAATCTCGTTGCCGAGCGCATTGATGAAGGTGTCGTGCATCGCCCAGTCGATGTTCTGGGCCTTGGCTTCCATTTCCGGCGTCGGTGCCTGCCCGAGAGCTTGGGCCAGCATCTCTTCATGTTCGCGCCGCATGCGGGCAAGTTCGGCATCAGAAGCGCTGGTCGTGAATAGCGCCACTGCCTCGCGTTCCATGAACAACCGAAACTGAAACGCCTCGCGGATCAGATTGATATCGATATGCGCGATCTGCATGCCGCGCTGCGGGATGGTGGTCAGCAGTCCCTCGGCCTCGAGACGCGGGACGATCTCGCGAATGGCACCCAGCGGCAGCCCGGTGAAAGCGACCAGTTCGCGCTGTGACACGAACTGCCCCGGCCGCAGATCGCGGGCCAGCAAATGCCGCGTGAAGCTGGCATAGGCCTTCTCCCGGAGAGTGATCGGTTCGCTGCCGTCTTCCACTTCAGCTCGCTTCCTTGTCGGTCAGCCCGGCCTTGTCGGTCAGGCTGCCTCTGTCGCAAACAGCCTGTCGAAGGCAGCGGCAAGCTGCCGCTGTCCCTGCGGATCGATCGGCTCCAGGGGCGGGCGGACCGCCAGCCAGCGCTCGTCGCCGGTCTTGCGCGCGACCATGACCTTCACCGCCGGCGTGACCGGGTATTTGAGCAATTCGAGCACGAAGTCTTCGACGCGTGGGTCGTCGCCCCCGTTTTCGACCATTGCCCGGATTTCGCCGGTAACAAAATTAGCCATGCCGGAAATCGCGCCCTGTCCGCCGCGGCGCACGCTTCTCGCGAGATGCCGTTCGTCGCCGATGAGGATCACCAGATCGCCGTGCGCCTCAAGCAGCGCCTCACTGTAGCTCCAGTCCCCGCCGGAATCCTTCACCCCGGCCACCACAGCGGGAAAGGCGGCGCGCAGCCGGCCGATCAGCCCAAGCGGGAGCGGCACCATGGTGACTGAGGGGATGTTATAGAGCAGCACGTCGCGCGCCAGCGGACCGAGTGCGGCGAAGACGGCGGAAAACCATCCGAACAGCCCGTCCTCGCCGACATTCTTGAAGTAGCTCGGCGGAGCGAGCAGAATGTTGCGAACGCCGCGCTGCAAAGCGTGCCGGGCCTGATCGGCGGCATCTTCGGCTGCATCGACCAGCACTGCGGCGACGAGCTGATGTGGCGGAATACCGGCCGCCAGCATGGCCTCGGTGACGATCCGTCGCTCGTCGGTGCCGACCGAGGCTCCTTCGCCGGTGGTGCCGAACAGCGTCGCGCTGCTGCAGCCGGCGCCAAGGCAGGCTCGGGCATGCGCGATCATCGGCGCGAGCGCTATCTGCCCCGACGGGTCGAAGGGTGTGGTCAGGGCAACCGAAAGACCAAAGCGGGAAGCCAATACGATCTCCGTTGAAATCAATGTGGATGTAGCGTTAGCACGCTAACATGTCAGGTGTAAACGGGTGATGTTGCCAACTCGGCATCGCCGAACGGCGCTGCCGCGGCAGCGCCATCGCCGATCATTTTCCTCCGCTCGAACATCACATATGCAGCTGTCCCCGAGCCTCTGCGGGATTGGCTGCACGAGGCAGCCTAAGCTCGATCAAGTGGCGACGAGGTGGCCGTCGCCAACATCTTCGAGCTTGAGTTTCCGGGGCTCGTCACCGATCCGCCGCACAGCGCTTGGAATTTCGCTGTCCAAACGGGCGAACCGGGCGCGGCGCCGGCCTGGATCGGGAACCGGAACGGCTTCGATCAGCCGCTTTGTGTAAGGATGGCGCGGGTTGGAGAAGATCTGGTCGCGGGTGCCCATCTCGACGATCTGCCCCAGATACATTACCGCCACGCGATCGGAGATGTTCTCGACCACCGCCATGTCGTGCGAGATGAAGAGATATGCGACGCCGAATTCGCGCTGCAGCTCCTTCAGCAATCTTAACACGCGCGCCTGCACCGACACGTCGAGAGCAGAGACGCTCTCGTCGGCAATGATCAGCTTTGGTCGCAGCGCCAGCGCCCGCGCAATGCAGATTCGCTGGCGCTGCCCGCCGGAGAATTCGTGGGGATAGCGCTCCATCTGGTCAGCCGAGAGGCCGACGCGTTCGAACAGGGCGGCGATCTGGGCATGCCGTTGCTCTCTGTCGCCGAGGCCGTGGATCAGCAGAGGCTCGGCGACGAGATCGCCGACCCGCATGCGCGGATCGAGGGACGCGAAGGGATCCTGAAAGATCATCTGCACATTGCGGCGGACAGCCTTGCGCTCCTTGCGGCTGAGCGCCGACAAGTCCTGGCCGCCGATTAAAATGCTGCCGGTGTAGGGCACCAGCCCGGCGATCGCCTTGGCCGTCGTCGACTTGCCGCAGCCCGATTCGCCGACCAGCGACAGGGTTTCGTGCGGCGCGATCGAGAAACTGACGCCTTCGACCGCGTGCACCCTGCGGTCAACGCGGCTGAAGAAGCCGCCGTGCAGGTCGAAGCGGACGTGAAGATCGCTGACAGATACAAGCTCGGCCGGCATGTTGGCGGCGTCTTGTCGTTCTTCGACGGTCCGTCCGCCGCCAATGCGCGGCACGGCGGCCAGAAGCTCGCGTGTATAGTCGGCCTGCGGGCGATTGAAGATGTCAGCCGCGCTGCCCTGCTCGACCATCCGTCCGTCACGCATGATGATGACGCGGTCCGCCATCTCGGCGACGACGCCCATGTCGTGCGTGATCAGGATAACACTGGTGCCGTGCTCGCGCTGCAGGTCGCGCAGCAGTTCCAGCACCTCACCCTGAACCGTGACATCGAGGGCGGTCGTCGGCTCATCGGCGATCAGCACGTCCGGGTTCAGGGCCAGAGCCATGGCAATCATCACGCGCTGGCGCATGCCGCCTGAGAGTTCGTGCGGATAGTGCTCGAGCCGCCGTTCGGCATCCGGAATTCGGACTGCCTTCAGCGCCTCGAGCGCCCTCAGCCGCGAGTTGGAGCGCGACATCGAGGTGTGTGCATCGATCGCCTCCGTGAGCTGACGGCCGATGGACAGCACCGGATTGAGCGATGTCATCGGTTCCTGAAAGATCATGGCAATCCGGTCGCCGCGGATGCGGCGCATGCCGCTCTCGCTGAGAGCCGCGAGGTCCTGATCGCCGAGCCGGATGGAGCCTGATCCGATGCGTGCCGCCGGCTGCGGCAGCAAGCCCATGATGGCCAGCGCCGTCATCGACTTGCCGGAACCGGACTCGCCGGCGATGCAAAGCGTTTCGCCGCGCGTCAGGCCGAATGTCAGGTCGGAAACGACGTCGCGCTCGCCCTCCTCGCCGCGCACGGCGACGCTCAGGCCTGAGACGCTGAGTACCGGCCTGAGAGAGCCACTCTCCGCGGCGGCCTGCCTGGATCGTTTGATGTCCTCCACCTTCATTCAAAGACGCAGCGGGGGAAGTAGAACGAAACCACCCAGTTGGGCATGTCGACGATCTCGCTGATGCGCAGGTCACCGCAAACCGAGACGAGCATATAGGCATCTACCGGATCCATGCCGTAGCGGCCGGAGAGCAGGTCGATCATCTGGGAAACGGCACTCCTGGCGCCGTCCATCAGATCCGGCCCGATACCGGTTGTCACCTCGTAGCCCTTGGCGTCGAGATGCCGCGACACCGGACCGGGCGTTGTGAAACGCGGCGTCCGCAGCCGGGCATCCTTGACCAGATCGAGCGTCAGCACGGCGTTCATGGGGCTCTCGATCGCCGTGCCGCAGACCTCGCCATCGCCTTGCGCGGCGTGCGTGTCGCCGACCGAGAACAACGCGCCCGCGACCTCTACGGGCAGGTAGAGCACCGTGCCGGCGGCGAGATCGCGGATATCCAGGTTGCCGCCCACGCGCCGCGGCGGAACCACCGAATGCAGACCCGGCTCAGCCGGGGCATTGCCGATGGTGCCGGCGAAGGGCTTGAGCGGCACCCGGCCGCTCTTGCCGAACAGCGCCGGTTCGAGCGAGGCGGCGTCGTACTTCCAGATATTCAGTGCCGGTTGGGAGAAGTCATTCGCCAGCAGACCGAATCCCGGGATGTTCGCCGTCCAACCGAAGCCTGATGGCTTGAACGCCTCGATGGTGATTTTCAGGGCATCGCCCGGTTCTGCCCCGTCGACATAGATTGGCCCAGTGACCGGGTTCACCTTGGCAAAGTCGAGCAAAGCAACGTCGTCGATGGTGCTCTCCATCGTCAGCTGCCCGCCGGACGAGTCCAAGCACTGGAACTCGATCGTCGCCCCTGGCGCCACCCGTTCGGCCGGGACAAAGGAATTGTCCCAGCCGAAATGATGGTGGCGCCCGTGGATGGTGTAGTCGCAGTTATTGCACATCGGTCACATACACATTGTCGTAGTTGATCGGGATGTGGACCGGGTCGACATAGAGGTTGTCGGCGCCACCCATGCGGGTTGATTTCATGGTGAAACGCTGCTCGTTGAAGACCGGTGCCCAGGGCGCGTCTTCCATGATCTTGCCGTAGATCTCGCTCCACATCTTGGCGCGTTCGCCAGCCCTGGCCGGGTCGACGATGGAGTCGGCTTCGGCCGCCTTGGCGTCGAGCGCCTTGTTGCAATACCACGACCAGTTCCAGCCGCCCGGGACGGCACCAGCACAGCCGAGGATCGGGCCGTAGAAGTTCGACGGATCGGGGAAGTCGGCGATCCAGGCCATGCCGCCGGACCAGATCATCGGCGCACCGGCCTTGTCGCCGCCGGCGGCGATGACGTTGGCCTGCGCGAGCGACTGGATGCTGGCCTTGATGCCGACCGCCGCCAGATCCTGCTGAATGGCCTGCGCGATGCGCGGGTTGGGATCGGTGTTCATGGCAAACAGCTGCGTGTCAAATCCGTCGGGATGCCCGGCCTCGGCAAGCAAGGCCTTGGCCTTGGCCACGTCATAGGGATAGCCCTTGAATTCCTTGTCATAGCCAGGCATCGACGGCGGCAACGGCTGATTGGCCGGCACCGCACGGTTGTTGATCAGCTGGACGATGCGGTCCTTGTTGATCGCCATGTTGACCGCCTGCCGCACCTTCACGTTGTCGAAGGGCGCCATGGTGGTATTCATGGTGATATAGCCGGTGTGTAACTGGCCGCCCTCGACAACACGGGCCTTCTGCTCGGGATCGGCCATCACCTCCTGGAATTTCGCCGGCGGAATGCCGTCGCCGGGAACGTCGATCTCGCCTTTCTGGAGCCGCAGCAGCGCCACGATCGGCTCCTGGCCGATCTCAAAGGTGATCTTGTCGAGATGCGGCAGACCCTCGTGCCAGTAATCCGGGTTGCGCTCGAATACGACGCGCTGGCCGAGCGTCCATTCGGCGAGCTTGAAGGCGCCGGTTCCGACCGGATGTTTGCCGAAGTCTGCGCCGTATTTTTCGACTTCTTCCTTCGGCACCACATGCGAGAAGTTGATCGCCATGACATGCAGGAAGGTGGCGTCGGGCCGGGTCAGCTCGAACTTGATCGTGTAGGGATCGACGACGGTTATGCCCGCCAGGCTCTCCGCCTTGCCGGCAGCGACGTTGTCATAGCCTTTGATCGAGCCGAAGAAACCGGCACCCGGGCTCTGTGTCTTTGGATTGGTGACCCGGTCGAGCGAATATTTCACGTCGTCGGCGGTCATCTCGCGGCCATTGTGGAACTTCACTCCGTGGCGCAGCTTGAAGGTGAAGGTCTTGCCGTCGGGCGCAATCTCGTAGCTCTCGGCAAGGTCGGGCCGCAGGTTGGTGGTGCCCGGCTCGTAGTCCATCAGCCCGTCGAACAGGCTCTTGATCATCGACCAGTTCTGCCAGTCATAGCCGATGGCCGGATCGAGCGTGGCGACGTCGTCCTTGTAGGTGATGGTGATCGCGCCGCCCTGCTTGGCATTCGGATCGACGGCGTCTTCGGCACGTACGCTTGTCATGCCAAGCACCAGCGCAAGCGCCGATGCCGCCACGGTCGATATTAGATATTTTCTCATGTCATGTTCCCTTTCTCTGGTTTTCTTGGTTTTCATCTGAGCTTGATGCGTGGATCGATGAACGGTGCGACAGTGTCGGCCAGGAGATTGCCGAGCACGATGGCAAAGGCCGAAACCAGGGTGACCCCCATGATGATCGGAATGTCGATGCGCTGAATGGCCTGCCAGGCTAGCTGGCCGATGCCTGGCCAGCCGAACACGCTTTCGACAACCACGATGCCGCCCATGAAGATGCCGATATCGATGCCGATCATGGCGATGACCGGCAGGATGGCGTTGGGCAGCGCGTGCCGGAGGATAATGGCGCTGCGTGCAAGACCCTTGGCACGCGCGGTACGCACGTAGTCCTGGCGCAGCACGTCGATCATCGACGAGCGCATCATGCGGGCGTACCAGCCGGCGCCGAGAATTCCCATGGTCAGCGACGGCAGCACCAGATGACGCCAGGTGCCGTAACCGCCGATCGGGAACCAGCCGAGCCGCACCGCGAACACATAAAGCAGCATCAGGCCGACGACGAATTGCGGCGCCGAGACGCCAACGAAGGAGGCGACCATCAGCGACTGGTCGGTGGCGGTGCCACGCTTGACGGCGGCGATGAGGCCCATCGTCAGCCCGATCACGACTTCGCAGGCAATGGCGCCGACCATCAGCAGCAGGCTTGCCGGCAGCCGCGAGACGATAAGCTCCGTGACCTCCGAGCGCTGAATGTAGGAGCGCCCCAGATCGCCGCTGAGAAGGCTGGTCAGATAGTGCCAATACTGGACGACGAAGGGCTGGTCGAGGCCGAGCTGCCGGCGGATGTTTTCGACCGTCTCGGGTGTGGCGCTGCGGCCGGCGATCTGGCGGACGGGATCGGCGGGCAGCAGGTAGAGCAGCGCAAAGGTGATCAGAGAGACGCCGAGCAAGATGAGCACCGACTGGACAACGCGGCGGCCGAGATAGGCGATCATGCCCGCCCCCTTTGCGTCGGATCGAGGATGTCGCGCAGTGCGTCACCGATCAGGTTGAAGGCCAGCGCCAGTGCCAGGATCGCCGCACCGGGAAAGAAGACCAGCCAGGGCGCGGCCTGGAAATAGGTCTGGTTCTCGAAGATGATGTTGCCCCATGACGCGGTCGGCGGTTGCACGCCGATGCCGAGATAGCTGAGCGTCGCTTCGAGCAGCACCGTGGTCGAAATACCGAGCGTGCCCCAGACGATGATCGTCGGCAAAAGATGTGGCAGGATATGGCGGAACAGGATGCGTGGAGCGCTAGCGCCGATGGTGCGCTCGGCATCGATGAACTCGCGTTCGGAGAGCGAACTTGTCTCGGTGTAGATGACGCGGGCGGTCTGCACCCAGTTCACCAATGCGATCACCATGGCGACGATCCACAGGCTCGGCTGGAGCACCGCCGCCAGGCAGATGGCGAGCAGCAGCGCCGGGAAAGCCATCATCAAATCGGTGAAGCGCATAAGCGCGCTGCCGATCCAGCCGCGGAAATAGCCGGCGGTGATGCCGACCAGCGTGCCGATCAGAAGCGCCACGCCATTGGCGACGATGCCGATGATCAGCGACGTGCGCGCGCCGAATAGGAGACGGGTCAGCAGGTCGCGGCCAAGCAGGTCGGTGCCCAGCCAGAACTGGGCTCCCGGCGGCAGTGGCGCGCCTTCAAGCGTGAGCCCGTCGAACATCTGCTCGTTTGGATCGTAGCCTGTCAGCCACGGTGCAAGAATGGCGCCGGCCAAGACAACGGCAATAATCCCGAGGCCGAGCAAAGCGAGAGGCCGTTTTAGCAGACGTCGCCAGACGCCGGCGCGAGGCTTGGCTGGCATACGCCCGGCGGCCGAAAGCTCAGGCGCGATCGGATTGGTCATCGTCGCCTTCTTCTTGTGTCATCGCCACGATCCTGCGCGCGGCTTCCTCGACACTGATTTGCCAGCTCATCGCCAGCGAGCGGAGCTGCGCATAGGCACGGCCGTCCTCGGCGCCCTTCGACAAGACCTCTACCGCGCGTACGATGGTCTGGCGCTCCGCGACCCGCTGACGAAGCGAGGCAATCTCGCTGGCCAGAAGCTTGCGCGCCTCGAAACTCTGCCTTGCGATTAAAAGTGCGCTATAGACGCCGGCATTGCCGACCGGTTTCAGCAACTGCGCATCGGCCTTGTGCGACAATGCCCATTCGACGCGCCCCGGCGCCTCGGAGCCGATCAGTGCTATCAGCGGCATCGGCGCCTCGCCCGGCTTCCACGGAAATTGCTCGTCAAAGCCGAGATCGACGTCGAAGAAGACGAAGTCCGCCGCCAAGGCTTCGGCCGGCAGTTCCGGCCAGAAGCCAATCGCCTCAAGGCCGATGGCCGACAATTGCCTTGTGATCGCCTGCACGGTCGGATGTGGACGATGCAGGACAAAAGCCCTGGCGCCTCCAAGGTTCGGGATACGCGCCATCTTGCTCACGACACCACCCGCAGGCGTGGCCGCCCGAACGTCTCCGTCCGGTCATAGCGGGAAAGGTAGGGATCGGGTGCCACGCCCTTCGTCAGTGTGACCGTTTTGAACGATGTTCCATCGATGCGTCCGATTAGCACCGGCAAGGTAGCATGCTGGGTTTGCTGGTCGATGGCGATGTCGCCCAGCGGCGTTCGAAATGATGTTTCGGAAAAGACCTTGGGAAGGTCCGTCCATTGTGCACCGGGGTTAAGGGTGAGGATCTCGGCGAGCATGCGCACCGAGGCATAAGCCGCCGCCTCGAAGGATGAGGCCGGCATGACGGAAGGCACTGGAACCGCACCGCGATCCGCCCCCGAGATGTCGTGAAAATAGGGCCCAACGGAAAGGTGGCCATCGCCTGCCCCGTTGAGCGCCGGCAATTCGCATTCCGTGAGATTGCAGGACAGGATCGGGCAACGCTCCGGCCTGAAATGCGGGTCGCGCCGGCCAAGCTCCGCATAGGCAGCGATGAAGGCATAAGAAGAAGGGCCGATGAGATTGTTCAGAATGAAATCAGGTCTCGTCGCCTGTATCTCCGCGATCAGCCGCGCAACATCGACCTCGCCGAGCGGCAGATAGCGTTCGCCCAGCACCTTGCCGCCAGCGTCCGCAATCAGGTCGCGCGCCACGCGGTTGGTCTCCCAGCCCCAGATGTAGTTGGAACCGAGCAGGAAGCCATCGGCGCCGAAACGAGGCACGACATAGGCGAGCAGCGGTACGAGATGCTGATTGGGGCAGGCGTGTGTGTAGACGACATGCTCGTTGGCTTCGAAGCCCTCGTACGGGCAGGCGTACCACAGCGTGCCGCCTGCCCTTTCCAGGATTGGAATGACCTCCTTGCGGCTCCACGAGGTGACGCAGCCAATGATGTGACGCGCGCCGCTGTTGGCGAGAATGTCCGCGCAGCCGCTTGCATAGCGATCGATGTTGCCCTGCGGGTCGCGCTCGATCGGGATGAATTCGAATGGGATAGCGAGATCGCCGTTGACGTCGGCGATGGCGTTCATCGCACCCGCACGGCAGGATTCGGACACCAGCCGGTAGTTGCCGGACCGCGAATAGAGAATGCCGATGTCGATATGCCGTTTCAAGCAATGCCTCAAAAATGACAATGCCCCGCAGCCACCGCCGCAGGGCGAGGCATACGAGGCATTCTTGCCGCCCGGCGGTCGGAGCCGGTATTTGTCCTCACCGTATTACGCCCGCGCTCCCAGTCAAGAGCCGCCACGCGAAACTTTGGCCAGCCGAAACGGTTCGGCGCGCAGCACGCAACTCATGCCGCTGGTCGTTTAGAGTCCGCCAGGAACCAAAATTGCTGATGTCCAGCTATGGGGCCCGGACAAACCCGGTTCGCTACCATTCAAAGCAACGACTTTAATATCGGTTTACCTGAATCTGCTAGCAGCAATGACGCCGGTTTTCGTCGGTCAAGCAAAGGGTTCCACCTTGCCGCAGCAATTCAGCACTCCGTTCGGTCACCGGGGCGATGCCAACTGGCCGAGGTTGCACGGCTTCATGGGCGTCGAGTTGGAACGCGCGCCCGATGTTCTCGTGCCTCGCGTCGCCTTGGCCCGGAAGCTCGGTGGATGGGACTTTGGTGGCGGGAGCCGGGCTTGAGCGTCATTCGCGCCTTGCAAGGCGCCGACCTCCCGGCAGTTGCGAACATGTTTCAGCGCGTGCTGTTGAAGGAGAGGACCGAAGCGCCGGCCTCTCTCGTGGAATACATGCAACGGTTTTATCTGGATGCGCCCGGTTGCGCAGACAACCTCCGGTCGCTTGTCCATGTCAACGACGCCGGTCGCGTCTCCGGATTTGTCGGCGTCCACGTCCTGCCGATGACGTTCAACGGCCGACAACTACGCGCGGCCATCTGTAGCTCGCTCATGGTCGAGGACCATGAGCACGACCCGCTGGCCGGCGCCCGCTTGCTGAAAGCTTACCTGGATGGTCCGCAGGACATCTCCTTCAGCGAGACGGCCAACGATATTTCCGTGAAATTGTGGACCCGGCTGCGCGGCGTGGTCCTGCCGCAATACAGCCTTGACTGGGTCCGTGTGATGCGCCCCGCGGCCTTCATGCTCAGCCTTTCCGCCAATCGCATGGCGCTTGCGCGAATGCTCAATCCGCTGGCGCGTGCAGTCGACCGATTTTACTGCAGAAGGATGACGTCCAGCGAACGACGTTGGTCGGGTGTGGCGGTGGACGGGGCAGGCCACGGAGCATTTCGTACATCCGAAATCGACAGCCATGCATTTGCCAGGCTCATCGAACCGTTTACCGCTCAATTCGCCCTGCGGCCTGACTGGACGGAAGATCAACTCGACCACATCCTGACAGATGCGGCACAAAAGCCGGATCTGGGGGAGCTTGTCTACGTTTGTGTGACGTCGCCAGTCGGCACCAATGTCGGCGCTTTCGCCTACTACGCACGGAAGTATGAAATTGGTCGCGTGCTGCAGATCTTCGCCCTCCCCGGCCAGGCGGGCCCGGTGATTGACTGCCTGATCGATCACGCCGCCACGCGCGGCGTCAGCGGCCTGCGCGGACGTATTCAACCTGCACTTCTGGAGGCGATGCTTGGACGACGCATTGCTTTCCTGACCGTTGCCTCAACGGTGGTACATTCACGCGATCCAGAGCTTTTGGACGCGATGAAGAACTCGCAAGTCTTCCTGAACGGCCTTGCGGGCGAGCAGTGGAGCCGGCTTATCGGGAGCCGCTTCAGCTAGAGCGGGATGCGTTCAAGTTGAAGCGGGCATCCCGCTCTAACTATTTATTTTAGGCGCGTTTCCACTTGGCTGCAGAGTGCTTGGGTCAAAACCCAATCACTCTGAACGACCGAGTTCGACCCTTTGCCGTCATCCAGTTGGGAGCGTCGCATGACGCTCCGTGACCCAATCACGACGCTCACTCCGGTCAGTGGTAACGTCCGGATTTGGCGCGCGATTCCGACCTCAGCGAACGAAGTTATGACACGCCATTCCAGTGTATGCTTGCTTCGCCAAATTGGGTGTGCGCTGCAATAGCAGCCCGAGACAGTCGCGCTTGCCGAAGGGGCTGTCGGCTTTGACGGGATTGGCGTAAGCTACAGTTAAGGGGGTGCACACATGCACCGCATCATCGCCATACTGATCTTGGTTCTCGCGGCCGTGTTCAGCTCCGCACGGGCGGAGGTGCTGATCGGCGTCTCGGCTGCGATGACGGGACGGCTCGCCTGGATCGGCGAGCAGGGACAGCGCGGCGCGGAGATGGCAGTGGCCGACGTCAACACGGCGGGCGGCGTGCTCGGCCAGAAGGTGAGGCTCATCTCGGTCGACGACTTCTGCGATCCCGAGCAAGCTGTGGCGGCCGCCAAGAAGCTGGTGGCTGACGGGGTCGTGCTCGTCGTCGGGCATTATTGCTCCGGGGCCTCGATCCCCGCATCAAAAGTGTACGAGGAGGCGGGCGTCGTTGAGATATCCCCAGGCTCGACCAATCCGCAGCTGACCGAACAGGGCCGTGCCAATGTCTTTCGCACCATTGGCCGCGACGACGCGCAAGGTTTCATCGCTGGCAACTACCTTGCCGATCGCTGGGGCAACAAGAAGATTGCGATCCTCCACGACAACTCGACCTATGGGAAGGGTCTCGCCGACGAGACCAGGAAGCAGCTGCACAAGCGGGGCGTGACTGAGGCCGTTTACGACGCATACATTCCCGGGAAGGACGACTATTCGGCCGAGGTCGCTACGTTGCGGACCGCCGGCGTCTCCGCCTTATATGTGGGTGGGTATCATGCCGAGGTTGCGCTGATTGCTCGCGCTGCACACGACAGTGGCTACACGGTTCAGCTCATATCCGGAGATGCTTTGGCGACCGAGGAATTTGCCCTGATCGCCGGCCCCGCGGCGGAGGGGACCCTCTTCACGTTCCCGGCGGACGCGAGGCGAAGCCCCGAAGCGGCCGCGGTCGTTGAGCAGTTCCGTGCGGAGAATTTCGAACCCGCGGGCTACACGCTGTTGAGCTACTGCGCGGTCCAGGTTTGGGCCCAGGCGGTCTCGAAGGCAGGTTCGCTGGAGCCGAAGGCCGTCATTGCGGCACTGCACGAACAGGAATTCGACACCGTGATCGGCCGGGTCGATTTCGACGACAAGGGCGACCTCACGAAGCAGAGCTGGGTTTGGTACGTCTGGCGCGGCGGAGAGTACGTGCCGGTTGAATAGGGTTCGCTGATCGCCGGCGTGCCGGCTGAGATGTCTAGTCTGATGCAGACCAGTGTGGCCGGACTGTTCCGACTCGCCGAGATGCTTGAACGCCTCGGCATACGTGGCCGGCTGTTGCTCGCCTTTTTCGGGATCAGCGCCCTTGCGGTGCTGGCAACGGCTGCGGCGCTTTATGCCTTCCTCCAGGTTGGCGACGTCGTGGACCGAATTACCACGGATCGAGTGCCGTCGGCGCTCGCCTCCCTCCAGCTGTCGCGCCAGGCCGAACGGGTCGCTGCTGCCGCGCCATCGGTGCTGGCAGCGACAAGCAGGGCTCAGCACAGCGAGGTCTCGGCTGCCGTCGCGCTCGAGATGTCCCGCCTCGAGGCCCTGCGCACGGACCTCCGGGATGCCACGTTGGGCACAGTGCCTTTGGCCGAGATTGAGGAAGCCGCGATTGTTCTGAGGCGCAACCTGAAGGAGCTCGACTCTCTTGTTGTCGCCCGGCTCGACGTGGTCGCCCGCAAGGAGGAGCTCCTGAACCGCCTCGCCGCGACGACAACCGGAAGCCAGCGCCTTGTCGCCACCGGCATCCTAGTGATGGATTCCAGGCTGCCGCAATGGCGGGCGGTCGCGGCCGACACGTCGCTGTCGCCCGATCGACGCGCAGCGGCGATGGCCGACCTGGTCCAGGCGATTGCGGCCTACATCCCCCAGCAGAAGGCGCAGCTGGAGATCTCGGCAGTCAACGACGCGCTGGTGAAGGTCGCGAACGCGCCGACGCCGGGCGACCTGGCGTTGATCCTTTTTCCGCTACGCCGTTCGCTCACTGCTCTTGAAAAGGTTTCCACGGAGATCGACGAAAAGCTGCGGACCCGCTTTCGGCAGCGTGTCGATGAGTTCAAGGGCTTGACCGACGGCGAGGACAGCATCCCCAAGGCGCGGGAGGACGAGTTTGCTGTCCTGGCACAGGGCGAAAGGCTTCTGGCCGAGAACAATCGACTGTCGCGCAATCTCACCGCTGGCGTCGATCGCCTGGTCGCCACGGCAGACCAGGAGATCGCTGCGTCCGGTCGCGAAGCCGCGCTCGTCCAGCGCTACGGCACCGCGGTTGTGCTCGGCTCCGCCTTCCTCAGCCTCCTGAGTTCGGTTCTGGTTGTCTGGCTCTATGTCGACCGCAGCCTCCTCGCCCGACTGGGGGCCGTGAGCCAGGGCATGCTCGCGATTGCGGGGGGCAACCTTCGTGCGCCGCTGCCAGCCGCGGGCAGCGACGAAATCGGGCGCATGGCCGAAGCGCTGAGACTTTTCCGGGATACTGCCGTCGAGGTCGAGGAAAAGAACCTGCGCGACGTTGCGGAAGCTCGTCAGCGGCTCATCGATGCCATCGAAAGCATCTCCGAAGGATTCGCTCTGTACGACGGGGAGGACCGGCTCGTCCTCAGCAACAGCCGCTACCGCGAATTGCTCTACGCCGGTCTGGAGACCGAACTGACGCCCGGCACGATATTCGAGCAAATCATTCGCCGATCCGCTGAGCGCGGCTACATCAGGGACGCCGAGGGGCGGGTCGAGGAGTGGGTCGCCGAGCGCCTCTCGCGGCACCGCAACCCTGGCGAACCTTGGGTGCAGCGGCGAGGCGACGGGCGATGGGTCATGATCAGCGAGCGGCGGATCAGCGCCGGCGGCACGGTCGCCGTCTATTCGGATATCACTGAGCTGAAGCAAAGGGAGGAGAACCTCGCCGAGAAATCCGTGGTTCTGGAGGCGCTTTCCAGCAAGCTGGCGAAGTATCTGGCGCCCCAAGTGTATCGCTCGATATTCACCGGCCGCCAGGAGGTCAGGATCGCCAGCCAGCGGAAGAAACTGACAATATGCTTCTCCGATATCGCGGGCTTTACCGAGACCACTGACAAAATGGAATCCGAGGATCTCACCCAACTCCTCAATCACTATCTGACGGAAATGTCGAAAATTGCTTCGGATCACGGCGCTACGATCGACAAATATGTCGGCGACGCGATCCTGATGTTTTTCGGCGATCCCGAGACTCGCGGCGTCAAGGAGGACGCGCTGGCTTGCGCGCAGATGGCACTTGCAATGCAAAAGCGGATTAGCGAGCTTGCCGAAGTCTGGCGGGACATGGGGATCGAAACACCGCTGCGCTGTCGCATCGGCATCCATACCGACTACTGCACCGTCGGTAACTTCGGCAGCGAGGACCGGATGGACTACACGATAATCGGCGGCGCCGTGAATCTCGCCTCGCGCCTGGAGCAGGAGGCGCCGCCGGGGACAATCCTCATTTCCTACGAGACGTTTGCGCAAGTGAAGGACGCAATCGACTGTGAAGAACTGGGGCAAGTCCAGGTCAAGGGGATCGCCTATCCCGTCGCCACCTACCGCGTCATCGATCTGAAGGCCAATTTGGCGGCCGCTCGTCGTGCTGTTCGGACCGAGCTGCCGCACTTCAGGTTGGAACTTGAACCGGAGCTGATGTCCCCTGACGAGCGTGGCGATGCCGCCAATGCACTTCGAGACGCGCTGGATCGGCTTCGTCACAAGCCTGGGTAGTAGGGCTTGGTCCACAACGACCCCTCCCAATGGACACAAGGAGTGGGATGTGGGACGCCGCTCATTGGCGCTGTCGATGCGAAGGCCGCAGAACGGTCGCGGTCAGTCTTCGAACTCGGGCGGAACGTCGGCATCGGAGCCGAGACTTAACATTCACGGCATCACTGGCATGGGTCCGGATATGGCGCAACGTGCTCGTTCTCGCAGATGAGACGAACGGCAACTTCCCGCCCATCTCGGCCATGACGGCGGCCTGGGACGTGGCCGGTCTCGAAGCAGGTCAGGTACCGAGTTCTTCGACTTCCTCGACGAGTTGCGGACGCATGTGCAGATAACGCGTCGCCTTGCGTTTGGCGATGATATCGGCCCAGACGTGTTCCACTTGTGAGGCGGCCAACCCCGCCGCCTGCCCCACCACCTCAGCCGCCACGCCGTTGTTGAGACCGTAAAGGCAAAGATCCATACGGTCATAGGGAAGCGAGAAGTAGAACTCCTCCTGGGTCTGCGCCAGCGAGTAGGTATCGGTGGTCGGAGGCCGGTTGCGGATTTCTTCCGGAATACCGAGATGGGCCGCAAGCGCATAGACCTGTGTTTTATAGAGGTGGGCAATCGGCTTGACGTCCGCGGCGCCGTCACCGTTCTTCACGAAGAAACCCTGATCGTATTCCAGCCGGTTCGGGGTTCCAAGAACGGCGAAGTTCAGGCGATCCGCATGATAGTATTCAATCTGCTTGCGGGTGCGCTGCTTCATATTGGTAGCGGCGACGACGCCGAGATAGACAGGCAGCGGCATTCTCCGTTTCGTCTGCTTGCCCTCCGGGTCTTGCACCACCAGGGACGAGATATTGTAGCCCCCGCCCTCAAGGGCGTTCGCGATCACGATCTTCGAAGCCCAGCCTTCGCCGTATTCCGGGACCAATTCGCGGATGAAGGCGTCGCGACGCCTGTAGCAGCCCATTGCGCGCAGGATCGGCCCGATATCCTCCGTCACAGCCTCGACACCGAAACTTTCGGCGACGAGGCGGCCGAGCCGCAGACTTTCAGGATCGGAATCGCTTTCCGGCATGAACAGGCAAAGCACATTCTTGGGGCCAACGGCTCGTACCGCCAACGCGACCGACACGCTCGAATCGATCCCGCCCGAAAGACCGAGCACAAGGCCCCGCTTGCGAAGCCCGCGCAACTGCTGGCGCAAGGCCGTTACGATACGGTCCGTTTCGGTGATCAGGTCGATTGCCAGAGCCTGCGCCAGAAAGGTCCGCGCATCCTCGGTCGGGCGAACATTCATTGCGCGGCCTCCATGGTTTCTGCCGCAAGCCGACGGCTGACCTTGCCGGTATCGGTCTTCGGCAGCTCGCGGCGGAACTCGACGACCTTGGGGACCATGAAGTCCTCAAGGTGGCGTGCACAGTGACGTATGATATCCTTTTCGGTAAGCGCCGGGTCGGACCGTACTATAACTGCGCCGATCGCATGCCCGAGCACGGGATCCGGCACACCGACAACCACCGCTTCCGCGATGCCCGGATGAGCGTGAAGCACGGCTTCCACTTCCTTGGGCGCCACCTTCTCTCCCCGCGACTTTATGATGTCGTCCTTGCGGCCGACGAAATAAAGAAAGCCTTCCTCATCGGCCCTGAAAAGATCGCCGGTGTAGAGAACCTTCTCCCAAGGGTTCGGACCCCGGCGCAGGGCTCGTGCCGTCGCAGCTTCGTTTCGCCAATAACCCTGCATGACGTGCGGCCCGCGAATGACCAGCTCACCCGCTACGCCCGGCGGCACCCGTTGCCCCTCGTCGTCGACGACAAAGGCTTCGGTGTTCGGAATGGCTATTCCGACCGAGCCCGGCCGGCGGTCGAGCTCCTCGGGCGGCAGATAGGTGCAGCGCTTGCATTCCGTCAGGCCATACATCGAATAGAGCCTGACACCGGGGAAAAGGAACCGAAGGCGTTCGATGTGAGGCGGCGGCAAGGCAGCCGCCGTGTTGGAAATATAGCGAAGGCTGGGCAGGAAGCCCGGCGCCAGGTCCCTCAACTGCAGGATCATCGCTGCCATCGTGGGCACGAGCGGAAGCCCGGTGACGCCTTCCTGGCGGATGCGTTCAAAGACCGCCTGGGGAAAAGCGAAGGACTTCTCGAGCACGAGCGTGGCGCCGAGCCTGACGGCCATCAGCAATTGATAGAGGCCGTAGTCGAAAGCGAGGGGCAGAACATTCAAGATGATGTCGTCGGGCGAGTTGCGCAGGTAGTTGGTGATGGAGTCGGCCGCCGCGTCGCAATTGCGGTGCGTCATCATCACACCCTTGGGCCGGCCGGTCGAGCCCGAGGTGTAGATCAACATCGCAAGATCGACGTCAACGCCGCGATGGTCAATCTCCCTGACTTGGACCGTCAAGCACTCCGCCAGGGATGTGGCCCCTGCCGGGCATTGGCTATCGGCAGCAACGGTGGAAGCCACGAAGATGCCGGTCTTGCCGGAGGACGTCTCGCCGGAGGATCCGGACGCCTCGGCGACCACGGGCATCAGTCTTGCTTGCGTGAGGATCGCGGCGGCATCGCAATCGGCGATGATGTAGGCTAGCTTTTCGGCCTTGGTGGATGCGTTGATCGGACTGAAAGTCGCGCCTGCTTTAAGAACTGCGAAAATCGAAACCGCAGCCTCCCAGCAATTGTCCATGAAGATCAGCACCCGGTCGTCGCGCCTGACGCCATTCAAAAAAAGGGCGGCGGCCAAGCGGCTCGAGAGATCGTCCAGCTCTTTGTAGCACAGCCTTTTGTGCTCGGTGATCAATGCCGTTTTGGCTGGATGGGCAGCGGCCTTCGCCGTCAGAAAATGTTCGATCCGCACGGACGCTCCTCACCGATGGCGCCTATGCTGCCAGCGCTTCTGCTTTTGCCTTGACGAAGGCTGAGATACGGTCAATCGAATCCAGATTGGCCGGTACGATGTCGGCATCGACCATCGCTATGCCAAAATCATCCTCTATGAATGCCACTAGCTCCAACACGGCCGTCGAGTCGATGATGCCGTTCTCGATCAGTGATGCGGTGTCTGCAAGCTCGTAGGACGTGTCGCCGAACAGGAAGTTGTCGACGATAAAGGTTTTGACCTTGTCCTTGATTGCTACCATGATTTTTCATTCCCTCGATTTCTCAGGCCGCTCGTGCTTCACCGACCTTTTCGCCGGTGAAAATCTTCTGCCACAGTTGCGCCGACAAAATGCCGACGAAAGCCGCATTGTCGCGGAATCCGGACGCTGGCTGCAAGCGGCATTTCTCGTGCAGGTTCGCCACCGCCTTGGCGTTGAATAGTCCTCCGGAGGCGATACTCGCCTCGCTCAGCGAGTCGCGTACGTAGTCCAATTCTCCGGCTCCCACGAAGGAGCGGGCTTCCGGCGCCCGGTAAGGCTGTTTGGTGCGCTCGCGGATGGCCGTCGGAAGCAGGTGCTTGGCAGCTTTGCGCAATATGTGTTTTTCCACCAGTCCCTTCAGCTTCATCTCCGGCGGAAGTCTTGCCGCAAACTCCACCAAGCGATGGTCAAGGAAGGGGAACCGCCCTTCGATACCGTGCGCCATGGCCATGCGATCGCCCTGGCTGGAGAGGATGTAGCCCGGCAGGAGGAAGCGGGTTTCTAGATATTGCGCCTGATGCAGCGGATGCCACCGGGAAAACGCCTCAGGCAACCGGCTGGCCAGGTCCTCGGCTGCGTCATACCCCTTCAATGTCGCGCGCAGGTCACCGGAAAAGAACATCTTCGCCGCTGATGTGGTCTTGAAACGCGGCCGATGCGAGAACAGCGGATCGTCCAGGGCAGCGCTGCCGGTTCCGAAGAACGCAGCCAGGTACTCCACGGACTGCTGTTGCAGGCCCGGCAGATAGGGATAAAGCTTGCGGAACAGTTGTGGCCTTATGCGCGATGCCGGCTGTCGCGCGCAGAAACGGCGAACCCGCGCTTCCTTGAAGACATCATAGCCGGCAAAGACCTCGTCGGCGCCTTCGCCTGTCAGCACTACTTTCAAACCGGCCTGGCGAACGAGGCCGGACAGTTGATAGAGGGGGGCTGGGGCCGTGCGGATGATCGGCCGCTCGGTAAAGCGGATGACTTCGGGAAACGCACCGGCGATATCGCCGGCACGACACGCAATGGTTCGATGGCGTGTGCCAAGTGCTGACGCCATTTCGGTCTGGAAGGCGCTTTCGTCATGCTCGCCGCTGTCGAACGTCACGGAAAATGTCTGCAGCTTAAGAGGAGTCATGCCGGCCGCGAGTGCCGAAACGAGGGATGAATCGAGCCCGCCCGAAAGGTAAGAACCGACCGGCACGTCGGCGCGCATCCGAAGCCTCACCGCGTCGGTCAACAGGGCCTGCAGTTCCTCGGCCGCGTCGTCCTCATTGGTGATCTTCGATGGCCTATCCGGATACGGGTAGTCTAGGTGCCAATATGGTTTGACCGTGACTTGCCCCTGTGTCGCGATCATCACGCTTGCCGGCTCCAGCTCGTGGATGTTGCGGAAAGCCGTGCGTGGAGCGATCGGCGCCCACAGCGTAAAGATCTGGTCGAGTGCAATTGGATCGATTTCGGCCGAGACGCCGGGTACCGTCAGCAGGGCCTTTATCTCCGACGCAAAGTAGAGCACCCCGTCCTTGCTGGTGTAGAACAGCGGCCGAACACCCATGCGGTCTCTTGCAAGCACCATCCGCCGCCGCCGGTTATCCCAAATCGCGAAGGCGAAATCACCGTTCAGGAGCGACAGACAGTCTTCGCCCATCTCGTCATACAGCTGCAGGAGAACCTCTGTGTCGCTCGACGTGCGGAAGCGTCGGCCCTTGGCCAGCAGCCCTTCGCGCAATTCCACGTAGTTGAAGATCTCGCCGTTGAACGCAACCGTCAAATCGCCGGTTTCGTCGGACATCGGCTGCTGGCCATCACCAATCCCAATCACCGACAGCCGCGCATGCCCAAGTCCAGCCTCGGGCGCTACGAATTTCCCTTGTTCATCCGGCCCGCGATGGGCGATCGCAGACGTCATGCGCGCAAGCAAAGCTTCCGCATCCCGGACTGAACCGAAATAGCCCCCGAATCCGCACATCCACACAGCTCATACTGAACAGCAAGCCACGAAACATAGCGGTCATAAGCGCCTCAAAGGTTAATCGGATACGTTTCAGCGAGCATGTGGTTAACAGGATGTTAGGACAAAATGATGCTTTTTGCGGACCGACTTGCGCCCCACTTCAGATGTCAGCTTGAAGGCATCACGGCGAGCGGTGCAAATCACTGCTTCGAGTACGGCCGGTACCAGTCGACAAACTTCTTCAGCCCGTCCTCTATCGAAACGCTAGGCTTGAAGCCGAAATCCCGCTCCAGCGCGGTCATGTCGGCGTAGGTCTTCTCGACGTCGCTCGCCTGCATCGGCTCGTTGTGGCGGATTGCCTTGACCTTGAGCAGCCTTTCCAGAATGTCGATGAAGTCGCCCAGACGCACCGGCCGGTTGTTGCCGACATTGTAGAGCCTGTTCGGCGGAACGTCAGCCGCCGGCGGCTTGTCGAGCACGGCGACAACCGCCTTCACAACATCGTCTATGTAGGTGAAATCGCGCCACATTTCGCCATTGTTGAAGACCCGGATCGGCTTGCCCTTGAGCATCGCCTGGGTGAACATCCAATAGGCCATGTCGGGACGGCCCCAGGGACCGTAGACCGTGAAAAACCGCAGGCCGGTCTGCGGTATGCCGAACAGATGGGCGTAGGTGTGGCTCATCAACTCATCGGCTTTCTTGGTGGCGGCGTAAAGCGAAACGGGCTTGTCGACCTGATCGGCTTCGCTGAACGGCACGCTGCGGTTGCCGCCATACACCGAGCTCGACGAGGCATAGACCAGATGCTCGAATGCCGGTTCGGCGCGACAGAATTCGAGCACTTCGAGGTGGCCCATGACATTGGAGCGGATATAGAGCCGCGGATTGTCGAGTGAGTGGCGCACGCCCGCCTGCGCGGCAAGGTGCACGATCCTAACGATGCCTTGCCCGGCCAAAGCGGCTGCAAGCGCGCCCTGTTCGGCAATATCGATCTGGTGGAACGAAAAATCCTTATGGGGCAGAAGGCCGGCAAGCCGCCCCTTTTTGAGCGCCAGGTCGTAATAGTCGTTCATGTTGTCGACGCCGACGACCGCTTCTCCCCGGTCGAGCAGATGGTGGCAAACGTGGCTGCCAATGAACCCCGCGGCTCCGGTGACAAGTATAGGCAACAAGCTTCTCCACGCGCATAGCCGGGCCGGTATCTGGAGCGGCAGATCCGGCCCATTTTGTCGTGCTATAGTCGAAAGCCGAGGTGGAGACCACCATTAAGCTGATGCGTCAGCTTGCCTCGCGCATGGCTTCGGCCGCCTGCAGGTCAACCGACACCAGTTGGCTGACGCCTTGCTCGGCCATGGTCACCCCAAACAGCCGGTCCATGCGCGCCATGGTGATCGGGTTGTGTGTGATGATGACGAAGCGCGTTTCGGTGGTTGCGGCCATTTCGTCCATCAGATTGCAGAAACGCTCGACATTGTGGTCATCGAGCGGCGCGTCGACTTCGTCGAGCACGCAGATCGGCGCCGGGTTGGTCAGGAACACGGCGAAGATCAGCGACATCGCCGTCAACGCCTGCTCGCCGCCGGACAGCAGCGTCATCGTCTGCGGCTTCTTGCCGGGCGGACGCGCCAGGATCTCGAGCCCCGCTTCGAGCGGATCGTCGGACTCGATCAGTTGCAGCTCGGCGGTGCCGCCGCCGAACAGATGCGAAAACAGCCGTTGAAAATGGCCGTTGACCACCTCGAAGGCGGCGAGCAGCCGCTCGCGGCCTTCGCGGTTCAGGCTATGAATCGCCTGCCGCAGCTTGCGGATCGCCTCGATGATGTCGTCGCGCTCGGAGACGATGGTCTCCAGCCGGTCCGACAGTTCCTTCTGCTCCTCCTCGGCGCGCAGATTGACGGCACCGAGCCGTTCGCGTTCGACCTTCAGCCGGTCGAGCTGACGCTCGATCTCGGCCATTTCGGGCATCGGGCTGTCGGGTTCGAGGCCGGTGTGGCGGATCACCAGATGCGGCGGCGTGTTCAGCGTTTCCTGGATGCGCGCCTCGACTTCCAGCCGACGCTCGTCGGCGGCGGTCAGCCGCTCTTCGGCGCGAACGCGGGATTCGCGCGCCTCGGCCAGCGACTGGATGGCAGCAGTCGCAGCCTTGTCCAGCTCGGACTGGCGGTTCTCCGCTTCCTGCAAGCGGTCGCCCGCCGCCTTGCGCAGGCTTTCGGCCTCGGCGAGTTGCGACAGCAGGGCGCGCCGCTTGGCGTCGATCTCGTCGGGGGCGTCGGCCAGTTGCTCGCGCTCGGCCTCGGCCTCCGCCTTGCGTTCGCCGAGCGCCGCGATCTGTGTCGAGGCGTTTTCGGCTCGCTCCACCCAGTTGCACCGTTCCGCGCCGATGGCATCGAGCCGACGCGCACGTGCCTCGGCTTCCCGCCTCAGGCCCTCGTGAACGGCACGCGCATCGGCAAGGGCGGCGCGGTCGCGGGCGACGTTGGCCGCCGACTGCTCGAGCTGCAATTGCAGATCGCCGAGATCGGGCGCGTCCTGCAGCAGCATTTCCGCCTCGACGAATGCCGCCGCCGTTTCCTCATGGCTGTCGACAATGCGTGCGCGCGCCTCGTCAAGTGCTGCACGCCGGCTCGACAGCTCGCCGCCGGCTCTTTCGGCCTCGGCCAGCGTATTGCGGGCAGCATCGAGCCCGTGCTGGGCATCGCGTCCGGCCTGTCGGGCGTTGCGTTCGGCCTCGCTCGCCTGGGCACGCGCCTGTTCGGCCCGGGCAAGGGCTTGTTCAGCTTCGCGCAGGGCGCGCGTGGCATGGACTACTTCGGCATCGAGCTCGGCCAGCCGGTTTTTCTGCGCCAGCCGCTGCGCGGCGGCGGTCGGGGCATCGGCGCTGGCGGTGAAGCCGTCCCAACGCCAGAGCGCGCCTTCGCGGCTGACCAGCCGTTGACCGGGAGCAAGCAACGTCTGCAGCCGTCTTCCGTCGGCGGCTTCGACAATGCCGATCTGGGCCAGCCTGCGGGCCAGCTGTGCCGGCGCACGCACAACGCTGGCGAGGCTCCTTATGCCTTCGGGCAATGCGGCGTCGGCAGGCTGGATTTCGCTCTGGCCCCAATGCACCGGCGCACTGCGGTCGAGCGGCACGTCGAGATCTTCGCCAAGCGCGGCACCCAGCGCCGTCTCGTAGCCACGCTCGACGCTGATCTGCTCCAGCACCGAGGGAAATAGATCGCCGCTGGCGGCGTTGAGGATCTTGGCCAGCGTGCGGGCCTCGGTTTCGATCCGCGCCAGCTCGGCCTTTGTGTCCTGAACCGGTGGGCGGGCAGCACTTTCGTCTGCACGCGCCTCGGCGACCGCCTGTTCGGCGGCAATGGCGGCTGCCTCGGCCTTTTCGAGCAGCGCCAGCGCCTGATCGACCAGTAGCCGCTTCTCGGCGGGATCGGGCAGGCCGGCGACCCTGGAGACGATCTCCGACAGTTCGCGGTCGACATCGGCAAGCTGGCGGGCAAAGCGGTCGCGGCGCTCAGCGGTGTCGCGCAGCGTCCGTTCGATCTGGTTGCGCGAGGCGGCAGCCTCCGCCCGTTCGGCGGTCAGCGCGGCGAGCCTGACCTCGCTCGAGGCAAGCGTCGATGCCGCCTGCTCGAAAGCCGCGCGGGTGCTGGCCTCGCGCTCGGCGGCGCCGGCGTTTTCGGCATTGAGCGCGGCTTCTTCGGCGGCGAGGCGTTCGAGGATATCCGCATTATCGCGGACCATGCGCTCCTCACGGGCAAGGTCGCCATCGAGCTGTTGCAGTCGGCGGTCGAGCTCTGCCTGGCGGGCGCGGATGCGGCCCGCCTCTTCCTCGATCTGCGCCTTGGCGATCGACAGACGCTGGAAGGCGGCGGCGGCAGCGGCTTCCGCATCGCGCAAGTCCGGCAGCCGGTGGGCGTTGATACCTTGTTCCCTGGCGGCAGCCATCTGGGCGGCGGCACGGTCGCCGACCAGCGCGGTGGCAATCGCCAGCGCCGAACGCGCTTCCCCTTCCTGCGTCTTGGCCAGCGTCCAGCGCAGATGCAGCAGCGTCGCTTCGGCCTTGCGGATGTCGGCCGACAGGTTCTTGAAGCGCGAGGCCTGGCGGGCCTGGCGTTTCAGGCTTTCAATCTGGCTTTCCAGCTCGCCGACGACGTCGTCCAGCCTTTCGAGGTTCTGTTCCGCCGCCTTCAGCCGCAGCTCGGCTTCGTGGCGGCGCGTATGCAGGCCGGAAATTCCGGCCGCCTCTTCCAGCAGCGCGCGGCGCGCCTGCGGCTTTGCCTGGATCAGCTCGCCTATGCGGCCTTGGCCGACCATCGAGGGCGAGCGGGCGCCGGTCGACTGGTCGGCGAACAGCAGCTGAACGTCCTTGGCGCGAGCCTCCTTGCCGTTGATGCGGTAGAGCGAGCCGGCCTCGCGCTCGATGCGGCGCGAGACCTGCAACTCATCGGCGTCGTTGAAGGCGGACGGCGCGGTGCGGTCGCTATTGTCGAGGAACAGCGTGACTTCGGCGGTGTTGCGGGCCGGACGCGTTCCCGAGCCGGAAAAGATGACGTCGTCCATGCCGGACGCACGCATGTTCTTGTAGGAGCTTTCGCCCATAACCCAGCGCAGCGCCTCGACCAGGTTCGACTTGCCGCAGCCGTTCGGCCCGACTATGCCGGTCAGGCCGCGTTCGATGACGAACTCGCCGGGTTCGACGAAGGATTTGAAGCCGAGCAGGCGAAGGCGCGAGAACTTCATTCGCGCCGGCCCATAGCCAAGTTTCGCAACGCTGTTCCGCGGTTTTGCAAGGAGACCCCGCGGCAAGACAAAGAAGTGCGCACGCCGAAGCGACGCCGCTTCGGCGCTGCCGAAACGTCAGAGCAGAGGGTCGATGATGGCCGACATTTCCGCAATCGACATCGCCCCTTTGTAGGTCTTTCCGTTGATGAAAAAGGTCGGTGTGGAATCGACCTTGAATTCGTCGGCGCCGCGCTTCTGGACGGATCTCACATCGTCCAGAAGTTTCTGGTCCGTCAAGCAGGCCTCGAAGGACTCCTGTGTAAAACCGGCAAGCTTGGCGATTTGCAGCAGTGCGTCCTTGGTATTGTTCACACCAACCCAGTTCGCCTGCTGCCTGAACAGCACGTCGACCATCGGGAAATAGTTGTCCTTGGAGCAGCGCGCCAGCATGAAACCGGCCTCGGCGCTGGGATCGAACGGAAACTCGCGCAGTATGTAACGGGCCTTGCCGGTGTCGATATATTTCGTCTTCAGCTCCGGAAAAGTGGTCTCGGCGAAATGCGCGCAATGCGGGCAGGTCATCGATGCATATTCGACTATGGTGACCTTTGCATCGTCCTTGCCGAGTTGCATGTCGGGCAATGCGCCGGGCTTCAGCAGTGCCGCCATATCGACCGTGCCCTGAGCCTCCGGCGCCGCCGCGGCGGCCGGAGCGGCCGGCTTCGCAGGTTCCGGAGCCGCAGGCTTCACATCCTGCGCCTCGGCTTTCTCGCCCGAGTCGCTGCAGGCGGCAAGCAGCGCCACCGCTGGTATTGCGGCCAGCGAAGTCAAAAGGTTTCTGCGGGACAAGGAACGGATCATACGAATCACCTGGCAATAGTTGGATTTTGCAATGCAAAGTCTACAAAAAGCGAGAGTTGGCGCGAATTAAGGCATTACCGCCCCTATTCCAATCGCCAAATCCGGGCATACCATCACGATAGCGCGAGATCACGGTTTCTTTTGACCGAGAATGGTGGCGCCAAGCCGCTCTAGCGAGGCGCGCAGCCCGCCGTCCTCGATCAAACCAACGGTGCCCGACAGCTTCGCTTTCTCGGCCGCAGTCAATGGCCGCAAACTGGGTTTCGGCTTGTCCTTGCCCGCCATTACCGGCTTCTGCACGATCCTGATCCGACCGATCGCATTGAAACCGAGGAAGGCGTTGACCCGGTTGATGATCTGGCCGGTCTCGTGCTGCAGATGCAGCGCCGCCACACCCTCGCAGGCAATCACCAGCACCGCCGGTTCGAAAGGATCGTCCTCATGTATGCGGCGCGGCCACTGGATCTTTTCCGGGCGCGAGCGGCCGGCAAGCCGCGGCCCGGCAATTTCTTCCCATGACTGGACCAGTCCGATCGACATACCGGCCCGTTTGCGCAGCACTGGGTCGAGGATCTCGGTTGCGAGATCGCTCACCGGAACGGGATTGCCGAAGGGCCTTTTCCCTGCCATGTGCGTTCTCCAGCTTCAGCACCAGTGGATTAGGGCCGACCCTCGATCAATGGCACTGCACGACCAGACCCGCAAGGCCGTATCCGGAGACAATGTCGAGATCGCCTCCCGGCTGCTTGCCTGGTACGACACGCATCACCGCGACTTGCCCTGGCGCGTTTCGCCGCGCGCGCTGGCGGGCGGAGCGCGGCCCGATCCCTATCTGGTCTGGCTTTCCGAGGTGATGCTGCAGCAAACCACGGTCGAGGCGGTAAAATCCTATTTTCGGGCGTTCGCAGAGAAATGGCCAACGGTCCAGGCGCTGGCGGCGGCACCGACCGAAGACGTCATGAAGGCCTGGGCCGGGCTCGGCTATTATTCCCGCGCTCGTAACCTCAAAGCCTGTGCCGATCTCGTCGCGCGGCAAGGCGGCCGCTTTCCTGACAGCGAGTCCGGCTTGAAGGAACTGCCCGGCATCGGCGCCTATACGGCGGCGGCGATCGCAGCGATCGCCTTCGACCGACCAGCCGCGGTCGTCGACGGCAATGTCGAACGGGTCGTCTCACGGCTGTTTTCGATCGCCACGCCGCTGGGCGAAGCCAAGGGCGAGATACGCGGCCAGGTCGAACGCATGGTTCCCCCGACAAGGCCCGGCGACTTCGCGCAGGCGATGATGGACCTGGGCGCGACGATCTGCACGCCGCGCCGGCCCCGCTGCATTCTGTGCCCTGTTCGGGTGGACTGCAGCGCCACGATTTCGGGCGACCCCGAACGCTTTCCGGTCCGCCTGCCCAAGGCCGAAAGACCCTTACGCCGCGGTGCCGCCTTCGTTGCCGTCAGGTGCGACGGCGCCATCCTTCTGCGCAAGCGCGCGGACAAAGGCCTGCTCGGCGGCATGACTGAGGTGCCGACGACCGGCTGGACGGCGCGCATAGACGGCGCTACCACGGAAGCGGCGGCCCCGCTCCCCGGCAACTGGCAGCAGGCCGGACGCATCGGCCATATCTTTACCCATTTTGCGCTTGAACTCGACGTGTTCAAGGCGGAGACCGACGTTGCCGCCCCGGTCGGGCATTTCTGGTCGCTGGCCCATGAAATTTCCGGGGAAGCGCTGCCGAGCGTCATGAAAAAGGTAATCGAAGCGGCGATACCGGGCGCGACGAAAAAGCAGCGGCCGCGTTGAAAGAGAGAAGAATGACTGAAATCCGCCACATCGTTTTCGACATCGGCAAAGTGCTGATCCACTATGATCCGGACCTGCCCTTCAGTCGCTTGATCCCCGATCCCGACGAACGGAAATGGTTCTTCGACAATGTCTGCACGCATGATTGGAACATCGAGCAGGATCGCGGCCGCAGTTGGGAAGAGGCCGAAGCGCTGGCGATCGCGCAATATCCCGAGCACGCCGAAAATATCCGCAATTTCCGCCGGCACTGGCACGAGATGGTGCCTCACGCCTATGAGGACAGCGTCGCCATCATGATCGGCCTGATCGACAGCGGCCATGACGTGACGATGCTCACCAATTTCGCTGCAGATACGCTCGCCGAGGCCCGCGAGCGCTTCGATTTCCTCAATCGGCCGCGCGGCGTCACCGTTTCCGGCGACATCCGCCAGATCAAGCCGGATCGCGCCATCTATGACCACCACGTCGCCGCGTTCAGCCTCGAGCCGTCAGCGACGCTGTTCATCGACGACAGCCAGAAGAACGTCGACGGCGCCAAGGCGGCGGGCTGGCAGTCGGTGCTGTTCACCGATGCAAAGACGCTCAGGGCGGACCTTGAGAGTCTTGGGATCAAAGTGTGATTTGAATCGGTTCCAGGAGTTGGTTGAGCCTTCGCATTAACCGATCTGCCGCAACTCGGAAGCCGTCAGGCGCCCGCCCGCTCCATGCCTAGCCGAGCAATGCGGCGAAGCTCGTCGATCGGGGTCAGGCCGCCGCTGCGCTCATAATGCCAGAAGGTCCATCCGTTGCAGGCGTCCAGCCCCTGGACCTCGGCGCCGATCTTGTGGATCGACCCGGCACTGTCGCCGATGGCCAGCGTGCCGTCGGCGCGCACTTTTGCCGCCCAGCGCTTCTTGGCGTCGTAGAGCGTGGCGCCTGGCGCCACCAGGCCATTGTCGAGAAGGGTGACGAAGGCGACGCGCGGCTCGGCGCGCTTGCCGGTCAGTACCGTCAAATTGGCGCCTTCCAGCGGCCGGACCGCATCGATACGTTCCATGGCGGCATCGATATAGGTTTGTTCGCGCTCGATGCCGACGAAGTGGCGGCCAAGCCGCTTGGCCACAGCCCCGGTGGTGCCTGAACCGAAGAACGGGTCGAGCACGATGTCGCCCGGCCTGGTCGATGCCGTCATGACGCGGGCAAGCAACGCTTCCGGCTTCTGCGTCGGATGCAATTTGTCACCATTGTCGTTCTTCAGGCGCTCGCCGCCGGTGCAGATCGGAAACAGCCAGTCCGAGCGCATCTGGACGTCGTCGTTCGACGCCTTCAGCGCCTCGTAGTTGAATGTGTAACCCTTGCCCTTCTGGTCGCGCGATGCCCAGATCATCGTCTCATGCGCGTTCTGGAAACGGCGGCCACGGAAATTCGGCATTGGATTGGTCTTGCGCCAGACGACGTCGTTGAGGATCCAGAAGCCCAGGTCCTGCATCTTGGCGCCGACCCTGAAAATATTGTGGTAGGAGCCGATAACCCAGATCGTGCCGTTGGGCTTCAACACACGGCGCGCCGCCAGCAGCCAGGCGCGGGTGAAGGCGTCGTAGGCCTCAAAACTGTCGAACTGGTCCCAATGGTCGTCGACGGCATCGACCTTGGATTGATCGGGCCGGTGCAGATCGCCATCGAGCTGCAAATTATAGGGCGGATCGGCGAAGATCACGTCGATCGACTTTTCCGGCAGCCGTTCGAGCGCGGCGACGCAGTCGCCCTTCAGGATCGTATCCAGCCACTCGGATTGCTGGGGAACATCGGAAAGCTCGTCGAGAAGACGCACGGCAGACATTGTGACACCCAAGGCACGCGTTACTGTTTACTGTCCGTTATGGTTACCGATCAGCGTAAATATTCAGTGAAGCAGCCCGCCGAATTTGCGAAGCCCGGCCTGTTGGTGTATGCCGCGCCGCCTGAGCCGTTTGGACCAAAAAGCCCTCGGCATTCCCTTCATCCCGCTTTCCGGATCACCATGCCCCAGCCAGACCTTGTCATCTTCGATTGCGACGGCGTGCTCGTCGATTCCGAAATCATCGCCGCGCGGATCGATGCCGAGCTGTTGACCTCGGCCGGCTACGAGATATCGGCCGAGGAGATTTCCGAGGTCTATGCCGGGTTGACTTTCAAGGACATCATGATGCGGGTCGAGGAAAAGTCCCGGATCCCGTTCCAGGCCTCGCTGATCGACAAGGAGGAACAGCTGGTCGATCGTAGGCTGCGCAGCGACGTGCGTGCCATCGACGGGGCGCACGAGGCTGTCGCCGCGGTAGCAGTGCCGCGCTGCGTCTGTTCGAATTCGCGCTCGGAGCGGATCGAATTCATGCTGGAGAAGGTGCAGCTTTTGCCGTTCTTTGCCGGCCGTATCTTTTCCTCGCTGGAAACCCCGACCGGGAAATCCAAGCCGGCGCCGGACGTGTTTCGGTTCGCCGCGGAAAAGCTCAAGGCCGATCCTGCGAACACCTTTGTCATCGAGGATTCGGTGCATGGCGTCACCGGCGCCAAGACGGCGGGAATGCGCGTCATCGGCTTCACCGGCGCGGCGCACAGCTATCCCGGCCACGCCGATGCGCTGACCGAGGCCGGCGCGGAAACGGTCATCCGCCGCTGGGCGGAGCTGAAAAGCGTGATCGCCGCGCTGTCGGAATGGTCGGCGGACGCCTGAGAGGCCGCCTCCAACCGCCGTGGCACGAATGCAGCGGCTTAGTTGGTCGCGGCGGCTTTCTTCTTCCTCGGCTTGTCTGTCGCTACTTTCGAAGCGCCCTCGTCATACCCGGCATATGCCTGGTAGTCCTTCGCCGTCGGCTCCGGAACGACGACGTTGGAATCGGTGAAGACGAACTGCGTGGCACTCGAAGGATCGGTAACCTGGACCTGATAGGAGTGAAGCTGCGAATAGAGAACTTCGGTGCCGTGCATCACCGCGATGCGGATCGGCATGGTGATGGTCCCGGGGGTGAACATCGGGCCAGGCACGACCTTGCCGGCGACGGCTATCTTCATCGACAAGGAGCCGTTGGCGCGGCTGCAGTCGCGGGTCACATCGGTGATCGAAGCCTGATAGATGATCTTGGCGGAATCGTCCGGCTGATCGACGCCTGCCGCGTCCACTGCCGGCTGGGCGGCTTCCTCGGCGGCAACATCGGGTTTTTTCTTCGGCTTCGGACCGCTCTTGGCGTAGGTATTGAAGAAGGCGGTGCCGTCACGCAACGTCACTTTCGGGCAATAGGCCTGCAACTGGCTGGAAAGCACCTTTGGATCGGGTGGCGGTGGCGGCGTCGCATCCTTTTTGCCGAAGCCGAGAATTCCATTGTCGCTCGATTGGCAACCTGCGGCGGCAAGCATAAAGCCGGTGAGCGCCACACCCGCGACAAAACGACCGTTGAATGAATGAAACGCCATGAACTGCACTTCCCTCTCGCAAAGCCGGTGACGTATATCAACCGCGCGGCAAAAATGCGACTGATCCAGCGCAGAAATCCACCACCTCGCGGCGGGCGAAAATTCCCGGCAGCAATGGAAACGTGACGATGCAATATGTGAGTACCCGCGGGGAAGCGCCCGCGCTTGGATTTTCCGACGCGGTGCTGGCCGGACTGGCGCGCGACGGCGGGCTCTACCTGCCGAGCGCCTGGCCGCATTTTTCCGCAGCCGAGATCCGCGCCATGCGCGGCCTTGCCTATCCCGATCTTGCCATCCGCGTGCTGTCGCCGTTCCTCGGCGGCGAGATCGCGGCGCCGGTGTTCGAACGGCTGGTGCGCGAAGCCTATGCAACCTTCCGCCATGAGGCCGTCTGCCCGCTGGTGCAGACCGGGCCGAACAGCTTCGTGCTCGAGCTCTTCCACGGCCCGACGCTCGCTTTCAAGGACGTGGCGATGCAGCTTCTTGCACGGCTGATGGACCATGTGCTGGCCGAGCGTGACCAGCGCGCCACCATTGTCGGCGCCACCTCCGGCGACACCGGAGGGGCCGCCATCGATGCCTTTGCCGGGCGCAACCGCACCGACATCTTCGTGCTTTTCCCGCACGGCCGCGTCTCGCCGGTACAGCAGCGGCAGATGACGACCTCGACCGCCGCAAACGTCCATGCGTTGGCGATCGAAGGCAATTTCGACGACTGCCAGAGCCTGGTAAAGGACATGTTCAACGACCACGGTTTTCGTGACCGGGTATCGCTGTCCGGCGTCAACTCGATCAACTGGGCCCGCATCATGGCCCAGATCGTCTATTATTTCTCCTCCGCGCTGTCGCTCGGCGCGCCCGACAGGCCGGTTTCCTTCACCGTGCCGACCGGCAATTTCGGCGACATCTTCGCCGGCTATGCCGCCAAGAAGATGGGGCTGCCGATCGAACGGCTGATCATCGCCACCAACGACAACGATATTCTGGCGCGCACGCTGGCAACCGGCGAATACCGCATGAAGGGGGTCTTTTCGACCACGTCCCCCTCGATGGACATCCAGGTGTCTTCGAACTTCGAACGCTTGCTGTTCGAAGCGTCCGGCCGCGATGCCTCGGCCGTGCGGCGCTACATGAACGGGCTCAAGCAGTCCGGCGCCTTCACCATCGAGGCCGGCGAAATCGCCAAGATCCGGTCCGAATTCGACGCCGGCCGCGCCACCATGGACGAGGTCGCCGCCACCATCCGCACCACACTTGCGGCGAGCGGCTATCTGCTCGACCCGCATACCGCCGCGGCCGTGCATGTGGCCGCCGGCAAGGCTGCGGGTGAGGTGCCGATGGTGGTGCTGGGCACTGCGCACCCGGCAAAGTTTCCCGCCGCCGTCGAAGCCGCCAGCGGCGTGTCGCCTGCCCTGCCTGCATGGCTAGGCGGGTTGATGAGTGCCGAGGAAAAATACACGGTACTTCCATCCGACCTGAAAATGGTGGAAGATTATGTCGGCCGCCACACGCGGGCGGCGCGTTAGGGAGTAATTGCCATATGGGTGTTGAGGTAAGCCGTCTGTCGAACGGCCTGACAGTCGCCACCGAAACCCTTCCAAGCCTCGAATCTGTTGCCCTTGGCGCCTGGGTCAAGTCGGGCGCACGCAACGAGCGTGACGAAGAGCACGGAATGGCGCACTTGCTCGAGCACATGGCTTTCAAGGGCACCAGTCGGCGAAGCGCCTTCGAGATCGCCTCGGAGATCGAGGACGTCGGCGGCGAGATCAATGCCGCCACCAGCGTCGAGACGACCTCCTATTATGCAAGGGTTCTGAGCGACGACGTGCCGCTGGCCGTCGATATCCTTTCCGACATCCTGCAGGAATCCGAATTCGATCCGCAGGAGTTGGAACGAGAGCAGCATGTGATTCTGCAGGAGATCGGCGCCGCGCACGATACGCCCGACGACGTCGTTTTCGATCACTTTACCGAGACCGCCTTCCGCCACCAGACTATCGGCCGCTCGATTCTTGGCACGCCGGAAACCGTCAAATCCTTCACTTCGAAGCAGCTGCACGACTTCATCGAACGACAGTACGGCGCCGAGAACATGGTGATGGTGGCGGCCGGCGATATCAAGCACGACGATTTCGTGCGGGAGGTCGAAAAGCGTCTCGGCAGCTTCCGCGGCAAGGCCGACGGCACCATCCCGCAATATGCGCAGTATGTCGGCGGCGATTTTCGCGAGGACCGCGACCTGATGGACGCGCAGATCGTGCTGGGTTTCGAGGGCCGCGCCTATCACGTCCGCGATTTCTACGCCTCCCAGGTCCTGTCGATGATCCTGGGCGGCGGCATGTCGTCGCGGCTTTTCCAGGAAATCCGCGAGAAACGCGGCCTGTGCTATTCGGTCTACGCCTTCCATTGGGGTTTTTCCGACACGGGCGTCTTCGGGGTCCATGCGGCGACCGGACAAAGCGATATTGCCGAGCTGGTGCCTGTGATCATCGACGAGCTGCAAAAGGCCGGTGAAAACATCCTGCAGGAGGAGCTCGACCGGGCGCGTGCGCAGTACCGCGCCGGGCTGATCATGTCGGCCGAGAGCCCGGCCAGCCGCGCCTCGCAGATCGCCAGGCAGTTGCTTCTGTTCGGCAGGCCGATAGCCAAGGAAGAGTTGATGGAGCGGCTGTCGGCGCTGACGGTCGAGCGGCTGACGGACCTGTCGTCGCGGCTTTTTTCGACCAAGCCGACGCTTACAGCCGTCGGGCCGGTGGGTACGCTCGCGCCCTATGAGGCGATCCTCGATTCGCTTTCGGGCACGCAGACCACTGCCCGCAAGCTCGCCGTCTAAGCCTACTCGAGCGTCGTGTTCGCGCTCCCTTTCTTTCGCCGCGACCTGCCGGCACTGAAGGGCGAGCTTGTCACGCTGCGCGTACCGCTGACCAACGACTATCGCGAGTGGTCGGTGCTGCGCAGTGAAAGCCGCGCCTTCCTTGAGCCGTGGGAGCCGCGATGGACCCCTGACGAACTCGACCGCACGGCGTGGCGGCATCGTATCGGGCGCTACCGCGAGGACTACGCGCAGGGGACGGCGATCGCCTTCTTCATCTTCGAGAAAAGCAGCGGCAAGCTGGCCGGCGGTATCACCCTCGGCAATATCCGCCACGGGGTCGCCCAAAGCGGCCATATCGGCTACTGGATCGGCGAGCGCTTCAGCGGACGCGGCCTGATGACCGATGCCGTAAGAGTGGTGACGCGTTTCGCCTTCGAAACGCTGCGATTGCACCGGATCGAAGCTGCCTGTATTCCCGACAACGCCCGGTCGATCCGCGTGCTTGAAAAAGCCGGATTCCGGCGCGAAGGACTGCTACGATCCTATCTCAGGATCAACGGCATCTGGCAGGACCATTACCTATACGCCCGAATCGCGGACGATCCGCCGGGCGTTGGAACAAAGGGCTGATTTTGACGAATTTTCTGCGCAAGGGGTCGCTGCTTGCCTTTATGCTGGCGGCAATCGTCACGCTCTGCGCGGCGTCCTCGGCCTTTGCCGTAGAACCGATCAAGATCGCCCGCGACGACGTTGCGCTCGATCTTTCGGGGGCCGTCTTGATCTACCGGAACCAGGGCGAGAATTTTCAGGTGTCGACCGCGCCAGGCCCGGACGGCATCGTGCGGCGCATCGAGGTCGAGGCAAATGATGCGCGCTCGAGCGGTGACTGGGCGGTGTTCGCGCTGGCCAATACCACCGACCAGCAGCTCGACAGGCTGATTGTCGCACCGCATTTCCGGCTGGTGAATTCCGGCCTGTTCTGGCCGGATCTCGGCTCGACCCGTATCGCCGCGATCACGCCCAGCGAAGGCTTTGCGCTCGACCGCCAGACCAGCCCCGACGCCGACGTGTTCCGGGTGACGTTGAACCCCGGAACGGTGATTACCTTCATCGCCGAGCTCGCCTCGCCCAAGCTGCCGCAGGTCTATCTGTGGGACCCTGAATCCTACAAGGACTCGGTCAATTCCTACACGCTGTTTCGTGGCATCGTCATCGGCATTGCCGGCCTGCTGGCGCTGTTCCTGACCATTCTTTTCGTCGTCAAGGGGACCTCGATGTTCCCGGCAACGGCGGCCCTAGCCTGGGCGGTGCTTGCCTATATCTGCGTCGATTTCGGCTTTCTCAACAAGATCATAGAGATCTCACCCGGCAATGAGCAGATGTGGCGCGCCGGAACGGAGGTGGCGCTCGCGGCGACCTTCGTGGTGTTCCTGTTTGCCTATCTCAACCTCAACCGGTGGCACGGCCATTTCAGCTACGGCGCGCTGGTCTGGATTCTCGGGCTGGTGCTGATCGCCGGTGTCGCCATCATCGATCCGGCGGTCGCCGCCGGCATTGCCAGGCTGTCCTTCGCCGCCACCGCGCTGACCGGGCTCGGCCTGATCATCTTCCTCGGTATCCGCGGTTACGACCGCGCCATCATGCTGGTGCCCAGTTGGGTGATGGTTCTGCTGTGGCTATGCGGATCGTGGATGGCAATCACCGGCATGCTGGACAACGATATCGCCCAGCCGGCGCTGGGCGGCGGGCTGATCCTCATCATCCTGCTGATCGGCTTCACGGTGATGCAGCACGCTTTTGCCGGCGGCGCCCTGCATCAGGGCCTGTTCTCCGATCTCGAGCGGCAGGCGCTGGCGGTTGCCGGATCGGGCGATACCGTGTGGGACTGGGACGTGCTGCGCGACCGCGTCGTCACTCGTCCCGACGTCAGCAGTCAGCTCGGCCTTGCCCCCAACAGTCTCGGCGGGCCCGCCCGCAACTGGCTGCCGGTGCTGCATGCCGACGACCGCGACACGTTTCGCACGACACTCGACGTGGTGCTCGAGCACCGGCGCGGCCGGGTGTCGCAAAACTTCCGCCTGCGCGGCGCCGACGGGCACTATCACTGGTTTTCGCTGCGCGCCCGGCCGGTGATCGGCTCGGACGGCGAGGTCATCCGCTGCGTCGGCACCATGGTCGACGTGACGGAGCAGAAGAAGTCCGAGGAACGGCTGCTGCATGACGCCGTGCACGACAATCTGACCGGCCTGCCCAACCGCGAGTTGTTCATGAACCGGCTGGAGGCGATCATTTCGATCGCCCGCACCGAAGAGAAGGTGCGCCCGACCGTCTTCGTCATCGACATAGACCGCTTCAAGCAGGTCAATGACGGGCTCGGCATCTCGGCCGGCGATACCATCCTTTTGACTATCGCGCGGCGGCTGCACCGACTGCTCAAGCCGAAGGATTCGCTGTCGCGCTTTGCCGGCGACCAGTTCGCGCTGATGCTTTTGTCGGAGCAGGATCCGGCCCGCATCGCGGCCATTGCCGATGCCATCAAGCACGCCATCAACAACCCGATCACCTTCGCCAAGCGCGAGATCGTGCTGACGGCCTCGATCGGGCTGATCACCTGGACCGCCACGCAGACCTCGGCCGAGGACATGGTCAAGGATGCCGAGCTTGCCATGCATCAGGCCAAGCGCTTCGGCGGCGACCGGATCGAGCCGTTCCGTCCCGCCTTCCGCACCGTCGGCACCGACCGGCTGCAGTTCGAGTCCGATCTGCGCCGCGCCATCGAACGACGCGAATTCACGCTTGCCTACCAGCCGATCGTGCGGCTGGAGGACGGCAGCGTCGCAGGCTTCGAAGCGCTGCTGCGCTGGGACCATCCGCGTCGCGGCATGATCCCGCCGGCTGATTTCATTCCGGTCGCCGAAAACTGCGGCCTGATCGTGCAGCTTGGGCTGTTCGCCATGCAACAGGCTGCCGAAGACCTGGCGGGATGGCAAAAGCAGATCGGCGATGCGCCGCTGTCGGTCTCGGTCAATCTGTCCAGCCGTCAGCTCATCCGCCGCGACCTGGTCAGCGACGTCCGCTCGGTGATCGCGCGAGCCAACCTGAAACCGCGCTGCTTCCGGCTCGAACTCACCGAATCGCTGGTGATGGACAATCCCGAGCAGACCGCCCATGTGCTGACCAAGCTGAAGCAGCTTGGCATCGGCCTGTCGCTGGATGATTTCGGCACCGGCTATTCATCGCTGGCCTATCTGACGCGCTTTCCATTCGACACCATCAAGATCGACAAGAGCTTCGTCGACGACGCGACGCCGAAACGTGCGGTGCTGCTCAAATCCATGGTCAATATGGCGCATGAACTCGGCCTGTCGGTTGTCGCCGAAGGCATTTCGGACGAGAGCGATGCGCTGGAGTTGCGGCAGATGGGCTGCGAGTACGTGCAGAGCTTCATGTTCGGCGCGCCGATGCCGGGCGACCAGGTGCTGAAGACGCTGAAGGAACAGTATCCGTTGACCCAAGCGTGACAAGTTTCAGGACGTAATGAGGTTCAGGCGTGACCGGCAGCCAGGCTGAGATGCGCGAGATCAATGCCGATCGAGGCGAGGATCCGGTCATATTTGCGATCGATGTCGGCGTCGAACAGAAGCTCGGCACTTGCCGGGCAAGTCAGCCAGCCATTCTCGACGATCTCGTTTTCAAGCTGGCCCGCACCCCAGCCGGCATAGCCAAGCGCCATCAGAGCCCGCCGGGGTCCGCGGCCGGAGGAGATGGCGCGCAATATGTCGACGGTCGCGGTCAGACAGACATCGTCGGACACGGCGAGCGAGGATTCCACCCGGTAGTCGCCCGAATGCAGAACGAAGCCGCGGCTACGATCCACCGGTCCGCCATTGCGCACGACGAAGTCGCGCGCCGGTGGCGGCAGGCGAATTGCCTCCAGCTCGTTCATGATGCCGAGTTGCACGAGCAGGTCCGGAAACAGCATCTGCTGCGTCTGGTTGATGATCAGCCCCATCGCGCCTTCGTCGCTGTGCGCGCAAATGTAGATGACAGAGCGCGTGAAGCGGTCATCCTTCATGCCGGGCATGGCAATCAGGAACTGATCGTCGAGAAAGCCGGGTCCTGCGGCCGTCCTTTTATGGCGCAACAAATCCATGGCCACAGCGTAACGCGTTTCCGGGGCGTCGAAAAGATGGGCGGCGCCCGATTTGATCAGGCTCGTAAATCGAAGGTCACGCAAATATGATGCCGGCGGCGTCATGAAATCATTGTGCGGCCATCAACAGACGATCAAATCATTGCCATGCAAAGCTTGAAAATCCTGCTGCTTGGCGTAGCCATTGGATCGGCGACCGGCCTCCCCGCCTCAGCCTCCTCATCGGCCTGGTACAACAGCGAAGGCGGCAGGGTGCGGCTGGTGACGAGCGGCAAGGCCGATGAGGCCGGGCGTCTCCAGGGCGTCCTCGACATTGCGCTGAAGCCCGGCTGGAAGACCTATTGGCGCGATCCGGGCGATGCGGGCGTGCCGCCACAGATCGACGTCTCGGCCAGCACCAACATTGCCGACGCGACGCTTTCGTTTCCGCCGCCGCAGCGCCACGACGACGGCTACGGCAAATGGGCCGGCTACGACCACCCCGTTTCGTTGCCGGTGACGTTCACGCTTGCCGCGCCCGGCCAGCCGGCCGTCATCGATGCGGACATTTTCCTCGGCATCTGCGAAACCATCTGCATCCCGGTGCAGACAAGGCTGACCGTCGATCCCGGCGCCGATCCGGACAACGCCGGGGACGCGGCACTGGTCAAGGCAGGCCTTGCCACCCTGCCTGCCACGGCAACGCCCGATTTCGGCATAAACGTACTGCCGGGCGACCACGAAACGCTGATTGTCGAAGCGAGCTTTCCGGGCAGCCCCGAGGGCGCCGACTTCTTCGTTGCCGGCGAACGCGACTACATGTTCGGTGCCCCGGCACGCAGCGAAAAGGATGGCAAGCTGATCTTTACTGTGCCGATCCTCGACAGGCCGTCGACAACGCCAACCGATGGCGGCCTGCACTACACACTGACAAGTGCCGCAGGCGCGGTCGAAGGCCTGTTGCCATTCCCGTGATGCCAACGTCTGGACGGTTGCCGGGCGCGCCTTAATTCGCTATCGCAAGGACACTCCCTTCCATTTCCAAGCGAGGACCATCATGACGATCTCCGTTGGCGACAAACTGCCCGATGCGACCTTCAAGACAATGACCGCCGACGGTGCAAAGCCGATAACGACGGGCGAGATATTCTCAGGAAAGAAGGTCGTGCTGTTTGGCGTTCCAGGCGCCTTCACGCCGACCTGCAGCAACAATCATCTGCCCGGCTACCTGGACAATTACGACGCCATCCTGGCGCGCGGCGTCGACACTATCGCCGTTGTCTCGGTCAACGATGTTCACGTTATGGGGGCCTGGGCCCGCTTCAGCGGCGGTGAAGGCAAAATCCTTTATCTTGCCGATGGCAATGGCGATTTCGCCAAATCCGTCGGCCTCGACGCCGACCTCTCCAGCGGCGGCATGGGGCTACGCTCGAAGCGTTTTTCGATGATCGTCGATGACGGCAAGGTCACCGCACTCAATGTCGAGACAAAGCCCGGCGTCGACGAATCCGGTGCGGCTCACATTCTCGGACAGCTTTCCGTCCTGGCGACAGCCTAGGCCAGGCACGGCAAAGGGCGCCTTCGAGCGCTCAACGTCCAAAGGACGCTGACTTTGCATCGGCGCATGATCCTTCCGAAAGCCGACCCGGTTTTTCGGGACCATGCGTCGGCCCTTCGGGACTGCTTGCTTCTGGGGACCTCGATTATGTCTGACATCGTCTGGCGCAGCGTCGCGATCGGCATCGGCGCAACCGCGCTTATGGATGTCTGGGCGATTTTCCTGAACAAGGCGTTTGCTCAGCCGCGGCCGAACTGGGGGCTGGTCGGCCGCTGGGTCTGGCATCTCAGGGAAGGCAAGGTCTTCCATGACGACATTGGCGAGGCCTCGCCCTACCCGCATGAATCAGTACTTGGCTGGGCCTTTCATTATGCTGTCGGCATCGTCTACGGCGTCATACTGGTCGTGCTGGCCGGAACGGCCTGGCTCACCGCGCCGACCTTCCTGCCGGCTTTTATGCTCGGCATCGTCACCGTCGGCGCCGGGTGGTTTCTGCTGGCGCCCGGCCTGGGCGCCGGCTGGGCCGCTTCGAAGCGGCCCAATCCGATGCAGGTCCGCGCCCTCAATCTTGTGTCGCATACGGTGTTTGCCATCGGACTGTTCGGCACCGCCCTTCTGATCCGCTGACACGCCAGTTCAACCGGATCAATAACTCTGGGTCGAGCGCCGAACCTTCTTGGCCGCCGATTGCCTGGACTGGGTGCCTTCCTCCGGCGGCACGGACGCGAGCACGGGTTTCGCCGACTTCGTCTTGAATGGCGCCATGCCGAGCCGCGCCAATTCGTCGGCGCGCTCGTTCTCGGGATGGCCGGCATGGCCCTTGACCCAATGCCAGGTGACCTGGTGGCGGTTGCGCGCAGCGTCGAGCTGCTGCCACAGCTCGGCATTCTTCACCGGCTGCCTGGCGGCGGTCTTCCAGCCGTTGCGCTTCCAGCCGTCGATCCAGCCGAAAATACCGTCCTTGACGTAGTTGCTGTCGGTATAAAGATCGACGACGCAAGGCTCCTTGAGCGCATTGAGCGCCGAGATGGCCGCCAACAACTCCATGCGGTTGTTGGTGGTCAGAGCCTCGCCACCATGGAGCTCCTTGATTGCGCCGTTGAAGCGCAGGATTGCGCCCCAGCCGCCAGGCCCGGGATTGCCCGAACAGGCACCATCGGTGAAGATTTCAACGCGCTTGGTCATGTCAGTCCATATTCGGAAGGAGAGTTGATCGCCCGGTGGAAGCGCATCCGGCGGATATACTCGGTCGGGTCGCGTTTCATCACCAGGCCGCCGTCCGGGACCGTCAGCCAGTCGTAGAGCCGGGTCAGCATGAAGCGCAGCGCCGAACCGCGCGCCAGCATCGGCAGCGCAGCTTTCTCGTCACTGCTCAACGGCCGCACGCTTTGGTAGCCGGCAAGCAGCGCCGTGCCCTTGGTCAGATTGAAGGAAAAATCCTTCTCGAAGCACCAGGCGTTCAGGCACGTGGCAACGTCATAGGCATAGAGGTCGTTGCAGGCGAAATAGAAGTCGATCAGCCCGGACAGTTTCTCGCCGAGGAAAAACACATTGTCCGGGAAAAGATCAGCATGGATGATGCCTTGCGGCAGACCGTTCGGCCAGTTCCGCTCGAAATCGGCGAAATCGGCATCGACCTCGGCCGCCAGTCCCGGCTCGACCTCGTCGGCGCGGGCGCGGGCGGCATTCCACAGCTTGCGCCAGCCATCGATGGCAAGGGCGTTGGGGCGGGTCATCGGAAAATCCGCGCCGGCGAGATGCAGTGCCGCCAGCGCCTTGCCGACCTCGCCGCAATGTGCAGCCGTCGGCCCCCGCAGCGACAGGCCTTCGAGAAAGGTGATGATGACCGCCGGCCGGCCGGCAAGTGTTCCGATCACACCGCCATCATGTGCGGTGACCGGGAGCGGGCACGAAATGCCCTTTCTGGCGAGGTGGGCCATGAGGCCGAGAAAGAACGGCAGGTCAGCCTTGTCGACGCGCTTCTCGTAAAGCGTCAGGATGTAGGAGCCGCTGCTGGTGTGCAGCAGAAAATTCGAGTTTTCGGTGCCTTCGGCGATGCCCTTGTAGGACAAGAGGTCGCCGACCGGATAGTTCCTGAGGAATGCGCCGAGCTCGCCCTCGTTGACGTCGGTGTAAACCGCCATCGTTGCTACGCGGCCCCGTTGACGAAGGCCATGTCGGCAGCCGTCAGTTCGACATCGCGCAACACCCGCATCACCGGAAAGTCCTCCGTCTCCGTCGCCGTCACGGCCAGCTCGATGGTCACGTCGAAGCGCTGCCTGAACGCATCGACGATCTCGTCGACGATGATCTCCGGCGCCGAGGCGCCCGCCGACAGGCCGAGCGTCGAAATGCCGGCAATCTCATTCCACGGAATTTCGGAGGCGCGCTGCACGAGAAGCGACATCGAGGCGCCGGCGCGCTCGGCCACTTCGACCAGGCGCCGCGAGTTGGACGAGTTAGGTGCGCCGACAACCAGGAAGAGATCGGCGCCGGCCGCTGTTTCCTTGACCGCTTCCTGGCGATTGGTGGTGGCATAACAGATCGATTCCGCCGCCGGCGCGTGCAGCTCGGGAAAACGCTGCTGCAGGGCGCGGATGATACCGGCGGTATCCTCGACCGACAGCGTCGTCTGGGTGACGAAGCCGAGCGCTTGTGGGTCTGCGGGCACGAAGCTTGCGGCGTCGGCCTCGGTCTCGATCAGAGTTACCGCGCCGTCCGGCAACTGGCCCATTGTGCCGATCACCTCCGGATGCCCGGCATGGCCGATCAAGAGCACGTGGCGGCCAAGCCGCTGATGGCGCATCGCCTGCTTGTGGACTTTCGAGACCAGCGGGCAAGTCGCGTCGAGATAGAACAGGTTGCGGGACTGGGCGTCGGCCGGCACAGATTTCGGCACGCCATGCGCCGAAAAGACGACCGGGCTCTGGCGATGCTCGGGCGGGATCTCGGAGAGCTCCTCGATGAACACCGCGCCGAGGCTTTGCAGCCCTTCGACGACGTAGCGGTTGTGCACGATCTCGTGGCGGACATAGACCGGCGCGCCGTATTTCTTCAGCGCCAGCACGACGATCTGGATGGCACGGTCAACGCCCGCACAGAAACCGCGGGGCTGGCAGAGCCGGATGGTCAGCGGCGGCTTTGTGTGAAGCATGATTGCATCTTACGCTGATTGTAGGCCGGTTGATCGGACTATAACTTCTGAGCTCAAGGCGCGAAATGAGGTGCGCGGCCCTGCCCTGTCAAGGGTAATGGCGGCGATCATTGGTCTTTCGCCGGGCGGCGGAGCCAGGAGATCAGGACGCCGGCAAGGGCGGCGGCAAGGCCGTACCAGGTTATCGCATATTGCAGATGGCTGTTCGGCAGGTCGATGACGGTGACACCGCCAACCGGCAGCCCGCCGGGGTTGGGCGTGGCGTTCGCATCGATGAAGATCGGCACCAGCGCCGCACCTGTCGGCAGGCCGGCGCTCGAGGCCATCGCGTCACGATCTTTCCAGTAGAAGATATTCTTCTGCGGATCATTGTCGGGAAGCATCATCGAGGGCTTGGCCGGCAGCGGGTTACGGGCGAGCCCCGTCACCGTCACTTTGCCCGTTACCTGTTCCTGCGGCCGCTTGGCTGGATCCTTGAAATCGTAAGGCACGAAGCCGCGGTTGATCAGCACGAAACGGCCATCGTCGAGCTGTAGCGGCGTGAAGACGTCGAAACCGGACTGGCCTTCCCAGGTGGCGAGGAAATGCCGCTCGTCTTGATGCAGGAAAGTGCCGGTCACTATCACCGGCGTGTAGTCCACGTCGCCGGCGGCAGCAAACCGCTTTTCGACCTCGGCCAATGGTACAGGCGCCGAATGCGTACGCTGGTCGATCGTCTGGAGAAGGCCCTCTTTCCAGTGCAGGCGCTGAACCTGCCAGGTGCCGAGCGCCAGCAGGATCAAAAACACGACGATACCCAGGCCGAGCGCCAATGCGCGCTTGGGCCGCGACCGGCCGGCCACCGAACCTGATGCCTCGCTCATTCGCCGCGGTCCAGCCGGCCCTCGGCCGCCTTGTTGCGGTATTGCAGCGTCAGCAGCACGCCCTTGATCAGCCGGAGCGCCGCCAGGCAAAGCACCAGCGTCAGCGGAATCCACAGCAGCAGATGCAGCCAAAGCGGTGGATTGAGCGTCACCTCCATCCACAACGCCAGGCCGACGACGATGAAGCCGATGATCAGGATAACGAACACCGCCGGCCCGTCACCAGCATCGGCGAAAGAATAATCGAGGCCGCAATTGGTGCAGCGATTGCCGACCGTGAGGAACCCGGAGAACAGCTTGCCCTCGCCACAGCGGGGGCAGCGGCCATGCAAGCCGGCCGAGATCGGATCGATTGGTGGCCAGATCGCCTTGTCGTCGCTCATGGGATCATCCTAGGAGCATTTGCCGCAAAAGATAAGGCGGCCACGTCGCCGCAGCCGCCTTGTCGATTTCCTCAGTTCGATCTCAGTGCGGTTCGATCATCGCGCCGTTCGATGCCCAGACGTAGATCGAGGCAAACAGGAACAGCCACACCACGTCCACGAAGTGCCAGTACCAGGCGGCGGCCTCGAAGCCGAAATGCTGCTTGGGCGTGAAGTCGCCCTTTATGGCGCGGATCAGGCAGACCAACAGGAAGATCGTGCCGATGATGACGTGGAAACCATGGAAGCCGGTCGCCATGAAGAAGGTGGCGCCGTAGATCGAATCCCTGAAGCCGAACGGCGCGTGCATGTACTCGTAGGCCTGCACCATGGTGAACAGCATGCCGAGGCCGACGGTCAGCACCAACCCATTGATCAGGCCCTTGCGGTCGCCGTGGATGAGCGAGTGGTGCGCCCAGGTCACCGTGGTACCCGACAGAAGCAGGATGACGGTGTTGTAGAGCGGCAGATGGAAGGGGTCGAGAACTTCGAGGCCCTTGGGCGGCCAGACGCCGCCGGTGAAGGCGGTACGGGCGTATTGATGGACCTCGCCCGGAAACAGGCTGGCGTCGAAGAAGGCCCAGAACCAGGCGACGAAGAACATCACCTCGGAGGCGATGAACATGATCATGCCGTAGCGCAGATGCAGCGACACGACACGGGTGTGGTGTCCCTCATGCGCCTCCTTGATCGTATCCGACCACCAGGCGAACATCGTGTAGATGACGATCAGCAGGCCGATGAAGAACAGCCATGGATTGGCGACATTGAAACCGAAGATCGGGAAATCGCCGCCCTTGAGGTATTGCATGTAACAGACGCCGCCGAACGCGGTCACCAGCGCCCCGACGGAGCCCAGGAAAGGCCACGGGCTCGGGTCGACAAGGTGGTAGTCATGTTGTGGTTTTGCGTGTGCGTCTGCCATATCAACCCCCGAGGCTTGCTTCGGTATCTGAAATCTTGTTGCGGTGGCCGTCGGCCGGCACCGATGATGCGACCGGCTTGGTCTTGTCGACCGGGAACATCGTGTAGGACAGGGTAATCGTCGTCAGATCCTTCAATTCCGGCGCGTTGACGATGTCGGGATCGACATAGAAGACGACCGGCATGTCCAGTGTCTCGCCCGGCTTCAGCGTCGTGTCGGTGAAGCAGAAACACTCGACCTTGTTGAAGTAAGGTCCGGCCAGTTCCGGCTGCACGTTGAAGGTGGCGCGTCCAGTGATGGGACGGCTGAATTTGTTGGTCGCGCTGAAATGCGCCTCGGCGGTTTCGCCGATCTTGATCGTGATCGAGCGAGCGACCGGCTGGAATTGCCAGGGAACGCCGGCGGTGTTGGCGTCGAAGCGGATGGTGATGTCGCGATCGAGCACCCGATCGGCATATTGCTGGGTCGCCCGTTTGACGGTGCCGCCGTAGCCTGTCGCCTGGCAGAACATCGCGTAGAGCGGCACCGCGGCGTAGGCCATGCCGATCATGCCGCCGAAGAACGCGATGCAGACGCCGGCGACGACGCGGTTCGTATTCTTCTTCTTAGGATCGGTGACTGTTTGCCTGGTCATGTTAAGCTCACATCGAGCCGGGGAAACTGTGACCAAATTTCACGATGGTCGCGACGTAGAATATGACGACCAGCGCCGCCAGCGCGAAACCGATTGCGGCCGAGCGATTGCGGCGGGCCTTCTGCTGACGTTCGGTCAACGTGACCAGTTCAAGCTTCTTTTCGGCCATGCTCATGCTCCACCAATGGTCAGCGCGCGCGCGACGACACAATCGCCAAGGTAGGCGGCGAAGATGGCGAAGAGATAGAGCAGCGAATAGCCGAACAAGGCCTTGGCCGGCTTCATCGCCCGGTCGTCATCGGCCATTTGCAGCACCTTCCACGCATACCAGACGAAGCCGGCGCCGAGCAGCAATGCAACGACGCCATAGACCGGCGTGGTGAACCCGAGAACCCAGGGCAGCACGCCAACCGGCGCGAGGACCAGCGCATAGGCAAAGATCTGGCGTCTGGTCGAGGCCTGACCGGCGACATTCGGCATCATCGGAATGCCTGCCTTGGCGTAGTCCTCCGACTTGAACAGCGCGAGCGCCCAGAAATGTGGCGGCGTCCACAGGAAGATGACCAGGAACAGCACCAAGCTTTCGAGGCTGACCGATCCGGTTACCGCCGCCCAGCCAATGACCGGCGGAATGGCACCGGCAGCCCCGCCGATGACGATGTTCTGCGGCGTCCAGCGCTTCAGCCACATCGTATAGATGACGGCATAGAAAAAGATGGTGAAGGCCAGAAGCGATGCTGCCAACCAGTTGACCAGCACGCCGAGCGTCATCACCGACAGAACCGACAGCACCAGCCCGAAACTCAATGCCTCGCCTGGCCGGATACGGCCGGCCGGCACGGGACGGCCGGCGGTGCGCGTCATCACCGCATCGATGTCTGCGTCATACCACATGTTGAGCGCACCGGAGGCGCCGGCGCCGATGGCAATAGCCAGGATCGCGATCACCGCCAGCAGCGGATTGATGGTCACCGGAGCGGCGACCATGCCGACAAACGCAGTGAACACCACCAGCGACATGACGCGCGGCTTCAGCAGGGCGAAGAAATCGCCCGCCGTCGCTTCCGACATGCGGAAGCCCGGCTCGTCAATCAGTCTGTCTTCGGCAAGGGCCATGCGTACTTAAAGTCCATCATTCCGTTGGCCAAAACCGCCGGTCGGCCGGCGGCTCCGTATTAAAGGAGGCAACCGCCTACTTGATCTTCGGCAACTGTTCCCACTGGTGGAACGGCGGCGGCGAAGGCAGTTGCCATTCCAGCGTGGTCGCACCCTCGCCCCAAGGATTGGCGCCGGCGACCCGCTTCTTCTGGAACGCCTCGAAGACGCCGAACAGGAAGATGACGACGCCGATAGCCGAGATGTACGAGCCGTAGGACGACACCATGTTCCAGCCGGCGAAGGCATCCGGATAGTCGATATAGCGACGCGGCATACCGGAAAGGCCGAGGAAGTGCTGCGGGAAAAAGACTAGGTTGACGCCGACAAAAGTGACCCAGAAGTGGGTGTTCGCGATCACCGGCGAATACATGTAGCCGGTCATTTTCGGGAACCAGTAGTACCAGCCGGCGAAGATCGCGAAGACCGCGCCCAGCGACAGCACGTAATGGAAGTGCGCGACCACGAAATAGGTATCGTGCAGCGGGCGGTCGAGGCCGGCATTGGCCAACTGCACACCGGTGACGCCGCCAACAGTGAACAGGAAGATGAAGCCGATCGCCCACAGCATCGGGGTCTTGAGCGAAATCGACCCGCCCCACATAGTGGCGATCCACGAGAAGATCTTCACACCCGTCGGCACCGCGATGACCATGGTGGCGAAGACGAAATAGCGCTGGGTATCGAGCGACAGGCCCGTCGTGTACATGTGGTGGGCCCAGACGATGAAGCCCACCGCACCGATGGCAACCATCGCATAGGCCATGCCGAGATAGCCAAACACCGGTTTCCTCGAAAAGGTCGAGATGATATGGCTGATGATACCGAAACCCGGCAGGATCAGAATGTAGACCTCCGGATGGCCAAAGAACCAGAACAGGTGCTGGAACAGGATCGGATCGCCGCCGCCGTCCGGGGCGAAGAAGGTGGTGCCGAAATTGCGGTCGGTCAAAAGCATGGTGATGCCGCCGGCCAGCACCGGCAACGACAGAAGCAGCAGGAAGGCGGTAATCAGCACAGACCAGGCGAAAAGCGGCATCTTGTGCATGGTCATGCCGGGCGCGCGCATGTTGAAGATGGTGGTGATGAAGTTGATGGCGCCAAGAATCGAGGAGGCGCCGGCGATGTGGATTGACAGGATCGCCAGGTCCATGGCCGGTCCGGGCTGGCCCGATGTCGACAATGGCGGATAAAGCGTCCAGCCGCCGCCGACGCCGTAGGCGCCGGGCGCACTCGGGACGAAGGCCGAGAAAATCAGCAGGATGAAAGCCGGCGGCAGCAGCCAGAACGAGACGTTGTTCATGCGCGGGAAGGCCATATCCGGCGCGCCGATCATGATCGGCACCATCCAGTTGGCAAAGCCGCCGATCAGCGCCGGCATCACCATGAAGAAGATCATGATCAGCGCATGCGCGGTGGTGAAAGCATTGTACATGCTCTTGCCCCCGTCGATGGCGGCGTCGCCATTCATGCCGTAGACCATCTGCGCCAGGCCAGTGAATATCTGGATGCCCGGCTCCTGCAATTCCATGCGCATGACGACCGACAAGGCGCCACCGATGCAGCCCGCCATGATCGCGAAGATCAGATAAAGCGTACCGATGTCCTTGTGGTTGGTCGAATACACCCACCGGACCCAGCCATGATACGGCTTGTGGTCGTGGTCGTCGTGAGCTGCAGCGTGCGCCATGGTCGGCTCCGTTCCCTGAATCTTTTCTGGTCGCGGCATCAATTGCCGGCGGCCGCTACCTTGTTCGTGCCATCGACCTCGGCCATCAGCGCCTTGTTGGCGCCGGGAAGGTCGGTTTTGGCTGCCGCCAGCCAGGTCTTGTATTGTGCATCGGAGACGACGCGAATGGCGATCGGCATGAAGGCGTGGTCCTTGCCGCAGAGTTCCGAGCACTGGCCGTAATAGAGGCCTTCCTTGTCCGCCTTGAACCAGACCTCGTTGATGCGGCCCGGCACCGCATCGGTCTTGATGCCGAAGGACGGCATGGCAAAGGCGTGAATGACGTCGGTCGCCGTCACCAGCACGCGGGTCATGGTGCTGACCGGCACCACCATCTCATTGTCGACGGCGAGCAGGCGCGGATACGCGGCGCGATCTTCCTTGCCGGCAGCAGCCCTGTCGGCATCCTGAAGGATCGCGGAATTAAAGGAAAGCGTGTTGTCGACCTGGTATTCGTAGTCCCAGTTCCACTGATTGCCGGTCGCCTTGACGGTCAGCTTGGCTTCTTCCGGCGGCGTGTATTGCGCGGTCAGCAGTTGGAACGAGGGAATGGCGAGACAGAGCAGGATGACGACGGGACCGACAGTCCAGATGACCTCGATCAGCGTGTTGTGGCTGGTGCGCGACGGCGTCGGGTTGACGCTCGCCCGGAACCGCAAAATGCAGTAGGCAATCAGGAAAAGCACCAAGGCGGTGATCACAATGATGAACGCGAACGAGTAGTTCCCGAACCACTCGATCTGCCGCATAATGTCGGTCGCCGGAGGCTGAAAACTGGTTTCCCAAGGTTGGGGCTGGGCTGCATGAGCGGATGCAGCGGCAAACAACGTGGCGGCGGCACTAGCTACGATTTTGGCGGTTGCCAGGAATTTTCTCATCGCCCTCGTCATCTCCCAGTTCCTCGCGATCGGACCGCAAGAATGTCGAACAATGGCCGGGACGGGAATCCCGGACAATTCAAGGCTGGTTCAAACCATACTCTATTTGCCTCCGCAAGAAAGGAGCGCCGGAACCCGTGCGGCATTTTTGCGCGCAAGCGCGGCGCTGGCTTCGTGCGGTGACGGCTCGCCGCGAATCACCAGAGCGGCATCCGGGTAGAATGAGCCGCGCGGCGTGCGGAGCCGTCGCAATTAGGGCGAAATTGGCACTGAAAAGCGCATTGTCGCCTGTGTCGGGGCAGATCGCCGGGGTCTCGTCCTTTACTTGGGTTTAGTGCGGCTTAAAGTGCCGTGATTCGCAATGGAGCCGTCATGAACCCTTGGCTTTCGAGAACCTTGGCGAAGGTCATCTTTGTTGCCGCCGCAATAGCCTTGTCCGGCGCCGGCCTGGCCAATGCCGCGCAGCCAAGCGGCACGGTGAAGTCAACGCATGGGGCGTGGTCGATCATCTGCGATACGCCCGCCGGTGCTACATCCGAACAATGCGTGATGATGCAGAACGTCGTCGCCGAGGACCGTCCGGAAATGGGTCTTTCCGTCGTCGTGCTGCGCACAGCCGACAACAAGGCCGAAATCCTGCGTGTGCTGGCGCCGCTCGGCGTGCTGTTGCCGAACGGCCTCGGCCTCAATGTCGACGGCAAGGATATCGGCCGCGCCTATTTCGTGCGCTGTTTCCAGGACGGCTGCTATGCCGAGGTCATCCTGGAAAAGCCGCTGCTCGACACGCTGAAGACCGGTACGTCCGCCACCTTCATCGTCTTCCAGACGCCGGAAGAGGGCATCGGCATTCCCGTCGACCTCAAGGGTTTCGCCGACGGCTTCGCCGCCCTGCCTTGAGCCTGGGTCTTGTAGCACGATCCAGTGATGTTGACCGGCCGAGGTCACGGCAAATCTCATTTCAGATTGTCTGTGCGGGCCTTCGCGCCTACATCGTGGGAAACAATCCTCCTGCGAATGGACCTGCCATGAACAGCCTGATCGGCCAATTTGACATTTCCGACGATCGCATCAAGCAAATCGTTGCCGAGACTATTAACGGCGCCGACGACGGCGAACTGTTTCTCGAATATAGCGAAAGCGAATCGCTGATGTTCGACAATGGCAAGCTGAAGACCGCGAATTTCAACACCGACCAGGGTTTCGGCCTGCGCGCCGTCGCCGGCGAAGCCAGCGGCTACGCCCATTCCAGCGATCTCTCCGAAGCCTCGCTGCTGCGCGCCGCCGATGCCGTTTCGACGGTGAAGAGCGGCTATTCCGGCACGCTTGCCGCAGCGCCTGCCCGCACCAACCGCCACCTCTACGGCGACGGAAACCCTATCCCCTCGCCTTCCTTCGAGGCCAAGGCCAAGCTGCTTCAGGAAATCGATGCATGGCTGCGGGCCGAGGATCCGCGCGTCAGGCAGGTGACGGCGTCGCTCGCCGCCTCCTGGCAGCATGTCGAGATCATGCGCGCCGACGGCCAGATGGTGCGCGACATCCGTCCGCTGGTCAGGATCAACGTGTCGGTGGTGGTCGGCGACGGCGACCGCCAGGAGAGCGGCTCCTACGGCATGGGAGGCCGCAAGGATTTTGGTGAATTCCTGATCGAGGACAGCTGGCGGCACGCGGCCAAGGAGGCATTGCGGCAAGCGCTGGTCAATCTCGAAGCGGTTCCAGCACCTGCCGGCACTTTCGACATCGTGCTGTCGAGCGGCTGGCCGGGCGTCATGTTGCACGAGGCCGTCGGCCACGGGCTGGAAGGCGATTTCAACCGCAAGAAGACGTCGGCCTTTGCCGGCCTGCTTGGCCAGCAGGTGGCAGCGAAAGGCGTCACCGTCGTTGATGACGGCACCCTGCCCGAGCGGCGTGGCTCGCTTACCGTCGACGATGAGGGCACGCCATCGGCCCATAACGTGCTGATCGACGATGGCAAGCTGGTCGGCTACATGCAGGACCGCCAGAACGCCCGGCTGATGGGCATGAAAGCCACCGGCAACGGGCGACGCCAAGGTTACGCGCACGAGCCTATGCCGCGCATGACCAACACCTACATGACAGCGGGCGACATGGAGCCGGACGAGATCATCGCCTCGGTCAAGAACGGCATCTATGCCGTGTCGTTCGGTGGCGGCCAGGTTGACATCACTTCGGGCAAGTTCGTGTTCGGCTGCACCGAAGCCTACATGATCGAGAACGGCAAGGTGACGCAACCGATCAAGGGCGCCATGCTGATCGGCAACGGGCCGGATGCCATGCATCGTGTGGCGATGATCGGCAACGACATGAAGCTCGACACCGGCATCGGCATGTGTGGCAAGGCCGGACAGGGCGTGCCGGTCGGCGTCGGCCAGCCGCATCTCAGGATGAACCAGATGACAGTCGGCGGCACCAGGGTTTGATGGAGTTGACGCCGAATTATCGCCGCTCCGGAACAACCAATCCCCGCCGCCCACTGCCTTGTCATCGCTTTAAGTAGGAGTAGCTTGCGCCTTGAATTTGCGGAGAGCTTCGACTATCTTACATTCGTCTTACACCTAAGGACGTGCGCAGATGGCTGCCGCAAAGAAGCTCGTAACTACGGTCTCGACCAAGGGACAGGTCATCCTGCCCAGCGCGATCCGGAAACGGAGGGAATGGCATGCCGGCACACGCCTTCTGGTCGAGGATACCCCGGAGGGCGTGCTACTGAAGCCTGCGCCAGTCTTCGCCGAGACACGGCCAGAGGACGTGTTTGGATCGCTGCGCTATAGTGGCAGGCCGAAGACGTTGGAGGAAATGGACGCGGGCGTGCTCGCCGAAGCGCGGCGGCGCCATGCTCGCAATTGATACCAACCTGATCGTCCGCTACCTGACGGGCGATCACCCGTCGCAGTCTTCCCGCGCCCGGGCGCTGATCGATAGCCAGCCGGTCTTTGTCGCCGTCACGGTGATGCTGGAAGTCGAATGGGTGTTGCGCAGCGCCTACGGTTTTGCGCCGCTTGAAATCGCCCGTACGCTACGGGTGTTTAGCGGGCTTCCCACGGTAGAGGTGGAAGACGGGGCGGTCGTGTCGTCCGCGCTCGACCTCTCGGTACAGGGGTTGGATTTCGCTGATGCGCTGCATCTGGGCAAGTCCGCTCACTGCGCTGGCTTCGCGACTTTTGACCGCAAGTTCGTCAGGGCCGCGAAGGCGGCCGGATACGAACGCGTGCAAGAAGCATAGCAGCTCACAGCGGCCCAGCGCGGCACAAAAGCGCGCCACAGGGTCAGCCTGGTTTCAGGCATAGATGCCGGAGCGGACTGCCTCCAGATAGGCAAGCACCATGTCCGTCTTGCCTTCGCGAACCAGATCGTAGGCGGTCTTTCCGGCCCAACCGGGGATCGGCTGATGCTTGAACCAGATCGCCGCACGATGTTCATCACCGGCCATCTCGCCGGCCATCGCCAGGATACGGACGATGGGACTCAATGCGGCGTCGACCTTGCGCGCACCGGACTCGGCGGCAAGCGTGTTGCGCGCGAGACCGGTCAGCCCCGCCAGTTCTGTCGTATTGACCCCTAGCAGTTCAGCGACCCGCCTTGGCGAGAGAAACGGCGCCCGCTCCTCGCCGAAGCACGATGGCGAAATTTCGAAGGCTGCGGTGCTCGTGGCAATTCCCTAGCACGGTCTGAACGACGTGCGCTAAAAATGTGCTTTTTTGGTGCGCGTTTCAGGCCCTGGCTGCTAGCGTCTTCGTCTCGGCTTCTCCAACAGCGCCACGGCCTCGACATGCGGCGACCACAGGAACTGGTCGATCGGCGTCACGCTCTTCAGGGTATAGCCGCCGTCCATGAGGATGCGTAGGTCCCGCGCCAGCGTTACCGGATTGCAAGACACCGCAGCGACGAGCGGCACGTAGGAGCGCGCGATCTGCTTCGACTGGTCCTCGGCGCCGGCGCGAGGCGGGTCGAAGACAACGCCGTCAAAGGCATTCAACTCCTTGAATGTGAGCGGCCTCCGGAACAGGTCGCGACGTTCGCCGGTCACCCGCTTCAGGCCGCTGGCGAAACGGAATGCCCGGTCGAGCGCCGCGAGTGCTGCCGCATCGCCTTCCACCGCATGAACCTCCGATCTTGCGGCCAGGCGCAGCGCGAAGCTGCCGCAGCCGGCGAACAGATCGGCGACCTTTTTGGCGCGCGCGAAATGCTGGCCGACAATGTTGGCCATCGCCTGTTCGGCAGCCTCGGTCGCCTGCAGGAAAGCGCCCGGAGGCACTGCGACGGCGACGCCACCAAACAGGACGACCGGTTTGTTTGGTTCGATAATGATCTCGCCGTCGACCGACAGCCTGGCCAGCCCCTCGGCGATGACGAAGTTGGAAGCGACGCGGCGCTGGTTCTCGCCGAGCTTGCCGGAATCGTGAACCGCGACATCGAGGCCGGAACCGGTCACCGTCACCGCCATGTGGAACGATTTGGTCGTGGTGCAGATCAGTCCGGCAAGCATCCTCAAACGGTCGAGCGCAGCGACGATCTGCGGCGCCGAGATCGGGCATTCCTCGATCGAGATGATCTCGGATGACAGCGCGCGAACGAAGCCGAACTGCATTCCCGCCTCGCTCCGCCGGGCGGTGAAGACGACGCGGCGGCGCGTGTGCGGCGCGCACGGCACCAGCGCCCCGACATCGCAAGCGATGCCCTTGCTCTTCAGCGCATGCACGACCTTTTCGCGCTTCCACCGGTGATAGGCTTCAGTCTCGAGATGCTGGACGGCGCAGCCGCCGCATGCGCCGAAATGCCGGCACGGCGGATCGACCCGCAACGGCGAAGCCTCAACGACCGACATCAAGGTGGCGCGATCTTTCTCCCGCGCGGCGGTGACGACCTCTCCCGGCAGCGCGAACGGAATGAAAATCTCGCCGGTTTCCGTCTCGGCGATGCCGTCGCCCTGCGAGCCCAACCTTGCGATCGTGAAACGGGTGCTCATCGCTTCTGGGTCTCGACGTCCTTGATGCCGCCGAGCAGGAACTCGCGGTTGCCGTCGCCGCCCTCTATCGGTGACAGATGAAGCCCCAGCGAGCGCCAGCCGGGAATGGCATCGAGCCAGTCCTGCATCAGGCCGGCAATGCGCGCCGCATCATAGGGGTCCTTAAGCAGGCCGCCCTTGCCGATCGCCTCGCGGCCGGCCTCGAATTGCGGCTTGACCAGAAACACAGCTTTTGCGCCATTCCTGGCCAAGGCAAGCGCCGGCGGCAGCGCCAGTTTCAGCGATATGAAGCTGACATCCGAGACGATGAAATCCGGCACACGGCCGCCGAGATCGGCGGCCGATAGTTGGCGCGCATTCAGGCCTTCAATTACCGTCACGCGCGGATCGCCGGCAATGTCGGAGTGCATCTGGCCGTGCCCGACATCGATCGCGGTGACATGCGCCGCGCCGCGTTCGAGCAGCACCTGCGTAAAGCCCCCGGTCGAGGCGCCGACATCGAGCGCTTCGCTGCCGGTGGGGTCGAGGGCGAAATGCTCGAGACCAGCCTTCAGCTTCAGTGCGGCGCGCGACACGTAACCCTGCGCCGGATCGTCAACGACAATGTTGCACTCAGGCAGAACGGCCTGGCCCGGCTTGAGGGCGACGATGCCATCGACCGTCACGGTGCCGCGCTCGACCGCGTCGCGGGCACGCGAGCGGCTGGCAAACAGACCGCGCTGGACGAGCAATTCGTCGAGCCGCTGGCGTATGCTGGCTGGCGGAAGGGAAGTCATCGGCCTTCATGGCGAATGCCAACGATGATGGCAAGGATATTGGCGATGAGACAATGCATAGTTGGCAACGGGTGAACGCATCAAGCCACTCCGCTGTTTGTCGAACCTCGCACGAGATCCGACGCAATGCTAAGAAAGAGATGCCGTTTAGCCGTCGAAACGTGGAGGAGGAAACATGCTGACGGGAACCTGCCACTGCGGCGCAGCCCACTGGACCCTGGAGGGCGATCCCGGTTCGATCACTGCCTGCAATTGCACACTTTGCCGTCGCTACGGCACGCTCTGGGCTTATGACCATGTCGACGAACGCATCCGCCTTGCCGGGCCCGTAAGCGCCTATCGGCGCGTCGGAAAGGCTCATCCTTCGCTTGAGATTCTCTTCTGCCCAACCTGCGCTTGCGTCCTGGCCTGGCGCGGTTTGCATCCCGATGCGGCTGGGCGCTACCGCATCGCCGTCAATGTGAGGCTTGCGCCGCCCGAGGCCGTCGCCGATCTCCCGATCGACCATTTCGATGGTCTCGATGCATTCGAGGATTTGCCGAGAGATGGTCGCTGTGTGCGGGATATGTGGTTCTAGTTTCTAGAGTCTCTTCGGGATCATGCTTTAGAATATGGTCCGCGAAACCCGCCGTTCGACGGCCGGCGTCAGACCGTCGCTGCTGTCGCCGAACACCTGCGGGCGCGGCCGGTCAACGGAAATTGACGCCTTCGGTGAGGTATCTGGCATGACGACAAATTGCGGCGCCTGCTTGTTGTAGGAAAAGCCGCCACGGATCTCGCCGATCTTGCCGGCGACGATGCCCATCACCGCCTCTTCGAGTTTGCGGTCGTAGCGCGTTTCGGCCCCGGCCGACGCGGCGAAGATGGCCGCAAGCGCGATGCCGCCCAAAAGCGATCTCATTGGTCTTCTTTCCCCTGCCTGGTTGCCTTCTAGCAGGGCAGCGTTGAAGAACGGCCAAAGGACACGGTAAGCAAATCGCCAAACGGCAGCGTAAACAGCAGGTTACGACTGTTCGCCGGCAATTTGATTCAGGCAGTTGAGATATTGATTCAGGCTAGCATCTTGCAGCCAAGTTGAATCGCTTCGGCGTCGCCGGAAATGCGTCTAAAAACTAGGCGCGCTGGGCCTGCGCGGTATGCCCCAGCGCCACGAACACGGTGCGCACGATGCCGGCGCTGTCCAGCCCGGCATCGGCATACATCTTTTCCGGCTTGGCATGGTCGACAAATGTGTCGGGCAGCACCAGCGGGCGCACCTTCAAGCCGCTCTCCAGCAGCCCTTCATGGGCCAGGAACTGCAGCACATGGCTGGCGAAGCCGCCGACCGCGCCCTCTTCCACCGTCACCAGCACCTCGTGTGAACGGGCCAGCCGCCGGATCAGGTCCTCGTCGAGCGGCTTGGCAAAACGGGCATCGGCGACCGTGGTCGAAAGCCCGGCCGCGCCAAGCTCCTCGGCCGCGGCCAGGCAATCCTGCAGCCTGGTGCCGAAGGAAAGCAGCGCAACCTTGGTGCCCTCCCTGACGATCCGGCCCTTGCCGATCTCCAATACCGAGCCGCGTTGCGGCATCTCGACACCAACGCCGTTGCCGCGCGGGTAGCGGAAGGCGATCGGGCCGTCATCGTAGCTTGCAGCGGTGCGTACCATATGGCGCAGCTCGGCCTCATCGGCCGCGGCCATGACGACGAAACCGGGCAGCGTCGCCAGGAAGGTCGTGTCGAAGGCGCCGCAATGGGTGGCACCATCGGCGCCGACGAAGCCGGCGCGATCGATCGGAAAGCGCACCGGCAATTTCTGGATCGCCACGTCGTGGACGACCTGGTCGTAGGCGCGCTGCAGAAAGGTCGAGTAGATCGCCGCGAAAGGCTTGAAGCCTTCCGTGGCAAGACCGGCGGCGAAGGTCACCGCATGTTGCTCGGCGATGCCGACATCGAAGGTCCTCGCCGGAAACGCTTCGCCGAACAGGTCAAGCCCGGTGCCGTTCGGCATGGCGGCGGTGATGGCGACGATGCGGTCGTCCTCTCGGGCCTCCTGGATCAGGCTTTCGGCAAACACCTTGGTGTAGCTCGGCGCATTGGCGGGCGCCTTGGTCTGGGCGCCGGTGATGACGTCGAATTTGTTGACGCCATGATATTTGTCGGCCGCTGCCTCGGCCGGGGCGTAGCCCTTGCCTTTCTGGGTCACGACGTGGATCAGCACCGGGCCGTCGGCATTGTCGCGGACGTTCTTCAGCACCGGGATCAGGTGCTCGAGGTTGTGACCGTCGATCGGGCCGATGTGGTAGAACCCCATTTCCTCGAACAACGTGCCGCCGGTGACGTAACCGCGCGCATGCTCGACCGCTCGCTTGATGGCGCGATCGGCGCGCTCGCCGAGATACGACGTCAGCTTCTTGCCGAAATCGCGCAAGCCCAGATAGGTCTTGCCCGACGCCAGACGGGCCAGATAGGCGCTCATTGCGCCGGTCGGCGGAGCGATCGACATATCGTTGTCGTTCAAGATGACGATCAGCCGGGCATCGAGTGCGCCGGCATTGTTCATCGCCTCATAGGCCATGCCGGCCGACATGGCGCCGTCGCCGATGACGGCAATGACATTGTTGCGGCCATCGGACAGATCGCGCGCCATCGCCATGCCGAGGCCGGCTGAAATCGAGGTCGAGGAGTGGGCTGCGCCGAACGGATCGTATTCGCTCTCGACGCGACGGGTGAAGCCGGACAGGCCGCCCTCCTGGCGCAGCGTGCGGATGCGGTCGCGGCGGCCGGTCAGGATCTTGTGCGGATAGGCCTGGTGGCCGACGTCCCAGATCAGCCGGTCGTCCGGCGTGTTGAAGACGTAGTGCAGCGCGACGGTCAACTCGACCACGCCAAGGCCGGCGCCGAGATGGCCGCCGGTGTGGGAAACGACGTCGATCAGTTCGGCGCGAAGCTCTGACGCAAGCTGCGGCAGGTCGCCTTCGGCAAGCGTGCGCAAATCGGCTGGGACGCGGACCTTGTCGAGAAGCGGCGTATCGGGCTTTGCGTTCACTGTTTGCGAGCCTGGTCAGATTTTCTGTTCATCGTGAAATATGCCGCTGGCCGGCGAATGTAAATGTGGCGGTAACGCGCATCAGCTTTCGGGCAGCGGGATGAACTCTTGCTCGTCTCCAGGAACGATATCGAAGCGGCCTGTCTTCCATTCTTCTTTCGCCTGCTCGATGCGTTCCTTTGAGGACGATACGAAATTCCACCAGATATAGCGTTTCGAACCGAGCGAGGCGCCGCCAAACAGCATGAAATGGGCGCCGCGTTCCGATGAGACAACGATTTCGTCGCCGGGCCGGAAGACCAGCAGCCGCTCGGCCGGAAAGCGGTCACCGGATATCGAAACCTCGCCTTCCAGCGTATAGATGGCGCGCTCCTCGGCATCGGCCGGGATTTTCACGCTGGCACCCGGCGCCAGCCTGAGATCGGCATAAAGCGTGTCCGAAGCGGTGGCGACCGGGGAGCGCAGTCCGGAAAACGCACCGATGATCACACGGCCGCTGACCCCCTCGGCCTCGACTTCGGGCAGGCGCAGGGCTGCGGTGTTCTCGAAGACCGGCGCGACCTCCTCCTTGCCGTCCGGCAGCGCCAGCCATGTCTGCAGGCCGGAAACCGACATCGGCGCGCCGCGCAGTTCTTCCGGCGTGCGCTCCGAATGGACGATGCCACGGCCGGCGGTCATCAAATTCACGTCCCCGGGCTGGATTACCATCTCGGTGCCGAGCGAATCGCGGTGCCTGATCTTGCCGTCGAACAGGTAAGTCACCGTAGACAGGCCGATATGTGGGTGCGGACGCACGTCGAGCGCCTGGCCCGCTCGCAGAACGGCTGGACCCATGCGGTCGAAGAAGATGAAGGGTCCGACCAGCCGGCGCCTGGCCGTCGGCAAGGCGCGGCGAACCTGAAATCCGCCAATATCCTTGGCATTCGGAATGACCATCAGCTCGATCTGATCGCTGGCGAAGGCATCGCCCATCTGCGGATCGTTTCCGGGAAAGAAGCTCACGCGGTCCCCTCAGGCGAAGCGAAGTGCGGATTTGGCCTTCGCCTTGGCCGCCACCTCTTCGCGATTGCGCGGATGCTGCGTCGTCTCGAGGCTGTCGAGCAATTCGCGCGCCGAGGCGGCAATGGCCTCGACGGCATGGTCGAACGCATGCTGGTTCTGTTTCGACGGCCGCGTCGTTCCGCTCAGCTTGCGGACAAACTGAAGTGCGGCATCGCGGACCTCGTCATTGGTTGCCGGCGGATCGAAATTGAACAGGGTCTTGATGTTTCTGCACATCCTTCGCAATCTCCTCTCGTCCTGGAGCCGTTTCAAACGGGATGAGTTTTACCCTCAATCGTGATGATGTCCAAAGCCGGTAAGCAAAATTGTCGTTCGACGCCGCGCCTCAATCCGCGTCCAACGGCTCTGTCCCCACCGGCTTGCCGTCACGCGACAGCCTGATTTTCTCGACCTTGTCCTCGGCCGCCTTCAGCAGCCGGTCGCAATGCGCCTTCAGCGCCTCGCCGCGCTCGTAGATGCGGATCGACTGGTCGAGCGGAACGTCGCCGCGCTCCAGATCGTCGACGATCCTCTCCAGCGCCTCGAGCGCCTGCTCGAAGCTCATCGCCTTGACGTCCTCGTTGGTCTCACCAGCCATCATCTATCCCTTCATCAGCCGCCCAACATGGGCGGCGACTGAAAATGCCAATCCCTGCAGATCGTAGCCGCCCTCGAGCACGCTGACGAGCCGGTTGCGGCTATGGCGCCCGGCTCGTTCGAGCAACTGGCCGGTCGCCCAGTCGAAATCATCCTCAGTCAGGTTGATCTCGGCCAGCGGATCGCGGTGGTGGGCATCGAAACCGGCGGAGATGATGATGAGATCGGGCGCAAAATTGTCGAGCGCCGGCAGGATGCGTGACAGAAAGGCGTCGCGAAAACTATCGCTGCCGCTCTGCGGCGCCAGCGGCGCGTTGACGATGTTGCCGGCGCCGGTTTCGCTCACAGCCCCGGTTCCCGGGTAAAGCGGCATCTGGTGTGTCGAGCAATAGAGCACCGATGGATCGTCCCAGAAAATGTCCTGCGTGCCGTTGCCGTGATGTACATCCCAGTCGACGACGGCGACACGGTCGGCGCCATGGTTCTTCTGCGCGTAGCGTGCCGCGATCGCGGCGGTGTTGAACAGGCAAAAACCCATGGAGGTGGTCTTTTCGGCATGATGGCCGGGCGGCCGTGCGGCGACGAAGACGTTTTCGGCACGGCCGGTGAAGACGTCGTCGACCGCGGCGTTGGCTGCGCCGATCGCGGTCACGGCCGCCTGCCAGCTCTTCGGGCTGGCGGTGGTGTCGGCATCGATACGGGCGATGCCGGTGTCCGGTATCGCTGCACGGACCCGTTTGACGAATTCGGGCGGATGTGCGTAGAGGATGGTTGCCTCGTTGCCTTCCGGCGCCTGGACGCGATCGAGCGCCGCGAACGCCTCGTCGTCAAGCACACGCTCTATGGCGCGCAAACGGTCCGGCCGCTCCGGATGACCGGGCGGTGTTATGTGCTCGAGGAAAATCGGGTGGGTATAAAGTCGCGTGACCATGCCCCGATATAGGCGCGCCTCGCCGCTTTGGCCATGTTTTCGCGCGCTGGTGAGGCGATGTTCAACAGGGTTTAGGCAACCGGCGTCGGCTGAGCCCACCGCGAGCCGCCTGGGATCGGCGAAAAGAATGACCTCAGGCCGGTGATCGGTCAATCTGGGGCTGCTTCGCTGACGATCGATCAGGCTTAGGCAGCTTGCCGGTGCGATTGAGCAGCCCTTCCAGAAGAACCTTGAACGCCTTCACTGCCTTCTTCGACGTCGCTTCGGGATCGTTCGAATTTGCGATCCACTGCGCCCCATGCAACGAAGCGCCGCTGACCAGCCTTGCCGCGGCTTCGGGATCGACGGCGAGAATTGTCCCCTCGTCGCTCAGTCTTTGCAGGCTCTCCGTCATCGAGCGGATGCATGTGCTCTGGCTTGGCCATTGCGATGGATCGCCGAGCACCGCCGGCCCGTCACGAAGCACGATACGCTGGATCTCCGGCTCCAGCGCCATCTCGATATAGGCGGTGCATTCGTCGACAAAGCCCTGCCAGAGATTGCCCGGCTTGGCCGAAACGACCTTCAGCCGGGCTGCCATTTCGGCGTCGATCTCGGCGATAACCGCCTGGAGTAGGCCCTTCTTGTCGCCGAAGTGATGATAGAGCGCACCGCGCGTCAGCCCGGCCGATGCCGTGAAGTCATCCATCGAGGCTTCGGCATAGCCGAGCGTGCCGAAGGCCTGGCGCGCCGCTCCGATCAGCTTGGCGCGGGTTTCGGCAATCATCTCCTTGCGTGGTCTATGCATGCTCTGGCCCTATTACCATACGTCTCGTATGCCAATTGACATACGCCGCGTATGATCTATTTAAACTCATACGCTACGTATGTAATCGCCGAACCGGCCGTTGTCGAGGAGCCAGACCATGCAAAATCCCTGTTCCCAGATCTTTCGCGCGTCGGGCGCCAAGGGCTTTGCCGCCGCCGGCTTCGTTGCCCGGCTGCCGATGGCCATGGCTCCGATCGGGATCGTCGCGATGCTGTCGCAGACCGATGGCGAATACTGGCTGGCCGGTGCCGTCTCCGCGACATATGCGCTGGCCAACGCTTTTGTCGCCCCGCAGGTATCGCGACTGGTGGACCGCCTCGGCCAGACGCGGATTGTGGTGCCGACCACCATGATTTCCACGCTCGCTTTTGCGATCCTGATTGCAGCGGCCAATCAGCATTGGCCGATATGGACGCTATTCGTCTCGGCGCTGCTCGCCGCCATCATGCCCAGCATACCGGCAATGGTGCGCGCACGCTGGACCGAGATTTTTCGCAACCGCCCCGAGTTGAACACGGCGTTCGCCTTCGAGTCGGCGGCGGACGAACTGGTGTACATCGCCGGCGCATCGCTGTCGGTAGGGCTGAGCGTCGCGCTTTTCCCGGAAGCGGGAGTGCTCGCGAGCACATTGTTCCTCGCCTTCGGTTCGACGGCCTTCATCCTGCAGCGTTCGACCGAACCGCGAGCCCGACCGGTGGAACACGGTTCGGGCGGCTCGGCAATCCGGCTGCGGCCGGTCCAGATCATCACCTTGGCCCTGATCTTCATCGGCGCGACCTTCGCCACCACGGAGGTGAGCACCGTGGCGATCACGAAGGAGCTTGCCCAGCCGGGCGCCGCCAGCTTCGTCATCGGCGTCTACGCGCTCGGATCGTTCGTCGTCGGCATCATCATCGGCGCCCTGAACCTGAAAGTGCCGCTGCAGATTCAGCTTGCCATCGCAATCGCCATCATTGCGCTTACCTCGCTGCCGCTGCTCGTCGCCGACACCGTGCCGCTGCTGGCACTGGCCGTCTTCGTCAGCGGCGTGGCAATCTCGCCGACCTTCATCACGGCATTTGGCCTGATCGAACGGCGCGTGCCCGAGGCGGTGCTGACCGAGGGCGTGACCTGGGTGATGACCGGCATCGGCATCGGCATGGCGCTCGGCTCGTTCGCCGCCGGCTGGGTAGTGGACGCTTTCGGCGCGCAGAACGGGTTCTGGGTATCGGTGGCATCGGGCACAATCGCGCTGGTCATCGTGCTCGCCGGCCAGCGCAGCCTTGCCGCGCCGAACTGCGACATGCCTGCATGCGACGCAGCCGCGGTCGCTGCGGAATAGTTTCCGGTGCGTTCGGCCCGAGCCGGGGCCGGACGCATACCAGCACCGTGAGAATGGCCTAAAGAATCTCGGTCTTGGCGATGTGGATGCCAAAACCTTCGAGGCCGACATAATGGCGCTCGCGCGAGGCGATCAGATTGATCGAGGAAATGCCGAGATCCTTGAGGATTTGCGCGCCGAGGCCGATCTCGCGCCATTCGTTTTCGCGGCGACGAGCCTCTTCATGGTCCTCGCGGTCGCCGGCAGCCGGCCGCTTGCGCTCCTGATGGGCGACGCCGACCGAGCCTTCGCGCAGATAGACGATGACGCCGCGTTGGCGCTCGCCCATTGCCTTCATGATGGCGTCCAGCCTGTGGCTGGTGCCGAAGACGTCGCTGACCACGTCCTCGGAATGAAGGCGCACCGGCACCTCGACGCCGTCGCGGATATCGCCGAAGACGACCGCCACGTGATGCATGGAGTCCCAGGGCAGCGTGTAGGTGAAGACCTGCGCCTTGCCGCCCGGCGTCTCGATGTCGGAACAGGCGACGCGCTCGACCAGCGTTTCCTTGCGTTGCCGGTAGCCGATAAGGTCGGCAACCGAGATCTGCTTCAACCCGTGCTTTTCGGCGAAGGCCTGCACCTGCGGGCCACGCATAACGGTGCCGTCATCATTGACCAGCTCGGAAATGACGCCGACCGGCGGCAGGCCGGCGAGCTTGCAGAGGTCGACAGCGGCTTCGGTATGGCCCGAACGCATCAGCACGCCGCCTTCGCGCGCGATCAGCGGAAAGATGTGGCCGGGGCGCACGAAATCGGACGCGCCGACATTGCCGTTGGCGAGATTGCGCACCGTCAGCGTCCGGTCGTCCGCCGAAATGCCGGTCGTGGTGCCGTGCTTGAAGTCGACGCTGACGGTAAAGGCGGTGGTGTGGGCGGAATCATTGTCAGCCACCATCGGCGACAGGTTGAGCCGCTTTGCTTCCTCGCGCGGCATCGGCGTGCAGACGATGCCCGACGTGTTGCGGACGATGAACGCCATCTTTTCCGGCGTGCAATGGACGGCGGCGACGATCAGGTCACCCTCGTTCTCGCGGCCGTCATCGTCCATAACGACGACGATCTCGCCGCGCTCGAAGGCGCGCAGGGCTTCGACGATTTTCTTCTGGTCGTAAGGCATGGGTGCTCGCTTCGCTCGCGGGAACAGGGGAGTAAGGGAGTAGGGCAGTACGGGAGTAGGGAAAAGGAAAAAATGCTGTCGTGGGAGCTGCGTAACCTACTCCCCTACTCCCCTACTCCCCTACTCCCCTACTCCCCTACTCCCCTACTCCCTTCCCGTTTGTCCCCGATGACGCAGATAATGATCGGCAATGGCGCAGGCAACCATCGCCTCGCCGATCGGTACGGCGCGGATGCCGACGCATGGATCGTGCCGGCCCTTGGTCATGATCTCGACGTCGTTACCGTCCTTGTCGATCGACTTTCGCGGCGTCAGGATCGACGAGGTCGGCTTGACGGCGAAACGCGCGACGATCGCCTGGCCGGTCGAGATGCCGCCGAGGATGCCGCCGGCATTGTTGGACAGGAAGACCGGCTTGCCGTCATTGCCCATGCGCATCTCATCGGCATTCTCCTCGCCGGTGATGCGGGCGGCCTCGAAACCGTTGCCGATCTCGACGCCCTTGACGGCGTTGATCGACATCAGGCCGGCGGCGATGTCCTGGTCGAGCTTGGCATAGATCGGCGCGCCAAGCCCCGCCGGAACGCCGTCGGCGACGATCTCGATGACCGCACCGACCGAGGAGCCCGCCTTGCGGATGCCGTCCAGATATTTCGTGAAGACGGCGACGGACGCCGGATCAGGCGTGAAGAACGGGTTTTCGGCGTCGCCGACGAAATTCCAGTTCCAATTGGCGCGATCGATCGATTTATCGCCCATCGACACCAGCGCGCCGCGCACCACCATGCCGGGCACGACCTTGCGGGCAAGCGCCCCGGCCGCCACCCGCGCCGCCGTCTCACGCGCCGAGGAGCGACCGCCGCCGCGGTAATCGCGCAGGCCGTATTTGACCTCGTAAGTGTAATCGGCATGGCCCGGCCGGAACTGGCGGGCGATGTCGCCATAGTCCTTGGAGCGCTGGTCGACGTTCTCGATCAGCATCGACACCGGCGTGCCGGTGGTGACCATCGTCTCACCGTCCTCATCGAGGATGAAGCCGGACAGGACCTTGACCTCGTCAGGTTCGCGACGCTGCGTTACAAAACGTGACTGGCCGGGGCGGCGCTTGTCGAGTTCGGCCTGGATCTCGTCGCGAGTGAAGCGGATGCCTGGCGGACAGCCGTCGACGACGCAGCCCAGCGCCGGCCCATGGCTTTCGCCCCAGGTGGTGACGCGGAAAAGATGGCCGAACGTGTTGTGCGACATGGAACCAGCCCTGCCGGCGTCGGAGCCGGCCTAGCGCATGACCCCGAAAATCGGAGCGATTTTCGGAAAGGATCATGCACAAAATCAAAAGTGCTACAGCGTCCCCTTGCGCGTCCAGGAGGACGCGCGGCGCTGTCGCCTGCCTTCTATTGGCGTTTTCCACAGTGGTCAAACTGTGATCCCGCGGATTTAGTTTTGACACATTCGATTGGTTTCTGCTCAGTTCCGTTCCGTTGGACGGAGCCGCTGTACCGGCAATGATTAAAGAGGACGATGATGCGTATCCTGATTGGCGCTGTTGCCGCCACGCTGTTGATTTCCACCGCCGCCTTCGCCGGCCAGACCGAGGGCCTGATCAAGAAGGTCGACAAGGATGCGCTGACGCTGACGCTGGACGACGGCAAGTCCTACAAGCTGAACGCCGAAACCGACCTCGATGCGCTGAAGCCAGGCATGGACATCGTCCTCGCCTACGACGTGACGAATGGCGAGAACGTCGTCACCGACATGGAACTGCCGGACACCGGATCGACCGAGTAGGACGCGTCGATATTCAGCTGATGCCGGCCCGACCTGATCTCAACATACGCTAGGTCATCGGTCTCAGAGCCACTCCAGGCGCCGGCCGTCCAGTCTGAGCACGCGATCCTGCGGCACTTCCATGCTGACCGCATCTTGTTCGGACATCCCCAGTACCAAGCGGAACATTACGCGCATGATGCCACCATGGGTCACGCAGACCGTCTGGCGATCGAGCGCGTCGAACCACGGCTTCACCCGTTCGAGCAGCATCTGGTAGCTTTCGGCGCCCTCGCCGGGCGGCTGGAAATTCCATTTATCGAGGCGGCGGCGCCTGGTCGAACCGGGATTGTTCGCCTCGAGTTCGGCAAAGGTGAAACCCTGCCAGTCGCCAAAGCTCAATTCCACGAGCAGCGGCTCGGTACGATAGGCGTACGGATCGAGCTTCATCGCCGCGCGCAGGCGCTCCATCGTCTCGCGCGTGCGCCGCATCGGGCTGGCGACAAAATCGAAATCTTCGGGCTTGTCGATGAGTTCGGCCAGCCTGCGCCCGTTGCGGCTAGCCTGCTCGCGGCCGAGCTCGTTGAGGTCGGTATCGGCCTGCCCCTGCAGCCGGGCCTCGGCGTTCCACGCCGTCTGGCCGTGGCGCACGATATAGACGAGCGGGTACATCAGGTCTTCCGGAAGAGGTCAGGCGGTGGCGTCAGTCCTTGACCGTCGAAATATCCGGCGCGTCGACCGCCTTCATGCCGACGACATGATAGCCGGAATCGACATGATGGATCTCGCCGGTGACGCCGCGCGAAAGGTCGGACAGGAAATAGACGCCGGAATCGCCGACCTCCTCCTGCGTGACCGTCTGCTTCAACGGCGAATTGTATTCGTTCCATTTCAGGATATAGCGGAAATCGCCGATGCCGGATGCGGCAAGCGTCTTGATTGGGCCGGCGGAGATCGCGTTGACACGGATCTTCTTGGCGCCGAGGTCGACGGCCAGATAGCGCACGCTGGCTTCGAGTGCCGCCTTGGCGACACCCATGACGTTATAGTGCGGCATCACCTTTTCCGCACCGTAATAGGTCAGCGTGAGCAGCGAGCCGCCGTCGGTCATCAGCGCCTCGGCACGTTTGGCGATGGTGGTGAAGGAATAGACCGAAATATCCATGGTGCGCAGGAAATTGTCGCGCGTCGTCTCGACATAGCGGCCGGTCAGTTCGTCCTTGTCGGAAAAGGCGATGGCGTGGACGAGGAAATCGAGCTTGCCACCCCAGTGCTTGCTGACATTTTCGAACACCGCATCGAGGCTGGCCGGGTCGGTCACGTCGCAATGGCCGGCGACATGCGCGCCCAGTTCCGCCGCGAGCGGCTCGACGCGTTTCTTGAACGCCTCGCCCTGATAGGTCAGCGCGATCTCGGCGCCATGGTCGACACAGGCCTTGGCGATGCCGTAAGCGATCGAGCGATTGTTGGCGATGCCAAGGATAAGGCCGCGCTTGCCGGCCATAAGGCCCCGTCCACCCGCCATGTCAGCGCTCTCCGAAAGGTTCTCTGCTTTGTGGAGTGCCTATCGCACAGCCACAGTGCCCCTTCAAGCGTTCAAAGCGGACAGTTCGGGGGACAAAAGCGTTTGCTCAACAGCGCCGCGCGTCCTTTGGACGTGCAAAGGACGCTGTAGCGCTTTGACCTTGCAGTCATGGGCCGGTGGGAAAATCCGACACCTAGTGTCCGTGTGGCACGGCGGAAGAGGACCCTTTGGCGGAAGTTCGTTGGCCCGTGGCCGAAGCACGCTCATGACCCCAAGCCGACAATGGGACCGCTTACATCGAACGACCGCTTGATGTCGCTACCGAGTCCTTCCGTCACAGCAGAAATCCCGTCTCGAATCCTTTGCCACGTGTAGGTTTGACCTCACGGAAGCCGAGAATTACAGATAGACTTATATTAGCAGATGCTATATTAGGGTGCGGGGACGCGAGGGGCCGCTAGTGTACTCGGATTGCCGTCCTTTCCTTAGATTGATTGGGCCATTCGCGATTGAGAGCGCGGATGGCGCGGACGTCACGCCGCATGGCAGACGGTCTAAAGCGCTCTTGGCCATGCTCGCCCTGGCACCCAACGGTACGCGGAGCCGAAAATGGCTGCAAAGCAAGCTCTGGAGCACTCGCGGCGAGGAGCAGGGTGCAGCGAGCTTGCGGCAGGAGCTGTCCGAGGTTCGGAAGTCGCTCCGCCGCGCCGGCATTGATCTAATCTCGACCGATCGTGATGTGGTTCGACTCGACGTCGCTTCGATCGGCATCGATTTGAACGATCCACCCGAAGGCTCTGCCACGCGTGATCTGCTTGAGGGCCTCGATATTCGCGATCCAGAGTTCGAGGATTGGCTTCGTGAGCAAAGAAGCCAATGGCCCCGGCCTCGCACAGTGCCAGCAAACGTCTTTCCTGTTGCCGCGGCAGATCAGTTGTCCGGACAGCGAAGCGCCTCACTTCTGAATTCGTCGCGGCTATGCTTGGGCCTGGTTCGCGATGCCAGGTGGACGGAGGGCTCCGCTAACAGGGCCGTCAGCGACCTTGTCCTGGATCTGGTGGTTCGATCGATCCTGAATTTCGAAGTGGTCGACGTCGTGGATTTTCAAGCGCAGGGACCGCTGACCCAAGCGCCTGACACTGCGCTACCAGACTGGCTGTTGCAAACCAGGGCAACGGTGGTGGGCGACAGAGTGGGCCTGACATTTGCATTAATTGCGCCCGGTGACAGCCGGCTCTTGTGGTCGCATACGGATTTTCTCGAGCCGGCCGACCTGACTGGCCCGGCGAGCCTGAAGCTGATGTCGTTGGTCAATCAGATCGTGTTTTCGATCCTCGAATTCGTTCTCGATCCTAAGTCCATCCGCGACGAGCCCCGACACCGGGCGTCTCGGCTTGCATTGACAGCGCTGCGACAGGTATTCCGCATGCGCGATACGGACCTGGATTCGGCGGAGCGCATGCTCGCCGAAGCATATGAGCTCGACCCGCGTAGCACGTATCTGGCGTGGCAGCTGTTTGTGTTTGTCACCCGCTTTGGCGAGAGACGGGTCGGCCGCTCGGGCACCTTTCACGATCAGGTTCGGGAATGCGCCAGTCGCGCCGTCGAAGTGGCCCCCTTCAATCCTATCACCCTGGCGTTGGCCGCTCATGCCCATTCGTTCGTCTTTCGTGAATACGCACAGGCACTGGAACTCGCCGATCGAGCGATAGCCGCTAACCCGCTACAAGCCATTTGCTGGGACATGCGTGCCTTGACGCTCGGCTATCTCGGCGAAGTGAAGCGTGGCTATGAGGATGCGATGCGCGCACGTGCACTGGGCGGGCCTCCCCTGTATCGTTACTGCATCGATACCACGTGCTGCATCTTGGCAACTCTGAACGGGCGCTTCGAGGAGGGGATACGTCACGGCGAGCGTGTCCTTGCGCAGCAACCCACATACCTACCCGCTTTGAGATACTCGGCTGCCTGCCACGGGCATTTGGGGCATACTGTGGAGGCAGTTCGAACTATCGAACGCTTGCGCGCCTGGGAGCCGGATTTCTCGCTCGAGCTGCTTTCGGAGGAGAATTATCCAATTGCAGGCGTACTCGGAGTTTCGGTTATCAAGAGCGGGTTGTCGCGGATAACGCTGCCAAGGTACGCACCCTAGCGCTGCGCACCGCAGGCGTTACGTCGAGGCTCCGACCACCAGTTGGCGCGGATCAAATTTAGAAGCTTTAGTTGAGGGGTGGACATGATGTCGACAATTGATCTCAATAACAAGTTGTTTAGCGCCCGATTCTTAGTAAGTGGATCGGCCATAAGGCAATATCCGCTGATATTGGGTGACGCAAGTCCTGAAAAATCTCTTGAGGAATACATCAAAAATAGAGGCGGCGAAAAACTGCATCCTTTCGCGTCTATGATGACCAAGAGCAGCGTTCTGTCGATTCAAGAAGAGCAGATCGTGATAACGATTTCTGATGACCCTGTGGAGGGTGCCATGCGCCTTTCGCCAGCCTTCCTGGCGGGGCCGAGCGCAGGTCGAGGTCGAGGCAGGGGCAGAGGGCGCGGACGAGGACGGGGACGCGGCAGGGGGCAAACGGCTTTCGAAACTGGCGAGGAGGCTTTGCCGGCGTGGCACGACAAGCGTGCCTTGCACAGGATCGGACTAAGCGTCGCCAACAAATATCTCGGTGCGATCTGGGAGGACATTCTTATCGATCCCCCGCCCGGACCTTCAGAGAGCCTCAGGGAGACAGAAGCGCTTATCGATCTGCAGAAGAGGAGGGAAGGTGACCCGCTGCGGCGCGAGGAGATCGTCCGCCAAGCATCGTTCGGGATTTTGGACTACACGGCACCGCTCGGAATAGACACTCTCGCGGGCTTCGAGGGGACATGCGCATTGATCGTTGCGATCCTCGAACTCACGGAGGAGATCGGGCTCAACTACAAAGATCGATTCAATCGGCCACGGCCCAACATCATTGAGCCGAGGCTGCGGCCGGCGCTTCCGGTTCCTTCGCACGCTTCCTACCCGTCCAACCATTCATTTCAGTCATTTGCAGTGGCGAACGTTCTGCAACGGATGCTGCCCGAGCACGCCGGCGTAACCGCGGTTTATGAGCGCGCCCGCCGGGTGGCCGAGAACAGGGAATGGGCCGGGCTGCACTACGCCAGCGACACCGATGCCGGCGAGGAACTGGCTGCGCGCATTTCTCCGTACTTGGTGGACGCGATGGATGAAACGATCAGACGCGCCCAGAGCGAATGGTAGGTGGGTGCCATGATGGACGACATCAAGAAGGGCGAAGGCCATCTTTGTTATGACTGGTATCACTACCTGTGGCACCTGATCGCAATCGGCGCCTTACGCGATCGTCCGCGCATCCCTGAAGCGCGGTTGCCGCACGAGGCCGCATACCTGCTGGAGGCCGACGCCTGGGATTTGTTGGGTACTGACAAGCCCGGTTACGGCGAGGTCATTGCCCAGATCGATACGGGAGTGAACTCAAGCCATCCCAATCTCGAGCCTCGTATCCTTTCTGCGGTCAGCTTCGCCGCTCACCCTTTCGGGTTGAGTTACGTCACACCCAAGCAGCAACCGCTCGTCTTGCGGGGGCCGGAAAAAAAGCAGAGCAAGAGCTTTGTGGGCGACGATACCTGGGCGTGGGCGGCAAGCCTGATCAAATCGAGGAACAATGCGCAGGAAGTCGAGGTTCAGAAATCGCTGCTTCGAGCACTGAAAGATGGGCGCGGCGTAATTCAGGAGACTGCTGAGACCTCGCGTATGCGCTACTCAGCGCACGGGACCGCCTGCGCCGGGCTGATGGTCGGCGCCCCTGCGGCCCCGCCCACGAAGTTGAGGCAATTTAGCAACGGTGAAGGCGCAATACCTTATTGGGGGGTCGCCCCAGGCGCTGAACTCCTGCCGATCGAGATTTCAGCACGGCCCGACGCAGCGCAGCTCATTCTGGCGTTCCTCTATGCCCGCGACCAGAAGGTTTCAGTCATACACTTTCCCCGGGAAGTACCCGATCCATGGCGAGCGCACCGTTCCTATCCTGGATATGGCGACAGCAGATATACTTCGGTCGAACAGGCAAAGCCAATTTGGGATTATTTCGAGACGCTTTTCGAGGCGATCAGCGAGGAAATCCCCATCATCTGCGCAGCCGGCAACGATGGCTACGACCATCTGATTTACCCGGCGAGCAAGGCCGGCGAAAGCAATGGCGTGGTTGCGGTGGCGGCCGCCACTTATCTGGCGAGACGTTCGGCATATTCCAACTACAGCGGCGATCCGACCGACAATTCCGTCACCATTTCCGCGCCGTCCGACGACCAGGAGGTGTGTACACGCTGCCAAATACGACTGGACCGTGAGTCGCTGCGTTCACGTGACCACAATTTCGAGATCTACGAGAAGCTCCCCCAGGTTGAATACGCGCCGCAGGGCGTGCTCACCACGGACATCCCGGGCCACCACGGCTATTCCGGCGGACAGCTGGAAGGAATCCAGCCACCGGGCGTCGAAAGCAGAGACCGCGCCGGGCTCTACACAGTATTTGGCGGAACATCTGCAGCCTCGGCCATCGTCGCGGGAGCAGCCGCTTTGTTGCAGTCGAAACATCGCTCCACCGGTAGGCCGCTCAACGGCATAGAGGTTAAGGCGAAGATGACCCAGTCAGGCGCAAAGGAGGTTTCATGGCCTTGGCTTAAAAAAGCTGACGTTCCGATTCTACCGGACAGCCCTAATTGCGAGAGAAGGGTGCCTTCGTTCGATCAGCAGTTTGGAGCGGGGCTGCTTGACCTCCGGAAGTTGCTGAGCTGAGGGTCCCGCCGAATTTTGACTAAAAGGTCGGCTGCAAGCCGCCAAAGCCGGGCCCGAATGGATTTCTGACGTAATTCTGACGTGCCCGCCACGGCGGGCTTACGATCCGCCTACGCCGTCCAGTCATATTCGAGCGACATTTGAAACCGCTCGGGGGCCGGACTCCAATGCATCCGATCACTGCCTATACGAATCCACAGACTGACCGCGTGCTCCCGTCATTCGGCATGGGTGAAACGAAATTCCAGCGCGCCATCGCCACGATCATGTTTACCGACGTGGAGGACTCGACCGGCTTGGCGAGCGCACTTGGCCTGATCGAAACCACGCGGTTCATGATCGAGCACTTCACGTTGACCCGCCAGGTCGTGGTGGCCAATGGGGGGATCGTTCAAAACTTTACAGGCGACGGCGTGCTAGCTCTCTGGCTGGGGAGCGAAATGACGCCCAGCGAAACGGCGCTAAAGGCGCTGGCCGCCGTCGCGGAACTGGTACCGGAAATCTCGCTCGGCAACGCTTGGAAGCGTTCAATGGGCTCCCTGTCGCGCCGCATCAGGATCGGCTTACACTCCGGCGAGGTGATGTTCGTCAACGATCGCCAGCGGGATTTCTCTTTTCTGGTCGGCTCGGAGGTAAATTTCGCCCGCCACGTCGAGCAGGCTGGCAAGAGGGAGAATGGCGCAGGCGTCGATGCGCTGGTGATGGTCAGCGGTGCGACCCTCCACCTTGCTGGCCTGGCGACTGCATCGATCGACCCCTACAAGCTTGTGCGGCTAACCCCCGCCGAACTGGCTCATCGCCAGTCGGTCGACTGGCCTCGACCGTGTTCGCGAAGCGGAACTATGGCGCGTGCAAATGTCGGCCTTTGAGGCGTTAGCTGACGTTGAACCTACTTCGGCCAAATGGCGGCTCCTGGCGCTGGTTGCTCGTTTCCTGTCAATAACCGACGCGGCATGAAACCACTCACGCCCGCTTACGACGTCAAGCGCCAGCCTTTTCGACCGTCAGCCCTTTCGCCTGCGCATCAGTGCCTCGAGCTCGGCGTCGCCGCCCTCCGGCAGCATCAGCCGCACGTGTGCGTAGAGATCGCCGTGACCGCCGGCCTTTTCCGGCAGGCCCCTGCCCTTCAGCCGCAGAACCTTGTCCGAGCTCGACCAAGGGGGAACGTTGACCGCAATCCTGCCGGTCGGGGTTTCGACCGCCACCTTGGCGCCATGCACCGCATCGGCCAGTTCCACCGGCAGGTCGACATGCAGGTCGCGGCCTTCGACGCGGTAGCGCGGGTGCCGGCGGAAACGGATCTTGACCAGCGCATCGCCCGGCTGCCCCGGTCCTTGCTCACCCTGGCCTTTCAACCGGATGGTCTGGCCGTCCTCGACATAGGCCGGCAACTTGACCGCCATCTTGCGGCCGTCGGGGAACATCGCCGTCACTTTCTCGGCGGTTGCGGCCTCCTCGATGGTGACGTCCAGCGTCACGTTGAGGTCGGCTGCAGTCGGCATCCGCCGGCCGGCGCCCATGCCGGCACCGCGCTGCTGGCTGAAAGCATCGCCGAAGATCTGGCTAAAGATGTCGCTGTTGCCGTCGAACGGGTCACCACCGGGACGGCCCGTGCGGAATTCGAAATGCGCGCCGCCCGGCCCTTGCTGCCGGCGGAAACCGGCGAAAGGATCGGCGCCGCCGGCCGCACTCTCGAAACCCTGAAACCGCGGTTTGCCTTCGGCGTCGATCTCACCGCGATCGAAAGCCGCCCGGTTCTTCTCGTCGCCGACGATCTCGTAAGCCTGATTGGCGGCGGCAAAACGCTCCTTTGCCTTGGGATCCGGATTCTGGTCCGGATGATACTTCTTGGCGAGCTTCCGGTACGCCGATTTTATGTCCTTGGCCGATGCGTTCTTGGCAACGCCCAGCACCTCATAGGGGTCGCGCATGCTTACTGCCCTGGAGAAGGAGTGGTTCCATGATCGCCTCCTATATGCGCTTGCATAGGAAGAAATTCCAGTGGCTTACCGCTATATAGCCGGCGGAAAATCAGAGCGCCTTGAAGTCCTGCATTCGCCAGGCGCTGCCGCCGGCCAGGCATACTTCGCCTTTGAACAGCGCGACGCCGTCGAAGCTCTCGCGCGACGCGGTGAAGCGACGGCATGTCTCACCGTTAGCCCTGAATTCTGCGAGCTCGGTGATGGAGCCGCGCGAGCCGGTGTCGGCATTCGCCCAGGGAACGGCCTGCCCAGCCAGTTGCTCGACGTCGGCGGAGGACACGGCGTTGCGGATCGTGGCCTGATCGGAGGCGCGGTCCTGATCGAGCGGCGTGACTGAGGCCGGCGTGCTCGAGGTCAGCACCGAGCGGTCGACCTCCGCCTGCTCCAGGCTGAAGCCGCCGCCACCACAGGCGGCAAGCGGCAGGACGATTATCACGATCATGGCTTTGGCGCTGGCCGAAGCGATAACGCTCCATTGCCCACTGTCAAAAGCTTGCGCGATACGCGACAATCGGCAATCTCCCCAGCCGGCGACAAATTTGGGAAAAACTATGAGCGAAACCGGGTTAACAAGCGGTGACTTTACCGAGGCGGCGGAGCCGTTCCGGCTCTTTGCGGCGTGGCTCGACGACGCGACGAAGAGCGAGATCAACGACCCCAACAGCGTGGCGCTGGCGACCGTTGATGCCGAAGGCATGCCGAATGTGCGTATGGTGCTGCTTAAGGGGTTCGACGAGGGCGGCTTTGTCTTCTACACGAACTTCGAGAGCGCCAAGGGCCGTGAGATCCTTGGCAGCATGAAAGCGGCAATGTGCTTCCACTGGAAATCGCTGCGCCGCCAGGTGCGAGCGCGCGGCCCGGTGGAGATCGTCACCGACGCCGAAGCCGACGCCTATTACGCGACGCGTCCGCGCGGCAGCCGCATCGGCGCCTGGGCATCCAAACAGTCGCGGCCGCTGGAGAGCCGCTTCGCGCTGGAAAAGGCGGTCGCCGAATACACGGCGCGCCATGCGATCGGCGACATCCCGCGGCCAAAACACTGGTCAGGCTTCCGCATCGTGCCGCAGACCATCGAGTTCTGGCACGACCGTCCGTTCCGGCTGCACGACCGTGTCGTGTTTTCGCGCAACGCCGAGGGCGGTTGGGACAAAATGAGGCTGTATCCGTAGGGCACGACGGTGGAGCGCCGCTGCCCATTTTTTCAGCCCTTCTTCCTGGTCATGAAGGCGGCCAAGGCCGGGCCGCTTCTGGCGGATTTCCAATTCCCACGATCACGATCTCGTGTGCGTGAAACGTTCCAGCTTGCCGGAACGAACCAGGAAAGGGCTCAACGCGCCGCTGGCGCAAATTCAGGAGGAAACAATGCATTCACTCAGGTTGGTCACGATAGCCGGTCTTGCCTGCCTTTTCGCTTCGCAAGCCTTTGCGGAGGACGCGATGGGGACAATGACGGTGATGAAGGGTGGGGAGGTCATGGCGATCATGCCCGATGGGCATATGGGCACCATGATGCCCGACGCGAAGATGAGCGCCGAAATGATGAAAATGGCGAAACCGATCAAGCATTGCATGATGTTGATGACCGACGCCAAAGGCAAGACGTTCATGATCGACACGTCTTCGGCAAAGGCCCAGGCCGAATGTAAAAAAATGGCGATGTGACAAAGAGATCATGGCAAGAAAACCCGCCGGTTTCTGCCGGCGGGTCCACGATGCGAGACAAGGCCAGAAGGTCTAGGCCTTCTTCCTGGTCATGAAGGCCGTCAAGGCTGCGCGGGCCTCGTCGGATTTGAGCCGCTCGCGGAAATGCTGGCTTTCCTGGCCGATGCGTTCGACAAGGGCGTCGCGCGAGCCGCGCATCAGGTCGCGCGCGATCTTCAGCGCTTGCGGCGGTTTGGCAGCGATCTGGCCCGCCGCCGCCAATACCGATGCTTCGAGTTCCCTCTCCTCGACCACCTCGTAGATCAGCCCGGCGGCCTTCGCGCGCTCGGCCGAAAAGCCCTCGCCGAGGCCAAGCAGCGCGAAGGCGCCTTGGCGGCCGAGGATCTGCGGCGCGAGCAGGCTCGAACCGGCCTCCGGCACAAGGCCGAGATCGACGAAGGGCGTCCGGAATAGTGTGCGCGGCGTGGCGAAGGTCAGGTCGCAATGCAGGTTGAGCGTGGTGCCGATACCGACAGCAATGCCGTCGACACCGGAAACCATCGGCTTTTCCACCTTGGCCAGCGCCATCAGGAAATCCCAGACCTCGGTACCGCCTTCACCGCCCGAGGCGACAATCATGAAATCGGCAAGGTCGTTGCCGGACGAGAAGGCACCGGGCACGCCGAGAAAGACATGGACGCGGATCGCCGGATCGGCGTCGCCCCCGGCAAGGGCCGCCGACATCGTCGCGTACATGGCGCGGGTCAGGGCGTTCTTCTTGTCCGGACGGTTGATGCGGATGATCTGGATGGCGCCCTGGCGTTCGACGAGGATGTGGTCTGTCACGGATTGGTCCTTTGTGAATTTCGGGCCTTTGTGAATTTCGGCGCGTGCGAACCTCAGGCTGAAATCAGCGCCTTGCCGGCAACGGCAAGGCTGTCGGCGCCGCCGACGACGCGCTCTTTGAGCGCGGCCACTTCGCCAAGCAGGTTCTCGGCGAAGAACCGGCAAAGCGCGATGCGGTTTTGGTCGGCAAGCGCGCCGCGCGCCAGATAGGCCCCGCCTGCGGCAAGCGAGATCAGCCTGAGATAGGGTGTGGCGCCGGCCAGCGCCTCGTCCGATCGGCCTTCGGCTTGCAGGTCTTGCAGGAAACGGGTTGCCTGGGAGAGCTCGTCGAGCGCCTGGTCGAGGCGATCGGCGGTGCGGCCGAAGCCTTCAAGGTTCGACGCTCGCACCGCATCGGCAACGGCCTTGAGTTCAGCGATGTAGCCATGCACATGCCGGCCGCCGCCGAGCGGCAGCTTGCGTGTCACCAGATCGATCGCCTGGATGCCATTGGTGCCTTCGTAAATGGGCGCGATGCGCGCGTCGCGATAAAGTGCTGCGGCCCCTGTCTCCTCGATGAACCCCATGCCGCCATGCACCTGCAGCCCAAGCGAGGCGACCTCGACGCTGACGTCGGTCGAAAAGGCCTTGGCCAGCGGCGTCAACAGATTGGCGCGCTCCTGCCAGTGCTTTGCATCTTCGCTCTGCGACGCAAGATCGATGGCGTGGGCGCAGGAATAGCAGATGGCACGGGCAATCTGGGTCAGCGCCTTCATGGTCAGAAGACTGCGCTGGATGTCGGGGTGATGCACGATCGGCGCCATGCCGGCACCGCGATAGCTCGCCGCCTTGCCTTGCCGGCGACCGTTTGCATAGGCGAGCGCCTTCTGCGTCGCCGCCTCGGCGACTGCGACGCCCTGAATGCCGACGGCAAGGCGCGCATTGTTCATCATGGTGAACATGCAGGCGAGGCCCTTGTTCTCCCCGCCGACCAGCCAGCCGATCGCGCCGGGCGCGGTGCCTTCGAAGCCATCGCCATAAATCATCGTGCAGGTCGGCGAAGCGTGGATGCCCAGTTTGTGCTCCAGCCCGGAGCAGAAGACGTCGTTGCGTGCGCCCAGCGCGCCATCGTCTCCGACCAGGAATTTCGGCACCAGGAACAACGACAGGCCGCGCGTGCCGGCCGGCGCGTCCGGCAGCCGCGCCAGCACCATATGGATGATGTTGTCGGTGAAATCGTGCTCGCCATAGGTGATGAATATCTTTTGCCCGAAGATGCGGTAGGTGCCGTCGCCGGCCGGTTCGGCGCGGGTTCGCAAGGCATTCAGGTCCGAGCCTGCCTGCGGCTCGGTCAGGTTCATGGTGCCCATCCATTCGCCGGAGACCAGCTTTTCCAGATATTTGGCCTTGAGTGCCTGCGAGCCATGCTTGTCGAGTGCTTCGACCGCGCCCATGGTCAGCGTCGGGGCGATGCCGAACGCCATCGAGGCGGAGTTCCACATTTCGAGCGCGGCGACGCCGAGCATGGCCGGCAGCGCCTGGCCGCCATACGCTTCAGGCGCGGACAGCGCATTCCAGCCGCCGCCGATCCAGCGGCGATAAAGTTCCTTCCAGCCGGGCGGGGTGGTGACGGCAGCGCCGTCGAGCACCGCGCCTTGCTGGTCGCCGATCTTGTAGAGCGGCGCCACCTCCTCACTGGCGAAGCGGCCGGCCTCGGCCAGAATGGCGTCGACGAGGTCCTCGCCGAGTTCGCCAAAGATGCCGGCATCGAGCGCCGGCTTCAAGCCGGCGACATGCTTCAGGGTGAAGGCGATCTCCTCGACCGGTGCCCGATACATGGCGCTCGCTCCTCCTCTGTCCGGCTCTCCTCAGTCCGGCAGGTCAACTCAAGATCCGTGCCGACGCTCCCCGTCCACCTTCGTTTTACGTAAACGTCAAACTTTGTCACGCGGATTTTGCAGTTGCTGGCTCGTCTGCAAAAATATTTAGAGCCGGACGACGCACTTGATTTGTACGGCTATTTCCCGTACAAGGCAGCATCAGGGGTGACGATAATGCCAAACCAACAGACCCGCACCGCCCGTCTCGAAGCCCGTATTTCGCCGGATATGCTGGACGTTGTGAAACGTGCCGCCGAAATCCAGGGCCGCAGCGTCAGCGACTTCGTGGTCGCCGCCGCTCAAGAGGCGGCGCAGCGTACTATCGAGAACACCACCATCATGCGTATCTCCATCGAAGATCAGCGCGCCATGATGGAGGCGATTCTCAATCCGCCCGAGCCTAATGAGGCACTGCGCAAAGCTGCCGACGCCCACAAACGGCTGGTCGTCGAAACCCGGTGACTTTCGCCGTCATTATCGAACCGCTCGGCGGATCGCAGGATCGCAAGGCGTTCAGCTGCGGGGTACCGGCGCTCGACCGCTACATTCGGGAGCAAGCCAGCCAGGATGTCAAACGCCGAGTCGGCAATTGCTTCGTTGCCGTGGATCGCGATGGCGGCGCGATCGCCGGATATTACACTTTGGCGGCGTCGAGCATACCAATCGCGTCCTTGCCTGACGAACAGACAAAACATCTGCCACGCTACCCGGTTCTGCCCGCGATATTGGTCGGCAGGCTGGCCGTCGATGCCCGATACCAGCGGCGGCGGGTCGGGTCGGCGCTGATCGTGGATGCGCTACGACGTAGCGTTAGCGCTGCCCCAGCAGCCTTCGCGTTGATTGTCGATGCCAAGGATGACCAGGCGGTCGCGTATTATCGCAGGCATGGCTTCACCTCGTTTCAGAGCCGCCCGCTATCACTGTTCCTGCCCATAGCAACAGCGTTGAAGCTATTTGGCTGACAATCGCAACCATCGCTTTGCTCTTGAGGAGTACCAAGGATCGCTTCGCCAGCGCTCCAACTCGCCCACTCGGCACCCGAAGCATTTCCTTAACCATGGCGGTTCAGGATTTGGCTTTGGCCAGCAAGGATCTGCTGTTTGAAAACGCCGGCGCGCCCCCTTGTCCGCTCAGCGCTTCTCCTTGTCGCGGCCGCGATGACCCTGGCGCTGACGCCGGCAAAGGCCTCGGATTTCTCCGAACCTTGGAAGGATGCCGACCGGGCGCTGGTCGTCGACGCCTACGAATACAATTCCATCGACTGGACCCGGCTAGCCGCCGACAAGCGTCTTGTCGGCTTCATCAACAAGGCATCCGACGGAATGCCGCCACCCTATTTCTGTTTCGGCGACGAGACCGAGGTGCGGCTGTGCAAGACGCTTTGGAAGCGCCATGCGATGGCACAGGAACTGTTCCAGACGCGCAAGGTTGTGGCCAAGGCGCTTGGCTTGAAATGGGGCGCCTATCACCTCGCCCGCCCCGGCAACCCGGTCGGACAGGCCAATAATTTCATCGAGTTCGCCGAACCCGGACCGGATGACCTGCTTGCCCTCGACATCGAGGACGATGACCCCACCCAATGGATGTCGCTCGAGGATGCCGAGGAATTCGTGCGCCATGTGCATCGGCGGGTTGGCCGCTTTCCAGTGCTCTACACCAACGGCACGACAGCCAGGCATATCGCCGACAACAAGTATAAATACCCGCTCCTGTCCCGGCTGCCGCTGTGGTATGCGCGCTACAAGCCAGACATCGGCGTGCATTTTCCGATGGGCAACTGGCAGGGTTATGCGCTCTGGCAGTTTTCGGCGCGAGCAAACTGCGGCCGGTTCCGCTGCCCTTACAGGGTCGCGGGCACACCCAACGATATAGACGTCAGCGTCGCGCCGATGAACGCCACGGAATTGCGCGCGCAGTGGCCGTTCGGCGGCCTGATCGACGTGCAGCCGGATTATCTCACCTCGATACCGGTGCCGCTCTCACGCGAGGCGGGGCTCGCCGGCGGCACCATCACTTACGCCAGCGTGACGCCAGCAAGCTTCGAGGAGATGGTCGCGGTATTCAGGGCGCGCCTGGCCAGGTTCAGCAGCGGCTTTCAAATGCCTGCGGCGAAAGCGGTGCCGGGCCTTCTGCGCGGGATTGCCGAATATGTCGCCTGGACGCGAAACGAAAAGCGTGCGGCATCGGTGCCAGGATTTGTCTCCACCGCCGATGCGGTCAGCAGCGTCTCGACCGAATTCGACCACGGCTTGCGCTGAGGCCGAAGGCAGCCCGAAGCATCAGTTCGCCTGCTCGCGCGCCACCGCCAGCCAGCCAATGTCGCGGCGGCAAAAGCCTTGCGGCCAGTCGATCCGGTCGAGCGCGGCGTAAGCCTTCTTCTGCGCCTCGCCGACGGTGCGGCCGGTCGCCGTGATGTTGAGCACGCGACCGCCATTGGCGACGAGTGCGCCGCCGTTTATGGCGGTGCCGGCATGAAATATCTCGACGCCCTCACCCGCCGCCGCCTCGACGCCGCGGATGACCGAGCCCCTTTCCGGCGTGCCGGGATAGCCCCTGGCTGCCATCACCACGGTGAGCGCCGCCTCGTCGCGCCAGCGCACCGAAGTATGCGCCAGCTGGCCGTCGGCGGCTGCGTTGAGCAGGACGAGCAGATCGTCCTTCAGCCGCATCATCAGCACCTGGCATTCCGGGTCGCCGAAACGGGTATTGTATTCGATCAGCTTCGGCCCGCTGTCAGTGATCATCAGCCCGGCGAACAGCACGCCGGAAAACGGCGCGCCTGTTTCAGCCATGCCGCGCATGGTCGGCTCGACGATCTCGCGCATGGTTCGGTCGATCATTTCCGGCGTCATCACCGGGGCCGGCGAATAGGCGCCCATGCCGCCGGTGTTCGGGCCGGTGTCGCCGTCACTGAGGCGCTTGTGGTCCTGCGCGGTGCCGAAGGGCAGCGCGGTGGTGCCGTCGCACAGGCAGAAGAAACTTGCTTCTTCGCCGACGAGAAACTCCTCGACCACCACTTCCGCGCCGGCCTGGCCGAAGGAGCCGTCAAAACAGGCGTCGAGCGCGGCCAGCGCCTCGTCAAGCGTCATGGCGACGGTGACGCCCTTGCCGGCAGCGAGGCCGTCGGCCTTGATGACGATCGGCGCACCCGTCTTCTCGACATAGGCCCTGGCCGAAGCCAGATCGCCGAAGCGGCCATAGGCGGCGGTCGGGATGCCGTATCTGGCGCAGAGGTCCTTGGTGAAACCTTTCGAGCCTTCCAGCCGTGCCGCTGCCTTTGACGGTCCGAAGACGCGGATGCCCTCGGCGCGCAGGTCGTCGGCAATGCCGGCGACCAGCGGCCCTTCCGGCCCGACCACCACGAGGCCTATTTCATTCTCGCGGCAGAACCGGGCCACCGCCGTGTGATCCGCAATATCGAGCCTCACCAGCTCGGCTTCGCGGCCGATACCCGGATTGCCGGGCGCCGCGTAGAGTTTGGTCAGCAGCGGCGACGCCGCGATCTTCCAGGTAAGCGCATGCTCTCGTCCGCCGGAGCCGATCAGCAAAACACGCATGCCCAGATTCCTTGCCATTTCACGACCAGGACTGCGCTATTGCGCCGCGCGCGACGGGTCAAGACATTTGGCTGCCGAAGCGCCGATTGCGCGTGGCGAGCGTGCGGGGGCTGCTTGACGCTTGACGGCATTCGCCTCTGCTGCCACTCCAGCAAAATGGAAACCGTCCAGTCGAAAGCGGCCCAGGGCCGCGTCGCCGATGCGCCGAGCGGCCACTGGGTCTATCGCGTGCTGCCGCGGCGGTTGTGGCCCTATGCGCAGCTTGCCCGGTGGGACCGGCCGATCGGCTGGCAATTGCTGCTGTGGCCATGCTGGTGGTCGGCTGCGCTTGCCGCGAGCGCCTATCCGCGTCCGACGGACCCGCTTCTCTCTCTGCTGCCGTCGCCGTGGTATCTGCTGCTGTTTTTTCTTGGCGCGTTCGCCATGCGCGGCGCCGGCTGCACCTACAATGATTTGGTCGACGAGGACATCGACAACCAGGTGGAACGCACGCGCTCGCGGCCGCTGCCGGCCGGCAAGGTCACGCGCCGGCAGGCCTGGATGTTTGTTGTCGTGCAGGCACTGGTCGGCCTTGCCGTGCTTTTGCAGTTCAACAGCTTCGCCATCTTGCTCGGCATCGGCTCGCTGGTCATCGTCGCCGTCTACCCGTTCATGAAGCGGTACACCAATTGGCCGCAACTCGTTCTCGGCCTTGCCTTTTCCTGGGGAGCGCTGATGGGATGGGCGGTCGAGTTCGGCGATCTCGATGAGCCGGCAATCATGCTCTATATCGGCTCGATCCTGTGGGTGATCGGCTATGACACGATCTATGCGCATCAGGACAAGGAAGACGACGCTATTGTCGGCGTGCGCTCGACGGCGCGCCTGTTCGGCGACAATACCAAGGCGTGGCTGGCCGGGCTTTATGGCGGAGCGCTGGTCTGCTTCGCCATCGCCTTTGCCTCGGCACAGGCACCGGTGCCTGCACTGGCCGGGCTGATCGCCGCCGGCGCGCATCTGGCGCGGCAGATCGGCGTGCTCGACATCGACGACCCGGACCAGTGCCTGAGGCTGTTCAGATCGAACAACCAGGTCGGCTGGCTGATCTTCCTCGGCCTGATCGGCGGCGCGGCCTGGGTGGCGCTGAAGCCGCTGGTTTAGCTACTCCCGCGAAATGAGCTCCTCGCCGCCGATGACCAGCCTGAGGCCGAGGTCGCCGGCGCGGCGGCGGGCGAGGAAGCGCGGGCGGCGCATGGTCGAGACGCGACCCTTGCGGCGGTCCTGCGCCGGCAGCGCCTTGATGGCGGCGCCGAGCGATTCTTCCAGCGTGCGGGCAATGCCGTCGGCCTCGATCAGCAGCATCGGCAGGCGGTAGGCGTCGGCCCAGGCGCGCCAGTCGGCGGCGACGTCGTCGAGATCGTCGGCGACCAGCAGCGGCACCGACAGCATCGGGTCATTGTGCAGAAGCTCAAGCGTCACTGTGACATTGCCATCCGGATCCTCCATCGCGCGGGCGGCGACGCCGCGAAACGCGTTGGCGGGCAGAGCGATGATCGCCGGCACGCCGCTCATCTCCAGCGTGCGGCGGATAACCGCGCCGCGCTGGTCGATGGTGAAGGTAACGTCGCCATAGTCGTCGCGGGTGGCGTAGCTCACCACCTGCGGCAGGCGAAATGGGTCGAGGCGCATATTGCGGCCGGCCCAGACTGGCTTCAGTCCAGTGTTCATATCGTGCCTTTCCTGTTTCTCCTGAGAGCCGGTGTTTCCGGTTCTCCGGGCCGGTTTTCCCAGCCTCGTTTGTGGAGAAACATTAGCGCGGGCTTCTTATCCTCGCGCTTAAGAAAGTCGGTTAAATTTTGCTGATCCGGGGCGGATGGTTATCGGAATGCCAACCGGCGCAGGCCGGCGAAAGGATCAGATAACCTTACCCGGATTCATGATGCCGGCCGGATCGAAGGCGGCCTTCACCCTGCGCATCAGCTCGATCGCCATCGGCGGCGCCGTCGCGATCAATTCGTCCCGCTTCAACTGGCCGATGCCGTGCTCGGCCGAGATCGAGCCATGAAACGCGCGCACGACGTCGTGCACGGCCTTGTTCATGATGTGGTAAAGGCCGAGAAACGCCTCGTCATCGCCGTCGGCCGGCCGGGAGATGTTATAGTGCAGGTTCCCGTCGCCCATGTGGCCGAAGCAGACGACGCGTGCGCCGGGACTGACCGATTGCACGGCGCCGGCGGCCTTTTCAATGAAGGGCGGGATTGACGCCACCGGCACCGAGATGTCGTGCTTGATCGAGGCACCTTCCGGTTTCTGCGCCTCGGGCAGCACCTCGCGGAAATTCCAGAACGCATCGCCCTGGGCCATGCTTGCCGCGATCACCGCATCGCCGACGATGCCTTGCTCGAGGCCTGCCTGCAGCACCTCCTCGATCAGCGCCCTTGCGTCGTCGGCCGAACGGCCCGACGAGATCTGCATCAGCACATACCACGGCCAATCGCCGGCAAGCGGCCGCACCACGCCTTGTGCGTGGGCAAGCGTGAAGTCGTAGGGCCTCTGGCCGATCAGCTCGAAGGCGGTGAGCGCTGCCCCTGCACGGTCCATCGCCAGGCTGAACAGCGACAATGCCGCCTCCGGCGATGACAGGCCGGCAAACGCCACCTCGCGCCCCTTGGGCTTGGGGAACAGCTTGAGCACGGCGGCGGTAATGATGCCGAGCGTGCCCTCGGCGCCGACGAACAGGTTCTTCAGATCGTAGCCGGTATTGTCTTTTTTCAGCTTGCGCAGATCGTCGAATACTTCGCCGGTCGGCAGCACCACTTCGACGCCGAGGCAGAGCTCGCGCGCATTGCCGTAGGCAAGCACGCCGGTGCCGCCGGCGTTGGACGAGAGATTGCCGCCGATCTGGCAGGAGCCTTGCGCGGCAAGCGACAGCGGAAACAGCCGGTCGGCGGCATCGGCCGCTTCCTGCAGCGTCTGCAGGATGACGCCGGTTTCGACCGTCACCGTGTTGGACAGCGTATCGATCTCGCGGATGCGGTTCAGCCGCGACAGCGACAGCACGATCTCGCGGCCGGATGCGTCCGGCACCTGGGCGCCGACCAGCCCTGTGTTGCCGCTTTGCGGCACGATGGGCGTGCCGGTTTCGGTCGCCAGCCGCATGATGCTGCTGACCTCCTCGACGCTCCCCGGCCTCAGCACCAAAGCCGTCCTGCCGTGCCAAAGTCCGCGCCGCTCGGTGAGGAAAGGCGCGATGTCCCGCTGATCGCGCAGCGCATATTTATCGCCGACGATTGTCGCAAAGCGGGCGACGACGGCGGGGTCGAGATCGGGGGAAATGTCGTTCATGGGTGGAAACTATGGTGCTCAATCCATCTTGTCACGCGGGGCGATCTTGTCACGCGGGGCGGCGGCGCGCGAAAGCCGGTCGTTGATCGCCTCGCCCAGCCCTTCGAACGGGATCGGCTCGACGGCGATGGTTTTGGCGCCACTGTCATCGAGATCCTGCAGATGGGCGAAGAGATTGCTTGCCGCCTCGCGCAGGTCGCCGGTCTCCGACAAGTTGCGCAGGGCGGCTGCATCGCGCCAGCCTTCGGCACGGCGGCGGCCGAAGGCCAGCAAGGCTTCCCCCGGTGCGACCTCCGCAGCATTGAGCCGCACCGCCGCACCTGGCGCATAGTGCGAGGCGAGCATGCCGGGCGCCTCGACGACCGAAGCGCCGCGCAGCAACTTTGACCCGGCCACCGCTTCGATCTCTTCGGCGGCAATGCCGCCCGGCCGCAGCAGCCGCAGCTTTCCAGCTTCAACCTTGACAATGGTCGATTCCAGCCCGACCGGCGTCGCGCCGCCATCGACCACAAGCTTGATCCGGGGACCGAGATCGGCGGCCACGGCCTCGGCCGTCGTGGCGCTGATCCTGCCCGAGGAATTGGCGCTTGGCGCCGCCAGCGCGCGGCCGAACCTGGCGATCAGCTCGCCGCCAAAGCCTTTCGGCATGCGCAGCGCGATCGTTTCCAGACCGGCGGTGACCAGCGGATGAATGCCGTTGCCGGGCCGTTGCGGCAGCACCAGCGTCAGCGGCCCCGGCCAGAATGCCTGCGCCAATCTTTCCGACAGCGGATCGAACAGCGCGATGCGCTCGGCCATCGCCGGGTCGGCTATATGGGCGATCAGCGGGTTGAAGCGAGGGCGGCCCTTGGCTTCGAAGATGCGGGCCACGGCAACGCCGTTGGTCGCGTCGCCGGCCAGCCCATAGACGGTCTCGGTCGGGATGGCGACGACATCGCCGCTCTCGAGCAGCGCCAACGCCCTTTCCATCGCCTCGCCGACGGCACGAATTTCAGCCACTGTCGTCACCTCACGGATGCGGGTGCCTAATACGCTGACGCCGACGGAGCAAGTCCGGGCGTAGGCGAATCGCAAATCGCTAAAATGCTCTGTTTCTCCGCAAGCCGGCATCAACTGCCCTCGGCTACGGTGCCGTCTTGTTGGGCAAGGGGAATTATCATGTTTTCGATGCGTATCCTTGGAGCGCTTGGTCTGGCGTTTATGGCCGGCACGGCACAGGCCTCATCGCTGGTTTTTCTCGGGCAAACGACGGCGACGCCTTCGGTTGTAAGTGCCGGCGCGCTCGAACGGGCGAAAACACCGTCGATCGTCGCGCTCGGCGAGAAGTTGCCTGACGTCAATGAAAACGTCACCGATGAAAAGGTCGCGGCAATCCCGAGCCAGCCGAACCATGGCTTCACCGGAACCCCGATGATCATTCGCGGCGGTATCGTCGGCGATGCCTTTGCAACGCCCGCGCCCAAAGCCGCGCCGGCCACCGCTGCCGCGCCCGCCGCGGACAGCAAGGCCGACCCAAAGGTCGCCAGCAAAACCCCTGAACCAGCTGCGCCGCAGCCTGCGCCGCTAGCAGCTCCCGACCAGCCGAAATAGCGCCACAAGCGATGATTTTTTCCCGGACGTCAGCCGGCTATCTTGGAGAAATCCGCGACCCGGTCGGTCGCCGCGCGGATGCGGGCGAGCAACGCCAGGCGATTGGCGCGCACCGCCTGGTCCTCGTCGTTTACGAGGACTTTCTCAAAGAATGAATCAACCGGCTCGCGCAACACGCTAAGCGCCAGCATGGCGGCGGAAAAGTCTTCGTTTTGAATTGCTTCGCCGGCTTGCTTCTCGGCTTGATTGACCGCGGCGTACAAGGCTTTTTCGGCGTCCTCCCGGAACAGCGCCGGCTCAACACGGTCGGCGATCGTCGTGTTCTTCTTCTCCTCGGCAGCCACGATGTTGGCAGCGCGCTTGGTGCCGGCAAGCAGGTTCCTGCCGTCCTCGCTGTCGAGGAAGGAGCCAAGCGCTTCGACGCGGCGGACGATTTGCAGGAGGTCGTCGTTGGACGATTGGCCGATCTCCCCCCTAGAGGGGGAGATGCCCGGCAGGGCAGAGGGGGGCGCGACAGAATGAGAGGCTGGCGGGACAGCGCCCCCCTCTGTCGGCTTCGCCGACATCTCCCCCTCTAGGGGGGAGATTGGGCGCGAGCCCGCCGCCAGTACGGCGTCGATCAGATCGTGCCGCGCGCCCTGGTCGCGGAGATAGACTTTCAGGCGGTCGTGGAAGAAGGACAGGAGATCGGCAATTATGTCAGACGCGGAACGGTCCGGTAATTCGACGCCGCGTATTTCCGAGGACAGCAAACCTGCCCGTTCACTGATCAAATCGTCGGCTGATCCCACACCGGTCGTGAAATCACCCCCATCGTCCGCTCGCCAGACCACCGAAAACCGATTGCCGCGATTGAAGGTAAGCCCGAATAGCGAGTTTAAAAACTGGCGCTGGAGTGGCAGTCTTACCCCATTCTCGACCAAAATCCTCACAACGCCCAGCGCCGCTCTTCTGAGCGCATAGGGGTCCTTCGATCCGGTCGGCTTTTCATCAATAGCCCAGAACCCGACCAGCGTGTCGAGCTTGTCGGCAAGCGCCACGGCCACCGAAACCGGATCAGTTGGCACGCGATCGGACGGTCCCTGCGGCTTGTAGTGTTCCTCGATCGCCGCGGCAACGGAAGGATGCTCGCCCTGCAGCAGTGCGTATTTGCGGCCCATGGCGCCTTGCAGTTCCGGGAACTCGCCAACCACTTCGGTGGTGAGGTCGGCCTTGGCGAGCACGGCGGCGCGGCGCGCCAGCGCGGTAATCTCCCCCCTCGAGGGGGAGATGTCGCCGAAGGCGACAGAGGGGGTCATCTCGCGTGGAGCGCCAACTTCCTCTTGCTTCGAAACGTCAGGTCGCGTCGCGCCAGCCGAGGCGACCCCCTCTGGCCTGCCGGCCATCTCCCCCTCAAGGGGGGAGATCGACTGCGCCACGATCGGCGCCAGTTCTTCCGCCAAACGCGCAATCCGCTCCACCCGCTCGCCTTGCGTGCCGAGCTTGGCATGAAACGTTACATTGAGGTGGTCGAGGCGGGCCATGCGCTGGTCGAGCGGTTTTTTTAGATCAAGCCCGAACTTTTCCGCCGATGCCTGCAGCTGGTCGAGATCCGGCAGGTCGCTCTGGTCGGTTCTCCAGAAATAGAGCGCGTCGGACAGGCGCGCGCGCACCACCTTGCCATTGCCGTGGGCGATCTCCTTGCCGCCGTCCTTGGCCTCGATGTTGGCAGTCAGGATGAAGCGGTTGGAGAGCTCTTCGCCCGCGCCGTGCGGCCGTGTCACAAAACACTTCTGGTTGGCGCGGATGGTGAGCCGGATCACCTCGGCCGGAATGGCGAGAAAATCCTGTTCGAATTCGCCCATCAGCACGACAGGCCATTCGACCAGGCCCGACACTTCCTCCAGCAGCCCCTCGTCCTCGACGAGATCGAGCCCGCTGGCGAAAGCAAGATTCCTGGCATCGGCGAGAATGATCTCTTTGCGTCTGTCGGCATCGAGCACGACCTTGGCCGCCTCAAGCTTGGCGACATAATCGTCGAAGCGGCGCACCGTGATGGCGCCAGGCGCATGGAAACGGTGGCCGTAAGTGATATTGCCTGAGCGGATGCCGTCGATCTCGAAATCGACGACCACCGGCTCCTCGGTTTCGGGGCCGAAGGTGCACAGGATCGATTGCAGCGGCCGCACCCAGCGCAGCGAGCCGGGCTTGGCCGAAGCCGGCCCCCAGCGCATCGATTTCGGCCAGGGGAAGTTGCGGATGATGCCCGGCACCAGCTCGGCGATGATTTGCTCCGCCGCCCTGCCGGGCTTCGCAATATGAGCGACATAGAAGTCGCCCTTCTTCGGATCGGAATGAACATGCGCCTCGGCAATCGAGGCAAGGCCGGCCTTGCGCAGAAAACCCTGCACCGCCGGCTCGGGCGCCTTGGTCGAGGGCCCCTTGATCTCCTCGCTGATGTCCTTCGAGCGGGCGGTCAGGCCGCGAATGTCGAGCGTCAACCGGCGCGGCGTCCAATATTCGCGCGCCGCCTCATAGGTCAGCCCGGCCTCGACCAGCCCGTCGGTCAAAAGCTTCCTGAGATCGCCGGCAGCCTTGCGCTGCATGCGGGCGGGGATCTCTTCCGAGCGAAGTTCTAGAAGCAGGTCGGGCATCGAAGGAACTCATGGACAAAAATAGCCGCCGCTTCGCGGCGACCTCCCCATCAAGGGGAGGTAAGCGGGGGCATAGCAACTCGGCTGACCGCTGTCACCCCTCCCAGCACGATCAAGGCGTCCAACGGCGAATTCCGAAAAACTTCAGCCGCCTGTCGGACACGCGCCGGTCCGCCCGTCCTTGGATCAAAGATTTCCCTGAACCGAACGCAGCGCTGAAGCGACCAACGCTCAGGCAGAGAGCTATTGGCTGAACGACCATGACAACGGCATCGACATTCCTGCAGATCCTCGCGCTCAGCGCCTGCTTCACGGCGCAAGTTCATGGCACGTTCTCGATGCCCGGCGTCAGGCAGGCGCTGCGGACAATAGCCGGTGCAAGCGGCCAAGGCACGTTGCCAATCAGCGCCCCTGCCGAAATCGCCTGGAGCTAAGCCGCCAAGCCGCCCGCCTGCGTCAGCAAAAACGCCTCGCCGCAGGCCTTGGCCAGATTGCGAACGCGCAGGATGTAACTCTGGCGCTCGGTGACCGAAATGACGCCGCGTGCGTCGAGCAGATTGAAGACGTGGCTGGCCTTGATGCACTGGTCGTAGGCGGGGAATACAAGGCGGTGGTATCCCTCCCCCTTGAGCGGAAGGTGGCCAGACAAGGTCTGGCCGGGAGGGGTCGCCCGTGCAGTGCTCGACGTTTTACTTGTGGTGCCTTCTGAGGTGACCCCCTCGACCCGCTTCGCGGGCATCTCCCCCTCAAGGGGGGAGACAGGCGCGCCGGCTTCGAGCAGCGCCTTGCACTCGGCTTCGGCGTCCTCGAAATGCCTGAGCAGCATTGCGGTGTTGGCAAATTCGAAATTATGGCGCGAATATTCCTGCTCGGCCTGCAGGAAGACGTCGCCATAGGTCACCTTGTCGGCGCCTTCGCGGCCGTTGAAGTTGAGGTCGTAGACATTGTCGACGCCCTGCACATACATGGCCAGCCGTTCCAGCCCGTAAGTGAGCTCGCCCGCCACCGGGGAGCATTCGATGCCGCAGACCTGCTGGAAATAGGTGAACTGCGAGACCTCCATGCCGTCGCACCAGCACTCCCAGCCCAGCCCCCAGGCGCCCAGCGTCGGGCTTTCCCAGTCGTCCTCGACGAAGCGGATGTCATGCAGCAGCGGATCGATGCCGATCGCGGCCAGCGAGCCGAGATAAAGCTCCTGCAGATTGGGCGGATTGGGCTTCAGGATCACCTGGTATTGGTAATAGTGCTGCAGCCGGTTCGGGTTCTCGCCATAGCGGCCGTCCTTGGGGCGGCGCGAGGGCTGGACATAGGCCGCGTTCCAGCGTTTTGGGCCGAGCGCGCGCAATGTCGTTGCCGGATGGAATGTGCCGGCGCCGACTTCCATGTCGTAAGGCTGGAGGACGACGCAGCCATAGTCCGCCCAATAATTATGCAACGTCAGGATCAGCCCCTGGAACGAGCGGCTGGGGTGCATGTGGGCAGGAATGGTCACGGCGGCCTCGGCGGGAAAGGCGGGATGCCGGCACGTCCTAGATGCCTGGCCAGCAAGCGTCAAGGCAGAGGGGGTCAGGCCTTTGAAGGTGTTCCCTTCTCCCCTTGTGGGAGAAGGTGGCCGAGCGAAGCTCGGTCGGATGAGGGGTGTTCCAGCTTGGCACCGACGGCAATCCGTCCGACACCCCTCAACCGTCTCGGCGCTGCGCGCCGATCCACCTTCTCCCACAAGGGGAGAAGGAAATAAGGGTCACCCCTTAGGGGCGGGCGCCGGCAAGGGCTTTACGTTCGGGGTTTCCTGCGCCGTGTTGGATTCGATCGGCGGCAGGCCTTTCATCAGCTTTTGCTGCAAGGCGGCAAGCACATCCGGGTCCGGCTTCAGGTCGCGGGCCTGGTTCCACTGGAAGGTGGCTTCCAGCTTGCGGCCGACGCGCCAGTAAGCGTCGCCGAGGTGATCGTTGAGCACCGGATCCTCCGGCTTCAACGAAACGGCGCGTTCCATTTCGCGCACTGCATCGTCGAACTGGCCAAGGCGGTAATAGGCCCAGCCCAGCGAATCGACGATGTAGCCGTCGCTCGGCCTCAGGTCGACGGCCTTCTGGATCATCGCGAGGCCTTCCTTGAGGTTCATGTTCTTGTCGACCCAGGAATAGCCGAGATAGTTCAGAACCTGCGGCTGGTCGGGGTAGAGCTCCAGCGCCTTGCGGAAATTCGGCTCGGCCTTCGGCCATTCCTTCAGCCGCTCATAGGCGATGCCGCGCTGGTAGAAGATGTTCCAGTTGGCGGCGGTCGGCGTCTTCAGCACCTCGACCGCCTTGTCGTAAAGATTGGCGGCGGAGCGGAAATCCTCCTTCGAGGAATAGACGCCGCCGAGCGCCAGATAGGCGCGCATGTCGTCTGGATGCGCATCGACGATGGCCTTGAGGTGAGTGATCGCCTCGTCGTTGCGGTCGAGATCGGCAAGGTTGAGGCCAAGCTGCAGGTCCGAAAGCTGCTTCAGCGGCGAGCCGGCGGGAATGCGGCGATAGAGCGCGATGGCGCCCTCGCCGTCTTTCAACTGCTCGGCAACGGCGGCAAGCTGAACGAGCGCCGCGTCGTTGTCGGGCCGCAGCGCCAGGGCATATTGCAGATAAAGCCGCACGAACGGCTCGCCGCCGCCGCGGTTGAGCGCGGTGGCGAGATCGAGCAGGATTTCCGAGGCGCCGTCCGACGGACCGGCAACGAAGGGCTCGATCTTTTCGCCCTTGTTGATCTTGTCGCGAAGGGCTGCAATCTCGACCTTGCCGGGCGCAAACGCCTCGGCCTTGTCGAGCACCGACAGCGCCTTGGCCTTGTCGCCTTTGCGGGCGAGGAAAGAGGCGTAGGCCTGCGCGTTGCGCATCCATGTTTCGGGGGCCGCACCGCCGGCGGCCGTGTCCTGCACGGTGGCGGTGTAGAGCGCATCCGCCCTGTCGGGCAGGCCGGAGGCGTCGGCAATCAAGGCGCGGTGGAAGGACTTGAACAGGCTGAACCAGTCGGGGCCTTGCAGCTTGTCGATGGAAGCCATGGCCTCGCCGGCGTCACCCGCACCCTGCTTGGCCCAGCCGGTCATGACGCCGGAGATCAGCCGGTCGAGATCGGATTCGAGCGACAGCTTGAGCCAGTATTCGGCCTTGGAGAAATCCTTCTTGTGGAAGGAATCGATGGCCAGCGCCAGGCGCGAGAAGCGCTCGACATCGGGAACCGCCTTGAGCTTGTCGGCATAGACCAGGGATTCGTCGAAGCGCCCCTGCGCGATCAGCGACAGCATCAGGCTCTGCTGCAGTCCCGTATCGTTCGGATCGAACGCAAGCGCCTGCTTGTAATAGGAAATGGCGCTGTCGAGGTCGTTGTCGCCGTCGGCAATCCTGGCGGCAAGATAGGCCCCCGAGAAGGATGTGATCCTGACCGGCTCGGCGGTCTGTTTGGCATGCGCCGGCAAAGCCGAGATCGCCATGCCCGTCGCGATTGCCAGCCCCGTCAGCCAGCGCGCATATCCTTGCCGCATCATATCCCTTTCAGCCAAACGCCATCTCCGCGTCAGCGGGATCGCCGTAGACTCGATCTTTACAGGTAAAGCATGGCCTTTTTGGGGTCGTGCTTCAACCCGGCCCGAATTCACAATCGGGTCAAGCAATTAATAAACCATGCCGAAAGGGCCTGAACTGCGACTCTTGACCGCGTGGCGTCCGCTTTGGCGCTGCCTGCACGGCGCTATTTCCCGACGCCGTAAGCGATCCATAATGGCCAGCGGTTGAAAGCTTCCGCCATGCAACTTTGCGTGGCAGGATGTGCCCTCAGTTCTTGCCTCGCCAGCCGTCAGGGGGTGCCGATGCTGGAAATGCCGCGAAACGAAGAAGCCTTCGCCATCGTCGACCGTATCTATGAAGCCGCATTCGCAGCCGAGCTGTGGCCGGATGCCTTGGAAGCGACCAGTGCGATCACGCGCTCGGCAAGCGGCTCGATTTTCATGATCAGCGATCATTCCCCGCTTCGCGCCATCGGCGAGGCGCAGGCCGAGCCCTTGATCGACGCTTTCATGGCAGATTGGAAATTTTCCGAGAGCGTGCAGCGCATGTGCAGCACTCAGCCGGCAAGCTTTGTGCGGGTCGACGACATCATGACCGGCGATGAGATCGAGCGGGACCCGATCTACGCATGGGCAAGAAATTTCGGCGTCGGATCGCCCGTCTGTACGTCGATTCCCATGCCGAGCGGGGAGCTTGTGCTGTTCGTCTTCCAGCGCTGGCTGAAGGACGGCAAGTACGATCAAGCCGCGATCGACCTGCTGAACGGACTGCGTCCGCATCTGGCGCGGGCCGGCCTTGTCGCCGGGCGGCTCGGTCTGGAGCGGGCCAGGACCGCCGTGTCCATTCTGAGCGAGATCGAGCTGCCAGCGGCAGTCATGAGCAGATCGGGCCGCGTGCTGACGGTCAACCGCCTGCTGGAAGATATGAAGGACGTCTTCATCCCCCAGGCCGGCGGCGGCATGGTGCTTGCGGACCTGTCTGCAAACGCGCTTTTCCAGCAAGCCATCATGCACAACGCCGACCATCGCGTTGTGCGGTCCATCCCTGTCCCAGCCGTCGAGGGGCGGCCTGCGCTGATCGTTCACCTTTTGCCGTTGCGCCGTGCCGCACATGACATCTTTTCGGGCGCGGATATCCTTGTCGCGGCAACTGCCGTCAGCATCAGCGCGACGGTGCCGTCGCCCGATATCCTTTCGGGCCTGTTCGACTTGACGCCGGCGGAAGCCCGGCTCGCCATCGTGCTTGCCTCAGGCCGTTCCGTACAGGAAGCCGCCCTCGAAATCGGCATCGCCGTCAAATCGGCCCGTACTTATCTCGAGCGAATTTTTCGGAAAACCGGAACCAGTCGCCAAAGCCAGCTCGTGGCGCTGCTGACGAGCGCGCGGCCGTTTTCGTGATTTCGGTCAGTCAACCGGCCCGACGTTGCAAGATTGCAACAGCCAGGACTGAAAACGCTGCAAGAACAGGGGGAATGCCGCGAAGTGTAGGCATTTGCCGACTGTCCGGCCGTTGCCGGCTTCATGCATGGTCCATCTCATCGGGAGCTTTGCGATCGGCCGGCGCCGTTCTGGAAAGAAGGGGATAATTCGATGAAGAGCCGTGTTGTAGAAGGCTTTGAGTGGTCGGCTGCATTGGGGGCTGCCGGCATCCTGATGTCGTCCCGCGTGCCGGTTCGCGGGGCCGGAGCTTTGGTGATAGCCGCGGCAGCCGGCCTGGTGGCCCTCGCGCCGACTCCGGCGGCTGCGTTTGTGTGTGAAGATATAAATTATGGCGCAGATGGCGCCGGGGCTTCGCCCACCGGTATGGCATGCGGAACTATCGCCCAAGCTGCGGGCGGATCCTCGACGGCGGTCGGCGGTAGAGCCGTTTCTGATGGAGACCTCAGTACCGCTCTTGGCGATGATGCGTGGGCCGGGGGAATCTCGGGTCCCATCAACCATAACAATGCAAGCACGACGGCTATCGGCGCCCGTGCTCAGGCTGGTGCGGGAGGCCCTAACCAGGCCAACGCTACCGCTCTTGGCGCCTCGGCCAAGGCGAATGCGGTGAATGCCACCGCCCTCGGCACCGGTGCGACGGCCAATTTTGCCGATTCAGTCGCCGTAGGCCAAGGTGTGACCACGACACGCGCCAATCAGGTGGCTATCGGCAACAGCAGCGCCACCTACACTCTGTCGGGCATCAACAGCGCAGCCAGCAGGGAGGCCCAGAGCGGACCGAAATACCTGGTGACGTCCGACGCCGCGGGCAATCTGGCGACCGCTTCCGTGAACATCGACGAACTCGAAGGACTGGCCGACGACGTTGCAGCCCATACCACCCAGATCGCCTCGCTCAACACCACGGTAAGCAGCCACACCATGCAGCTTGCCGATCACGAGACGCGCATTGTCAACAACACCAACCAGATCAACGCGCTCAACACGACGGTCGGCGATCATACGATCCAGCTTGCCGATCACGAGGCGCGTATCACCAACAATACCAACACGCTCAACCTGCACACCGCGCAGATTTTCAGCCTCGACAGTCGCACCACGATCAACGAGGCTAACATCGCCCTGCTCGACGGCCGCGTCAGCGCGCTGGAGGGCGGGTTGCAGAACCTTGGCGAGCAGGTCAGCGAAAACCGCTCGGAAGCCCGCGCCGGAACGGCGCTTGCGCTGGCGACGGCGGGATTGCGTTACGACGACAGGCCCGGCAAATTGTCGCTGGCCGGCGGCTTTGGCCATTTCAAGGGCCAGTCGGGCCTGGCGCTCGGCCTCGGCTATAGCACGAGCCTGGATTTCCGCCTCAACGCCGCCGTGTCGGCCTCCACCAACCGTGGCGATGTCGGCGTCAGCGTCGGCGCATCGTGGACACTCAACTGATGCAGCGGGCATGACCTCAATCTTGCCGGGATCGGTGCGGCCGACGGGCAGAATGTTGCTGGCCGCCTTGGTGCTGACGGCAGCCGTTCCGCAGCTTGTCCAGCCTGCCCTGGCGCAAACGTCGAAAACCCAGAAATCGGCCAAGCCGCAGGCGCCGAAGCCGGCCAACATCGACCGCAACGGCGTGCTGATCCTGGTGCGCGGCTCGCTGCTGGCGCTCGACCATGCCAACAAGACAGGGAATTACACGGTGCTGCGCGATCTCGGCGCGCCGGGCTTCCAGACCAACAATGCGGCCAAGCTTGCCGAGATCTTCGCCGGCCACCGCAATGACGGCATCGACCTCGGCGGCGTCGCGGTGCTTGAGCCGCAATTGACGCTGCTGCCGCAGATCGAGCCCAACGGCATGTTGCATATGGCCGGTTTCTTTCCCTCGGTGCCGATGCAGGTCAATTTCGAGCTGTTGTTTGCGCCGGTCGAACGGCAATGGAAGGTGTTCGGCATCTCGGTCGCGCTCAGCAAGGCCGGCCCCGAGGCGCCGGCAACCGAGCCGGAACCGCCGAAAGCTGTCGCTGCCGAACCACCCGAGCCGCCGACGGCGGCGGTCAATCCCAAGAAAGCCGCCGAGAAATCCGGCAAGTGAGGGCCAAGCGTCACGGCCCTGAAACTCAGGACGTTTGCGAAAGGCTTGCGTCGAGCGCCTGCATGGCGACGGTGACAAGATCGTGCAGCCGCTTTTTCGGCACGCCGTCGCGTGCCTGCACCGAAAGGCCGTGCATCAGCGTGGCGTAATAATCCCCCAACGTCTCGGCATCGGTGTCCGGCTTCAATTCGCCATCGCGCACCGCCTGCTTCAACCGCTCGACGATCGATGCGGTAAGCGCCAGCCGATGCTCCACCAGCCATTGCAGCACGGCGTCATTTTCGACGGCGCAATTGGTCGCGGCCGTCACCACCATGCAGCCCTGCGGCTGCCCCGGCCGCGTATAGATTTCGACGGCGTCGCGAAGCATGCGCTCGATGACGCGCCGGACATTTGGTTCTTCCTGCAGTGCGCGTGTGGCGAAGCCGCCCTCATTGGCCTCGTAAAGTGCCACCGCTTCGCGAAACAGATCCTCCTTCGAGCCGAAGGCGGCATAGATGCGCGCCGATGCGAGACCAAGCGCCGATACGAGATCGGCCATCGAGGTGCCCTCGTAGCCGCGTCTCCAGAAAGCGTCGCGGGCTTTCTCCAGCGCCTGGTCGCGGTCGAACTCCCTTGGCCTTCCCGCCATGGCGGTCTCCAATTTTTGTCGATCAACAAATAATCCGCTTGACTTCGGATTGCAAATCTCAATTCTTTGTCGATCATTAAATAATTGTCGACAAGGAGACCGGCATGAGTTCACTGGATCAAGGCGCGCCGCTCGGGGCGATAACGCAGGGAGCAAGCAGGGCGAAACATGGCGCAACGCTGGCGCTGCTCGCCTTCGCGCAGCTCATCATCTCGCTCGACCTCAACATAGTCTTCGTGGCGTTGCCGGAGATCGGCGCCGGCCTCGGATTTTCAGGCCAGACCCTGCAGTGGGTGGTCAGCGCCTACACCGTCTTCACCGGCGGCTTCCTGCTGTTCGGCGGCCGGGCCGCCGACCTGATCGGCCAGCGCCGCGTCTTCATCTTCGCGCTCTGGCTCTACGCGCTCTCATCTCTGGTCGGCGGCCTCGCCTGGTCGCCGGAAATCATCATCGCGGCCCGCGCCGTGCAAGGCATCGGCGCCGCGTTCCTGTTTCCTGCGACGTTGTCGCTGATCAACCGCCTGTTCGCCGAGGGACCGGAACGCAACCGGGCGCTCGCCGTCTGGGGAGGCGCGGGCGCCAGCGGCCTGACGCTCGGTTCGCTTGCCGGCGGGTTTCTGACCAGCGCCTTCGGCTGGCCGTCGGTCTTCTACGTCAACGTGCTGTTGGCCGGGATCGCCATCATCGCGGCTTTCGCCATCATCCCGCGCGATCGCAAGCGGCACGAGCAGTGCAGCTTCGATCTGCCGGGCGCGCTGACCGTCACCGCCGGCGCGACGCTGCTTGTCTTCACCCTGGTTCAGGGGCCCGAATATGGCTGGGGCTCTGGCGCAATCATCGTCAGCGCAGCACTGGCGGCATTTTTCCTGATCGCCTTCACCGTGATCGAGGCCAACAGCGCCGACCCGCTGATGCCGCTGCGCGTGTTCCACAACCGCAGCCTCGTCGCCGGCATGACGATAACCTTCCTCTACATGGCTACTTTCGGCGCGCTGCCCTACTTCCTCACCGTGCTGCTGCAGAACGTGCACGGCTTCACTGCCTTGCAGACGGGCCTCGCCTTTCTCGTGCCGTCGGTCGCCATCGCCACCGGCACGCAACTCGGCGAGCGTCTGGCAACGCGCTTTTCGACGCGCAGCACCCTGGTCGGCGGCATGATCGTCGGCGCGGTCGGCACAGCATTGATGGTATCAGGCGCGACTGCCGACAGCAGCTATCTGCCCCTCGTACCCGGCCTGATCGTCTCCGGCGTCGGACAAGGCATCGTCTGGACCGCAATGTGGATTGCCGCCGCTTCCGGCGTTGCCCATGACCAGCAAGGCGTCGCCTCGGGGATGGCTTCGACGACGCTCAATGTCGGCAACGCATCCAGGTTGCCTTCCGGCTCGCGGCGGCGGGCATCGTCGTCAGTTTGCTGGCAGCAATAGTGCTTCCGGCAAAGGCTCGATGAGAACAGGCGGCGTCCCGGCCTCGCGCCGCGACGCCTGTCAATTCACCCGGCTGATGCAGAAATCGATGACGTCGATCAGTGCAGACTTCTGCGGCGTCGCCTCGAGCGGCGCCAGCGCGTCGCGGGCTATCTCGCCGAAATGGCGGGCGCGCCCGATGGTGTCGGCAATCGCCCCGTGGCGGAGCATCAGGCCGATGGCCTTTTCCAGCCCGGCATCGTCGGCGGCATTGTCCTCGATGGCGCGTTTCCAGAAGCTGCGCTCGGCCTTGGTGCCGCGCCGATAGGCGAGGATCACCGGCAGCGTCACCTTGCCCTCGCGGAAATCGTCGCCGACATTCTTGCCGAGATCCTTGCTGGTGCCGCCGTAATCCAGCGCGTCATCGATCAGCTGGAAGGCAAGGCCGAGATTCATGCCGTAGGAGCGAAGTGCTGCGCGATCATTGCGCGTCGCCTGGGCGATGACCGGGCCGACCTCGGCGGCAGCGGAGAACAGCGCCGCGGTCTTGGCCTTGATCACCGCGAAATGCTCGTCCTCGGTGGTCTCGAGGTTTTTGGCGGCGGCAAGCTGCATCACCTCGCCTTCGGCGATGATCGAAGCAGCGCTCGACAGGATATCGAGCGCTTCAAGCGAGCCGACATCGACCATCATCCGGAACGCCTGGCCGAGCAGGAAATCGCCGACCAGAACACTGGCCTGGTTGCCCCAGATCATGCGCGCCGTCTTCTTGCCGCGCCGCATGCCGCTTTCGTCGACGACGTCGTCGTGGAGAAGTGTCGCGGTATGCATGAATTCGACCGATGTGGCGAGCTTGACATGGCCGTCGCCGGAATAGCCGAACATCTGGGCCGCGGCGAGCGTCAGCATCGGCCGCAGCCGTTTGCCGCCCGACGAGATCAGATGGTTGGCTATCTCCGGAATCATCTCGACATCGGAGCCGGCCTTCGACAGGATCAATTTGTTGACGCGCCCCATGTCGGCCACGGTCAGGTCGATGAGGTCCTTTATCGAGGCGGCTTCGCGCTTCCCGTTTTCAATGTTGAGAACGACACCCACGGCAAAACTCCCAACCTCGATATGCACGACGGCAACATGGTCCCTGGACAGACTCTAGGGTGTCACCCACCGGCGCGGCAAGAGGCGAATTGGCGCGCCGGCTCTGGTACATGATCACGCCTACGTTTACATCAACGCCGCAAACTGCGAGTTTAGGGCCATGATCTATCGATATGATCGAAATGGTGTGAGGCCATCTGTCCGGATACGCGGAGCGAAGGCGCAGGAAGCCATTCGGCTTTCAAGTCCTTCGCGACAAAGTAGCCGGGCAGATGGACCACATCCTCCGGACGCCGAAACGGCTGCAAGCTGCGTCGTCGAACCGCTCGGCCGGGGGAAAGACCCCGACCTTCACGCTTCTCCTCGCATCTTCTTGCCGTTTCAGGCGCCATTTCGACCATATCGATAGATCATGGCCCTAATCCGATGATAGAGCTCATCCGCACCAACGACGCCGTCATCATTTCGTTTGTCGAATCGCTCATGCGCGATGCCGGCATCGGCTGTTTCGTCGCCGACCAGAACATGAGCGTCCTCGACGGCTCGATCGGCATCCTGCCCCGCCGTGTCATGGTGGACGCCGACAAGGCCGATGCGGCGCGGCGCATCCTGACGGATGCCGGCATCGCTAACGAGATCCGCCAAAAATAATGTCCGCGTCGCCCGCTGCCCTTGTCCCGGACATGCCGGCTCATACGGTCGATGCCTTTCATCGCGGTCGCTTCTGGCTGGTGCAGCCGAGAAAGGCGGGCCACCGCGCCGGCATGGATGCGATGATGCTGGCGGCTGCCGTGCCGTCCTCCTTCGCCGAGCGGCTTGCCGATTTTGGCGCGGGCGCTGGTGCGGCCGGCCTGGCGGTCCTGTCGCGCTGCCCCGGTGCCGCGGCCGTGCTCATCGAGCGTTCCCCGGAAATGGCGGCCTTCGCCACCACCACGCTTGCCCACCCCGGCAATGCGCATCTCAGCGACCGCGCCTCGGTGCTCGTCGCCGATGTCGCGCTGTCGGGCCGGGCGCGAACGGCCGCCGGACTTGAGGACAACAGCTTCGATTTCGTCATCATGAACCCGCCGTTCAATGCCGCCGAGGATCGCGCGACGCCCGATCCGCTGAGAAAGGCCGCGCATGTCTCGGAGGATGGGCTGTTCGACAGCTGGATCCGCAGCGCGGCCGCGGTGGTCAGACCGGGCGGCGGGCTGGCCGTCATCGCCCGGCCGGAACAGCTCGGCGCCATCCTCGATGCCATCGCCGGCCGCTTCGGCGATGCCGAGATGCTGGCCGTCCATCCTCGCCCCGAAGCGGCGGCGATCCGCATCGTCGTCCGGGCAGCACTCGGCGCACGCGGCAAACTGTCGATCCAACCACCGCTGATGCTGCATGCCTATTCAGGCAATGGCCCTTCGGAGCGGGCAGAGCTGATCAATAACGGGCTGGCGTCGCTTTTCGGAGACTGATCCATTCTGATTGCCGGGGTGACGGCATTGCCGTTGGCCGGCGAATTCCTACATGCCTCAAGCAAATCGACCGGAGACCGCCCCCTCGTGAAACGCCTTTTCAACCGCCTGCTGCCGAAATCCTGGCGCTCCGCCGTCGTCACCATTCCGGTCATCCGGCTGCACGGCACGATCATGCCCGGCGGCGGCCAGTTCCGGCCGAGCCTGTCGCTCGCTTCCACCGCCGGCCTTCTCGAAAAGCTGTTTTCCTTCGACGCGCCGGCGGTCGCCATCTCGATCAACTCGCCAGGCGGCTCGCCGGTGCAGTCGCGGCTGATCTTCAGGCGCATCCGCGACCTGGCGAGCGAGAAGAACAAGAAGGTCCTGGTTTTCGTCGAGGACGTGGCGGCATCGGGCGGCTACATGATCGCGGTCGCCGGCGACGAGATCTTTGCCGACCCGTCCTCCATCGTCGGCTCGATCGGCGTGGTGTCGGCCTCGTTCGGCTTTCCGGAGCTGTTGAAGAAGATCGGCATCGAGCGCCGCGTCCACACCGCCGGCCAGAACAAGGCGGTGCTCGACCCGTTCAAGCCGGAAAGGAAGGAGGACGTGGAGCGCCTGAAGGCGCTGCAGCTGGAGGTCCACGAGACCTTCATCGACCTCGTCAAGGACAGGCGCGGCAGCAAGCTCAAGGACGATCCCGACCTGTTCACCGGCCTGTTCTGGACGGCCAAGAAGGGGCTTGAACTCGGACTGGTCGATGCGCTCGGCGACATGCGCAGCGTGCTGAAGAGCCGTTTCGGGCCGAAAACCCAGCTCAAGCTGATCACCGCGCCGCGCGGCCTGTTCGGCCGCTTCGGCCTGTTCGGCTCGAGCTTTTCGGCGCCCGATATCGCCGCCGCCGCGGCAAGCGGCGTCATCGATGCGGCGGAAGAGAGCGCGCTGTGGGCGCGCTTCGGGCTTTGAAAAGCCGGTGAAAGCGTCTAGCATAAATCATCAACCGACCCGACCGGCGGCCTTGCCGGCCTTGCGAGGGAGGAGTTTGACATGCCGCAGATCATTTTCTTCGCCGTCGTCGGCATTGCCGCCTATTTCGGCTACCGCTCCTTCGTCAGGGAAGCCGAGCGTGTGACCGCCAGGGTGCGGCGTACCGAAAAGCAGGCCGCCAACGGTACGATGGGAACATTGGTCAAGGACCCGAAGACCGGCGAATACCGTCTGGCCAAGGATTGACCGTCGTACCCCTCGCGGCCGAGCCAGTGAACGCCGAGGCCAGCATCCGGGTGTCGCATGCGCACGCCAAGATAAATCTCGCGCTGCACGTCACCGGCCAGCGTGCCGACGGCTATCACACGATCGAAAGCCTGGCTGTGTTCACGCGCTTCGGCGACCGCATCGAAACGGAACTTGCCGACAGCGATGGGTTTTCCGTGTCCGGCAAATACGCCTCCGCGGTGCCGGTCGACGACAATAATCTGGTGGTGAGAGCGCGCGATGCACTGCGGCGCGAGGCCGGTCCCAAGCACGCACCGGCTGTCGCCATCAGGCTCGAAAAGAACCTGCCGGTCGCGTCCGGTGTCGGCGGCGGGTCGAGCGATGCGGCGGCTGTGCTGCGCGCCCTGGTCCAGACCTGGAGGCTCGACATCGGCGATGCCGAACTGGCGCGGATCGGCCTGTCGCTCGGCGCCGACGTGCCGATGTGCCTCGCAGCCAGACCGCTGATAGCCCGCGGCATCGGCGACGAGCTGACGCTCGTGCCGGGTTTCCCGGCGCTGGGTCTGGTGCTCGTCAATCCCGGCACTGCCGTCTCGACGGCCGACGTGTTCGAGGCGCTTGGCCGCCGCGACAATGCGGGACTGCCGCCGCTGCCGCGCAGCCTCGACTTCCACAGTATCCGCAACTGGCTGGAGATCACCCGCAACGATCTCGAGCCTGCGGCGCGCGCAATCCAGCCCGCCATCGGCAAGGCGCTTTCCGTGCTCAACAAGGCCGGAGCCGGTTTTGCCAGGATGTCCGGCTCCGGCGCCACCTGCTTCGGGCTGTTCGAGACCGGCAATGTGGCCAAGCGCGCGGCCGTCGATATCCGCGGCCGCCATCCCGACTGGTTTGTCGCGGCGACGCGAAGCGTGACATCGGAGGCTGACGCCCATGGCCAGGATTGACGAGAGCCGCCCCTTCGTTCCCGTGCGCATCGCGGTACTGACCGTTTCCGATACGCGCAGCCTCGCCGACGACAAATCCGGGCAGACGCTGGCCGACCGCATTGCCGAGGCCGGCCATGTCCTGGCCGCCCGCGACATCGTTACCGACGACCGCGACAAGATCCGCGACAAGGTCCTGGGCTGGTCGAAGGACGATGCGATCGATGTCGTCATCACCACCGGCGGCACCGGCTTCACCGGCCGCGACGTGACGCCGGAAGCGCTGGAGCCGATCTTCGAAAAGCGCATGAACGGCTTTTCCGAAGTGTTCCACCGCATCTCCTACGACAAGATCGGCACTTCGACGATCCAGAGCCGGGCAACCGGCGGCGTCGTCAATGCCACCTTCGTCTTCGTGCTGCCGGGCTCGCCCGGCGCCTGCAAGGACGCCTGGGACGGCATCTTGAAGCCGCAGCTCGACTACCGGCACATGCCCTGCAACTTCGTCGAGATCATGCCGCGGCTGGACGAGCATTTGCGGCGCGGCTGAGACGAACCGGGGTATCAGCCAAGCGACCTTGGTTTAGCGAATGACCGGCTCGCCGTGAAAACGCCGGCGCGACGGCGGCGAGACGCCGAAGCCGACTTCCATCATCAGCCGCGGCGTGCGCGTCGGCACGGTGCCCATATGGAAGCCGAACGGATCCTCGACAAAGCCGAGGCCGGCCGGCCCGGTCAGCGTGACCGGGCTCTGCTCGCCGTAGACGCCCAGCACCTCTTCCGCCGAATGGCCTACCAGCAGCGTCAGCTGATGCTTCAGGATGCGGCGGTTGTGGGAGCCGCGGACATAGACATGCGGCCCAGTGTCGGCGTCGACCGGCACCAGGTAGAAAAAGAACTTCAGCATGCGCCAGTCGTCGAGGTCGAAATGGTATTTGCCGAGCGAGGCCATGTTCTTGTCGGCGTCCGAGACGCCACCGGTCGGAAAGCTCCACCAGACGCGGGTGGTGATCAGCTTGGCCTGGCTGCCGAGATAGTGCGCTGCGATATCGAGAAGCAGCGGATCGCGCTGCACGGCGACCGCAGCGTTGCAGTCGAGGACCCGTTCGAAATAGTGACCGCTGAGCAGCGGGCGGCCGAAATGCTTTTCGGCATCGGCGTGTTTTTCGGGCAGGAATTCCAGCCGACGGTCGAAATTGCCGAAGCATGGCGTGCGCTCGGCGAAGCGGACAATCTCCTCATGGATGGCGGCCGGCAGCATCAGGCCCGAATAGAGCCCCTCCGTCCGCAGCGCGCCGACGACGGCATCGCGATCGACGCCGGCGAACATCGTTTCACCGACATTGCGCGCCGGCGGAACGGGCTTTGCACCGCGCCAGTGCAGGCGCCGCGCCGGCATGGTGCGGGCCAGCATGAACATCGGCAGCCATGCCGGATTCTCGCGAAGGTCGGAAAGATAGGTCGGGATGCGGGCGGCGATGCGGCGCAGCGTGCCGCCGTTTCGTGCGATCGCCTCGAGGCTTGCAGCGCCGGACTTGTCAGGGCTTGAAAGGGTCATCGGGGTCCTCAAAATGTCGAGGGAACAGCATCGACGTTAGTCGTCGCCGCTCCGGCACACCCCAAACCCTATTCGCCCATATCGCCGGGAATGGTAACCCCCGGCCAGATTTTGTGCAATGCACAATAAACGACGACCCGCCAGAAAATGTGCTTGGGCGGAGTTCCCATAACCGGGACGGTAAGCCGTCACTTCCGCGGCGCGACCCAGATCTCGGCGTGGAGCCTCCTGGTCGCCAGGCCGCGGGCGATCGCTTCGGCGCTGCGGGCGTTCTTCGACAGCGCCGCGGCCTGACGCTTGCTGATCACCAAGCCTTCGGCGAGAGCGCGATTTCCGGCAAAGACGCGCGACAGGAATGGCGTGCGGCTGCCGCGTGCCCGCGAGAACCGCGCCGCCATGGTTTGCCTGGCGGTATGGGCGACGACCTCGTCGATCCAGCCCTCTCCCAGCCGCGCGCCCGGTTCCAGCAAGAGCAGCCAGTCGCCCTTGGCCTGCCTGATGCCGGCGGCGATGCCGCCGCTGACATAGTGGCAGCCGGCATGTTCGGCGACGCGGTGCGTCTGATCGGTCGAGCCGGTGTCGCAGACGAGAACGTCGCGCACCACGCCTTCGACCGCGCCGCCGATCAGCGAGGCGAGCGTGCGGGCAAGGCCCTCCTCGTCATTCAGGGTTTCGATCAGGACGCTGAGCATGTTTAGCCGAATAGCGGAAAGCGGTGGGCAGCGCCAGTTTTTGCGGCGCACCGCGAGAAAGTTCTTGCTTTGTTCTCATCGATGCGATAGGAATACATTCATGAGCAGAGCGATTCGACAGCGGGCGGACAGTCCCTGGGAAAGGGCCAAGATGGAACAGATCGTGCGTGCCGATATTGCAGCCTTCGGCGCTGGCAGGGCCGAGATGGCGAATGCGATGATCGAGCAGAGCGGCATGCGCGTCCGTCCCGACCGCAATCGCGGCAGGTCGGCGGGCATCAATCCGTCCGGCCGTTTCGAGCCGGTCAGCAGGCATGTGTTCGACGATGGCTGGAATTCGCTGGAGGAGCTGCCGCCGTTCAGGACCGAGGTACAGGTCGAGAAGCCGCGCACCATCATCACGCGCAACGAATCGCCCGACATCTCCTTCGACCGCTCGATCAATCCCTATCGCGGCTGCGAACATGGCTGCGTCTATTGTTTCGCGCGGCCGACGCACAGCTTCATGGGCCTGTCGCCGGGGCTGGATTTCGAATCGAAGCTGTTTGCCAAGCCGGATGCGGCGCGGCTGCTCGACAAGGAATTGTCCAGGGATAATTACCAGCCGCGCACCATCGCCATCGGCACCAATACCGATCCTTATCAGCCGATCGAGAAGCAATACCGGATCATGCGCGAGATCCTCGAAGTGCTGGAGGCGCGCGGGCATCCGGTCGGCATCGTCACCAAATCGGCGCTGGTGACACGCGATATCGACATTCTGTCACGCATGGCCGAACGCGGGCTGGCCAAGGTGGCATTGTCGGTGACGACATTGGACAGGATGCTGGCCAGAACGATGGAGCCGCGAGCGTCGACGCCGACCAAGCGGCTGGAGGCGATCAGGCAGCTTTCGGACGCCGGCATTCCGGCCTCGGTGATGGTCGCGCCGATCATCCCCGGACTGACCGACCCGGAGATGGAGCGCATCCTCGATTCGGCGCAGGCAGCGGGCGCGCGCGAGGCCGGCTATGTGCTGCTGCGCCTGCCGCTGGAGGTCGCGCCGATCTTCAAGGACTGGCTGCTGCGCCACTATCCCGACCGCTATCGCCACGTCATGTCGCTGATCCGTTCGATGCGCGACGGCAAGGACTACGATTCGGAATGGGGCAAGCGCATGAAAGGCTCCGGTCCCTATGCCTGGCAGATCGGCCGGCGTTTCGAGATAGCTGCCAAACGGCTCGGCCTCAACGCCGAGCGGCGCTCGCTCAGGACCGACCAGTTCGTCCCCGCCGCCAAGGCTACGGAGCAGCTGATGCTGCTGTGACAAAGCGTCTCGCGCCAGCCGGTTGAAACGGCCGGCAACGGGCAAAAAATCCCGTCCGGCCTGTCCTGTCCCCGGGCTTGCAGACGGTAGCCCCTCCTGGTCCGGTGCCCCGCCCGACCCGGAGGGACTTGCGGAGAATCGGAGCCGATGCGAACCTCGCCGCACCATGGCTCGCCCACGTTCCGATTCTCCGCTTCTCTTCGAAATCGTCGAGAAACCCGACTTCTCGTTCGAGACGAGGGCGATGGCCGAAGGCCTTTGGCCGGTGGCGGGGATGGACGAGGCCGGCCGCGGCCCGCTCGCCGGGCCGGTGGTGGCGGCAGCGGTGGTGCTCGATCCCGCCAACATCCCCGACGGCCTCGACGATTCCAAGCGGCTGACGCATTTGCAGCGTGAGGCGCTGTTCCTGAAAATCCTCGGCTCCGCACTCGCCGTATCGATGGCCTCGGTCAGCGCCGAAGGCATCGATGCCTCCAACATCCTCAAGGCCAGCCTGGAGGCGATGCGCCGTGCCGTGGCCGGCCTGTCAATCCGGCCGAAGCTGGCACTGGCCGACGGCCGCGACGTGCCGCCCGGCCTGCCCTGCGAGGGCAAAGCACTGATCAAGGGCGACCAGCGCTCGCAATCGATCGCCGCAGCCTCGATCGTCGCCAAGGTGATGCGCGACCGCATGATGTGCGGCTGCGGCAGCCATCATGCGCGTTACGGCTTCGAACTGCATATGGGCTACGCCACTGTGCGCCATCGCACGGCGATCGATCTGCACGGGCCAGTGGCACGGCTGCACCGCGCCTCCTTCGCACCGTTCCGGTTCGGCGGCACCGAGGTGCTGGAGGAAGAGGGTTTTTCGGGTTTGGATTGACATTTGCGAAGGCGGCTAGGCGCGGATCTCCCCCCTCGAGGGGGAGATGGCCGGCAGGCCAGAGGGGGTCGCCTCGCGTGAAGCGCCAACGTTCTCTTTCGTTCCATAGGGCGTCGCGCCAGGACGTACCGACCCCCTCTGTCGCCTTTGGCGACATCTCCCCCTCGAGGGGGGAGATTACGCGCTCAGTCGCTTTCGCCAACAAAAAAGCCGCCAAGTTTCCCGGGCGGCTTCGATGACTTGTTCATGCAGCCGTTCAGTTCAGCTTCGACTTCAAATCCTGCAGCGAGGCGTTGAACAGGTCGGCGCCGGCCTTGGCGTCGATCTTGCCGGCCAGCAGCGCCCGCGCGGCTTCGACCGCGATGTCGACAGCGCTGGCACGCACTTCGCCGATCGCTTCGCGCTCGGCCTGGCCGATCTTCTGCTCGGCCAAGGCGGTGCGCCGAGCGACATAGTCCTCGGTTTTCTTGTGCGCCTCGGCGGCAAGCATGTCGGCTTCGCGCTTGGCGGCGGCGACGATGGCCGCGGCCTCCTGCTCGGCTTCCTTGCGCTTGCGCTGGTATTGGCCAAGCAGCTGCTGGGCTTCTTCGCGCAACCGGCGCGCTTCCTCGAGCTCGGAGCTGATCTTGTCGGCACGCGCATCGAGCGCCTTGGCGATCATGCCCGGCACCTTGATGTAGATGGCGATGCCGAGGAAGATTACGAGGGCAACAGTTGCCCAAAGCGTCGCGAGAGATGTGGCGTCCATGATGCGCTCCTCACCCGGCCACGGATTTGACCGCGGCCGCGATTTCGGCCTTGCTGGCCTTGCCGCCGACAAGCGCCTCGACGATGGCCGAAGCGGTGTCCTCGGCGATCGTGCCGACTTCCTTCATGGCATTGGCCTTGATGGAAGATATACGCGCCTCGGCCTCGCCAAGCTTCTGGTCAAGCGCTGCCTCGATCGTCTTGCGGGCAGCCTCGGCTTCCGCCTTGGCCGCATCGTTGGCCTGCTGGCCGATCGCATTGGCCTTGCCCTTGGCTTCCGCCAATTCCTGCTCATAGGCGGCAACGGCGGCATCGGCCTCGCTTTTCAGCCGGGCAGCATGGTCGAGATCCTGGGTAATGCGGTCGTTGCGCACGTCGATGATGCCGCCAACGCGCGGCATCACCACCCGTTTCAAGAAGAGATAAAACAGCCCGAAGGTGATTGCCAGCCATAGAAGCTGCGAGGGGTACGTCGCCGGATTGAATGGCGGGAACGTGCCGTGCGCCTCGGCAGGCACGCCGGTGCCAGCGCTGCCGCCTTCGACGGCGGGCGCGGACTCTTGCGCAAAGGCAGATGTCACGAACATGGACTATCCCCGAAATTCAGGCCCGCCGCAGGATCGCGGCCGGCCTGTTCAATTCTTCCCAATGTTCAGCCGAACAAGCATTCAGCCGAACAAAGCGAGAAGCGCGATGAGAAGCGAGAAAATACCCAGCGCTTCGGTCACGGCGAAGCCGAAGATCAGGCGGCCGAACTGGCCGTCGGCTGCCGACGGGTTGCGCAGCGCGCCCGCCAGATAGCTGCCGAAAATGTTGCCGAGGCCAATGCCCGCGCCGCCCATGCCGAGGCATGCGATGCCGGCACCGATGTACTTTGCTGCTTCTGCGTCCATTTGTTCAACTCCTTTGGATCTAAAATTCCGTTGCAAAATCGATCCGGCGGCAATGCCGGAAACCTTGTCAGTGCCCGGGATGCAGGGCGTCGTTGAGATACATGCAGGTCAGCACCGCAAAGACGTAGGCCTGCAGGAACGCGACCAGCAGCTCCAGCGCCGTCAGCGCCACGGCCATCGCCAGCGGCAGAACCGAACCAGCCACGCCGACCGCGCCGAGCGCGCTCAGGCTGACGACAAACCCCGAGAACACCTTCAGCGTGATGTGACCGGCGAGCATGTTGGCGAACAGACGAACCGACAGGCTGACCGGACGCGAGACGAAGGAAATCACCTCGATCAGCACCACCAGCGGCAGCAGGTAGACCGGCACGCCATGCGGGACGAACAGCTTCAGGAAGCCAAGGCCGTGCTTGGTGAAGCCGTAGACGAGGACCGTTCCGATCACCAGCGCAGCGAGGCCGAAAGTGACGATGATGTGGCTGGTGATGGTGAAGAAATACGGGAACAGGCCAAGCAGGTTGGCGACAAGCACGAACATAAACAGCGAGAACACGAAGGGGAAGAACTTCATGCCTTGCGTGCCCGCGGCGTCCCTCAGCATATTGCCGACAAATTCATAGGCCATTTCCGAGACCGACTGAAGGCGGCCCGGAACCAGGCTGCGGCTCGACGTGCTGAGGTAGAGAAACGCCGATGCGACAGCGACCGTCGCAAGCATGAACAGAGCCGAATTGGTGAAGGACAGGTCGTAGCCGCCGATGTGAATCGGAATGATCGGATGGATCTGGAACTGGTGGATCGGATCGACCTTGTCAGCAGCCACTTTAAATCCCCATCAAAGCCGCAGACGGCTTCAGCATTCTGTTCAATGCGCCGGCATGCGGCGCCTCAATTCATTCTTTCGGATCGCGCGGTTTGTCGCCCGTTCCGAATTCCGACACAAGCCCGGCTGAACGCAGGACGTTGAGCACGCCGGCGACAAAACCCAGCAGCAGCCCGACTATCAGACCCCATGGCGATGTCCCCGCCACGCGATCGATAAACCAGCCGAGAGCCGCACCGACCACTATCCCGGCGATGAACTCGCTGGACAGCTTGAGCGCCTGGCCGTACCCGGCCACACTGCCCGTTTTCCCGTCGTCTTTCCCCTCGAGCCGGTCCGGCCGCCTTGTCGCAAGCGATGCTTCAAGGTCGCGCCGGCGGCGCTCAAGATCGTCGTCGCGGATGTCGGCTTCATGCTGCTTGCCGCGGCCGGTTTTGCCGGTTCCGTCTGGCCCATTCTTGTCGGCCACGCAACCCCCCTGCCCGGTCAGACCGTCACCGTCCGTCCGCTTCTTAAAGTCGCCGGCAACATAGTTAGAGGGTCCGCGCCCGTCAAGCCACGGGCGGACGTTCAAGCTCAAGTATTTTTTCGTTATAAATCAGCCACTTGCTCGGGTGCGACATCGTGCCCGACGCGGTCTCTGGCGGGCTGCGGCCGAATCCCCGCGGCGATGCGTCTTCGATCGGCCGCTCTCGCGCGAAAGACGCAAGGGCTGCCCGAGCGCTCAGCTCCAGCCGCCACCATAGGTGCGGTAGAAGATGTGCAGGCCGATCCTGGTCATTTTCTGCATCGTCCGCGCCCAGCCCGGATGGACGTAGTTGGCGTAATAATGGGTCGACGAGCCGACTTCCGGAATGAAGATCTTGCCGGCTGTGACGGCCATGGCGACATCCTGGGCGGTCTTGTAGGCAGCGGGGTTGTCGATGCGCTTCTTCCTGCCGTCGCAGGCGAAGGAAAACTGGCAGCGGTTGAACCAGTTGTCGTTCTGATAGACGACGCCGCAGATCGAGTTCGGATAGGCGGGGTTGCGGACGCGGTTGAGGATGACCTGGGCGACGGCGGCCTGGCCGCGCACGGATTCGCCGCGCGCTTCGAAATAGATGCCGTTGGCGAGACAGGCCTGCTCCTGCTTGGAAAAAACGCTCGCCGGCAGCGGCGTCTGCATCCAGGAATGGTCGCCCTTGCTCAGCGGCGGAATGAAGCGGCCGTCGTTCGGGTCCTCGTCCTGCAGCAAGGCCTCGAAGGGCGACGCCTGTGCATAGTCGGGAGCGGACGAGGCGTAGGCGGTCGCCAGCACGTCAGGATGATCATTGTTGACCAGCGCGGCAAGCATCGCCGGTACGCCGGGATCCGGCTTCTTGTCGATGCGCGTGTGGAAGGCGGCGGCGATCTGGATTTCCTTGCCTTTGATCTCGGGCTTGGCGAAAGCCATCCTCAGGCCGCTGTCCATGCTTGGGCGGAGCAGCGAAGAGGTGCGCTCGAAGATCGAGCCGGCATTGAAGTTCTTCGGCGGCGAGACGGGCGAGACCTGGATGATGCGGCCCTTCTTGTCGGCACGCGTGATGCGGTTCTCGTCCGGCGTCGTGCCGGCGATGCTGCCCTTGCCGCGAAACGAAACGGCGCCGATGCCGGGTAGTTGGACACCGGAGCCGGAGAGCGAGCCGGTGCTGCTGGAATCGAGGAAGGGCATTTCGGCGGCGTGAACGGAGCCGGCGACGGATTTCTCGACATAGGCGTTCCAGCGGACGCTCGGCGCCTCAAGACCGGAGACCAGGCTTGTCATGTCCTGATAGGCCGCGACCGTCGGAAAGCCGATCCAGATGCCAAGGCCAATAACGAGGGGAGACAGGAAGGAACGCTTTTTCTCACCGGCGGCGGCGACAAGCCGCGTCAAAACACGTCGATGCACGGAACTCTCCAGAAACGCAACGGACCCCACTGGAGAGCTACAATGATGCATTAACCTTGATGGGGCGTTAACAGCTTAGAACGTTGTTTTCCCATCTCGTGTCGAAGTCAGGCGCTTTTGCGGCCGTCGCTTGACGGAAGAAAGATCGGCCAGGCGATCAGCGCGCAAATAGCCGCACCCAGCCAGACGCCTGCCCACGAGCAGAGCACGAGAAGCCCGGGAATGGCGATCGGCACCAGGAAGAAGGCGATGAAGACCAGACTGTTGGCGAGGCCGAGCGCCGTCCCGGCCTGGCTGGCGCCGGCCAGCGTCGCAAGCTCGGTGTAGGCAACGCCGTGCCAGGAGGAGACGCAGATACCGGCCACGACCAGCACCGCAACGATCGCCGGCGACAGCATCGGCGCTTGGCCTGACAAGAATTGGGCCGAAAACAAGACGAGCGCCGCAAGCACGGTGAAGGCGGCCACGCTCAGCATGCTGCAGAGACGCAGGAACGACCGGCGGTTGCCGTGACGGTCGGTGTAGCGGCCGCTCCAGACGCGCATGACCATGGCGCCGACCTGCACGGCAGCCAGGCTGGCGCTGATCACGGCTGTTCCCATGCCGGCGAAATCATGCAGGAACACGGAAGCAAATGTAAGCACCGCCACCTGCGGAAAGCAAAGCAGGCCGATGGCTGTTGCGATGCGCCAGACGGCCGGGTTGCGCAGCGGCGCCGGGCCGGCCGACAATGCCATGCTGCCCGAATTGGCATCGTCATGCGCCGGCGGCTGATGCAGCCAGCGCCAGGCGAGCGAGGTCGAGACCGCGGATGCAGCCGCCAGAAGTCCGAAGACTGCCGTGAAGCCATGGGCTGAAGCGAGCGCTGGCAGCACGAGCGCGCCAAGCCCGCCGCCAAGCGGCACCGCCGTCTGCCTGATGCTCATGGCAAAGCCGCGCTCGCCTTCGCCGAACCAGGCCATGATGGCGCGGCCGCTGGAGCCGTTGACGCTGCCGCCGAGCAATCCGGTGACCAGCAGGGCAGCGGCGAGAAGCGCGATGCCGGGAATATGGGCCGGTGACGGCACGACCAGCGCGGCCATGACAAGCAGCCAAACCGCGGTTGCGCCGAGCCCGGTCAGCAGCACGCGGCGGTCGCCCCAGCGATCGGTCAGCAGCCCCCACGGCAATTCGCTCAGCGCCACGCCCAGGCCGAGAAGGCCAAGCGCCAGGCCGAGTTCGCCATTGGAGAGATGATAGCCCGAGCGCAGGAACACCGCCGTCGCCGGAATGCCGGAGAAGGTCGCGGAAAAGCAGGCATTGGCGGCGACGCCGATGCCCAGCACCTTCCAGCGATGATTGGCTCGAAGTGCCGCCGCTTCTGACGGGGCGGCAACGGCGGCCGGGCGAAGCGGTTTGCAATCTGCTCGTGTGGCGACAGCGGACATGGTTCAGCTCCTGCATGGGTCGGCTGCATTCGGTCTTGACGCGCTGTCTCTACCGCCATAGCTTCGTACTGAATATCAGGAAGTTTTTGACGTAATGTCCCGAATATCAGGATTATTGGCATGCGACGCGTGACATTCGATCTCGACGTTCTGCGCAGCTTCGTTACCGGCATGGAGCTGGGCAGCTTCGCCAAGGCCGCCGACCGGCTCGGCCGCTCGACCTCGGCAATCAGTGCGCAATTGAAGAAGCTGGAGGAGCAGGCGGCGACGCCGATTTTCCGCAAATCTGGGCGTGGCCTGGCGCTGACGGACGCGGGCGAGACCATGCTCGGCTACGCGCGGCGGCTGATCGAGCTCAATGACGAGGCCGCCTCCGCCATCCACGATGTCGAGCTGGAGGGTTGGGTGCGGCTTGGACTACAGGAGGATTTCGGCGAGGCGGTGCTGCCGGAGGTGCTCGGGCGCTTCGCCCGCGCCCATCCCAAGGTCAAGATCGAGGCCAGGATCGCACGTAGCCATGAGCTTGCCGAACGGATCATTTCGGGCAGCCTCGATATCGCGCTTGCCTGGCACAATGGCGCGACGCTGCCCTACAGCCGGCATGTCGCCGACGTCCAGATGCGCTGGATCGGCCCGGCAAAACAGATCGAGACCAGCCTGCGCGATGGCGAGGCGTTGCCGCTGGTGGCGCTCGAAGCGCCGTGCCTGCTGCGCAGCGTGGCGACCGAAACGCTCGACCGCGCCGGCCTGGCATGGCGGATGGCCTTCTCCAGCCCGAGCCTTGGCGGCATCTGGGCAGCCGTCGCCGCCGGGCTCGGACTGACGATCCGCACCGATATCGGCCTGCCGGCCACCGTCAGGGCGATGACGCCGGAGATCGCCGGGCTGCCCGCCTTGCCCAAGATGGCGCTGTTCCTGCATCGCAAGGAGGCCGAGCCCGACGCGGTCGCGGCGCGGCTTGGCGACATCCTGCTGCAGGCAGCGTTGGCGGCGCTGCCCGGAACCGGCGATGCGAATGGTCTGAGGAAGGTGGCTTAAGGCCGATGAGCCGAAATGACGGCAAGCCTCGTAGCTTCGTCAGTTGAAGAATCCAGAAACGCAGAACGAGCGCCGCGATCCTTCGCCGACGTCTCGCAAGGTTCCGCCAATGATGATCTAGCGGCGCTTCTTTGCCTTGCCGGCGAAAGGATTGTCCGAGGTGCGCAAGGCGATGCGGATCGGCACGCCGGGCATGTCGAAAGCCTCGCGCAGGCTGTTCGAGAGATAGCGGACGTAGGATTGCGGCATCGCATCCGGCCGTGAGCAGGAGACGACGAAGCCCGGCGGCCGCGTCTTGGCCTGCGTGACATATTTGATCTTCAGCCGACGCCCGGCGACAGCGGGCGGCGGATGATGCGCCAGGATGCCTTCCAGCCAGCGGTTGAGCTTGCCGGTCGACACACGGCTGTTCCAAACTCGATGCGTCCGGATGACGGCATCCATCAGCTTGTCGAGGCCACGCCCGGTCTCGGCCGACACCGGCACCGCCTGCATGCCGCGCGCCTGCGGCAGCAGCCGCTCGGTTTTTTCGCGCAGCTCGGCCAGCAGCTCCTGGGGATGGTCGACAAGATCCCATTTGTTGAAGGCGATCACCGGGGCACGGCCCTCGCGGATGATCAGATCGGCGATCTGCAGATCCTGCTTCTCGAAGGGAATGGTGGCGTCGAGCACGATGATGACGATCTCGGCAAAGCGGATGGCGCGCAAGCCGTCCTGCACCGACATCACTTCGAGCTTTTCGTGGATCCTGGCCTTGCGGCGCATGCCGGCGGTGTCGAACAATTTTAAGCGGCGGCCATGCCAGTCCCAGTCGACCGAGATGGAATCGCGAGTGATGCCGGCCTCAGGGCCGGTCAACAGCCGCTCCTCGCCGATTAGTGCGTTGATCAGCGTTGACTTGCCGGCGTTGGGGCGGCCGACGACGGCGATGCGCATCGGCTTGGTGTCGTCATAGCTCGGCTCGGCGTCCGGGTCGGTGATGTCCTCGCCGATCAGCACCTCGCTGGCGGCGACCTCATCCTCGCCGGCCTCTTCGTCCTCGCCGAAGGCGCGCGCCTCGCCAAGTGCCGCGATCACCGCGTCGCGCAAATCGGGCAGGCCCTGGCCGTGTTCGGCCGAGACCGGGACCGGTTCGCCAAGGCCGAGCTCCCAGGCCTCCAGCATGCCGCCCTGGGCGCCACGCGCCTCGGCCTTGTTGGCAACGACGACAACCGGCTTGCCGGACTTGCGCACGATCTCGGCGAACGTCTTGTCGTCGGGCATCAGCCCGGACTTGGCATCGATCGTAAAAAAGATCAGGTCGGCCTCGCGGATGGCGATCTCGGTCTGGGCGCGCATGCGGCCGGGCAGCGTCGAGGCGGCCGCATCCTCGAAGCCGGCGGTGTCGATGACGTCGAAATGCAGATCGTAGAGTTTTGCGGCATGGACGCGGCGATCGCGAGTGACGCCGGGGGTATCATCGACAAGCGCCAGCTTCCTTCCCACCAGCCGATTGAAAAGGGTCGATTTGCCGACGTTAGGCCGGCCGATGATGGCGACTTTGAAGGTCATGGACTATCACGACACGCCGCCCGAGCCGCGGATCAGCTCGGACATCAATGTCGCCCGCTCGCGCGTGTTGCGCGGGGCGCCGTCGTCCGCGGCGATCTGGTCGAACAGCTTCAATGCATCCGCCGCCTTGCCTTCCTTCCAGGCGGCAAGGCCAAGCGCCTCGCGCGCCGTATGGCGCAGCGTGTTGGTGTCGGCGGTGAGCGCCTCGACGCGGCTGGAGACATCGGCGAAAGAGCCGTGATCGACCAGAAGCAGCGCTGCCCTGAGGCGCGCCATGTCGCGAATGCCGGAGGGGATCTTGGTGTCGGCGGCGACCTCGTCGAAATCCTTGATGGCGGCGTCGACGTCGCCCTTGTCCGCCTTGACGGTTGCCGCGCGCATGCGGGCGAGCAGCGGATAGGCACCGTAGCCGTCCTTCTCCAACGCCTCCAGAGCGGCAAGCGCCTCGTCGTTCTTGCCGTCATTGGCGAGCTTCAGCGCCTGCGAGAAGGCATCGCCCGAGCGGTTGGCGCGGGTTTCGTCCCAATAGCGGTAGCCGACGACAGCGGCAGTGCCGAGCACCACCAGCACGGCCAGCACGAGCAAGGCGGGACCGAAACGGTCCCACAGCGCATGCGCCTGGTCGCGACGAATCTCTTCGTTGACTTCGCGGATAAAACTGTCGTCCGACATGATCAAAACCATTCATGCCCCGGGCGGGGCGGTTGATGAGCCCGCGTTTTAGCGAAATTTTGCCGGCATGGAAGGGGTTCGGCGGGAAAATCGCCTATTCACGAGGCAGTCGCCGCCAACGGCGGCCGACAGGTCGATCGTACCCGTGCCATATTTCACCGGTAGGCGTCGCTTCTACATTCCTTGACCCGGTCAGATGCCTTTGCCCTGTTTGTCCCGCGTTGTTACGTTTTCCATTGCCGTGTTTGCTGCCGGCGCGGCTTGCGCCGACCCGCCGGCGCCGCCGGCAAAACCGAAGCAGATCGTCATCATCTCATTCGACAGCGCCCGCGACATTTCGCAGTGGCAGCGCAGCCGGGCGCTGGCCGCACGCACGGGTGCGCATTTCACCTATTTCGTCTCCTGCGTATTCCTGCTGTCGCCCGAGACGCGCAAGGAATACACCGCGCCCGGCAAGACAGAAGGCAAATCGAACATCGGCTTTGCCGCCTCCAAACAGGAAGTCGCCGACCGGCTCGAGCAGATCAATCTTGCCGCCTCGGAAGGCCACGATATCGGCAGCCATGGCTGCGGCCATTTCGACGGCAAGGACTGGAGCAAGGCCGACTGGCTGAGCGAGTTCGGCTCGTTCAAGCATATTCTCCAAAACGCCTATTCGATCAACGGCATTGCTCCTGAACCGAAGGGCTGGCGCGATTTTGCCCGCAAGTCGGTGGTCGGGTTTCGCGCGCCTTATCTGTCGGCAAACAAGGCGCTCTACGAGGCGCTGCCCGCGGCCGGTTTCCTGCTCGACGCAAGCGGCGTTTCGCGTGGGCCGGTTGAGCCACCGACCGTCAACGGCATCACGCGCTTTTCGCTGCCGCAGATCCCGGAAGGGCCGAGCTCAAGGCGGGTGATCGCCATGGATTACAATCTCTATGTCAGACATTCCGGCGGCTTCGAGCGGCCGAGCATGGCGGAAGAGTTCGCTGACCGGACCTATAACGCATTCCGCGCCGCCTTCGATGCGCAATACCAGGGCAAGCGCATTCCGCTTGAGCTCGGCTTCCACTTCACGCTGATGAATGACGGCGCCTACTGGAACGCGCTGGAACGCTTTGCCGGCGAGGTCTGTATCAAAGCGGACGTCGAGTGCATCAGTTTTCACGATTATGTTTCGCGGCGAGGCGAAAGGCAGGCGGCGGTGGGCGGCTGAGCCCAGTGCTCGCCGCTGCCCCATCTCAGCTTGCCGGCTGATCCTCCGGACGCAAGCCGGCTTGCTCACGTTCGAGATAACGCTGGTCGATTTCGGGCAATGGCTCGCCCTCGAGCGTCGCCTCGAAGGCGCGCAGGCGCTTGTAGATCGAGATCAGTTCCACGACCGTCGGCCAGGCATTGACCAGATACTGAAATGAAGATCGGACCTGCTCAAAGGAGTTGAGAATCTGGTTCAGAGCGCCGAGCTTGATCTTTCCCGCGACCATCGTAGGAACAAGAACAATATATGGAAATATATTGTCGATCTGTAGATAGAATATTCTAGCAACGTTAAAATATAAGTAGTGGAAATATTTCCGAAAATAGATGCTTCTTACGCTTCTAAAAAGGTCAGCGACAGTTGGCGGTTGGGCGCGATCTGCATCGTCCTCACCATAGACCAATTCTTTGCGGTAGGCTGCCTCGACACGTTGGGTGCGGAATTCGAGACCCGGCAGTTTGATTCCTACCGCAGCTAAGAAAGTAGTTCCGAAGGCCGACCAAAGGATTGCTACAACGACCAGGGAGTAAGGCACCGTGCCGACAATCGGCAGTTCCGTGACGTTTTCAGAGAGATGCAGCAGCACGGGAAGGAATGCTATCAGTGTCATGATGGACCCGACTAAGCTTACGCCCAGATCCTCCATCGTGCTGGAGAAGCGCATCGTGTCTTCTTGAACACGCTGGGACGCACCTTCGATGCGCCTCAATCTTTCCCAGTTGGTCATGTAGTATTCGTTCATTGCGGTGCGCCAACGAAATATCCAATGACTTACAAAAAACCGGTTGAGGGCGCCAACGGTCACAGCCAGAAGCGCAATCCACATAATTGTCAGCAGTTGGATATAGAAGTCCCACGGCGTCGTAGAGTACGGTGTGCCTAAAGCCTTCTGAATAAGATCGTAGAAAGGGCCATACCAGTCATTGAAGGCGACATTTACCTGCACCTGGTAATAGATCACAAAGAGAATCAGTGAGGTGCCAAGGATCGACCAATTCCGCCATGGATGAGGTCGGTACCAGGCCCAAAAGCCGTAGAAGATGAGGACGACAGCCGCAAAATATATATAGAACCAGAGAAATGGCTTCGACCAAAAGAGCGACACGCCAATGATCTTGTCGACGCCGGCGGCCATCGGGGGCAGTCCAAAAACTGCTCCAAGTTGCTCTCCTCCAAAAAACCAAAACAGAACGGCCGCGAGGCTCCAGACGGCTACCGAAGAGAAGAAAAGCTTCGGCTGCGGGAAGAAGGATACGAACACTGTGGGGAAATCCTCGGTCGATGCGCAAATCAGCGGGGTTCAGCGGGCATAAAGTCACACATTAGTGGGAAAGAAAATGCCCGTGCCCGATGCCCGCAACCGAGCAAGACCATAATCATGGCGATTTTGGCGCAGCCGACCAGGCGATCGCGCCGGAAGCGAGCAGGACGGCGGCGGCCACGATCGAGGCAAGGAAAAAGTTGCCCGAGGCCTGCGCAAGCAGCCCGGCGACGATCGGGCCGATGATCTGGCCGAGGCCGAAGGCGGCCGTCATCACCGCCAGCATCCGGCGTGGTGCTTGCGGAGCAAGCTGCCTGCCGGCCTGCAGGCCAAGCGCGGTGATGGCGATGAAGGTGCCGCCGACAAGAAGGCCGCCGAGCAGCGGCCCGGTGCGCCCGCCCATGGCGACGCTGGCGCTGACGCCGACCACCTCGACCAGGCACCCCAGTGCGTAGGTGGCATAGAGCCCGATCCTGGCCGTAAGCTTCTGCCACAGCCAGACCGAGGGGAAACCGGCAAGGCCGGTGACCATCCAGACCACGGCCTCGAAGACGCGGCCGCCGCCGCCCTGGCGGACGATGGCGACCAGGAACGTTGCCGTGACGATGTAGCCGAAGCCGAACAGGCCGTAGGCGACAATGACCTTCACCAGCGACCGGTCTTTCGGCAGTGCCGGCTCGCTCCCGGTGGTGCTGTTCGCGGCCGAGGTGCCGCCGGCCAGCAAGGCGACGGCGGCAAAGCCGCAGGCCGAAATCACCGCCGACCACAGCCAGCCCGCCGCCCAGCCGGCATGTTCGGTGACGAGGAGCGCCAACAGCGCCGAGGATGCCGCGATGCCGAGGCCGACACCGCCGAAATACAGCGCCTGCAGGTCGTTTCGCCCGGCCGCGGCGAGATGACCGAAAACGATGCTGGTCATGAAGACCAGCACGAAGGCACTGGCGAGGCCGGCAAGAAAGCGGATGAGGAGAAACCCGGGCATGGTGCCGCTCAGGCCCATCAGGCCGGCGAGGATCGCGGTGGCGGCAAGGCCGGCCAGCATCAGCTGGCGCTCGCGGCCTTGCGCCCAGCCGCCGGTGGCGGCCAGCGCGCCGACGAGATAGCCGAGATAATTGGCCGATGCGATCCAGCCGGCATCGGCCGGCGACAGGCCGAGCTCTTCCATCATGCCGGGCAGGATCGGCGTATAGACGAAGCGGCCGATGCCCATGGCGACGGCCAGGGCGATCATGCCGGCGATTGCCAGGCGCAAGGGCGAAGCGATGTTCATCGCGGTGCACCATAGGTGCGCCTGCCGGCGAGACAATCCGCCTTTTATTGGGCCAGAAGGGCTGCGCAGCCGCGTCGGCGGCCGGCTCGCCGGGGTGCTTCGTTCAGGAGACTCTGCCGCAGCAGGTCCCCGTCGAGGCCGTCTCGTAGCGAGTGCGACGCGCGGTCAGCCTGAATGGCATGTCGGCGAGTTCGCGCTCCGACATGTTATCGAGGAGCGGATGCGCCAGCGGATCGGTCACCCAGCTGGTGGCCTCACTGTCATGCCGGTGTGGCTGCGTTCCGATCGGGGAAAACGCGCCGAGCCATGACAAAATCTTCATCGGATTTGCCTCCTCACTCTGCGTAATCCACTTAGAATCCGCCGTTCGGCAGCGTCTGGCAATTGAGATTTCCGCCGCTCCAGTTTAGAAAAACTGTATGGCTATGCTGAACCGCGTCCATCTCAACGGCTTGCGCGCCGTCGAGGCCGTCGCCCGCCTGGGCTCGCTTGCGGCGGCGGCCGGCGAGCTCAACGTCTCGGTCAGCGCCGTCAGCCAGCAGATCAACCGGACCGAAAAGCAGCTCGGCCGGGCGCTGTTCGACCGAACGCCAGCTGGCCTGGTGGCGACGGAATTCGGCACCGTCTTTACCGCGCGGCTCAGCGCAGGCTTCCGCGAACTCGCACAGGCGATAGCGCTTGCCGACGAAAGCTCGGAGTGCACGCTGGTGGTTTCGGTGGCGCCGGCTTTCGCCTCGAAATGGCTGCTGCCGCGGCTGTCGCGGCATTTCGCCCGCCATCCGAACGTGCTCCTGCGCATCGATGCCTCGGTGCGGCTTGCCGATCTCGATCGTTCGGGCATCGACGTCGCCATTCGGCTCGGCGACGGCAAATGGCCGGGCGGGCGCGCCGAATTGCTGCTGGCGCAGGAGGTGTTTCCGGTCTGTGCACCGGTGATCGCCAGCAAGCTGAAATCGATCGGGGACCTTGCTTTGACCTGTGCGATCACGGACGAAAGATCGATGATCAGTTGGGAGAGCTGGTTCGAAGCGGCCGGGGTGAAGCCGGTCACCTTCATGAAGGGCGCGCGCTTCACCGATCCGATGCTGTGCCTGGAATCGGCGATTGCCGGTCACGGCGTCATGCTCGGCTGGCAGTTGCTGGCCGCCGACGCACTGGCCGACGGACGTCTCGTCGCGCCGTTCGGCATACGCGCCCAGAGCGGCCTCGGCTATTGGCTGGTAACTTCGGCCAGCAAGGGCGAAAGCCGCAAGGTCAGGGATTTCAAGACCTGGATCCGCGAAGAGATCGAGGCGACGATGGCGCAGTTCAGGTCGCTCGAGAGCGTCAGCTAGACCTGCCGGCGTCATCAGAGTGGAAAGGTCGGCAGCGCCGGTCTATGTAAGAAACAGTCCCCAATCACGGCAGGCAGGATCATGACCACACATTCGCGCGGCGTTTCCGCAAGCATCGACCCGGTGAAGCTCGACAGGCTGGCGGAGGTCGCCGTCAAGGTCGGGCTGCAATTGCAGCCGGGGCAGGATCTGGTGCTGACCTCGTCTATCGCCGCGCTGCCTCTGACGCGGCGGATCATCGAGCACGCCTACAAGGCAGGCGCGGGCCTGGTGACGCCGATCTTCAACGACGATGAGATCACTCTCGCGCGCTTCCGCTACGGCGCCGACGCCGGTTTCGACCGCGCCGCCGGCTGGCTCTACGAAGGCATGGCAAAAGCCTTCGCAAACAATGCGGCTAGGCTCGCCGTGCGCGGCGAGGATCCGTCGCTGCTTTCGGCGCAGGACCCGGCAAAGGTGGCGCGTGCCAACAAGGCGAATTCGATGGCCTACAAGCCGGCGCTGGAGAAGATCACCGGCTTCGACATCAACTGGAACATCGTCGCCTATCCCGATCAGGCCTGGGCCAAGCAGGTATTCCCGGACGACGCCGACGACGTCGCCGTGGCCAAGCTCGCCGACGCTATCTTTGCCGCCTCGCGGGTGGATGTCGAAGACCCGATCGGCAATTGGACGGCGCACAATGCGGCGTTGAAGAGCCGCACCGAATGGCTGAACGGCCACAATTTCCACGCGCTGCATTTCACCGGCCCCGGCACCGACCTGACCGTCGGGCTGGCCGACGGCCACGAGTGGATGGGCGGCGCCTCGACCGCCAAGAACGGCATCACCTGCAACCCCAACATCCCGACCGAAGAGGTTTTCACCACGCCGCATGCAAGGCGAGTCGAAGGCCATGTCACCAGCACCAAGCCGCTGTCCTATCAGGGTACCCTGATCGACGGCATTGCGGTGCGTTTCGAGGCGGGCCGCATTGTCGAGGCCAAGGCGACGAAGGGCGAGGATGTGCTGCAGAAGGTGCTCGACACCGACGAAGGCTCGCGCCGTCTCGGCGAGGTGGCGCTGGTGCCGCATTCCTCGCCGATCGCCAAGAGCGGGCTGCTGTTTTTCAACACGCTGTTCGACGAGAACGCCGCCTGCCACATCGCGCTCGGCCAGTGCTATTCGAAGTGCTTCGTCGACGGCGCCTCGCTCGGCCAGGACGAGATCGCGGCGCGCGGCGGCAACAAGAGTTTCATCCACATCGACTGGATGATCGGCTCGGACAAGATCGACATAGACGGCGTCCATAAGGACGGCAGCCGCGTGCCGGTGATGCGCAAGGGCGAGTGGGTTTAGGCCCGGGATCTCTAAACGAAGGGCAGCAAGCAGCGGCGCCTGCTGGCCCATGCGGAATTGGCAATGGAGCTCGCGGTAAAGCGCATCTATGAGCCGCCGGCGCCCGATGACGGGCAGCGGGTGCTCGTCGACCGCATATGGCCTCGCGGCGTCCGCAAAGAGGAAGCGGCGCTGACGCTATGGCTAAAGGACATCGCGCCAAGCGATGGGTTGCGCAAATGGTTCGGCCATGAGCCGGCGCGCTGGGCGGAGTTCCAGCGGCGATACCGCGATGAGCTCGACCGGAACGGCGAGGCGGTCGGCCAGCTGTGCGCTCTGCTCGACAAAGGCCGGGTGACGCTGCTCTACGGCGCGCATGACGAGGCGCACAACAATGCGGTGGCACTGGCGAGCTATTTGCGTGAGATCAATTAGTCACGCCGGCGGGACAGCGCCCCCCCTCTGGCCTGCCGGCCATGTCCCCCTCAAGGGGGGGATTGGCAGCTTCGCCGAAAGCGCCCTTCTTTGGAGACTAGCGAAAGCCGAAGTGACATCCAATCTCCCCCCCAGAGGGGGAGCTGTCCGGCAGGACAGAGGGGGGCGCGACGGATCGCGGCGGGTCGGTTCTACTTCCCACTCACCGCCTCTTGATAAACATCAGGCTTGAAGCCAACGAGAACCCTGTCGCCGAGTTCCAGCACCGGACGCTTGATCATTGTCGGGTTGGCCAGCATCAGCGCCTTGGCCTTGTTCTCGTCCAAGCCCAGTCTGTCCTCCTCCGACAGTTCACGGAACGTTGTGCTCGCCTTGTTGAGCAGGATTTCCCAGCCGACCTTGCCTGACCAGCCGTTCAGCCGATCCGCATCCAGCCCTTCGACCCTGTAGTCATGAAAGCGATAGGCAACATCATGGCTCGCCAGCCAGGAACGCGCCTTCTTGACCGTATCGCAATTGGTAATGCCGTACATGGTGATCGTCAAAACGGATCCTCGGACCGGTCGAATCTAGCGGCACCCTAAAACCGCGCCTCTGACTTTTCCAGCGGCCTCGCCGGGCATCCGTGATTTTCGCGCTGGCCAATAGTAAGGAATTTCCCTAATTGTTTCCCGAGGAAACTTTGGTCATGCGGAATGGCCGACGCAAGGAGATGACCATGACGGGCCTGCAGACCGAAAGCCCCCCGCCCATTGACGGCATTTTCCGGGCGCTCGCCGACCCGACCCGGCGACGCGTGGTCGAGCGACTGAACCGAAGCCCCGCCTCGGTCAGCGAGCTTGCCCAGCCGTTCGAGATGGCCCTGCCATCCTTCATCGAGCATCTCAGGGTTCTGGAAGGCTGCGGGCTGGTGCATTCGGAAAAAGCCGGCCGCGTCAGGACCTACCGGCTCGCGCCGGAGCCGTTGAAGCTCGCGGAAAACTGGCTGGCCGAGCAGCGTGCGCTGTGGGAGCGCCGTCTCGACCAGTTCGACGATTACGTGCTGAAACTCAGGGAGAAAGACAGATGAATATGGTGCCGTTGTTCCAACCCGATCCGAAGCTCGACCTCGTGCTCGAACGGACGATCGAGGCGCCGCGAAAACTGCTGTGGATGGGCTTGACGGAGCCCGAGCATGTCCGCCAATGGTTCACGCCGAAGCCGTGGATTATCACCGATTGCGAGATCGACCTGCGGCCCGGCGGTCTGTTCCGGACCCGCATGCAGTCGCCCGACGGCAAGGAGGTCAACGACAGGCGTTGCTGCTACCTCGAGATCGTCCAGGACGAGCGGCTGGTGTGGACCGATGCGCTGCTGCCAGGCTACCGGCCGTCAGGCGACCCATTCATCACAGCCGTCATAGCGCTGCAATCGCATGGTGAGACGACGCGCTACACCGCCACCGCCATCCACCGCGACGAAGCCACGCGCAACAGCCACGAGGACATGGGCTTTCACGACGGCTGGGGCACGGTGGCGGATCAGTTGGCCGGCTATCTCAAGACGATCTGAGGCGACCCTGCTTCGCACTCACATTGCGGCCACGAAGCCGTCGTGGCCGTTCAACCGAACGCCGGTGCCGAGGCACCAACGCTCGCAACAAACTTGACGTTGGCGTAATGCCAATGTTGAACGCTCAGGCGCCGTAGCCGATGATGCCCTTGATCTCGAGGAAGTCGTGGATCGCCCAGTCGGCGTATTCGCGGCCGTTGCCGGACTGCTTGTAGCCGCCGAAGGGCGCGAGCGTATCCCATTCCGGATAGTTGATCGACACCTGCCCGGCGCGCAGCCGGCTGGCAATCTTGCGGGCGTGGTCGATATCCCCGGACTGCACATAGGCAGCCAGGCCATAGACGGTGTCGTTGGCGATCTTCACCGCATCATCATCGTCATCGTAGGAGATGACCGACAGGACCGGCCCGAAAATCTCCTCCTTCTCGATGGTCATGCCAGGCCTGACGTGGCCGAAAACGGTCGGTCGCACATAATAGCCACGGTTGAGGTGTTCCGGCCGGCCGGGGCCGCCGGTGACCAGCGTCGCACCCTCGGCGATACCTGCCTCGATCAACCGCTGGATCTTGTCGAACTGGATGTTGCTGACCACCGGCCCGAGCTTGGTCTGCTCCGAGCGCGGGTCGCCGACCTTGTGCCGTTCGGCGGCCTTCCTGGCGATCGTCAGCGCCTCGTCGTGACGGGCGGCCGGTACCAGCATGCGGGTCGGCGCATCGCAAGACTGGCCGCTATTGCCGAAGCAGGCGTTGACACCCTTGCGCACCGCCGTCTCGAAGTCAGCGTCGGGCAGCACGATGTTGGCCGATTTGCCGCCGAGCTCCTGCGCCACGCGCTTGACCGTCTCGGCCGCCGTCTTGGCGACAATGATGCCGGCCCGGGTCGACCCGGTGAACGAGACCATGTCGACGTCGGGATGGCCAGCCATGACCTGGCCGACATCCGGACCAGTGCCATTCACCATATTGTAGACGCCCTTCGGCGTGCCGGCGGCGTCCATCACCTCGGAAAAGATGATGCCGCTGATCGGCGCGATTTCGGAAGGCTTTAAAATGACGGTGCAGCCGGCAGCGATGGCCGGCGCCACCTTGCAGACTATCTGGTTGAGCGGCCAGTTCCACGGTGTAATCAGCGCGCAGACGCCGATCGGCTCCTTGACCACCATGGTGGTGCCGCGCTTCTCGCTGAATTCGTAATCCTCCAGCGCCTTGATGGTAGCTTCCATGTGCGCCCTGCCCGCCCAGGCCTGCGCCTCGCGCGCCCACCTGATCGGCGCGCCCATTTCCTGGCTGACCGCCTGGGCGATGTCCTCGTAGCGCTCATTGTAGACGTCGAGGATACGCTTCAGCAGCTTCAGGCGCTCGGCCTTGGTCGTTTGCGAAAAGGCCGGGAATGCCGCCTTGGCTGCAGCCACGGCCTTGTCGACATCGGCTTTCGAGCCGACCGAGATTTTGGTGTAGGCCTCTTCAGTGGACGGATCGATCACATCCAGCGTTGCCGGAACCACGGGGCCGACCCATTTGCCGCCGATGAAAAAATTGAGATGATTGCTCATGGGTCGTGCTCCGGTTTTCTGGAAATGAGTGAGACTAGCTAGGCAGCATAGGGCAGTTGGCGCCACGGCGCAGGCTGATATGCGCCACGTCGCCGACGCTGAATTGAAAACCCTCTGTCCGGCGCGGCGCGTCGATCACCACCTGTGTCCCCTGCCCCAACTCTGCATGAAGGCGCAAGGTGCGGCCGTGAAAGACGATGCTGTTCACCCGCACCGGTACAGTGCCGGCCGTGGCCTCGGTCGTCGCCAAAAGATCCTCCGGACGCACGCCGATGGTGCGCACCGTGCCCTCGCCAGGCAGTTCGCCCGTCTCCGAAACCGCTTCCAGCGGCAGGGCGCCGGCGGCGAACCGCAAGCGCTCGCCATCGCGGCCGACAAAGCGCGACTGCAGAAGGTTCATCGTGCCGATGAAGCTGGCGACGAATTTGGTGGCGGGCCGGTCGTAAAGGGTCGCCGGCGGCGCAATCTGCTCTATGCGGCCCTTGTTCATGACGACGATGCGGTCTGAGATCGACAGCGCCTCGGTCTGGTCGTGCGTGACCATGACGAAAGTGGTGCCAAGCCGCGACTGCAGCCGCTTCAGTTCGACCTGCATCTGCTCGCGCAGATGCGCATCGAGCGCCGACAGCGGCTCGTCGAGCAGCAGCACACGCGGCTCGCAGACGATGGCGCGGGCAAGTGCGACGCGCTGGCGCTGGCCACCCGACAATTCGGACACGCGGGCGCCGGGCTTCTCGGCAAGGCCGACCATGTCGAGCGCTGCGCCGACGCGCTTTGCCTGTTCGGCACCGGAGAGCTTGCGCAGCGACAGGCCGAAGCCGACATTTTCGGCAACGTTCATGTGTGGGAACAGCGCGTAGTCCTGGAACACGGTATTGACAGGACGGGCGAAGGGCCTGAGCGCCGTGATGTCGCGGCCTTCGAGCAGGACCTTGCCGTTCGACGGGCTCTCGAAGCCGGCGATGACACGCAGGCTGGTGGTCTTGCCGCAGCCGGACGGTCCGAGCAAGGTCAGGAACTCGCCGCGGGCAATGTCAAGATCGACGGCGTCGAGCCCGACGATGCCGCCGGGGAAAATCTTGGAGACCTTGTCCAGCCGGACGAGAGGATCAGGCGCCATCGCGAACCTCGGACGGCTTGGTGGTGTTGACCCACAGGATCTGGCAGCGCTCGCTGCCCGGATTGCGGAAGGCATGTAGCAACGTGCTCCTGAAGGCGAAGCTGTCGCCGGCCTTCAGCCCGTATCTGGTCGAATCGACCACCAGCTCGACCTCGCCCGACAGGACGAAGCCGAATTCATGGCCGGCATGGGCGTAAGCTTCGGCGGTGCCGCCACCGGCGTCAACGGTCACCAGCATGCCGGTCAGCGTGGCGGCCGGCGGCGACAGCAGCGCCTTGGCGATGCCTTCCGATTTGACCGGGATCTGACGCCGGCTGTTGGCGCGCACACAATAGAGATCGTTGCCGACATCCTTGCCGTCAGCGATCAGCGCTGACGGCTCTATATCGAGGGCGGCGGCAAGCGGCCAGATCACGCGGACCCGCAATGACGACATGCCGCGCTCGATCTGGCTTAGCGCACCTATCGAGACACCTGCCTTGGCGGCAAGTTCGGCCAGCGAGAGATTGCGCTCCAGCCTGAGCGCTCGCACGCGCCGGCCGACCCTGACGTCGGCGTCGTCCTTCGGCTTCTCAGCCGCTTCGTCCAGCATGTCCATTCGTTGGTCCTTGTTTGGTTAGGTTTTCCCTTCTCCCCTTGTGGGAGAAGGTGGATCGGCGCGAAGCGCCGAGACGGATGAGGGTGTTGGCCGGAGTGCTGTCGGTGCCATCTGGAACACCCCTCATCCGTCGCCTTCGGCGACACCTCCTCCCGCAAGGGGAGAAGGAAGAACCAGGCTCAGCCGCCTGCCTTGACCTTCTCGAACATCTTGGCGAGTTCGTCATTCTGCTTCATCGGCCCGGTGAAGATCGTGGTCTTCAGCATCACCTCGGGATCGGAAGGCAGCTGCAGTTTCTCCAACTCCTCCTTTGGCACGGCGGCGAAAGCCGAGCTGGTCGAGCTGCCATAGCCGTAAGCCTGGATCAGATACTTTCCGGAATCCGTTTCCAGCCGGCTGTTGATGAAGTCATAAGCAAGATCGACGTTCTTGGCGTCCTTGAGCATGACGAAGCCGCAAGCCCAGGTCAGCATGCCTTCCTTCGGCTTCATGAACTCTACAGGCACGCCCTGCTTCTTCAGCGAGGTGGCCGAAGCGTTCCAGGTCATGGCCGCGACCAGCTGGCCGCTCGCCAGTGCCTGTTCGACCGAGGTCATGTCGGTGGTGTAGTTCGAGAGCAGCGGGCGCTGCTCGCGCAGTTTTTCCGCCACCTTGTCCATCTGTTCCGGTGTCATGTCGAATGGATTGACGCCGGCCAGAAGGGCCGCCACCACCGGTGTGTCGTGGACGGCATCGATGGTCGCCATGCGCCCGGCATATTGTTTGTCCCACAGCAGGTTCCAACTGGCTTCCGGGTTCTTCACCAGATCGGTGCGGTAGAGGATCGAGGTATTGCCCCAGTCCCACGGCACCATCCAGACCTTGCCGTCGCCGGCCTGCAGGTCGGGCAGGTTCTTGAAGACCGGGAAGATCGAATCCCAGTTTTTGATGCGCTTGGTGTCGATCGGCTGCAGCAGGCCTTCCTTGTTCCAGCGCGCCACCTTGTCATAGCAAGGGTGCGCGACATCGGGGCGGAAGCCGGCCTTGACCTTGGTGAAGGCGTCATCGTCGTCGCCGAACATCGAGGCTTCGACACCATCGGGGTGCGCGGCGAGGAAGCTCTTGTTGAAGTCGGGCAGTTCATAGCCCGACCAGGTGAAATATTGCAGCTTGTCGCCGGCAAAGGCGGCAGTCGATGCAAGCGCCAGCGCGAAGGCAGCCAGTCCGGTTTTCGCTGTCTTTGCCGTTATCGATTTCAAGTCGAATGCCATTGCAGTTCTCCTCTTTCGGTCTCTTCTGGTTTTGACAGGCTGGCGGGCGCTGGCCGCCGGGTGGCGGCAAGCCCGCGATGGCGCAGGATTTCGGCGAGTGCGGCGATGACGAACGACACGGCCAGGATCGCCGTGCCGAGCGCCATGACGGTCGGCAGCGATTTCGGGAAGCGCAGCTGGCTCCAGATATAAAGCGGCAGCGTCGGCTCGGTGCCGGCAAGGAAGAAGGCGACGATAAACTCGTCGAACGAGGTCAGGAAGGCCAGCATGAACGCCGAAATGATGGCGGGCAGGCTGAGCGGCAGCATCACCCGTCTGAAGGTCGTCCAGTCCGAGGCGCCCAGGTCGAGCGCTGCCTCGCGGATGGTCTTCGGGATGGCGGCGAAGCGGCTGCGCATGACCACCACCGTCGTCGGCAGCGCCACCAATACATGGCCGAGCACAATGGCAATGCGCGACGGCCCGAAACCGGCGAGATTGACCAGGATCAACAGCGAGATGCCGACGATGACGCCGGGGATCAGGATCGGCAGCCGCGCAATGGCACTGATCGTGGCGGCCAGCGGCGAGCGACCGTAGAGGTCCATATAGGACACGGTGATGCCGCAGAGTGTTGCGCCGCTGGCGGCAATGGCGCCGATGACGAGGCTGGTGGCAAGCGCACCGGACAGCGCCGAATTGCCGTAAAGTGTGCCGTACCACTCCAGCGTGAAGCCTTGCAGCGGAAATGCCGCCTGGATCGAATTGTTGAAGGAAAACAGCGGGATCAGCAGTATCGGCAGATACAGGAACACCAGATAGGCAAGGACGTAGGCTCCGAGCCAGCCGCCGCCCTGTTTTGCATCGACACGCGCCGTGTTCATGTGCGGCTGCCGTACCGGCGGTCGGCGAAGCGCACCACCAGCACCACGGCGAGAATGACCAGCATGACGGCGACGGCGAGTGCGGCGCCGAACGGCCAGTCATTGGCCTTGCCGAACTCGGCCTGGATCAGTGTGCCGATCATTGTACTGGCAGGGCCGCCGACCAGCGCCGGCGTCACATAATCGCCGACGGTCGGCACGAAGACGACGAGAGCGGCCGCCAGCACGCCCGGCATCGAATTGGGCAGCACGATGCGGCGGAAGCTGGTGAATGGTTTTGCGCCGAGATCGGAAGCGGCCTCGAGCAACGATTTCGGGATGGTGTCCAGCGCCACATAGATGGGCAGGATGGCGAACGGCGCATAAGCGTGGGCGAGCGTGACGACGACCGCTGCCGGCGTATTAAGGAAGGCCAATGTCGGCTCCGACCAGATGCCGCTTTCGATCAGCGCCGAGTTCAGCACGCCATTATAGGCAAGCACGATCTTCCAGGCGAAGACGCGCAGCAGATAGCTGGTCCAGAACGGCAGGGTCAGCAGGAACAACAGCAGCCCGCGCCGCCGCCCGCTGTGAAAGGCCAGATAGTAGGCAACGGGATAGGCGGTGACGACGGTTGCCAGCGCCACCAGGCCGGCGATGCCCAGCGAGCGCAGCGTCACCGTCCAGTACAGCGGATCGGTGGCCACGGTGACGAAATTCGCAAGGGTGAAACCAGCCCCCAGCAGCGAGCCGTCATTGCCGCGGAAGGCGAGGAAAAGCACGAGGCCAAGGGCGAAAAGGATCAGCAAGAAGGTGACCAACCCGCCGGGCAGCAGCATGGCGAAGCGAAAACCCGGCGAAGACCGGGTTTCCGGCAGCGGCTGCGTTGCGGCGAGGGTCGACATCGACTGCCCATCATAACTTGAAATCGACCAAGCTTTTTTCATATTCATGAAGCTGTCAAGCTGTTTCACGCTTGGGCATGAACGTCAGCGTTCGAAGGCGTCCAGCATCCGGTACCAGGCGATGGTCGCGGCAACGCCGACCTGCCGAAACGCATGAAACGGAATCGGCCGGATCGGCGAGACCGGGAACGGCAATTGCCTGGTGTCGCCGCTCGACAGGTAGGAGGCGATGCGCTCGCCAAGCGCGGTCATCAGGCCGATGCCGCGGCCCTGGCAACCGACGACCGCCAGCAGACCCTTCTCTGGCTCGTGGATATGCGGGAGATGGTCCGGCGTCATTGCCACCCGGCCGAACCACCGCTTTTCAATGGCCACATCGGACAGCGCCGGGTAGAGCCGCAGCAGCGCGCGTTCCAGATGCGCCCAGTCGGCCGGGCCGTTCGGCAAGGCCATGCGGCCGCGTCCGCCGAGCACCAGCCGACCATCGGAACTCTTGCGGTAATAGACGAGGATGCGGCGCGAATCCGACACTGCCTGCCCTTCCGGCAGGATCGCCGCCGCGAGATTGGACGATAGCGGCGCTGTCGCGATCTGGAAGGAATGCAGCGGGACGATCGTCTCGGCGAGGCCGGGAAGCAGGCCGCCGGTATAGGCGTTGGTCGCCAGGACAATCGCCTTGGCCTTGAGTTCGGCGCCGCTTTCCGTAGAAACATGCCAAATGCCGGCATTCTTGCTGATCTGCATCACGTTCTGGCGCTCGGCGATCTTTACGCCCGCCGCTGCAGCGACGCGCGCCAGTTCCGACGTGTAGGCGAGCGGATCGATGGCACCGGCGCGGCGATCGAGCCAGCCGCCGAGATAGCCTTGCGCGCCGGTCATCGTCGCGATCTCCGTCCCGCTCAGCAGCCGGACATCGGCGCCGCGCGCCCGCCACTGCCGATCCCGGTTCGCCGACGCTTTCAGCGCGGTCTCGGTATGCGCGGCCTGGATCCAGCCATTGCGGACGAACGGCACCGCCAGTCTTTCGTCGCGGATCAATTCGAAGACGGTGTCAGCGGTCGAGGCGGCAAAGTTGACGAGCGCTTCGCCGCGTTCGAGACCAAAATGCTCCAGCAGCCAGTCCGGATCGTATTTCAGGCCGGGAATGACCTGACCGCCGTTCAGGCCGGATGCGCCATTGCCAATTTCGCCGGCCTCCAGCACCTGGACGGCAAGGCCGAACCGGGCAGCGTGCAAGGCTGTCGACAGCCCCATGATACCGCCGCCGACGATAACGACATCGACGCATCGGCCGGCTGGAAAAAGCGACTGGAACGCGGTGGCCGTCCGCGGCTTCTGCCAGATTGGATCGGAAAACCGTACGGGCAAGCGTCACCTGGAGATTTCAGTAGGTGAAAACCCTAGCGACGGTTTCATTATTTTGAAAGAGCGTTTTCCGTCGCCGTTGGCGCACGTCAGGCTCGATCAAGGTCCAGCGATGCGAAGACCGCTTGAAAGAATTGACAAAGCTCGTCCTGCAGGCGGGATAGACCTTTGGCGGGAATTTGTTGAAAGTGCCGCAGCCGAAGGACAAGCCAACAGGAAATGTAAGCCATGACGAACGCCACACATTTGCCCGCCGAAGGCCTGTTCGTGGGCCGCGCCCGGGCGAGCGATGCTTCCCATCCGCTGGTGGTCACGGTGCGTGACGGCACGGTCTTCGACATCACGTCAAATGTGGCACCGACCGTGCGCGACGTTTGCGAATTGCCGGATCCGGCGGGGCACGTCCGCTCGGCCAAGGGGCGGCCGATCGGCCCGCTCGATGCCATTGCCGCCAACAGTTTCGAGACAGCGCGCGATCCGGGGAAACCGTACCTGCTGTCTCCTGTCGACCTGCAGGCGATCAAAGCGTCTGGCGTCACCTTTGTCGTCAGTCTGCTCGAACGGGTGATCGAGGAGCAGGCGCGCGGTTCGGCGGAAAAGGCCGACGCCATTCGCGCCGACATCGCCGGGCTGATCGGCCACGATCTGTCGAAGCTCAAACCCGGCTCGCCGGAAGCGATGGAGATCAAGGCCAAGCTGATAGCGCGCGGCGCCTGGTCGCAATATCTGGAAGTCGGCATCGGCCCCGACGCCGAGATCTTCACCAAGTGCCAGCCGATGGCCTCGGTCGGCTTCGGCGCCGATGTCGGCCTGCATCCGGTTTCGACATGGAACAATCCGGAGCCGGAGATCGCCATGATTGCCGCCAGCAGCGGCAGGATTGTCGGGGCGACGATCGGCAACGACGTCAATCTGCGCGACGTCGAGGGGCGCTCGGCGCTGCTGCTCGGCAAAGCCAAGGACAACAACGCTTCGGCAGCACTTGGCCCCTTTATCCGGCTGTTCGATGAGACATTTTCAATTGGCGACGTGAAGCAGGCGATCGTACGCCTGAAGGTCGAGGGCGAGGATGGGTTCTCGCTGGAGGGCGCCAGTTCGATGGCCGAGATCAGCCGCTCGCCGGAAGAGTTGGTCGCCGCCGCCATGGGGCCGCATCATCAATACCCCGACGGGCTGGCACTTTATCTCGGCACCATGTTCGTGCCGTCGAAGGATCGGGGCGAAACAGGCAAGGGCTTTACCCACAAAGTCGGCGACATCGTCACCATCTCGTCGGAGAAATTCGGCGCCTTGGTCAACCGCGTGCGGCTGTCGCCCGACTGCCCACACTGGACCTACGGCGCCAGCCACCTGATGCGCGACCTCGCCAGGGCCGACCTCATCTAGTCCCGCAGCCTAACATCCGATAGATTCTAGAATTCTCTGATTGGAAATTACCTGCTCGTCGGCATTCGGGAGAGTCCATTGATCGTCGCTCTTGAGGGCAAGACCCTTGTCGTTACCGGCGGAACGCAAGGGCTTGGCGAGACCATCGCCCGGCTGGCCTCAGCCGACGGCGGCGAAGGGATCGCCATTGTCGGCCGCAATGCCGAGCGTGGCAGACGCATCGCCGAAGAGCTTTCACGACCAAGCCGGCCCGTCGTCTTCATCCAGGCCGATCTTGGAGATCCGGCCGCGCCTGCAGCTGTCATGGCGGAAGCGATCAAAAGACTCGGCCGCATCGATTGTCTGGTGAACGCCGCGGCCCTCACCGACCGGGCCTCGCTGGAAACTGGCACAATCAACGACTGGGACAGGTTATTTTCCGTTAATGCGCGCGCGCCGTTCTTCCTCATGCAGGCGGCCGTAGCCGACATGAAGACACGGCGGGCGGCGGGGGCCATCGTCAACATACTGTCGGTGAATGCGCATTGCGGTGCGCCGGACCTTGCCATCTATTCCGCAACCAAGGGCGCGCTTTCGACGCTGACCAGAAACATTGCCAACGCGCATCTTTCCGATCGCATCCGCGTCAACGGCATCAACATGGGCTGGGTAGCGACGCCGGCCGAACAAGAGATGCAGGCGCGCACGCTGGGCAAGGGCGAAAACTGGGCAAAGATTGCCGCCGCCGGCCTGCCGCTTGGTCGATTGCTGACCATGGACGAAGTCGCCCAGCTAACGCTGTTCCTGCTCAGCGACGCCTCCGGGCTGATGACCGGGACGCTTATCGACCTAGAGCAATACGTGCTCGGCGCGCCGCCGCGCAGCATTGCATGACGGTCGCAAGGCCGATCGTCGGCCGCCTGGAAAATATCAGCCAAACTGATGCAATCTGATGGGATTGCTGATGGCGTGGTGCCTTGCGCCAACGTCCATTGGCAATCGAGGCTTGCCATCGATCGAAAAAGGGAATGCTCTAATGCGCCCAGGTCGACGCTGGCAAATGCGATCACGGCTTTGGCCGCGCACGGTTTTTGGCCGCGATCGTCGTCGGAGGAGGAGTTCGGTTCAAATGGGAGGAAATCAAATGCTGACGAGGCTAAGACTGCTTGTACTTGGCTTGATGGTGGCGCTGGCCATTCCGGCCGCGGCACAGGCCAAGACGTTCTACTGGATTTCGCATGGCGGCCCGGCCGATCCGGTCTGGACATACTTCCTTGCCGGCGCCAAGCAATGGGCGGCGGACACCGGCAACACCGTCAACACGTCGTTCCACAATGGCGACGTGGCGTCGCAGCAGGAGGCTGTTCGCGCCGCGATTTCCGCCAAGGCCGACGGCATCACCACGACCAGCCCTGATCCGGGCAGCCTTGTCGAGATCGCCAAGGAAGCGCGGGCGGCGAACATCCCGATCATCAACTTCAACACGCCCGACCCTAAGGCGGACTTCAACGCCTATGTCGGCGGCGACAACGTCACCTTCGGCAAACATTGGGCGCAGTATCTGGTCGACAAGGGCCTTGTGAAGAAGGGCGACTTCGTCTGGATGCCGGTCGAAATTCCCGGTGCCACCTATGGCGTCCAGGAAGAGGAAGGCATCAAGAGCGTGTTCGAGCCGCTCGGCATCACCTACGAAATCACCGAAGCGACGCTCGACCAGGCCGAAGTGATCAACCGCATGGTCGATTACCTCACCGCCAACAGGGCCAAGGTCAAGGCGGTTATCGGCCTCGGCGACCTTGTCACCGGTTCGATCAAGCGGGTGTTCGACCAGGTCGGCGTCAAGCCGGGCGAAATCCCGGTCGTCGGCTGGGGCAACTCGCTCGACACCACCCAGGAAGTGCTGAACGGCTACGTCAATGCCGCGCAGTGGCAGGATCCGCAGGCGACCAGCTACGTCGCGCTCTCGCTCGCCAACATGGCGGCGAGCGGTATTCCGCCCGGCTTCGACGTGATCACCGGCGCGCTCTACGAGAAGGACACCGCGGCAGTCTACGACAAGATCCTGTCCGGCAAATAAATCCGCGATCGAGTTGGTCACGGCCGCTTCGGCGGCCGTGACTGTCTCATCATTCCGCCGAAGCCGGTTGCGGTCGCGGCCAAATCCAATCCTATCGCGGGTCCAAGGTGGAAAATCGTTCTCTTATCCAACGCTCGATCGCGCGGCCCGAGTTCGGGCCGTTTGTGCTGCTCGTCGTCGAGATCGCCGTGTTCTGGGGCATCAACCACGACTTCCTGTCGCCGCAAAACATCTCGAACACGCTGGCCTTTACGGTCGAGCTCGGGCTGATCGCGCTGGCGATGACGCTGTTGATGACATCAGGCGAATTCGATCTCTCGGTCGGCTCGGTGTTCGGCTTCTCGCCGGTCCTGATGTGGACGTTGTTCAACAGCGGCGTCGCCTCGCTGGAAGCCGCCTTCGTCATTGCGCTGGTGGTCGCTGCGTTCATTGGACTGGTCAATGGCTGGTTCGTGACGCAGCTCAAGATCCCGTCCTTCCTGGTGACGCTGGGCATGCTGCTGGTGGTGCGCGGCACCGCTTTGTTCGTCACCAACGGGTTTCCGCAGCGGACCTGGAGCGCCGAGGGCAGCTGGCTGGCGGAAGCGCTGGTCGGCGATTTCTTCATCGGGCCGTTCCGTATCTACATGTCGCTGTTCTGGTTCATCGCCGCCGCAATCGCGCTCGGTTACGTGCTGACGCAGAGCCGGACAGGCAACTGGATCCAGGCAGCCGGCGGCAACCCGAGTGCTGCAAGGGCGCGCGGCGTCAATGTCAGCGGTGTCAAGATCGGCCTGTTCATCCTGTCGTCGATCCTGGCCTCGCTTGCCGGGGTCATCTCCTCGCTGCGCACCTCGGCGGCCAACCCCAACAGCGGCACCGGCTACGAGCTCGAAGTCATCGCCATGGTGGTGATCGGCGGCACGGCGCTGACAGGCGGGCGCGGCACAATCATCGGCACGGTGCTCGGTATCCTGATCCTGCGCGTGATGCGCAACGGCATCGTGCTGATCGGTGTGCCTGGCCTTGCCTATAATATTTTCATCGGCGCCATCATCCTCGGCATGATGGCGCTCCATTCATGGCTGGAACGCCGGCATCAGGCAGGGACTTGAACCATGGCCGAACCGCTTGTCCGCATGGAAAATATCCGCAAGTCCTATGGCCGCGTGCAGGCGCTGGTTGATGCCACTTTCCATGTCAACGAAAGGGAGATCGTCGGCCTGCTCGGCGACAACGGCGCCGGCAAGTCGACGCTGATCAAAGTGCTGTCGGGCGCGGTCCCGCTGACCAGCGGCGATATCTTCATCCGCGGCAAGAAGGTGAATTTGCGCACTACCAGCGACGCCATCGCGCATGGCATCGAGACGATCTACCAGGACTCGGCGCTGGTGACGCAGCTGTCGATCGCCCGCAACCTGTTTCTCGGGCGCGAGCCGATCAAGCCGCCGCGCTTCCTCAATCGGATGGACCAGGAGGCAATGAACGTGGTTGCCCGCGACCTGCTCAAGCAGGTCGGCATCTCGAAGAACATCCCGCCGACGACGCCGATCGGCTCGCTCTCCGGTGGCGAGCGGCAGGCGGTGGCGATTGCGCGCGCCATGCATTTCGACAGCGACCTCATCATCCTCGACGAGCCGACCAACAATCTCGGCGTCGCCGAAACGCAAGGCGTGCTGAGCTTCGTGCGCAGCGCCCGCGATTCCGGCCATTCCTGCATCTTCATCGCCCACAACATCCATCATGTCTTCCAGGTGGTCGACCGCATCGTCGTCATGCGCCGCGGTAAGGTGGTCGCCGACGATATTGACCCGAAGAAGACCAGCGTCGCCGAAGTCGAACGCGTCATCACCGGCATGTCGGACAAGGAGATCCATGACGCGCTGGTCGAGGGCACGCAACGGCCCGGCTGAGCAGCCGGGGGTCGGGCTGATCGTCGAGGCACTGGATCGCATCGCCACATGGTTGCGACATGAAAGCCACCGTTTCGGATATTGCCAGGAGCTGCGGCCTGTCGACGGCGACGGTCGACCGCGTGCTCAACAACCGGCCGGGGGCCAGTGCCGCCAACCGGCAGCGCGTCATGGAGGCGGCCAAGCAGCTCGGCTATCTGCCGGTTGTCGACCAGGTCGCGTTGCCCTCGCGGCCGGCGCATCTCGAATTCTTCCTGCCGATCGGCAGCAATGCCTTCATGGCCGATCTGGCCAGGCACATCGAGGATTATGCGGCGCGCCTGCCGCTGGTCGCCTCCTGCCGCATCCACAAGCTCGCCGGCATCTCGCCGAGCGCCTTGCAGGCGGCCGTCGAAAACCTCTCGCTCAAGGCGAACGGCGTCGGCGTCATCGCCATCGATCATCCGAGAACGCGCAACATCTTGCGCGAGATCGTCGAGGCCGGCATCCGCCTGGTCACGCTGGTGTCCGATGTTCCGGGTGCGCCCCGCTCGGCCTATGTCGGCATCGACAACCGGGTGGCTGGCCGCACCGCGGCGCTGCTGATGGGACGGTTCCTCGGCGGCCGCCAGGGCCATCTGGCGATGGTCGTCGGCTCACGCTCCTACCGCGGCCATGAGGAACGCGAGATGGGCTTTCGCTCCGTGCTCGGCGAGGAGTTCCCCAATCTGACGGTCACAAGCGCCGTTGAGATCAACGATGAGCCGGAGGCCAGTTATACCGCGACCATGAAGGCGCTGCACAGCGAGCCGGAGCTGCTCGGCATCTACTGTATCGGCGCCGGGCGCTCGGGCGTGGCAAAAGCATTGCTCGAAGTCAGGCCGCAGACGAAGCCGGTGTTCATCTGCCATGATCTGACGCGCGAGACGCGCGGCTATCTCGTCGACGATCTGCTCGACGTCGTCATCGACCAGAATGCGCGGCTGATTGCCGAACAGTCGGTCATTCGCCTGCTCGGCTCGATCGCCTCGTCGGCGCCCTATCTGACGCGAAAATTTATCGAGCCGCGCCTGATCTTCAAGGAAAATGTCCCGGTGCAGTGATGTCGCGCGAGGCGATGGTCGCTCGGGCCTCGATGGTTAAAATTCGGTTGATACCGCAAATCTGCACATCACCTATGCAACTTTTGTGGTTGCCGAATCATTGGGCAATCGATAATTTCGCAGGTGTCGGCCATCTACTCCTCCCAGATGCGATGCCGACGCTGAGTGCGGTACACCTCCTCCCGTGCCGTATTCGAAATCGAGCCCGCTGCCACCTCCTCCCGGCAGCGGGCTTTTTTTGTTCCAGCTCCGGGATAGCGGCCAATGCTTGCGGTCGGGACAGCACCGGACACGTTTGCTGATCCGCGGATCGATGAGCTTCGCTGCGACCGCCGCGGCTTATCGGGCGGAATCCTGTCACACTTGTCACTCTCACCGGTTCGCCGGCGGCCCTATCCTGCCTTACGACCAGCAATCAACGCCGCGCCGGCCATGGTGCGGAGGATCGGCACAGGAGACGCGAGATGGCACATCGCGATGGGACAGACATCACCCGGCGGCGCGGCCCGCAATCGAAACGCCACGGGTCGTTTCGCCGCTTACGAGATTATCTTGCCCTGAAAGACGTGATCAGGCCTTCCGCCATGCGGACGAACTGCGCGCTCGGGCCCTCGGCGCCGACGCTTTGCAGGCTGACGCGGGCGCCCTCGAGCAACAGCGACAGCGTGTCCGCAAGAAGCTCGGCCTGTCCGATGCCGGCATCGCGACACAGCGAGACCAGCCGCTCGCGCTGCGCTTCCTTGAGTTCCTTGATCACTTGCCTTGCCGGATGATCGGCCTCGCTCAGCTCGATGGCGGCGTTGGCCATGTCGCAACCGCGACGGTCCGACATCAGGCAATCGGCCGCCATCCGGACCCAGGCATGCAACTGCGCCAGTTTGTCGCCCGGATTCTCGGCCTCGAACTTTTCCCACATCGCGTTGGCGCTGCAGGCGGTCGCCCGCAGACATTCGATGATCAGGTCGTCCTTGGACTCGAAATGCCGGTAGAGCGTCATCTTGTTGGTGCCGGCGGCCTCGGTGATGGCGTCGATGCCGACGCCGCGAATGCCATGCTTGTGAAACATGTCCCGTGCCGTCTCCAGGATCCTGTCCCGGGGGCGAACACGCTCCACAACACCGTCTGTCATCAAAACCTCCGTGATTGCGTTTCCCGAAATTCCCTCGGTGCACCTCTTGACTAGGGTGTTACCGGTCTGTAACGTTAGAGATGTTACTTACCTGTAACACCCGCATTGCATCATGTCAAACTCGCAAGTGCCGGCCACCAGCCGCGCCCCGATCGGCAAGGGGACGAACCGCACCTTACGGCCTCGGCCGGCGAGCAAGAAAACACCCGATCCGCGGCTTGCCGCGGATCACCAAAAACCAGGAGCCGCTTCGATGTCGCAGCGCAATGATCTGACGATCGATGAAGTCGTGAGGGATCCGATGATCCGCATGCTGATGAAGGCCGACCGCGTCGACCCGCGGTCTTTCGAGGCGATGCTGCGTGCGCTGGCGGATGAGCAGGCCGAGCGCCGCAATGCGCCGCGCCGCCTTGAAGATTTCGGCTTTCTCGAAGATTCCGGCTCAACACGCAGCCGGCGGCTGTCCAGGGTAGCCAGGGCGTTTGGCCGGGCCAGAGCATCGGGCGAGGCTTGCATCTCATGGTAAACTTCTTCATTCATCGTCCGATCTTTGCGTCGGCGATCGCCATCATCATGGTGCTCGCCGGAGCGATCTGTTATTTCCTCCTGCCCGTCTCGCAGTTTCCCGACATCACGCCGCCCCAGGTCGTGGTCAGCGCCCATTACCCGGGCGCCAGCGCGCAGGTCGTCGCCGACACGGTGACGACGCCGCTCGAACAGCAGATCAACGGCGTCCAGGGGATGACCTATATGTCGTCGTCGAGCTCCAATGACGGCTCCTCGACGATCACCATCACCTTCGACGTCGGCTACGATCTGAGCACGGCGGCCGTCGACGTCCAGAACCGCGTTTCGCAGGCGGCTTCCTCGTTGCCGGCCATCGTCAACCAGGGCGGCGTGACGATCAAGAAGCAGAACCCGAACTTCGTCCTGATCGTCGACCTCACCTCGCCGGACGGTTCCGTCAACCCGGTCGCGCTGAGCAATCTCGCCTATCTGCAGGTGGTCGATCCGCTGAAGCGCCTGCCCGGCGTCGGCGACGTGCAGATCTTCGGCGAGCGGCGCTATTCGATGCGCATCTGGCTCGACCCCGACAAGCTCGCCAATCTCGGCATTACTGCCGTCGACGTGCAGAACGCCGTCGCCGAGCAGAACGTCCAGGTGGCGGCCGGCAAGATCGGGCAATCACCGGCTCCCGCCGGCACCGCCTTCGAGATGCAGGTCAACGCCGTCGGCAGGCTGAGCGATCCCAAGGAGTTCGGCGACATCGTCGTGCGGGCCAATACCGCCAACGGCTCGCTGGTCAGGCTGCGCGACGTTGCGCGCATCGAGCTCGGTGCGCTGCAATATTCGTCGTCGGCCTTCTTCGGCAAGGACCCGACGGTGGTGCTCGCGGTCTACCAGATGCCGGGCTCCAACGCGCTCGATCTGCAGCAGCGTGTCAAGGACAAGATGCAGGAGCTGTCGGCCCGTTTCCCGAAGGGCGTCAGCTACGCCATGCATTACGATACGACACGTTTCGTTTCGGCCTCAATGCACGACGTGCTGATCACGCTCGGCGAAGCGCTGGTCCTGGTCGTCGCCGTGGTGTTCATCTTCCTGCAAAGCTGGCGCACCACGATCATCCCGACGATCGCAATTCCGGTGTCGCTGGTGGCGACGCTGGCCGTCATGCATATGCTTGGCTTCTCACTGAACATGCTCAGCCTGCTCGGCATGGTGCTGGCGATCGGCCTCGTCGTCGACGACGCCATCGTCGTCGTCGAGAATGTCGAACGCCAACTTGAGGCCGGCCTCAAACCGCTGGCTGCCACGCGTACCGCGATGGCAGAGGTTACCGGCCCGATCATCGCCACGACCGCCGTGCTGATGGCTGTGTTCGTGCCGGTTGCCTTCATTCCCGGCGTGTCCGGCCGGCTCTACAACCAGTTCGCCCTGACTGTGGCGATCTCCTTCGGCATCTCGGCCTTCGTCTCGCTGACGCTTACCCCGTCGCTCAGCGCTGCCTTCCTGCGCCACCGGCCGGAAACACAGTTCGTGCTGTTCCGCTGGTTCAACATGGGCTTCGAACGGCTGGCGCATGCCTATGCGAATGGCGTACGCATTCTCATCCGCCTGCGCTGGATCATGCTCGGCGTATTCGCAGCCGGACTTGTCGCGACCTATTTCGTCTGGCAGCGCCTGCCCTCGACCTTCCTTCCGGTCGAGGACCAGGGCTATTTCTTCGTCGTCATCCAGCTCCCCGACGGGGCCTCGCTGGAACGCACCGACGCGGTGGCGCAAAAGGCACGCGACATCCTGCAGAACACGCCCGGCGTCGACATCGTCGGCTCGATCAGCGGCTTGAACTTCCTGACCAGCGCCGCGCAGTCGAACTCGGCGGTCGAATTCGCGATCCTGAAGCCATGGGACGAACGCGGCCCCGACCAGAGCGCCTCTAAGCTCGTCGCCGACGTGCGCAACAAGCTGCTGCAAATTCCGGAGGCTTTTGCGCTGAGTTTCGACCCGCCGTCGATCCCGGGCATCGGCACCACCGGTGGCTTCGAGTTCCAGGTCGAGGACCTGACCGGCCGCGGCAGCGTGGCGCTCAACGATGCGACGCAAGCCGTGATTGCCGAGGCGCGCAAGCAGCCCGAGCTCAACCCGCAGCAATTGTTCTCGTCGTTCTCGACCTCGACGCCGCAGTTCAACTACGATCTCGATCGCGCCAAGGCGAAGCTGCTCGGGCTCAACCTGCCGGACGTGTTCAATACGCTGCAGATCTATCTCGGCTCGCTCTATGTGAACGATTTCAACCTGTTCGGCCGCACCTTCCGGGTGACGATCCAGGCCGACAAGGATTCTCGTGCCGGTCCGGCCGACATATCGCGGCTCTATGTCCGCAATGCCTCGGGTGGGATGGTGCCGCTGAGCACGCTGGGCAAGCTTGTGCCGATCGTCGGCCCCGAGACCGTGCCGCATTACAACAACAATGCGTCGGCCCTGATCAATGGCGGCGCCGCGCCCGGCTTTTCGTCCGGCCAGGCGGTGGCGGCGATGGAACGTGCCGCTGCCACGGCGTTGCCGAGAGATTTCGGTTACGAATGGACCGGCATCACCTATCAGGAGCTCAAGGCGGGATCGATCGCATCCGTGGTCTTTGGTCTCGCGATCGTCTTCGTCTTCCTGATCCTCGCCGCGCAATATGAGAGCTGGGCGATGCCGTTCATGGTGCTGCTGGCGGTGCCGCTCGCACTTTTCGGTGCGTTCGTCGTGCTGTGGCTGCGTGGCATGCAGATCGATGTCTATTCGCAGATCGGCTTCGTCATGCTGATCGGACTGGCGGCCAAGAACGCGATTCTGATCGTCGAGTTTGCCCGGCGCCGGCGCGAAGAAGGCCTCAGCATCGTCGACGCCGCGATGGAAGCGGCGCGGCTTCGGCTGCGACCGATCCTGATGACCGCCTTCGCCTTCATCCTCGGCGTGCTGCCGCTGATGTTCGCTACAGGTGCAGGTGCCGCAAGCCGGCAGTCGATCGGCACCACCGTCTTTGGCGGCATGGTCGCGGCGACGATCCTGTCGCTGGTGTTCGTGCCGGTCTTCTATGCGGTGATCGAGCAGCTGCGCGAGCGCCGCAGCGAGAGCGAACCGGTTTCCGAAGCGACCGAACAACCAACTGCCGAACCCGCCTTCGAGCCATTGGCCGAAGCCGCCGAATAGGACTGGAGAATTGATCATGCGTAAATGGAAAATCGCGCTGGGAACGGCCGTCGCCCTTGGGGCGATTTCGGTGGCGAGCGTTCACCTGCTCGACATGGGCAGCCTCAGCCTCAACGCGGGCACAGCCGGGGCGGCGACACCCAAGCCGGAAGCCTTTGTCATGCCGGTGCCGGTGGTGAGCGTCGTCAAGAAGACGATCCCGATCTATCTCGACTACGCCGCCCGGGTGGAGCCGATCCGCAGCATCACGCTGCAGGCGCGCGTGCCGGGTTATCTGCAGGAGCAGGTCGCCACCGACGGCAGCGACGTGGCGAAGGGCGACCTTCTCTACAAGATCGCGCCGGAGGATTTTCAGGCTGCCCTCGAGCAGGCGAAGGCGCTTATCCAGCGCGACACGGCGACGCTCGACTATGCGCGCTCCAATCTCGGGCGCGGCAGCGAACTCGCCAAGAGCGGCTATCTCGCCAAGGACGTGTTCGACCAGCGCACCAGCACCTTGCGTGAGGCTCAGGCCTCGCTCGCCGTGAACCAGGCCGCCTTGCGGACCGCCGAGCTCAATTTGAGCTATACCGAAATCCGTGCCCCGTTCGCGGGACGCATCGGACGCAGCCAGGCTTCCGTTGGAACGCTGGTCAGCGTTGCCGGCACCGTGCTCAATTCGCTGGTGCAGCTCGATCCGATCTACGTCACCTTCAATCCGAGCGAAACGGACCTGACACAGATCGAGGAAGCCCGGGCCGCGGGACCGATCAGTGTCGACGTCCTGCTTCCCGGTGAAACGGAACCGCGCCAGAAGGGCGATCTTACCTTCATAGACAACACGATCGATCGCTCGACCGGCACGATCACGGCACGGGCGACGATCGGCAACGGCAAGTTCACGCTGCTGCCCGGCCAATATGTCCGCGTCCGGCTGCACGTCAAAGAGCAGCCCGATGCGCTGATGGTACCGCAGACGGCACTCGGCTCAGGCCAGCTCGGCAAATACCTCTATGTCGTCGGCAAGGACAACACGGTCGACCAGCGTATCGTTTCGCTCGGACCGACCAATGGCGATCAGGTCGCCATCTTGAGCGGTGTGGCCGAAGGCGACCGGGTGATTACCGGCAATCTGCAGAAGATCGGCCCGGGAATGCCGGTCTCGCCGCTGCCCGAGAAACCGGCCACCTGATAACCCCCATCAGGTCCGGTTCCGCGGCGCCCTCGGCTCCCACGCCAAGGGCGCCGTTTTGCTATGTTTCGTTCTACGCAATTCCTTGGGGAAAGCGCTACATACGCCGGCTTCGAGAAGCCGGTGTGATGTTCAGCGATGAAAGACGGGTCGGTTTTTGCGGCCGTGCGGCCTGACGGCCTTGCCGGCGCCGCAAGCCAGCCGGCCAAGCGGAAGTCAAGAAATCCACAACCCGCCTCTTGTTAGATTGTCGACAACCTGCTTGTCTTGCTTTCGGTTCCCTTGAGCAGCCGAATGGCAAAGCTGGATTTCAGTCCGATCGGCGATACGACACGCAGGGCCGAGATCGTGGGGCTGCTCCGGCAGGCGATCCTGACCGGCCAGCTGGAACCGGGACAGAAGCTCAACGAACTCAGGATTTCCGAGCAGATGCGGGTGAGCCGCGCGCCGCTGCGCGAGGCGATGCGCGAGCTGGTGCAGGAAGGCATCCTGACCAGCATCCCCTACGCCGGAACCTTCGTCATCAACGTCACCGCCAAGGACATCGACGATGCCTATTCGCTCAACAAGGTGCTCGACGAATTCGCCATCGCGCGGACCTGGCCGCTTCGCGACCAGCGCTTCTTCGACGAACTCGACCGGCGCCATGCGGCGGTGAAGCAGGCGACGCGCGACCTGGACACCACGCGGCAGATCGAAACAGCGCTGCAACTGCATGGCCTGATCCATGAATGGGCCGACAATTCGGTGCTCCTGGAAACCTGGCAGCGGCTGACTAGCCGGCTGCAGATGTATTTCGCCCTGCACCAGCGGGCGCGCAACGAGCCGGTGCCTGCCGAAGACGTCCACGGGACCTATGTGCGGCTGCTCAAGGGCACCGACATGCCCGCCGCCCAGCGCCACGCCAAGGACCATATCGACCTGGATTTCGAAGAACTGCTCGCCTATGCGCGCGGGCTGGAACAGCGCGGCTCAAAGGGCGCCGGCGCCGATCGTGCCGGCCGACCTGGAGGCGACTGAGCCCGACAAATTTGACGGACATCACGGAACACAGACAACGGACAGAACACGTGCAGATCAAAACCATCAAGGCCTACCGTGTCGTGCAGCCTTTTGTGGACGGGCCTTACCGGATGTCGAAGGGGCGCGTCGCCGATGCGTTCGACGCGGTGATCGTCGCCGTCACCGCCGATAGCGGGCTCACCGGCTGGGGCGAGATGGCGCCGCTTGGCAATTTCTATTCGCCTGCCTTCGCTGCGGGTACTCGCGCCGGTGTCGTCGAGATCGCGCCGCATCTCATTGGCCATGACCCACGCGGGCTTGCCAGTATCAACAGGCTGATGGACACGGTGTTCAAGGGCCATCCCTACGTCAAGTCGGCGCTCGACATGGCGTGCTCGGATCTTGCGGCGCGCGCCGCCGACGTGCCGCTGGTCACCCTGCTCGGCGGACGCGAGAGCGTGACGGCCGAACTCTACAAAGTCGTCACCCACGGCACGGTCGACGCGATGGCCGCACTCGCCAAGCGCATCGTCAAGGACGGCTTTCATCGGCTGCAGGTCAAGGTCGGCGGCAACGTCCATGACGACATCGAACGCGTCACAGCCGTTGCCGCCGCGGTGCCGAAGGGCACCGTCATCTTCTGCGACGCCAATGCCGGCTGGACCCCTTACCAGGCGCGCCAGTTCGTGGATGCGACGCGCACCATCGACTACACGTTCGAGCAGCCCTGCACGACGATCGACGAATGCCTGTCGGTGCGCCACTCGCTCGACAAGCCGATGGTGCTCGATGAATCCGTCGCCTCGCTTGATGATATGCTCGATATCCATCGCAAGGGCGCGGCCGACGGGCTGACGCTGAAGATATCACGCCTCGGCGGCGTCACCAAAACGCGCCAGATCCGCGACCTTGCCGTCGACCTCGGCTTCATGATCACGGTCGAGGACACTGGCGGCGCCGAGATCGACACATCGGCCATGGCGCATCTGTCGCTGTCGACGCCGGAGGAGCGCCGGCTGCACGCCATCGCCTTTCACGAATGGGTGACGGTGCGCACCGCATCCAACATGCCGCCGGTTTCGGGAAGCCGTATGGGCATTCCGGATGGGCCGGGCCTCGGCATCGATGTCGTTCCCGGCCTGCTTGGTGCGCCCTTCTTCGAAATCGGCAGCTGAGCTGCAACAAGGCTGCACCCAATCAAGCTGAATATGCCGCGTCCTTCTGACTGCCGTGCGGATTGACCGCTCATCCAATCGTCTTCGGCCGATTGCAGAGCGACAATGCCCAATTGCCGGTTGAAATATTTTTCATTTGCAAATAGAAATGTTCAAAACGTTGATTTGGACGCTGCGGCGCGTCAGGAACTGGAGGAAGCGACATGTCCCATCCGCAATTTGCAGCGGAACTTCTGCAGCGCGCTGAACAGCAGGGGCCGATCACCATCGGGCTTGCCGGCGCCGGACAGATGGGCACCGACATCGTCGTCCAGGTCGCGCTGATGCCGGGCATGCGGATCGGCGCCATTTCCGAAGTCAGGCCGCAGGCAGCGATCGACGCGGCGCTGCTCGCTGGCCATAACCGTTCCGACATCGTCCAGGCCGGCAATGCGGCCGCGATCGACCGCGCCATCGAGGCCGGCAAGATCGCGGTGACCGAAGATTTGCATGCGCTGGCGGCGGCCGACCGGATCGACGTCATCATCGACGCGACGGGCAATCCCAATATCGGCACGCTGTTCGCGCTGGAAGTGATGAAGAACGGCAAGCACATCGTCATGCTCAATGTCGAGGCCGATATCACCATCGGCCGCTTCCTCAAGGACGAAGCGCGTAAGGCCGGCGTCGTATATACCGGTGCGGCCGGCGACGAGCCGGCCTGCACACTGGAGATCATCGGCTTTGCCAAGAGCCTCGGCTTCAACATCATCGCCGCCGGCAAGGGCAAGAACAATCCGCTGAAGATCGACGCCATGCCGGCCGACTACGAGAAGGAGGCGGCCGAGCGCAACATGAATGCGCGCATGCTGGTCGAATTCGTCGACGGCTCGAAGACGGCGATCGAGATGGTGGCGATCGCCAATGCGACCGGGCTGGTGCCCGATGTGCCAGGAATGCACGGCCCGACCGCGACACTGGAGGAGCTCGCAAGCGTGCTTTGCCCACGCGAGGATGGCGGCGTGCTGCACCGCAAGGGCGTTGTCGATTACTCGATCGGCAAGGGTGTGGCGCCCGGCGTGTTCTGCATCATCGAGACCCGGCACCCGCGTGTGCTGGAGCGCATGATCGACCTCAAGGTCGGCAAGGGCCCCTATTTCACGATCTTCCGGCCCTATCATCTGACCAGCCTGGAAGTGCCGCTGTCGGCGGCGCGCGCCGTGGTCTACAAGCGGGCCGACATGGAGCCGCTCGACCATCCGGTCGCCGAGGCGGTGGCGGTTGCCAAGAGCGATCTTGGTGTGGGCCAATCTCTCGGCATGATCGGCGAGAACGACTATCGCGGCTTCGCCATGACCTGGGGGGATGCGCGCGCCCGCGGCGCCCTGCCGCTCGGCCTTGCCGAACGCGCCAAGGTGGTCAAGCCGCTCAAGACCGGCGACTTCCTGACCTATGAAAATTGTGTACCCGACGATTCGATGGTGATAACCCAGATCCGCCGCCGTCTCGACCAGTCGGACGGACGGTTCGTTACAAACGCAGCCTGACCCCGCCGGATCTCCGCCTGATGGACGATGTCGTAATCGGGATCGACGCCTCGACCACGGCCGTGAAGGCGATTGCCTTCACCCGCGCCGGCGAGGAGCTGTTCCAGGCGCGCGAGCCGTACCCGCTTTCAAATCCGAAGCCCGGCCATTTCGAGCAGGAGGCCGAACAGTGGTGGACGGCGCTGCTTGGCGCATTGAAGCAGGTCACCGAGGCGGTCGGCGCTGCGCGGGTGGCGGCGGTTTGCATCGCTCACCAGCGAGAGACCTTCACGCTGGTGGACAGCGCCGGCAAAGCACTCATGCCGGCAATCCTGTGGCTGGACGAACGCGCCCGGCCGCAAGTTATCAGGCTTTCGGCCGAACTCGGCCGCGAGGCGATCCGCGACTGGAGCGGCAAGCCGCCGGACCCGACGCCGGCGCTCTACGCCATTGCCTGGCTTGCCGAGCACCAGCCGCAAGTGCTTCGCCAGGCAGCGGCACTGGTCGACGTGCACGGTTTCTTCGTCCAGCGGCTGACCGGGCGATTGGTCACCAGCACCGCAAGTGCGGATCCGCTCGGGCTGCTCGACGTCGAGAAAGGTACCTGGCATCCCCGCCTCGTTGCGGCCGCCGGACTGCAGATGGAGCAATTGCCCGAGCTGGTCGCGCCAGGCGTGGTCTGCGGCAGTCTTTCCGCAAGCATAGCGCAGCTGACCGGCCTGAGGGCCGGCACGCCGGTCGTTGCCGGCGCTGGGGACGGCCAGGCGATGGGCCTCGGCATGGGCGTCTACGGCGAGGGCAAGAGCTATCTCTCGCTCGGCTCCGGCGTGGTCAGCGGCTGCTATTCCGGCAAGGTGAAAACCTCGGACGCGTTTCGCACGCTGGTTTCGCCGACCGGCTCCGGTTTCATGCTGGAGACCGTGCTGCGCTCGGGCATGCAGCTGGTCGACTGGATCGTGCGAACCACCGGTTCGCCCTCGGCGGCAGCGCTGGAGAAAGTGGCGCTGGATGTTGCCGCGGGCAGCGAGGGCCTGCTCATCATGCCCTATTGGGCCGGCGTCATGAGCCCGTATTGGGACGGTGCCGCGCGCGGCGCCATTGTCGGCCTGTCGCTCGATCACCGGCCGGAGCATCTCTTCCGCGCTGTCCTGGAAGGCATCGCCTTCGAGCAGGCCGTCGCCACCGAGGCCATGGAAGCCCAGGCCGGCGGACCGGCGGCGATGATTGCCGCCGGCGGCGGCACCAATTGCGCGCTGCTCATGCAGATCATGGCAAGCGTGCTCGAGCGGCCGCTCTCGGTTTCGCCGGTCAACGAAGCCGCCGCACTCGGCGCTGCCATGCTGGCGGCAGCGGCTGTCGGCTGGTTTGCCTCGCCGGAAGCCGCCGCGCAGGCAATGGCTGCCGCTCCCACCAGGCATGTCGATCCGGTCGACGGGCTTGTCGCCGCCTATCGCAGCCGCAAGGAAATCTACCGCGACCTTTATCAGGCGACGCGCGACATCCACACCCGCCTCAGCGCTCTCGGCGAAATCTAGCGGTTGAGCAGGCCCTTGGCCGCGTCTTCGTCGGTGATCAGAACCGATACCTTGGTGTTGGCGAGCGCAGCCCGCATTACCGCTACCTTCTCGCTGCCTCCCGACACCAGGATGATGCTCGGGATATCCGACAGATCCTGCAGCGGATAGGCGCAGACGCGGCGGTTGACCTCGTGGTCGACCGGGCGGCCCTCGGCGTCGATGAAATGACACAGAATATCGCCGACGGCACCGGCCGCCTGCAATTCCTCGAGTTCGCTTGGCTTGATGAAGCCGTAATTGGCGATCGGGCTGTCGTTGGAAAACGAGCCGACGCTGAGCACGGCGATGTTTGCCCGGCGTGCACGGAAGACGACGTCCTGAACGCTGCGCTGGCTCATGAAAGCGTCGCGCTGCTCCGGCCTGTCGGCATAGACCGGCACCGGCAGCAGGAAGCACTCCGCACCGATCTTTTCGGCGAAATCCCAGGCGCTTTCTGTCGGGTTAAGCGGCTGGGCATGGGTGAGGCCGCCAAGCATCGAAACCACCGTCGTCCTGGCGATGGGCCGCCGCGGCAATTCATTGATGGCAAATTTCAGTGTCCGCCCCCAGCCCAGTGCGATGACATCGCCGGCATTCACATGGTCGGCCAGGTAGGCGGCGGCGGCGTGGCCGATCATCAGCGGCGCGTTGCTTCGGTCTGCCGCCGACGGCACGACAACAGCCTGGCTGAGCCCGAACCGCTGCTTGAGGCTTTCCTCCAAAATCACGCATTCGACGACGCTGTCGCGGATGCGAAACTGGACGACACCCTCTTCGCGGGCGGCGGAGAGAATGCGATGCACTTTGATGCGGCCGACGCCGAGAATTTCGGAAATCCGCTCCTGTGTAAGACCCTCGACATAATAGTGCCAGGCGGCGCGGGCCTTGAGTTCGGCGTCGGGGAAGCGCGGGGCTCTTTCGTTCTCTACGATCGTCATCTGTTTGCCTTGCCGCAGCCGCCGGCTCTGCTCATGATATTCCAATCCGGCGACTTCGAAATGCCCAAGATTTCGGAGACCTTGCGTAAGGCAAACCGGCGGACAGCGCAAACCCGTCGTCGAATGAAGCGGCAGGCCTTGACAATTTTCCGACGAACAGTTTAGCTGAACAAAATTGCATGTTAAAGATAAATTGTTCACAGGGAGGGGCCTGGTGGACAAAGTGGCCCGGTGATGCAGCGCCGGATTGCTGTGGAGGAGACAAAGTGGCTGTGAGCAACGACGCAAGCAATTTAAAGGCAGGCGAGTTGAAGGCAGGCTCTGGCGCGCAGGCTACGGCGGGCGCAAGGTTTTCGGCTGTCTTTGCCGGAACCATGGGTCCGCTGATCGGGCTGGCGCTGCTGTGCCTGGCGCTCTCGCTGACCACCGACACCTTCCTGACCATCCGCAACATCCTAAACGTGCTCGACCAGGTCACCGTGCTCGGCATCATGGCGATCGGCATGACGCTGGTCATCCTGATCGGCGGCATCGACCTGTCCGTCGGCTCGGTGCTGGCGCTGGCTTCCATGGTGATGGGCTTCGTCGCCCATCCGGACTATCTCAATCTCGGCCTGCCCGCTGGCATCGCCGCGGCCCTCGTCGTCGCCGGTCTTTGCGGCCTGGTTTCGGGCCTGCTGGTGACGGTCACCAGGCTGCCGCCCTTCATCGCCACGTTGGCGATGATGTCGGTGGCGCGCGGCCTCGCCAACATGATCACCGACGGCTCGCAGATCGTCGGCTTTCCCGACTGGTTCACCAGCCTGTCGATAATCCGCCATTTCGGCTTCCTCTCGGTCACCGTCGGGCTGATGATCGTGCTTGCCGTCATTTTCGCGATCTTCCTGAATTATCGCGCTACCGGCCGTAGCCTGTACGCAATCGGCGGCAGCGCCGAAGTCGCCCGGCTGTCCGGCATACCAGTCAAGTCGCTGACAAACTGGGTCTATGCGATCTGCGCCGTGCTGGCCGGTCTCGCAGGCATCGTGCTTGCCGCCCGGCTCGACTCCGTCCAGCCGAGCTCCGGCCTTGGCTACGAACTCGACACCATCGCGGCGGTGGTGATCGGCGGCGCCAGCCTGTCGGGCGGCGTCGGTTCGATCGGCGGCACAGCCATCGGCGTCCTCATCATCGGCGTGCTGCGCAACGGGCTGAACCTGCTCGGTGTCTCGCCCTTCATCCAGCAAGTGGTTATCGGCGTGGTGATCGCACTGGCGGTGGCCACCGACACGTGGCGGCGCCGAGCACAATGAAGAATGGAGCACAATGAAGAATTGGGCTCAATGAGATTCGCCCCGATATTCGGGCGAAAACGGATCGGTGATCCGAAACTGGGAGTTGTTCGGCCAAGGGGCGCCGCGATGCGCGGGCAGGACAGATTGAACATCAACGGAGGAATAAACATGCTGACCAAACGTTCATTGCTGCTTGCCGCCGCGGCCGTCATCCCGCTGCTTGGCCTGTCCGACATGGCCTCGGCCAAGGAGGCCAAAAAGCTCGGCCTCGCCGTCGCCAATCTGCAGGCCGACTTCTTCAACCAGATCAAGCAGTCCGTCGAAGCCTACGGCAAGGAAAAGGGCATCGAGGTCGTTACCGTCGACGCCAAGGGCGATTCGGCGACCCAGGTCAGCCAGGTGCAGGACCTGATCACGCAGAACATCGATGCGCTGATCTATATTCCAGCCGGCGCCACCGCCGCCACCGTGCCGACCAAGACCGCCAAGGCTGCCGGCATCCCAGTCGTCAATGTCGACCGCAACGCCGACGGCGCGCCCGGCGATACCTTCATCGCAACCAACAGCGTGGCATCGGCCAAGGCGGTTTGCGACTACATCGCCAAGCAGGCCGGCGGCAAGGGCGAGCTGATCATCATCCACGGCCAGAAGGGCACGACGCCCGAAGTCGACCGCTCGAAGGGCTGCGGCGAAGCGCTGAAAGGCTATCCCGACATCAAGGTTGTCGGAGAATTGTGGAGCGAAGGCTGGCACCAGGACGAAGGTTTCAAGCTGACGCAGGATCTGTTGCAGTCGCACCCCGACGTGTCGATCGTCATCGGCCAGGCCGACGCGCTGGCGCTCGGTGCGGCGCAGGCCGTCAAGGTCGCCAATCCCGGCCACAAGGTCTGGGTTGCCGGCTTCGACGGCGACGTGGCGGCGCTCAAGGCACTGAAGGACGGCGTCTTCGACGTGACCGCGACGCAGCAGACCCAGGGCATGGGCCGGCTCGCCGTCGATGCAGCAATCAAGCTGGTGGCCGGCGAGACCATTCCCGCCGAACAGCTGCAGGATGCGACGCTGACCACCAAGGACAATGTCGAGCAGTTCATCGCCAAGCATCCCTGATTGAGACCAGTCCGGCAATCGACGAGCGCAACGATGTCCACCGATCCTCGCCACACGCACAGCCCCCATAACGGGCTCGTCGTCAGCGGCCTCTGCAAAAGCTACGGGCCGGTGCAGGTCCTGGCCGATGCGAGCTTCGAGGTGCAGCCGGGCGAGGTCGTGGCGCTGCTTGGCGAAAACGGCGCCGGCAAGTCGACTGTCTCGAACATCATCGCCGGGTCGACGAAACCCGATGCCGGCACCATCACCTGGCGGGGGAACGCTTATTCCCCCGCCAATCCTGCCGCGGCGATCGACGCCGGCATCGGCATGATCCACCAGGAGCTGAAGCTCTTGCCCGATCTGTCGGTCGCCGAAAACGTCTATGTCGGGCGCCTGCCGATGCGTGGCGGCCGCATCGACCGCGCGGCAATGAATGCACGGGCATCGGCCCAGTTGAAGCGCCTCGGCCTCGATGTCTCGCCGGAGCGCAAGGTGCGCACGCTGCGTATCGCCGCCCAGCAGCAGGTCGAGATCGCCAAGGCGCTGACGCTCAATGCCGAGCTGCTGATCTTCGACGAACCGACGGCAGCCCTTGGCGGCGAGGAAACGGAGCTCCTGTTCCAGCAGATCCGCAAGCTCAAGGCGGAAGGCATGTCCTTCATCTATATCAGCCACCGGCTGGACGAGATCGCCCAGATCGCCGATCGCGTGGTGGTGATGCGCGACGGGCGCATCGTCGCCCGGCACGAGCGCGCCGACATTCCGGTGCGCACTGTCGTCGAGCAAATGGTCGGCCGCAGCGTCGAGCGGATGTTCCCTACGGTATCGGCGCCGGGCAACGACACGCTGCTCGAGGTCGAGAACCTGTCCTCGCCGGAACGCAGCTTTCAAAATGTCAGCTTTTCAGTGCGGGCCGGCGAAATCCTCGGCATTGCCGGGCTGATCGGCGCCGGACGCACGGAGCTGGTGCGGGCGATCGCCGGTGCCGATCCGATCTCATCGGGATCGGTGCGCGTCGCCGGCAAGCCGGTGCATCTCCATGGCCCGGCGGCGGCGATCAAGGCCGGCGTCGTTCTGGTACCGGAAGACCGCAAGGCGCAAGGCGTGGTGCTCGACCAGACGATCGGCGAGAACCTGGCGATCGGCAATTTCGACCATGTCGCGCCGAATGGCTGGGTGTTCCCGAAGGCGGTGCAGAAATTCGCCGAGGCCGGCATTCGCCGGCTCGGCGTCAAGGGCCGGCCGAACCAGGCGGTCAGCAAGCTCTCCGGCGGCAACCAGCAGAAAGTGATCATCGCCAAATGGGTGTCGCGCCCGCCCAAGGTATTCATCCTGGACGAGCCGACGCGCGGCATCGACGTCGGTGCACGCGCCGCGATCTATGATGTCATCGCCGACCTTGCCCGCTCCGGCATGGCGGTGGTGGTGGTGAGCTCCGACCTCGAGGAAGTTCTCGGCCTGTCGCATCGCGTGCTGGTGCTGAGCCGCGGCCGGCAACGCGGCATTCTCGACCGCAGCGAAGCAAGCAATATCGCCGTGATGGAACTAGCCACGAGCTAGGACGCCCATCGAAACAAAGCGCAGCAGGTGGTATCCTCCCGGGCACCAGACCGCGCGGGGCGCCAGCAACAGAGTTGGCGCCCCTTTATTTCCGGAGGACGGCGGTTGGAGCAGAGGGACCGACGATGAAATTATTCGACCTTCATGGTGACGTGGCACTTGTGACAGGCGCCGGCAGCGGCATCGGGCAAGCAATCGCCATTGGGCTGGCCGAAGCCGGCGCCGACATAGCCTGCTTCGGCCACGCCTCGAAAGGCGGGCTGGAGGAGACCGCGCACCGGATCACGGCACTCGGCCGCAAGGCGCTGGTGCTGAACGGCACAGTAACTTCAGAGACCGATCTCGCGGCCGCGATAGAGCGTACGGAGATGGAACTCGGCGCGTTGACCATCGCCGTCAACAATGCCGGCGTCGCCGGAGCTGAGCCGGCAGAGACGCTGTCGCTGGAGGAATGGCAGAAGCTCTATGACGTCAATGTCAGCGGCGTGTTCCTGTCCTGCCAGGCCGAGGCCCGCGCCATGCTGACGCGGCGCAAGGGCTCGATCATCAACATCGCGTCGATGTCGGGCTCGATCGTCAATCGCGGCCTGACCCAGGCGCATTACAATTCGTCGAAGGCCGCGGTGATCCACATGTCGAAGAGCCTCGCCATGGAATGGGCCGATCGCGGCCTGCGCGTCAATGTCGTCAGCCCCGGCTACACGCTGACGCCGATGAACAAGCGGCCGGAGGTCGCCGACCAGGTCAGGATCTTTGAGCGCGACACGCCGATGGGCCGCATGGCGGCGCCGGAAGAGATGGTCGGCCCGACCGTGTTCCTGGCCAGCCGCGCCGCGAGTTTCGTCACCGGCATCGACCTGATCGTCGATGGCGGCTTTGTCTGCTGGTAGGAGAAAACATGCAGAAGCGATTCCTAGGAAAAACGGCGGTCATCACCGGCGCCAGCGGCGGCATTGGTGCGGCAATGGCCAGGCGCTTCGCGGCGGAAGGTGCCGCGGTCGTCGTCAGCGCTATCGACGCGCGCGTCGAAGAGGTCGCCGCCGATCTCAAGGCTATGGGCGCCAGGGTCGCATCGCTGCGCATGGACGTGACGAAGAAGGACGAAGTCATCGCCCTCTATGACCTGGCCGAGCAACAGTTCGGCCGCGTCGACATCTCCGTACAGAATGCCGGTGTCATCACAATCGCCAGGATAGAGGCTATGACCGAGGCCGAATGGGACAAGGTGATGGCGGTCAACACCAAGGGCGTGTTCCTGTGCTGCCAGGAGGCGATCGCGCGCATCCGCAAGCATGGCGATGGCGGCCGGCTGATCAACACCGCATCCGGCCAGGCGCGGCAGGGCTTTATCTACACGCCACATTATGCGGCGTCGAAATTCGGCGTCGTCGGCATCACCCAGAGCCTGGCCAAGGAAGTGGCGAAGGAGAAGATCACCGTCAACGCGATCTGCCCCGGGATCATCGACACCGATATGTGGGCCTATAACGACGCCGCATGGGGAAAGTTGATGGGCGAGTACAAGCCCGGCGAGCTGATGGCCGAATGGGTGAAGAACATCCCGATGGGCCGCGCCGGCAGCGGCGAGGACGTCTCCGGCCTGGTCAGCTTTCTCGCCAGCGACGATGCGGCCTACATCACCGGCCAGACCATCAATGTCGATGGCGGCCTGATCATGTCGTGAGAAACGACGCACGCCAACGCACCATCCGCTGGGATATGAAAGCCCCGTCGCTGCGTTCAGGCTGCTCGGGCGGCCCGAGCCAATCCATGCTCCACGAGCCGGTCGATGATTTCGGAATAGCTGACGCCGCTCGCCGCCATTGCCTTGGAATACATGCTGATATCGGTGAAGCCGGGGATGGTGTTGATTTCATTGACCAGGAATTGCATGTCCGGCGTCAGGAAAAAGTCGACGCGGGCCATCCCGTCACAGCCGACGGCTCTGAAAGCCCTTGCGGCCACGGCCCGCATGGCTGCCTCGACCTCCGGCGGCAGTTCGGCCGGCACTGTTAGCGCCGCGCCGTTCTCGTCGGTGTATTTGGCATCGTAGCTATAGAAATCGTGGCTTTCAGCCGGCACGATCTCGCCCGGCCGCGAGACGAACAGGTCGCCTGCCGGATACTCCAGCACGCTACACTCGATCTCGCGCCCACGAACGAATTCCTCGGCCAACAGCTTGCAATCGTGCCGGAAGGCTTCAGCAAGCGCTCCATCGAATTCCTGGCTGGCATGGACTTTTCCGACGCCGACAGACGATCCCTGACGCGCCGGTTTGATGAAGAACGGCAGGCCGAGCTCGCCTTCCAGTGTGGCGAGGGCGGGCGCCGCACCTTCATGGATCGTCACTGAGCGCGCGATTGGCAGCCCCGCCGCTTCCAGGAGCCGTTTGGCGATGTCCTTGTCCAGCGCGGTTGCCGAACCCAGGATGCCGCAGCCGGCGAGCGGCACCCGAGCCACCTCGGCCACCCCCTGTACCGAGCCGTCTTCGCCATGAGGGCCGTGCAGTACGGGAAACAGGATGTCGATCTTCGGCAGGTCATAGGGCGTGCCGTCGGCCGGGATCGCCATCATCCGTCCGTGCCCGCCCGGAACCAGGCAAACTTCCAAACCGCCCGCAGGCTTTGCGAGCGTACCATCCTGGAAGCTGCTCAGCAGCCACTGTCCTTCGCGCGTGACGAAGATTGGGACGGCATCGTATTTGGCGGGCAGCAGCGCACGCATGACATTGGTTGCTGAAAGCGCCGAAACGTCATGCTCGGCGGAACGTCCGCCAAAGAGCACGGCGATGCGCAGTCTGTTCAAGGAAGAGGTCTGCTGCATTGTATCGGTACCCTATCTTGCGGCTCGCATACGGGATGATCGGCAACCTTGGCTTTTTTCGAACCGATCTGCGGGTCCATGTAAAAAGACGGGCCGTGAAATTGGCACCGGCGTTATTCGTTGCGCGACATGACCGTTGGTATATATAATTTCATCTCATGAAAGTGGCTCTGGGCGAGTTGCGGAGCCAACAGCCGAGATCATGGGACTTTGATGGTTTGCCCCTCAAGACCGGCGATCGATCCGTGGATGACTGCTTTGGCAGCAATCCTTCGGCAGTCATGACGCGGCCGGTCCCGCCACATCTTCACCAATTTGGGCACCACCCCGTTTGCGCCGGCATCCGCTTCGGCAGCATTGTGGCGCCTACGGCCTTGCGCAACGACCAGCTTTTCCAACACAATCAAAAAAAGACGCAAGAAGGGAACTAACGATAATTTCCACCAGAGCTTGACAGGAGAACAAGCATGTCACTTCGGAGCATGATTTCGAATTTCTCAATGGGAGCCTTAACACTTGCCGCAGCCGCACTGACATCTTCGGCCTATGCGGCGGCGCCGGAATCCAACGACCCGATCAAGATCGCGCTGTTCGATTGGACCAGCGTCAATCTGAACGCCAAGATCCTCGGCGGCATCCTCGAAAAGCTCGGCTATACCGTCGAGTATCCGACCGCCGACTATCTCTCCAGCCTGACCACCGGCCTGACCAATGGCGACATCGATGTCGGCCTGGAATTCTGGGACACGACGGCCGGCGAGGCGATGAAGGCCTCGGACGCGACGGGCCAGACCGAACGCCTCGGCAAGCTCGGACCAAAGGCCAAGGAAGAATGGTGGTTTCCCGAATATATGAAAGAGAAATGCCCCGGCCTGCCGAACTGGGAAGCGCTGAAAGACCCGAAATGCGCCGAGGCCTTCTCGACGGCCGAAACCGCGCCGAAGGGGCGTTATCTCGGCGGACCCGTGACATGGGAAGGTTTTGACGACGAACGCGTCGAGGCGCTGAAACTGCCCTTCACCGTCATCCATGCCGGCACCGACGCGGCGATGTTCGCCGAACTGGACTCGGCCTATCAGCGCAAGGCGCCGATCATGCTGTGGATCTATTCGCCGCATTGGGCGCCGGCCAAATACAAGGGCGAATGGGTCGAATTCCCCGACTATACGACCGAGTGCTACACCGACCCGAAATGGGGTGTGAACCCCGACGCGAAATATGACTGCGGCAAGCCGCACGGCGAGATCTGGAAATATTCCTGGGCCGGCATGAAGGACAAATGGCCGGTCGCCTACAAGGTCGCGAAAAACTACACGGTCGATACCGACGAGCTCAACAAGATGAGCGGCGAGATCGATCTCGAAGGCAAGACGCCGGAAGACGTCGCCGCCGCCTGGATCGCCGCCCACGAAGCCGACTGGAAAGCCTGGGCCGAGTGACCGTCTGACTGGAAACGCGACGACCCGGCCAGTCAGGGCCGGGTCTCGATCCCCTATTCCAGAAGGACGATTGCATGAGCGATACGATTGAACAGGCGGTGAAAGCAACGGGCAAGGATGCCCGCCCGATAAAGCTTGGCTGTCGCAATGTCTGGAAGCTGTTCGGGGCGGACGCGGCCAATTTCATCCGCCGGCGCGACGGCAAGGCCAGCCTGGCGGACATCGCCGCGGCCGGACTGGTTGGCGCGGTGCGCGCCGTCGATCTCGAAATCCGCCAGGGCGAGATCTTCATCATCATGGGACTTTCGGGGTCAGGCAAGTCGACGCTGGTGCGCTGCATGTCACGGCTGATCGAGCCGACCCACGGCAAGGTCGAGTTTGAAGGCAAGGACCTGCTCAAGATTTCCGATGCCGCGCTGATCGAGCTGCGACGCCATCGCATGGGCATGGTGTTCCAGAATTTTGCCTTGCTGCCGCATCTCAACGTACTGGAGAACATCGCCTTTCCCTTGGGCATCCAGGGGCAGGACCGGCCGACGCGCGAGAAGCGGGCCCGTGAAGTCATCGAGCTGGTTGGCTTGCGCGGCCGCGAGCATTTCTATCCGCGCGAGCTTTCCGGCGGACAGCAGCAGCGTGTCGGCATCGCCCGCAGCCTCGCCACGAAGCCGGAAATCTGGTTCCTCGACGAGCCGTTCTCGGCTCTCGATCCGCTGATCCGCCGTGAGATGCAGGACGAGCTGATGCGGCTGCAGACCATGCTGCACAAGACCATCGTCTTCATCACCCATGATTTCGACGAGGCCATCCGGCTGGCCGACCGGATCGCCATCATGAAGGACGGCGAGGTCATCCAGATCGGCACGCCGGAAGAGCTGGTGGTCAACCCGGCGACCGACTATGTCGCCGAATTCACCCGCGATGTCGATCGCGCCAAGGTGATCTCGGCGCGCCGCCTGATGCGCGCCTGCGACGGCGCCGAGTACGGCGGCACGGTCGCGCCGGATGCCAAGATATCAAGTTTTTCGGCAGATATCGTCTCTGCCGGCAAGCCCTTCGCGGTGGTCAACGGCACCGGCAAGCCGATCGGCGAAGTCACGCCGCAGGCGGTGATCGATCTTCTCGCCGGCATCGAGCGTCGTGGGGCCGGCGGATGACCGTCACGGCAAGCGCCAGCGCAGCGAGGCCCCGGCCGGTTCAAACCTGGCTGGCGATCTGGGCCTGTGCGCTCGCCGCCGTGCTTATTGTCTTCCTGCTGCAGGAAAGCCTGCCTTGGGCGGTCAATTACCCGGCCGGCGCGATCGTTCCTGTCGCTGACTGGGTCGGTGCGCTGATGAACTGGGTGAAGTCGAACTTCTCCTGGCTGACCCGCTCGATCACCGCGGTGCTTGGCGTGCCGCTCGATTTCGCGCTCGGTCTTCTGGCCAAGAATTTCAAGATCGGCCATGGTGCGGATATGATCGTCTTGCCGCGCCTGTCCTGGGTCGGCGTGTGCGCTGCCGCCTACCTTGCCGGACGCGCCGCCGGCGGCTGGAAGCTGGGTGCGCTGGCCGGCGGCTGTTTTCTCTACATCGCGCTGTTCGGGCAGTGGACCAGCGCCATGCTGACGCTGGGCTTGATCTCGATCGCCGTGCCGTTTTGCATTGTCACCGGGCTGTTCGCCGGCATCTGGGCATGGCGCAAGCCTTGGGCGGAGAGGTTGTTGATCTCCCCTGCCCTCGATCTGATGCAGACGATCCCGACCTTCGCCTATCTGATCCCGATGCTGCTTCTGTTCGGCAACAGCCCGGTCTCGGCAATGATCGCGACGGCAATTTTCGCGACGCCGCCAATGGTGCGGGCGACGATGCTCGGCCTGTCGCGGGTGCCGTCGGAGATCGACGATTTCAGCGAGATGGCCGGCTGCACGGCACGGCAGAAGCTGTGGCGGGTGCTGTTGCCGTCGGCGCGGCCGACATTGATGGTCGGCGTCAACCAGGTCATCATGCTGGCGCTCAATATGGTGATCATCGCCTCGATGATCGGTGCCGGTGGGCTCGGCTATGACGTGCTTTTGGCGTTGCGCGCGCTCAAGGTCGGCGAGGCGATGGAAGCTGGCCTCGCGATCGTCGCACTGGCAATTGCACTCGACCGGCTGAGCCAGGCGATCGCGCACAATCACGCCAAGGGCAATGTCCGCCACCAGGCCAGCACCAGTTTCTGGCGGCGCTATCCCAATCTGACGCTGGCCGTTGCCATCCTCGCCGTCGCCACGCTGCTCGGCCTGTTCGTGCCGGCGTTCGCCACGGTGCCGAAGGCGATCACCTTCACCACCGCGCCTTTGTGGAAGGCGGCGGTGAACTGGATCACCATCAACTTCTTCGACACGATCGAAGCGTTCCGCGTGGCGCTTATCCTCAACGTGCTGAACCCGGTGCGCGCCTTCTGCGAGGGCTTTCCGTGGCTGGGCGCGGTGTGTCTCCTCGGCCTTGCCGGCTACCAGCTCGGCGGCTTGCGCCTCGCCGCCCTGGTCGCGGCTTTGACAGCGTTCTGCGCCGTCACCGGACTTTGGGAAAAGACCATGGCGACGGTCTATTTGTGCGGCATCTCCGCCTTTATCGCCTGCCTGATCGGCATCCCGATCGGGCTGATGGCATCGCGCAGCGACCGCTTCGAAAAGACCGTCACGCCGGTCATCGACACGCTGCAGGTGCTGCCGTCGTTCTGCTTCATCATTCCGGTGGTGATGCTGTTCAGGGTCGGCGACGTCACCGCGATGATCGCCACCGTCGCGTTCGCCGTGGTGCCGGCGATCCGCTACACCAATCACGGGATCCGGCAGGTGCCGCCGGCGCTGATCGAGGCGGCGAAGGTTTCGGGCTGCACCAGGCGCCAGACCTTCTTTCGCGTGCAGCTGCCGCTGGCGTTGCCCGAGATCATGCTCGGCGTCAACCAGACCATCCTGATGGCGCTGGCGATGATCATCATCTGCGCCATGGTCGGCACGCGCGATCTCGGCCAGGAGGTGTTCATCGCCCTGTCCAAGGCCGATTCCGGTCGCGGCATCGTCGCCGGCCTAGCCATCGCCTTCATCGGCATCGTCGCAGACCGGCTGTTCAACGCCTGGACGGCGAAGGCTCGGGCAAGGCTGGGATAGTCCGGAATAGGACGGCCTCAGGAAGCTGCCGCCAAGCGCGCCGTTAACGAGGCACCGATCCCTACGTCTAAAGACATAGCCATTCGGGATTATTGCTCGTTTTTGCCTCACATCGTACGGCTGTTATGGGACGGGCAGGCTCAACAGGAGAGCGGATAATGTCTACACGCGTTCCCTTTACTACCGGTGATCTAGCAGATCATCAGTGGGGTATCGATGACGCCTTCACAGGCGATCCGAATACGAATATCTTGACCGGCGACGCTGGCGGCAGCCTGCTCGATTTCTCAAGAGGCGGCAACGACACTTTTACGGAAACCGCACCGTCGACTTACACCTTCTACGGCGACGCGGCTCGGAGCTTGTTCAATTTTGCTCGGGGCGGTGACGACACCTTCACGGTGTCGAGCTCCTCCACCACCACTGCTTACGGTGACGCGGGCGACGATATGTCGGACCACAGCAAGGGCGGCAACGACACTTTCACGGGCGCCGCGCAAGCCAGCAACATTTTCTTCGGCGACGCCGGCGGCAACATGATCGGCCATGCTCAGGGCGGCGACGACCGTTTCACGGCCTTTCCCAACTCCTTCAACACTTTCTACGGTGACGCCGGCGTCGATATGTCCGACCACAGCAAGGGTGGCAATGACACCTTCGAGGGCACCAGCGTGGCCGTCAACATTTTCTTTGGCGACGCCGGGAACAACATGTCTGGCCATGCTCAAGGTGGCGACGACCGTTTCACGGCCAGGAGCGACTCCAGCAACGCTTTCTACGGGGACACCAGCGGCGATATGTCGGACTACAGCAAGGGCGGCAACGACACTTTCAATGGCGCTAGTGACGCCAACACTATTTTCTACGGTGATGCCGGTCGCAGCATGTCTGGCCATGCTCAGGGTGGCGACGACCATTACACAGACTTTGGTGGCACGATTCAGACCAAAACCTTCTTTGGCGACGCGAGCCTACATATGTCCGACTTTGCTAAGGGCGGCGACGACACCTTCACGAGCGTGGGTGGGTTCGTGATAAGTTTCTATGGTGACGCGGCCGGCATCATGTCCGACTCTGCTAGCGGGGGCGATGACGTGGCCGTGCTGCAAGGCACCCATAATTTCGCCTATGGCGACGCTGGCGCGATGGCCGGCAATGCTGTGGGCGGCAATGATATCCTAACCGGCGGCAATAAGAGCTCTGGTCCTGATGTTCAAAGCGAGTTGTATGGCGACACATTCGCTATGTCCGGGTCCGCCGCGGGCGGCAACGATATTCTTACCGGTGGCCTCAACAGCGGAAGCGGCCAGGTCCGTAATTTCCTGTGCGGCGACGCTCTGCAGATGTCCGGTTCGGCCAGGGGCGGAAACGATACCCTGTACGCCGGGACCGCGGCACCCGGCTGCACCGTCATCAACGACATGTGGGGTGACGGGCAACTGAGCGAACTGGCTCAGGGCGGCAGAGATCAATTCATATTCAAGGACGATGGTTCAATGACGGTCGGAACCCAAAACACCATCTACGATTTCAGCCAGACCCAAGACGACACCATTGTATTTAGTGGCGTGGAGGGCGTGCAATCGTTCGATGATCTCACAATTGCGCAAAGTGGAACCGACATCATCATTACCGCAGGAGTCGATCAAGTTACTCTCGCAAACTTTACAAGCCCGCTGACGACGAGTGACTTTTTGTTTGTCTGAAAGCGAAGCTCTTATCGCATTCGAAGAGGGGGAATGCGTGAGAATTCGTTGAGCATCGTCGCGCGGCCGGTCGCCCCAATAATGCTCGACCGGCCGATCGACAATCCCAGCCGCAGTCATGGATCAGGCGGCCAGGAATCTCTCGGTCAAACGAGCCCAGAGCGCTGCGCCGACGGTCAGATTGCCGTCGTTGAAATCATATTTCGAGCTGTGCAGGATGGCTGAATCCTCGCCGTTTCCGAGGCGCAGAAAGCAACCGGGTTTGTGTTCGAGGAAATAAGAAAAGTCTTCGCTGCCGGGGATCAACGGGCAGACGGACACCTTGTCCTGACCGACGAGTTCGACAGCGATGTCTGTCGCAAAGGACGTCTCGCGCTCGGAATTGACCACCACCGGGTAGCCGCGCTCGTAATCGATCTCGACCGTTGCGCCATGCGCCTGCGCCACAAGTGCTGCGATATTGCGAATACGCTGCTCGAGCGTGTCGCGGATCTCGGCCGAGAAGGAGCGGACGCTCAACGTGATTTCGGCGTGTTCCGGAATGACGTTGGAGGCCGTGCCTCCGTGAATCGTGCCGACGGTGACGACAGCGGTCTCGATCGGGTTGACGTTGCGCGACACAACCGTCTGCAGGGTCATGACGATGTTGGCGGCAGCGACGATCGGGTCGACCGTCAGGTGCGGACGCGAAGCGTGGCCGCCACGCCCGGCGATCCTGATGGTGACGGTATCGCTCGCCGCCATCAGCGGCCCGGCGCGCATCAGGAACGAACCCGTCGGCGCGCCCGGGTGGTTGTGCAGCCCGAATATCGCATCGCAGGGAAAGCGCTCGAACAGGCCGTCGGCGATCATCGCCTGCGCCCCGCTTCCCTTGCCGGCTTCCTCGGCCGGCTGGAAGATGAGGTTCACCGTGCCGTTGAAATGCCGTGTGCGCGCCAGGTATTCGGCGGCGCCGAGCAGCATCGTAGTGTGGCCGTCATGACCGCAGGCGTGCATCTTGCCGCTGGCCTGGCTGGCATAAGGGAGATTGGTAGCTTCGGTGATCGGCAGGGCGTCCATGTCGGCACGGATGGCGATGCTGCGGCCGCTGCCCTGGCGCAGGCGACCGACGACGCCGAGCCCGCCGACATTTCGCGTCACCTCATAGCCCCAGCTTTCGAGCCGTTCGGCAACGTATGCAGCCGTTTCGTGCTCCTGGAATGAAAGCTCGGGATGCGCGTGCAGGTGCTGGCGGGCCGCTGCAAGCTCGGCGGCCTTGTCGGCGAAGTCGGAAATGTCGGCGAACTGGTTGGAGGTCTTTGGCATGGGAGGTCCTTTGCCGGCCGAGCAGGTGCCGCGCCGGCTTTGCTTTTTAGATGAAACGGCTTAAGAAAGCCCGCGTGCGCGGGTGCCTGGGTTTAGCGAGAACCTCGTCCGGAGGCCCGGCCTCGATCACATTACCGTCGTCCATGAACACCACCCGATCCGCCGCTTCGCGGGCGAAGCCGATCTCATGCGTGACCACGATCATGGTCAAGCCCTGCCTGGCGAGATCGCGCATGGTGGCGAGCACCTCGCCGACCAGCTCCGGATCGAGCGCCGAGGTCGGCTCGTCGAAGAGCATCAATTTCGGGCGGATGGCGAGCGCACGGGCGATGGCGACGCGCTGCTGCTGGCCGCCTGAAAGCTGGCGCGGATAGGCGTCGATCTTGTCGGCAAGACCGACACGGGTCAGCAGTTCGCGGGCGTAGCCGATCGCCTCCTTGCGGTTCTCTCGGTGAACGCCGACCGGAGCCTCGATGACGTTCTGCAGGGTCGTCATGTGCGGATAGAGATTGAACTGCTGGAACACCATGCCGATCTTGCGCCGCTGCGCGGCGATCGCGCGGTCGGAAAGTTTGTCGAGGCGGCCGTCGTGCAACCGGTAACCGATCTGCTCGCCGTCCACCTCGATCGACCCCTGGTCGATCGCCTCGAGATGATTGATGCATCGCAGGAAGGTCGACTTTCCGGAGCCGGACGGTCCGAGAATGACCACCACCTCGCCAGGCGCGACGTCCAGATCAATGCCCTTCAGCACCTCGAGCGGGCCGAAGGCCTTGTGAACGTTGCGCGCCCGGACCAGGGGCGTGTCATGCGCGCTCATTGGCGGCCTCCAGGGTGGCGGTCGCCGTCTTCTCGCGCGCACCGCGATCGCCGCGGCTGTAGTGGCGTTCGATCGCGCCTTGCGCGACATTGAGGACCGAGGTGATCAGCAGGTACCACAGCACTGCAACCATCAGCAGCGGAATGATTTCGAAGGTGCGGTTGTAGATCGACTGCACCGAGTAGAGCAGGTCGGCCATGGCGATGACGCTGACAAGCGACGTTGCCTTGATCATGCTGATCAGCTGATTGCCGGTCGGCGGCACGATCGACCGCATCGCCTGCGGGATGATGATGCGCCGCAAGGCCCGCGCGCGGGTCATGCCGAAGGCTTCAGCCGTTTCGGCCTGTCCCTTGTCCACCGACAGCAGCCCGCCACGGATGATCTCGGCCATGTAGGCGGCCTCGTTCAGCGCCAGACCAAGAACGGCGGCGGTCAACGGCGTGATCAGGTCGTTGGTGTTCCAACTGGCGAAGCCGATGGAAATGCGCGGAAACAGCGTCGAAAGGTTGTACCACAGGATCAATTGCACCAGCAGCGGCGTTCCCCGGAAGAACCAGATGAACAGGCCGGAGAGAAGGGATGCCAGCCTGTCGCTCGACATGCGCGCGATGGCGAGCAGCAGGCCGAGCACGATGCCCAGGATCATTGCCACGACCGTCAGGCCGAGCGTCACCGAAAGCCCCTGCATGACCGTCGGATCGAAGAAATACTGGGCGACCACCGGCCAGCCGAAATTCGGGTTGACTGCAACGATATAGGCGAAGCCGGCTGCCACGGCGACGGTGAACGCCCAGAGCGCCAGCCGGGCGAGCGGAAACGGCCGGTGGGCTCGTTTGACGTCGCGCAGCGCGTCGTCGGGACGTCGCGGCAGCCCGGCCGCGTAGGCAGCGGTGGCATCGGTCATGGCAGCCTCTACTGGCCCTGGTTGATGCCTGGCGCATCGATCATGTTCTTCTCGAGGCCCCACTTCTTCATGACCGCGGCGTAGGTGCCGTTCTTCATCAGGATCTTGAACGCGTCGAGCAGCACGCCGCCCAGCGGCGAGCCCTTCTTGACGACGGCGCCTTGATAGATGTCCTTGAAGCCGTTGGCCTGGCCGACCCCGGCGAGTTCCAGCTGGCCCTTCGCCTGCTCGACGAAATAGGTCAGCGGCGCCTGCGAGGAGAAGAATGCGTCGGAGCGTTTCGACCGGACGGCCAGTATCGAGCTCGGCTGGTCGGTGAAGGATTGCACCTCGACGGCCGGCTTGTCGCCCTCGGTGCATTTCTGCGCCTGCTGCTTGATGACCTTCTCGGCCGAGCCACCCGACATGACGGCGATGCGCTTGCCGCACGCGGTGTCGAGCGAGGTGATGCCTTGCGGGTTGCCCTTCTCGACGGCGAAGACGACGTATTCACGCACCCAATCGATGAAGTCGTTGGATTTCTGGCGATCGGGATAGTCGCCGACAGGACCCATCGCGAACTGATAACGGCCGGCATTGATGCCGCTCAGCAAAGCCGGCAGGCCGGCGACCGAGGCATGATCGATCTCGACGCCGAGCAGCTGGCCGATGGCGTCGGAAATGTCCCTGGTCGCCCCCGACAGTTCGGTGCCGGTGACGATCTCATAGGGCGGGAACGAGCCGTTGTTGACGGCTGTGATCTTTCCCGCCGTTCGGATCTCTTCCGGCAGCCGGGCCCGCAAATCCTCGTTCACCGATTGCTTCTGGATATCCTGGGCAAAGCTGGCCTGCGCCAGCATGGTGACGAGCGAGGCGAATATGAAGCTGATTGTCCGCATGGCATTCTCCTTCGTGTTCTTCGTTGTGCGTTGTCAGGCCGCGGTGGCCCGCGATCTGGCCTCGAAAGGAAACAAGGCTTCGGCGGAAATCGGTTCCGCCAGGATGCCCTGGGCATGGAGCTCGGTGACGAAATCCTCGATCATGCGCCGGTTGGCCGGCAGGCCGCTGGCGTTCCAGGAGGCAGGCAGGTCGCGCCCCGCATGAAGCAGCTCCTCGAGGATCCAGGGCGAGGTATCGGCATATTTTCGGCGCTTTGCCGTCCAGACGCGCTGGCTTTCGTTGATCAGCCTGGCGAGTTCCTGCGGCAGCCAGGGGTGCTCCCTGGCCACTGCCGCCTTGACGGCGACCAGATGCATGCCCGGGACATAACCGACGTCGGCGAAATAGGCGCGTTCGGCCGCGCGAAAATCGCGCAGCACTTGCCGGAAGCCGGAAACCGGGCCGAAAAAGCCGTCCGGCATGAAGGGCGTGAAAACGGCGTCGAGCTCGCCTTGCGACAGCAGCTCCATCATCGGGCGCTCGCCTGGTGCTGCTTCGATGCGCCCCGGCCTGCCGAATCCGTCGAGGCGGTCGGCGATCGGGTGCTCCGATGTCAGCCTGCCGGCGAACCAATAGGCATCCTCGACGCCGACGCCTTCCCGGCGAAGCGCCGCGCGCGTCCATGTGTTGCCGGAATCGCGCCAGCCGGTCACGCCGATGCGTTTGCCGGCAAGGTCGGAAAGCCGTTCCAACGGGCTGGCCTCGACCGTTATGATGCAGCGATGGCGAAAGCCGCGCATGATGAAGCACGGTATTCCAACCACCGTATCCCTGCCGGAAGCCATGGCCGACACATAACGGCTGAACGAGACCTCCGCCGCATCGTAGTTCGGATCGGTGCCGAGATCCGGAATGAGCGTGGCGACGCGGTCAACCTTCACCGACAAGCGGCTCGAAGTGACGTCACCCAGCACCAAAGGGGTGAGATAGTCCCAATCGCGGGTGGCTATAGTGATGGAGACGGGCATCGGCATGAACTTCAAAGCTATGTTTGACCGGCGATTGGTAAATGTTTATTTTTGGCCGATCAAATGTTATTATGTTATTGAACATTAGCTTTAATGGTCGCGGGTGCCGATGGATTTCGATGCAGGATGGTTCGCCGATCGCCTTGGCGACCGCACGATGCGCGGCATCGCGCGCGAGACCAGTGCGCTGATCAGAAGCGGCGCGCTGCCTGTCGGCGCAAAGCTTCCGCCGGTGCGCGATCTGGCCTATGTGCTTGGCGTCAGCCCGGCGACGGTCTCGCAGGCGTGGAGCGAGTTGCGGCGCTACAAGATCATCGGCGGCCGCGGACGCAACGGCACCTGGATCATGGGCAACCGCTTTGCCGCCCGGCCCGAGCGCCACATGAGCGGCGGCAATTACGGACAGGATGTTCTGAACCTGGCGATCGCGGAGCCCGATGTGAGGCTCTTGCCGCCGCTCGACATCGCGCTGGCGCATGGTGCGCGCGCCGAAAAGCTCAACAGCTACGAGCGGGTGCGCATCCTGCCCGAGCTGGAGGCGGCAGTGCGCCCGTCATGGCCGTACGATCCCGGCGCGTTCCTGGCCACCAATGGCGGTTACAACGCCATCTACACCTTGCTGCATGCGCTGGTCCCGCCGGGAGCGCCGGTGGCCATCGAGAACCCGACGGCGCTTCGCCTGCTCGACATCCTCGAGGATCTCGATGTGCCGATCATCCCGGTAGACTGCGACAGCGACGGTCCCTTGCCGGATGCACTTGCCAACGCTCTGCGGCAGCGGCCCGTCGCGTTCCTGTTCCAGCCGCGCGTCCATTCGGTGACCGGCGCCTGCATGTCGTCGGCGCGGCTGGAAGTCATCGGCGACCTGCTCGCCGGCACCGACGTGCTGATTGTCGAAGATGACGGCGTCGGCGATATTGCCTCGGCGCCGCGCATTTCGCTTGGCCGGCGTTTTCCCGATCGCGTCGTCCATATCCTGTCCTATTCCAAGACCCACGGCCCGGATTTGCGGCTCGCCGTGCTGTCCGGATCGGCGACGATCGTCGAGCAGATCCAGTCCTACCGCAGCTTCAGCTCGGGATGGACCAGCCGCATCCTGCAGGCGGCCACCGCCTGGCTGCTGCAAGACCCGGCCACGGCCGCCCTGGTGGAGCAGGCGAAGGAGGTATACCGCGGCCGTCGCGAACGGCTCGCCGGCGAACTGGCCAAACGCAATGTCGATATCGACGCCGGACACGGTCTCAGCGTCCTCATTCCGGTTGCTTCGGAACCTTACGCGATGGTCACGCTGGCCGCCCACGGCATCGCGGTCCATGCCGGGGCGAAGTTTTCGACCGGAAAAACGAACGCTGTCCGCGTCGCGACCAGCATTCTGGACGAGGAGCACCTCGAGCACGTCGCAAATTCCCTGGCGCTGGCGGCCGACCCGGCGCGGGAAGTTGTCTGAGGCAAGTCAATCGCCGTTCGGACTGCTACTCCGCCGCCACGCCCTTCATCTCGAGATAGCTTTCCATCGAATCGTCCATCGCCTGCAGCCAGGGCGTATGATGCAGCGGCGCCATCGTGCCGGTCATCAGCGAGCGGTAGGCATGGTCGCGGAAGCCCATAATGTCTTGCGCCTTGTGGTGCTCCCACTCCATGAAGGTCTGATTGACAGCCTCGACATCGAAGCCGGGATAGTCGGTCTGCTCCATCAGCTCCCTGGTGTAGTCGCCCTGGAACCAGATCATCTGCTCGGCGTCTTCAAGCGTTTCCTCGCGTGCCCGCCATTTCCGGCCGTGCTCGGCCATGGCTTCGGCCGAGGGCAGATTGATGCGGCCCATGATGACGTCGCGGGCGAACCAGGCCTGCGCGTCGAACATGTTGAAGGTGTAGAACTGGTCCTGCATGCCGATATAGGACAGCTTCGGGTTTTTCTCCCAGACGACGCCCTCGTAGAGCCCGTCCGGCCACATGCGGTTGGCGGTCTTCAGCTTCAAATCCTCGGTGAGGAACGGGAAGGAATGGAGGTAGCCGGTGCACAGGATGATGGCGTCGACGTCTTTGGTGCTGCCGTCCTTGAAATGCGCCGTCTTGCCGACGACCTTCTGCAGAAGCGGCACTTCCTTCCAGTTCTCCGGCCATTTGAAGCCCATCGGCTTCGAGCGGTAGCTGGAGGTGATCGATCTGGCGCCGTATTTGTAGCATTGCGAGCCGATGTCCTCGGCTGAATAGGAGCGGCCGATTATCAAAATGTCCTTGCCCTTGAATTCCATGGCGTCGCGGAAATCGTGGCTGTGCAGGATACGGCCGTTGAAGGTCGAAAAGCCCTCGAAATAGGGAACGTTGGGCACGGAGAAATGGCCCGAGGCGACGACGACATGGTCGAACTCTTCCGAGTAGGTGACGTCGCTGGTGCGGTCATGCGCGGTGACGGTGAATTTTTTTGTCGTTTCGGAGAAGGTGACCATGCGCACCGGGCTGTTGAAGCGCACCCATTGGCGCACGCCGGATTTTTCGACGCGGCCCTTGATGTAGTCCCACAGCACGGCGCGCGGCGGATAGGAGCCGATCGGCCGGCCGAAATGCTCCTCGAAGGTGTAGTCGGCGAATTCGAGGCATTCCTTCGGGCCGTTCGACCAGAGGTAACGGTACATCGAGCCGTGCACCGGGTCGCCGTGCTCGTCGAGGCCGGTGCGCCAGGTGTAGTTCCACAGGCCGCCCCAGTCGGACTGCTTTTCGAAGCAGACGATCTCGGGAATGTCGGCGCCCTTGTCGGCAGCCGACTTGAAGGCCCTGAGCTGAGCCATGCCGGACGGCCCGGCTCCGATGACGGCAACACGATCTTTCATTGCGGGCCTCCCGATCTCATTTCCCTAACGAAACAAATTTCACTGACAGGACAGTAATTGCCCCTTCGATGCTGTCAACAGGGCTTGTCGCGAAACCGCGTTTCGCCCAGCTGGATTTCCAAGCGACGCAGTAGCTCGGGCGAAATCCAGACATTGCGCAATTCGACACGGGTGGCTTGCCGTGGCAGTTGCGCTTCTGTATCGGCACCGAATATGTTCACCGTGAGTGAAATGAATCGGCAAGGTCCGGGGTGGCAACATGGCGAAAAAAGCATCCAGTCTAAAGCCCGCTGCGGCCGTCGTCGCCGCCAAGGCCAAGCCGTCGGTCGCTGCAGTCGATCCGCGCAAGATACGCGCGCCGCTCACCCAGAACCCGCACGCCATTCGCGACACCCGCGAAAAAGTCCTGGAGGTCGCGATCGGCCGCGAGGTGCGGGCCTTCCGCAAGAAGCTCGGTATCACCGTCGCCGATCTGGCTGCCGCCACCGACATTTCGCTTGGCATGCTGTCGAAGATCGAGAACGGCATCACCTCGCCATCGCTGACCACGTTGCAGGCGCTGTCGCGGGCGCTCGGCGTTCCCGTCACCGCCTTCTTCCGCCGCTTCGAGGAAGAGCGCAGTGCCGTCTTCGTCAAGGCCGGCGAAGGCCTCGACGTCGAACGCCGCGGCACGCGCGCCGGCCACCAGTACAATCTGCTCGGCCATATCGGCTCCAACACCAGCGGCGTCGTCGTCGAACCCTATCTGATCACGCTGACCGAGGATTCCGACGTGTTCCCGACCTTCCAGCATGAAGGCATGGAATTCCTCTATATGCTCGAGGGCGAGGTGGTTTACCGGCACGGCAGCAATCTCTACCCGATGAGGCCTGGCGACAGCCTGTTCTTCGACGCCGATGCGCCGCACGGACCGGAAGTGCTGAGCGTCCTGCCGATGCGGTATTTGTCGATCATCTGTTATCCGCAGAGCAGCGCGGGGTGAGCCGGAGATGAGGGCGCGCAAGCAATCCTGGATCGCTGCACTCCACGGCCACGGTAACGGCATGGATCCTAGGGTCTCTGCTACGTTGAACTGCAGGGCAAGCTCGTCCTCGATTGGTCGCAAGGGGGCTAAAGGCCGGCGCTCTACGGCGCCCCCCTCTGCCCTGCCGGGCATCTCCCCCTCTTGGGGGGAGATTGGCAGCTTGACGGGCAGCGCGAACCTCGCAAACAGAACCTCAATCCGGCCCGAACCCCGGCGATGTCGCACTGCCGTCATCCAGCTTCGACAGCCATTCGACCAGCGTCGCGCGGTAGCGCGTCAGGCCTTTGTAGTTGGCGAGTTCGTCGGGAAGGTCGCGGATGACGCGGTGCAGGCGCCTTGCCCATTTCGGCTGCGTCACCAGCTCGTCCATCTTGATCAGGTAGCAGCGGATCGGGAAGACGATCGCATTCGAGCGCGGCAGCCGCCAGAAGCTCTGCAGCTCGACGCGCAGATGGACCTTGTCGCCGACGTTTTTGGGCGTCACCGTGGTCCGGTCCGGACCCCATTTGTGATAATTTTCCGGGCTGGTATCGAGGCGAGGATTGATTGTCATCGTCCAGTTCAGCCGGCGCGCCGGCTTGCCCTGCTGGATGTTGGTGAGGAATTTTAGCGCCCGGACGAAGATGCCCTTCTCATGCGCCAGCGGCACCGGCGCGTGCCATTCGAAGAAGTTCATGCCGATGTCGAAATCGAGCGACCAGTCGGCCTGGGTGGTGACCATGCCGGCATCCATCCACAGATTGCCGTCGCGCTGGTCGAGAATGCAGAAATCGCCCTGGCTTTGGCGGGTGATGTATTCCATCGGCCCATAGGGCAGCGTCGAGACGTCGCCGAAGGTGAAGCTGTCGTCGATGCCGAGCGGTCGGTTGATCCAGCGCCAGCGGTCGCCATGGCGCGTCAGCGTGAAATGCTCGGGATAGCCCAGCGCCTGCTGCTCCATCAAAAGCTCGAGCAGATCCCAGCCGGCCAGCGTCATGTGCGGCAGCGACTGGCAGCGCAGCGGATCCTCGGCCAGCACCAAAGCGCGGTCCTGCATCTCGGCGACATAGTGCTCGTCGACGTCGATCAAATTCTCCAGCACGCTGCCCTTCGGCCCGGCGACATGCGGCTCGATGTTGACGGCATACATGTAGCTGTCTTCGTGGAACGGGAACGGGAACCGCCTGATGTGCTCGGGGCTGTTCCTGAAGGTGAAGTCGTCGCGGAACGTTTCCTTGCGAAAGGTGATGCCCAAGCTCGCCTCCTATCTTTCCAGCACCAGCGACCGGCCCTCGAAGCGCGAGACGCAGGGCATGATCTTGCAGCCCGAACGGTGGTCTTCCTCGCTCAGCCAGTGGTCGTTGTGGATGAATTTGCCGTCATGCGAAATGACGTTGGTCTCGCACTGGCCGCAGACGCCGCCGCGGCAGAGATAGGGCGGATCGACCCCGGCCGCCTCGATCGCCTCGAGCAGGCTCTGCTGCTCGTCGACACGGATGATCTTGCCGCTGAGCGCCAGCGTCACGTCGAAGGGCGCGCCGGGCTGCGGTGCCGCGAAATGCTCGAAATGCACGGTCTCGGCAGGCCAGCCGAGGGCGGCGGCACGCTCGCGCACCCAGCCGATCATGCCCGACGGGCCGCAGACATAGAGATGCGTGCCGAGCGGCTGCGACGACAACAGCCGGTCGAGATCGACGCGCTCGTCGCGGTCGTCGTGATAGAGCCTGACCCGGCGATCGTAGCGCTCCCTGAGCAGGTCGGCATAGGTGCCGAGCGAGGCGGTGCGGCAGGTGTAATGCAACTCGAAATTGCCGCCTTCCGCCGCCAGCTGCGCGGTCTGCGCCATGAACGGGGTGATGCCGATGCCGCCGGCCAGCATCAGATGCTTCCTGGCGCGCAGATCGAGCGAGAACAGGTTGACGGGATAGCTGACCACCATCTCCGTGCCCGGCCTGACCTGCCTGTGCATGAACAGCGAGCCGCCGCGGCCGACGTCGTCGCGGCGAACCGAGATGGTGTATTCGCGGGTATCGAGCGGCGAGCCCATCAGCGAATAGGGATTGAGCCTGGTGCGTTCGCCATCGCGCATCTCGACGACGACATGGGCGCCGCCGGAAAAGGTCGGCAAGAGCTCGCCGTCGCGCCTGCGGAAGTGAAAGCGCGTCACCAACTCGTTGACCGGAACGACATCGCTGACGATGACGTCGAGCTTGGTGGTGCCGGTGCTCATCGAAAGATCTCCTCCGTCGGAGGAATTTCGCTGCGGTCCTCGGCGTTGATGCAGACGCCCTGGAAGGCGGCGAGGCGTCGTGAATAGTGGTCGCGCACCAGAAGCAAGAGGCCGCAATGCGAACAGGCTGCCGGCTGCGTCGTCACGTTCTCGGTGATGCCCTTGCAATGGACGCATTGCATGCGGCGCGCCAGCGAGCCGCGATGCTCGGTCTGGACCGAGGTGTGGTCGATGCCGGCTTCGAGCGCCGCCTGCATGGCCTGGCCGATCAGCCCCTCGGTGCCGGCAAGGTAGAGCCTGAGGCCCATATGGGCGTTGGCCAGCGTCTGCTTCAGCCGCGGCAGGGCGCTGGCAAAGGAATGGCCGAGGTAGAACTGTGCCGGCTTCAGGGCTTCGAGCGCATCGGCATATTTACCATCGCGTCCGGCAATGAAGATGATGTGGGCGCCACCGAAGAAATCCGCCGGTGCCTTGGCGGCCAGATCGGCAATCGCCAGCGCTCCCTCTGCATCCGCTATGAAAAGATGATGCTTGCCGGGCTGCGGAGACAGGGTCCCATAGACCGGGCGGCTGATGATGCTTTTCGCTGCCATACCCGCAGTATGCCTCAGCCTTTCGCCGTGCGCTTGGTCTTCTTCGGATCATCGAAAGGAAGCGGCTCGGCGGTTGCGCTGATGGTGCCGCTCTTGTTGCGGATCTCGAGCCTGGTGCCCTGCACCGCGCAGTCGACGTCGAGCCGGGCAATGCCCATCGATTTTTTGACCAGCGGCGAATACATGGCGCAGGTCACCACGCCGACCTTTTTGCCGTCGCGATAGACCGGTGCGCCCTCGTCGGCCGGCTCCTTGCCTTCGAGCAGCACGCCGAAGATCTTGAAGCGCTCCTTGCCCTTGAGGCGGTAGTGCTCCTCGGCACCGCGAAAGCCCGTCTTGCCGGGGCTGACGGTGAAGTCGAGACCAAGCTCCCACAGTGTGTCGCCGGGGCCTTCGTTCTCAAACGGGTATTTCTGCGAATTGTCGTAGGGGTAGAACAGCAGGTAGCTCTCGACGCGCAGCATGTCGAGCGTGGTGAAGCGGCACGGGACGATGCCGGCACTCTTGCCCTCGTCGAGGATCCTGTCCCAGATCGTTCCGGCGTCCTGGCCACGGCAGAAGATCTCGTAGCCGCGCTCGCCGGTGTAGCCGGTGCGCGAGATCATCACCGGAAAGCCGAACAACTGGGTCTGCATGTGGTGGAAATAATTGAGGTCGCGAATGCCGGGCACATGCTTTGCCAGATAATCGACGGCGGTCGGGCCTTGCAGCGAAAGATCGTGCAGATTGTCGTCGAAGCGCAGCGACACGTCGCGACCGACGGAAGCGCGCTGCAACTCTTCATGGCCGGTGCCCGAGCCATGCACGACCATCCAGGAATTCGGGCCGGTGCGGTAGAGGATGCAGTCGTCGGTGAACTTGCCGGCCTCGTTGAGCATGCAGGCATAGGCCGACTTGCCGGGATAGATCTTTTCGACGTCGCGCGTCGTCGCCAGATCGATCAGGTGCGAGGCGTGCGGCCCGGTGATGTGGACCTTCTTCAAGCCGGACACGTCCATCAGGCCGGCCTTGGTGCGGATGGCGATATACTCTTCGTCCGCGTCCTTGTCGTAGGTCCAGGCGGTGCCCATGCCGCTCCAGTCCTCGAGCTTCGAGCCGAGCGCGCGATGGCGATCCGCAAGCGTCGAAAATCTCCAGGATGCCGTCATCCGCTGTCCTCCGTTCGAAAGAAACTTTTTTGCTTTCCCCTGCTCCCTGCACACAGGCGGGAGCGTTGGCTTGAATATTGATCGCAAACGCCGGGAGCCTGCAATACCCGTAAGCAAATAATTTCATTGTCAGGCAAATCCGGCGCGCCCAAACAAACGGTTAACGTCGCGTAAAATCGTCTTGACAATTCCAGAATTCGGCCGGATTTTATGAAAAAAATTTCACTCTCTTGAAAGAGGGCAATGACCGGCCAATCCGGACCGGCGTTGAAAAAGGGGAAAGCCGATGTCCGACCTGCAACAGCGCGTGGAAGCGTTGTACCGTTCCGACGTGCGTGGATCCATGCTCCTGATCGTCTGCCTGTGGGCGACGATCCTCTTTGTCCTGTTCATGACATGGCCATACGTCCCCGACGCCGGCATCAAGCTCGTCGTCGCGGTCGCCGCCGCCGCGGTGCTGATCTTCAACACGGCCGCCATTCTGGCGATGGTCAACCACTACAAGGAAGACAAGGACTTCATCTACGGCCTCGACATCAAGAACGCCGACGCCTACCGCAACCGCAAGTCCTGAGGGGGAGACGCATGGCCCGCTATACACCGCCCGAACAGAGCAAGGCCGGACAGGTTTTCGATATCGCCGTCGTTGTGGTCGCGATTTTCGTCGCGCTGTGGCTGCCGCTGAAACTAGGGCTGGCAGGGGCGGCAAAATCCATCGACGCGCTCGACGCCAAGACGTGGGAAGCGCTCGGCCAGAACCCGACCATGGCCTCGATCTGGGAAAAGCTCGGCTACACGCCGGAAACCGCGCACGACATCATCCAGAACCGGTTCCACTACATCATCGACTGGCCGACGCTGATCATTATGGCGGCGGTGCTGATCGGCTATTTCATCTTTCTGTTCCGCGCATCGGACCGCGAATACCGCGACGTCATCGACGAAAAGTTCGGCGACAAATAGATAGGAAGCATCGTCATGTGGGTGGCACTCTCTTACGCATGCTGGGGCATCTCGATCGTGCTCGCGCTGTGGATGCTCTACGACTGGTTCAAGATCGACACGACCTATTCCGAAGAGATGCTGACCTCGTCCAGGGAAGGCGAACTTGAAGCCGTGTCCGAAAAACACCGGATCTGAGTGGGGGATTGAACGATGACGATCACGGCTGAACCAGCGGTGCAAGTGCAGGGCGACAGGGTTTCACTGCTCAGGGTGCTCGGCCCCGCCCATGTCTGGGCGCTCGGTGTCGGCATCGTTCTGGTCGGCGAATTCACCGGCTGGAATTTCGCGGCGGACAAGGGCGGCGCGCTGGCGGCGCTGATCGTCTGCTGGATCGTCGGGCTGCTCTACACCTCGGTCGCGATGATCGATTCCGAAGTGACCTCGACGGTTGCCGCCGCCGGCGGCCAATATGCGCAGGCCAAGCACATTGTCGGGCCGCTGATGGCCTTCAACGTCGCGCTGTTCCTGGTCTTTGCCTACACCATGCTCGAAGTGTCGGACGCGATCCTGCTCGGCGACACCATCGTCGCCAAAGCCGGCGTCGAGGGCCTCACCCACAATTCCTTCATCGCCGCGACAATCGTCGTGCTGGCATGGCTGAACTATCGCGGCGTGCTGATGACGCTTAACGTCAACTTCGTCATCACTGCCATCGCCTATGTCTCGATCGTCATCCTGTTCTTCTCGGTCAGCCCGTGGACGCAAGGCGCCGTGCTCAAGCTCAACGAGTTGGTGACCCCGGGCAACGCCCTGCCCTACGGCTGGATCGGCGTCATCGCCGCCTTCCAGTTCGGCATCTGGTATTATCTCGGCATCGAGGGCACCACGCAGGCCGCCGAGGAAGTGCGCTCGCCGGCGCGCTCGCTGCCCTACGGCACGATGGCCGGCATGATCACGCTTCTGATCGCCGCCGCCATGACCTGGTATGTCTGCGCCTCGATGATGCCCTGGGAATATCTCGGCATCACCTATTATCCGCTGTGGGATGCAGGCAAACTGACCGGCAGTGCGCTGCTGGAGAACCTGTTGTTCATCGCGACGCTGCTTGCCGCGCTCGCCTCCGCCAATGGCTGCATCAACGACGCCGCGCGCGCCTGGTTTTCGCTCGGCCGCGACCGCTATCTGCCGACCTGGTTCTCGGCGGTGCATCCGAAATACCGCACGCCCTATCGCTCGATCCTGTTCCTGCTGCCGATCGCGCTCGCCTTCGCCTTCATCGCCGACCTCAACCAGGCGATCACCTTCTCGATCCTGTCGGGCGTGCTGCAATACACCTTCATGAGCATCAACATCATCATGTTCAGGAAAAAGTGGCCGCTCGGCTCGATCCGCCGCGGCTACACCCATCCGTTCCATCCGCTGCCGGCTATCGTCTTGTTCTGCCTTTGCGTCGTCACCTTCTTTGCGATCTTCCTCGGCTTCGGCTCGCAGCTGATCGCCATGGTCGCCTTCTACTTCCTGATCTCGCTGTGGTTCCACTTCTACCGCTACAAATTCGTGCGCCGTGGTGCCCAGTTCACCATGCCGTGGCCGAAGCCGCAGGGCTACTGACGGCGCGCCCGGTCTGGGCGGGCATTTGCGTGACGAGGTGCGTTAGGTGATCTCAGCATTGCTCGCCGGGGCGGTTGCCCTGGCTCTCGTCCTCCATATAGCCTGGCTTGCGCGGGCCAGCCGCGCCAAGGCTTCGACCGGGCTTGCCGCCGACGAAGCCGGCGTCCGCGCCGTCATCCCCGACGCGGCCAACGTCTCGGACGGCACTGCCGGCGTCGTTACCTTCGCCGGCTCGTGGAACGGCCGGCGGGTGCAGGTGCGGACCATCGTCGACACGCTGGCGATCAGGAAGCTGCCGGCGCGCTGGCTGAGCGTTTCGATCACCGAAAAGGTCGCGATACCAGGCACTTTCGATATGATGATGCGGCCGGGATCGCCGACGACTTTTTCCAATTTCGATCATCTCGTCCATCCGCTGCCGAAGGCGGCGGGGTTTCCGGCCGAGGCGGTGCTGCGGACCGACCGCAAGGGCGTGCGCTTCCCCGAAGCCATCATCGCCGGCCACCTCGATATCTTTGCCGAGGAGCGCGCCAAGGAATTGCTGATCACGCCGAACGGCGTGCGCATCGTCTGGCTTCTGGCCGAGGCCGAGCGGGCGCGCTACGGCGTATTCCGGCAAGCCGAATTCGGTACGGTCAGGCTCGATCCGGTGCTGATTGAGAGGCTGCTGTCGTCGGCTTCGGCGCTGCGCGACGCCATCAATCAAAGCAAACGGCAAGCGGCATGACCAGCCAGATCACCACCTCCCCCGCACCACCGAGCCCCTATCTGGTTCTGGGCGCTGCGATCGTCTTGCCGGCGAGCGGGCATGTCGTGCTCGGCGTGCCGGTGCGCGGCCTGCAATTCCTGTTCTTCATAGTGATCCTTGCCTGGGTCACCGCCAAGATCGCGCCGCCCGACGCCAGCTTCGTCGGACGCCATGCCGGCGGCTTCCTGATCTATGCCCTGTCGATCCTGGATGCCTACAAGGTCGCTCGCATCCGCTATGCCAAATGGGTTCACAATGGCGGCCAGCGCAGCGATAGTGCGGCCGGCGGCGCCTCAGCCGATATATAACGACAGGAAAATTTTTTTCATACCAATTGAATTCCCGGGACTCATTCGATACATCTCGGAGGGAACAAACTCGCGGAGGCTGACATGTGCGGAATCGTCGGACTGTTTTTGAAGGACAAGTCGCTCGAGCCCCAGCTTGGCGCGATGTTGTCGGAGATGCTGATCTCGCTCAGCGATCGCGGTCCCGACAGCGCCGGCATCGCCATCTATGGCGCGTCCTCCAATGAAGCCAAGATCACCATCCAGTCGGCCAAGCCGGAGCGCGATTTCCGCGGCCTCGACGCCGAACTTGCCAAGGCAATCGGCGCGCCGGTGAGCATTGCTGCGAAGTCGACGCATGCCGTGGTCCGGACGATGCCTGCCAAGATCGACGAAGCGCGCGAGGCGATCCAGACGCTGCGCCCCGACATCCGCATCATGGGCGCCGGCGACGTCGTCGAAATCTACAAGGAAGTCGGGCTGCCGGAAGCGGTCGTCGACCGTTTCGGCGTCCGCGAGATGACCGGCACCCACGGCATCGGCCATACCCGCATGGCGACCGAATCGGCGGTGACGACGATGGGCGCGCATCCGTTCTCGACCGGCGCCGACCAGTGCCTGGTGCATAATGGCTCGCTGTCCAACCACAACAATGTCCGCCGCGAGCTGATCCGCGAAGGCATGACATTCGAGACCGAGAACGACACCGAGGTCGCTGCCGCCTATCTCTCCTCGCAGATGGCGCATGGCAAGAACCTCGGCGAGGCGCTGGAAGGCACGCTGAGTGATCTCGACGGGTTTTTCACCTTCGTCGTCGGCACCAAGAACGGCTTCGGCGTGGTGCGCGACCCGATCGCCTGCAAGCCCGCCGTAATGGCCGAAACCGACCAGTATGTCGCCTTCGGCTCGGAATATCGTGCGCTCACCAAACTGCCCGGCATAGACAATGCGAAGGTCTGGGAACCCGAGCCCGCAACCGTCTATTTCTGGGAGCATTGAACCAATGCCGGCAATTAACCTCTCCAAGGCGGCTCGCGAGCCGGGCCATGCATCACGGGTCTTCGATCTGGCCGAAATGTCGCTGCGCGAGCTCAACCAGGCGCTGCACGATCTGGCGCCCGGTTCGAACGAGACCGCCTGCGAGGTGCTCCACCCGCGAGGCAGCCATTCGGTCGCTGCCGGCGTCGACCAGCCGGTCGCCATCGATGTGCGCGGCAGCGTCGGCTATTATTGCGGCGGCATGAACGACGGCGGCACCATCACCGTGCATGGCTCGGCCGGGCCCGGCGTCGGCGAGAACATGATGTCCGGCCAGATCGTCGTCAAAGGCGATGCCAGCCAGTATGCCGGCGCCACCGGCCGGGGCGGGTTGCTCGTCATCGAAGGCAACGCGTCGTCGCGCTGCGGCATCTCGATGAAAGGCATCGACATCGTCGTCCATGGTAATATCGGCCACATGTCGGCCTTCATGGCGCAGTCCGGCAACCTCGTGGTGCTGGGCGACGCCGGCGATGCGCTCGGCGATTCCATCTACGAGGCGCGGCTTTTCGTGCGCGGCAAGGTCGAAAGCCTCGGCGCCGACTGCATCGGCAAGGAGATGCGGCCCGAGCATCTCGAATTGCTGCAAGGCTTGCTCGACCGCGCCGGTGTGACCGGCGTCAAGGCGGCGGAGTTCAAGCGTTATGGCTCGGCTCGTACCCTCTACAATTTCAATATCGACAACGCCGACGCGTATTGAGGCTCAATGACCTATCGCAACCCGCCGACGACGCCGCGCAAATCCGCGACCTTCGACGACTACACGCTTTCCGAGATCCGCCGCGCCGCGGCGACCGGCATCTATGACATCCGCGGCGCCGGCGCTAAGCGCAAGCTGCCGCATTTCGACGACCTTCTGTTCCTCGGTGCCTCGATCTCGCGCTACCCGCTCGAAGGCTATCGCGAGCGCTGCGACACCAGCGTCGTGCTCGGCTCGCGCTATGCGAAAAAACCGATCGAACTGAAAATCCCGATCACTATTGCCGGCATGAGCTTCGGCTCGCTGTCCGGCCCGGCGAAGGAAGCGCTTGGCCGCGGCGCGACGCTGTCCGGCACCTCGACGACGACCGGCGACGGCGGCATGACCGAGGAAGAGCGCGGCCATTCGAAGACGCTGGTCTACCAGTATCTGCCGTCACGCTACGGCATGAACCCGCGCGACCTGCGCCGCGCCGACGCGATCGAAGTGGTCGTCGGCCAGGGCGCCAAGCCAGGCGGCGGCGGCATGCTGCTCGGCCAGAAGATCTCCGACCGCGTCGCCGAAATGCGCACGCTGCCGAAAGGCATCGACCAGCGCTCGGCCTCGCGCCACCCCGACTGGACCGGGCCGGACGACCTCGAGATCAAGATCCTCGAACTGCGCGAGATCACCGACTGGGAAAAGCCGATCTACGTCAAGGTCGGCGGCGCGCGGCCCTATTACGACACCGCGCTTGCGGTGAAATCGGGCGCCGATGTCGTCGTCGTCGACGGCATGCAGGGCGGCACTGCGGCGACCCAGGAAGTGTTCATTGAAAATGTCGGCCAGCCTACGCTTGCCTGCATCAGGCCGGCCGTGCAGGCGCTGCAGGATCTCGGCATGCACCGCAAGGTGCAGCTGATCGTCTCCGGCGGTATCCGCAACGGCGCCGACGTCGCCAAGGCGCTGGCGCTCGGCGTCGATGCGGTGTCGATCGGCACGGCAGCGCTTGTCGCGCTCGGCGACAACGACCCGCGCTGGGAGGCGGAATACAACGAGCTCGGCACCACCGCCGGCGCCTATGACGACTGGCATGAGGGTCGCGACCCGGCCGGCATCACCACGCAGGATCCCGAGCTAATGAAACGGGTCGATCCGATTGCGGCCGGCCGACGGCTGGCGAATTATCTTAAGGTGATGACACTTGAGGCTCAGACAATCGCCCGCGCCTGCGGCAAGAACAGCCTGCACAATCTCGAGCCCGAGGATCTTGTGGCCTTGACGATCGAAGCCGCCGCCATGGCCGGCGTGCCGCTGGCCGGCACCAACTGGATACCGGGCAAGAACGGCTTCTAAGACAAACCAAATGCCAGTAAGCGAGGAACTATAATGGGGAACGATCTCGCCGCCTTCGCCAAGGAAAAGGGCGTCAAATATTTCATGATATCCTACACCGACCTGTTCGGTGGACAACGCGCCAAGCTGGTGCCGGCGCAGGCGATCGCCGACATGCAGCGGGACGGTGCCGGCTTTGCCGGCTTTGCCACCTGGCTCGATCTGACGCCGGCGCATCCCGACATGCTGGCGGTGCCGGATCCGGCCTCGGTGATCCAGTTGCCTTGGAAGCCGGAGGTCGCCTGGGTCGCCGCCAACTGCATCATGGACGACAAATCGGTCGAGCAGGCGCCGCGCAACACGCTGAAGCGGTTGATCGCGGAGGCTGCTGGCGACGGCATGCACATCAAGACCGGCGTCGAGGCCGAATTCTTCCTGATCTCGCCGGATGGCAAGACGATTTCCGACGAATATGACACGGCGTCGAAGCCCTGCTACGACCAGCAGGCGGTGATGCGCCGCTACGACGTGATCGCCGAGATCTGCGACCACATGCTGGCGCTCGGCTGGGGCGCCTACCAGAACGACCACGAGGACGCCAACGGCCAGTTCGAGATGAACTGGGCCTTCGACGATGCGCTGGCGACCGCCGACAAGCATTCCTTCTTCAAATTCATGGTGAAATCGGTCGCCGAAAAGCACGGCCTGCGCGCAACCTTCATGCCTAAACCCTTCCAGGGCCTGACCGGCAATGGCTGCCATGCGCATATCTCGGTGTGGGACAAAGACGGCAAGACCAATGTCTTTGCCGATAATGCGATGGAGCTCGGCCTGTCGGCCAAGGGCAGGAATTTCCTCGGCGGCATCATGAAACATGCGTCCGCGCTTGCCGCCATCACCAACCCGACGGTCAATTCCTACAAGCGCATCAACGCACCGCGCACCATCTCCGGCGCCACCTGGGCGCCGAACACGGTGACCTGGACCGGCAACAACCGCACCCACATGGTGCGCGTGCCCGGCCCCGGCCGCTTCGAGCTGCGCCTGCCGGACGGCGCGGCAAACCCGTATCTGCTGCAGGCCGTCATCATCGCCGCCGGCCTTGACGGCGTCCGCTCGAAGGCCGACCCCGGCAGGCGCTACGATATCGACATGTACCAGTTCGGCCATACGGTCGAGGGCGCGCCGAAGCTGCCGCTCAACCTGCTCGACGCGTTGCGCGAGTTTGACAACGACAAATCGCTCAAGGCGGCGCTGGGTGAGGAATTCTCGTCGGCCTATCTAAAGCTCAAGCAGCAGGAATGGAATTCCTATGCTTCCCACTTCACCCAGTGGGAGCGCGACCACACGCTCGACATCTGATCCGGAATTGTTGCACGCCCGGCGCGAAACAGGTTCATGAAATACTCGATCTTCTCCCTCGCTCGGGCGGCATTTTCCGGCCATAAGAACTGGCAGCGCACCTGGCGCGACGCCAGCCCGAAGAGCCACTACGACGTGGTGATCATCGGCGGCGGCGGCCATGGCCTGGCGACGGCATGGTTCCTCGCCAGCGAATACGGCATCAGGAATGTCGCCGTGCTGGAAAAGGGCTGGATCGGCTCCGGCAATGCCGGCCGCAACACCACCATCATCCGCTCCAATTACGGGCTGCCCGGCAATACCGGTTTTTACGAGCTTTCGATGAAGCTGTGGGAGCGGATGGAGCAGGACCTCAACTACAACACCATGGTCAGCCAGCGCGGCGTCATCAATCTCTACCATTCCGACGCGCAGCGCGACGCCTACGCACGGCGCGGCAACACCATGCGCATCAACGGCATCGATGCCGAACTGCTCGATCTGGCGGCGGTCAGGAAGATGATGCCGTTCCTGAACTTCGACAACGCACGTTTCCCGGTGCAGGGCGGCCTCTTGCAGCGACGCGGCGGCACGGCACGACACGATGCCGTGGTCTGGGGCTACGCGCATGCGGCGAGCGCGCTCGGCGTCGACATCATCCAGAATTGCGAAGTGACCGGCTTTGTCCGCGATGGCAGCGGCAAGGTGACCGGCGTCGAGACGAGCCGCGGCAGGATCGGCGCAGGCAAGGTCGGCATGGCGGTCGCCGGCTCTTCGTCGCGCGTCGCGGCGATGGCCGGCATGCGGCTGCCGATCGAAAGCCATGTGCTGCAGGCCTTCGTCTCGGAGGCGATAAAGCCGCTGATCCCCAATGTCATGACCTTCGGCGCCGGCCACTTCTACGTCAGCCAGTCCGACAAGGGCGGGCTGGTCTTCGGCGGCGACATAGACGGCTACAATTCCTACGCCCAGCGCGGCAATCTGCCTGTCATGGAAGACGTCTGCGAAGGCGGCATGGCGCTGATGCCGATGATCGGCCGGATACGGCTTCTGCGTCAGTGGGGCGGCATCATGGACATGTCGATGGACGGCTCGCCGATCATCGACAAAACACCGGTCGACGGGCTCTATCTCAACGCCGGCTGGTGCTATGGCGGCTTCAAGGCGACGCCCGGCTCCGGCCTGGTCTTTGCCCATCTGCTGGCGCGCGACGAGCCGCACAAGGAGGCTACCCGCTTTCGCCTCGACCGCTTCCGGCGAGGTGCGATGATCGACGAAAAGGGCCAGGGCGCCCAACCGAACCTGCATTGAAGGCTGGCTGAAGAAGCATGCGCATTGTCTGTCCCTTCTGCGGCGAACGCGAACTCGGCGAGTTCACCTATCTGGGCGACGCCAAGCCGACGCGTCCGGCGGCCGGCGCCACCGAAGACGAGGTCTTCGACTACGTCTATCTACGCGACAACATCGCCGGGCCGATGAGCGAATACTGGTACCATGGCGGCGGCTGCCGGGCCTGGCTGAAGGTCGCCCGCAACACGCTGACGCATGAGATTTCGGCGGTCGAACCGGCTGCAGGCGTTGGTGCCGCCGAGGTTGGGGCCTGATGGTTGGCCCCGCGCAAACACACCGGCTGGAGAGCGGCGGTCTCATCGATCGCGCCGCGCCGCTGGCCTTCCACTTCGACGGCAAGAGCTTTGCCGGCTTCCAAGGCGACACGCTGGCCTCGGCGCTGATCGCCAATGGCGTCAAGCTGGTCGGCCGCTCGTTCAAATACCACCGGCCGCGCGGCATCCTGACCGCTGGTTCGGAGGAGCCCAACGCGCTGGTCGAACTGCGCAGCGGAGCGCGGCGCGAGCCGAACACCAAGGCGACCACGGCCGAACTCTATGACGGGCTCGAAGCCGCCAGCCAGAACCGCTGGCCGTCGCTGCGCCACGATCTGATGGCGGTCAACCAGCTGTTCGCGCCGATCTTCGTCGCCGGCTTCTACTACAAGACCTTCATGTGGCCGGCGAAATTCTGGGAAACGATCTACGAGCCAACGATTCGCCGCGCCGCCGGCCTCGGCCGCGCTGCAGGCGTCGCCGATCCCGACCATTACGACAAGGCGTGGGCGCATTGCGACGTGCTGATTGCCGGCTCCGGCCCGGCCGGGCTTGCGGCGGCATTGGCGGCCGGGCGCGGCGGCGCCCGCGTCATCCTGTGCGAGGAAGATTTTGCGCTTGGCGGCCGCCTGCTCGCCGACGGCGGCATGATCGACGGCGCGCCGGCGGCCGAATGGATTACGCGCACGCTGGCCGAACTCGCCACACTGCCCGATGTCCGCATCATGACCCGCACGACATTGTTCGGCGTCTATGATGGCGGCACCTATGGCGCGATCGAGCGGGTCAACGACCACCTGCCGTCGCCGCCCGAGCACCAGGTGCGCCAGCGGCTGTGGCGGATCGTGGCGAAGCGCTGCGTCGTCGCCGCCGGCGCCATCGAGCGGCCGATCGTCTTTGCCGGTAACGACACGCCGGGCGTGATGATGGCTTCGGCGATGCGGACCTATGTCGCGCGCTACGCGGTTACCCCTGCCAGGAGGATCGCGCTGTTCACCAACAATGAGGATGGCTGGCGCACGGTCGAGACCGCGCTTGGCGCCGGTTTGCAGATCGCGGCGGTCGTCGATGCGCGCCCGGACGTCTCCGCCGCGCATCGCGCGCTTGCCGCCAAGGGCGGCTTTGCCGTGCTCAACGGCTCGGTCAGCGGGGTCGAAGGCGGCAAGGACGGGGTCCGGAAAATCGTGGTGGCGCTGACCGGCGGCGCACGGGCGGAAGTCGAAGCCGACGGGCTTGCCGTGTCCGGCGGCTGGAATCCGGCGGTCGGGCTGACCTCCTATCATCGCGGCCGGCCGAAATGGCAGGACGATATCGCAGCCTTCGTGCCGGATGGTGCGCCGCCCGGCATGATGGCCGTCGGCGCCGCCAACGGCGCCTTCGGGCTGGGCGACTGCCTGCGCCAGGGCTTTGCCGCGGGTGCTGCGGCAGCGCAGAGTGCTGGACGCGGCGGCAATGCCGGCACATCGCCGGTCGCCGACAGCGAGGCGTTTTCGCTGACGCCGCTTTGGTATGTGGCCGGCAAAGGGAAAGCCTTCGTCGATTACCAGCATGACGTGACCGCGTCCGACATCGAGCTGGCGCAGCGCGAAGGTTTCGAATCGGTCGAGCATCTCAAGCGCTATACGACGCTCGGCATGGCCACCGACCAGGGCAAGACCTCGAACGTCGCCGGTCTCGCCATCATGGCGGCAATCAGCGGCAAATCGATCCCCGAAACCGGCACGACGATCTACCGCCCGCCCTATGTGCCGGTCGCCATCGGCGCCTTCGCCGGCCATCATCGCGACGAAGACTTCCATGCGACGAGGCTGACGCCGTCGCATCACTGGGCAGCCGAACAGGGCGCGGTGTTCGTCGACACCGGCCTGTGGAAGCGCGCGCAATGGTATCCGCGCGCCGGCGAAAAGGACTGGCTGGAATCGGTCACCCGCGAGGTCAAGGCGGTGCGCTCCGGCGTCGGCTTCTGCGATGTCTCGACGCTCGGCAAGATCGACGTGCACGGCCCGGATGCCGGCGCCTTTCTCGACCGCGTCTACATCAACACCTTCTCCAGTCTCGCCGTCGGCAAAGCCCGCTACGGGCTGATGCTGCGCGAGGACGGCATCGTCTATGACGACGGCACGACGTCGCGGCTGGCCGAGGACCACTATTTCCTGACCACCACCACCGCCAAGGCCGGGCTGGTGATGCAGCATCTCGAATTCTGCCGGCAGGTGCTGTTCCCCGAATTCGACGTGCAGCTGACATCCGTCTCCGATCAATGGGCGCAGTTCTCGATCGCCGGGCCGAAGACCCGGGACCTGCTTCGGGAAATCGTCGATCCGGCGGAGGATTTGTCGAACGAGGGCTTTCCCTTCATGGGGGCGCGGGAAGTCGCGCTTCGCGGTGGCATCAAGGCGCGGCTGTTCCGCATCTCGTTTTCGGGCGAAATGGCGTTCGAAATTTCGGTTCCCGCCCGCTATGGCGAGGCGCTGTTGCGCAATTTGATGCTGGCCGGCAAGCCGTTCGGCGTTACGCCCTACGGTACCGAGGCGCTCGGCGTCATGCGCATCGAAAAGGGCCATGTCGCCGGCCCGGAGTTGAACGGCACGACGACCGCCGCCGACCTCGGCCTCGGCAAGATGATGTCGACCAAAAAAGATTTCATCGGCCGCGTCATGGCCGGGCGCGAGGCGCTGATTGCCCCAGACCGGCAGGTCGTGGTCGGCATCAAGCCGGTCGACAAGACGCGCCGCCTGCGTTCCGGCGCGCATATTATCCCGAAGGGCGAGACGCCCGGTCCCGGCAACGACCAGGGCTATGTCACTTCGGTCTGCTTCTCGCCCATGCTCGACCAGTGGATCGGGCTGGCGCTTGTTGAGCGTGGCCGCGAGCGCATTGGCGAGATCGTCCATGCGCATGACCCGCTCCGCGGCGAAGACTACGACGTCGAGCTGTGCAGCCCGGTCTTCTACGATCCGGATGGAGGGCGCCAGCGTGGCTGAGTTTTCCTGGATTGCCCGCAGTCCGCTGGAGAAAGCGCTTGTTGTCGGCGCGTATGGCGCGCGCGGCACGGCGGCCGGCGTATCGCTCACCGAGATCCGCAATTTTGACCTGATCCAGGTGATGGCGCGGCGCGGCAAAGCGGCAGAACTGGCGAAGGCCGCCGAAACCCGCTTCGGCGTTGCCGCCCCGGAAACGCCCAAGGCGACCCGAACTCCCGACGCTACGCTGATCTGGTCGGGACCGGATCAGTTCCTGGTCCTGTCCAATGGCGGCAAGCACGCAAGCGAACCGCTGAGCCAGGCGTTTGCGCAATCCGCCTCGTTGTCCGACCAGTCGCATGCCCGCGCGCTGATCAGCGTTTCCGGAGAAAAGGCGCGCGCGATGCTGGCCAACCTGTCGTCGCTAGACCTGCACCCCGCGGTGTTCCCGGCCGGCACCGCTGCGGCGACCTCGGTCGATCACACCAGCATCAATCTCTGGCGCGCCAATGACCGGCCGGACGGACAGGCGGTGTTCAATCTTCTGGTGTTCGCCACCTTCGCGGAAAGCCTGTGGCATACGATGCTGGACGCTGCCGCCGAGTATGGCGTCGAGATCGGGCATTCCGAGGAATTGGGGTAGGATTGTGCGCCACCTTCCCTTCTCCCCTTGTGGGAGAAGGTGGCCGAGCGAAGCTCGGTCGGATGAGGGGTGCTCCAGCTTGGTATGACGGCACTCCGTCCAACACCCCTCAACCGTCTCGGCGCTGCGCGCCGATCCACCTTCTCCCACAAGGGGAGAAGGAAGAGGCGCGCGCCTCGCCTTCACTTGCCAACTCCGGCTCTTCTATCCTATTCTTCCCGCTAAAATAATTTCACACACAGGCAAACTTGTTTCTCGAAACCAAGGTTGAGATGAGCCAGTCGCCCTACCCCGCCGTCGTCGCCGGACCGCCCCGGCCGAGCCTGATCCTGCGGCCAGGCCAGATTACGCTGCCGGCCGCGATGGAGCGCTACTCGGTTCAGGGCAATGGCGCGGTGCTGATCGAGGTCGAGGCCGGCGACATTGTCACCGTGCGCGATGTCGAGGGCGGGCAGGCCTGCGAGCTGCTGGCATGGGACAGCAGCGACGCGACCGATCCCGGCATTCTCGGCGAGAAATCGAACAGCAATGCCGCCGGCATCAAGGCGCTGCTGGCCGAAGGCGACGACAGCCTCGCATCCTTGCGCCGGGGGCTCGAGCGGCGCCAGGTGCAGCTCGACCAGGCGAAGGCGGTTCGCGTTTTCGGCGGCGCCACCCCTGCCGGTACCGAACAGGCTTTTACCGTCGCCCGCGATGGGTCGATGCTGATTGCCGCGCCCGGCGGGCCGATGCTGGTCGACGGCCACGATACGGCGACGCCACTTAGCGTCATCGTCCGCCGCGCCACCATCCGCCCGGCAGCGAAATCCAGGCTTGCCGACCCGCTGGCCGATCCCGTGCTCGACCTGCGCGTCCATTCGGCGACGGCGGAGGCCTACTTCGTCAAGGCGGGCGACTATCTGCAGATCATCGATGTCGACGGGCGCCAATGCACCGACTTCCAGTGCTTTTCGGCGCGCAAGCTGGACAAGGGCCGCGATCATCCGCTCGACGTGACGACGACGCGCACGCTGATGGGTTCGAGCTATCCGATGCCCGGTCTGCACTCAAAATACTACGACCAGGACATGGAGCCGCTGGTCGAGGTTGTGCAGGACACTTGCGGCCGCCACGATGCATTCGCGCTCGCCTGCGCGGCCAAATATTACGACGACATCGGTTATCCCGGCCATCCCAACTGCTCGGAGAATTTCAACCGCGCGCTGGCCGACAAGGGTGTCACGCCTCGCGCCGGCTGGATGGCGATCAACTTCTTCTTCAACACGGCCATCGACGCGCATGGCGTCGTGGTATCGGACGAGCCGTGGTCGCGGCCGGGCGACTATGTGCTACTCAAGGCGCTCACGGACATCGTCTGCGTCTCGTCCGCCTGCCCCGACGATACGACGCCGGCCAATGGCTGGAACCTGACCGACATCCATGTGCGAACCTATCCCGGCCAGCACAAATTCTCGCGAGCGATCGCCAGACGCATGACGCCCGATTCGGAACCGAAAATGACCCGCGAGACCGCCTTTCATTCGAGCTTTGCCAAGCACACCCGCAACTTCGTCGAGTACAAGGGCTATTGGCTCGCCAATTCCTTCGCCAGGCAAGGCCCGATCGATGAATACTGGGCCTGCCGGCAGGACGCCGTGATCATGGACCTGTCGCCGCTGCGCAAGTTCGAGGTCACCGGGCCGGACTCCGAGGCGCTGCTGCAATACACGCTGACCCGCGATATCAAGAAGCTCGGCGTCGGCCAGGTCGTCTATTCCGCCATGTGCTACGAGCATGGCGGCATGATCGATGACGGCACGCTGCTCAGGCTCGGCAAGGATAATTTCCGCTGGGTCGGCGGCGACGATCTATCCGGCCAATGGCTGCGGGAAACGGCGCAAAAACTCGGCCTCACCGTGCTGGTGCGCTCCTCGACCGACCAGATGCACAATGTTGCCGTGCAGGGACCGAAAAGCCGCGACGTCCTGCGGCAGATCATCTGGACCTCGCCGCTGCAGCCGTCGATCGACGAACTCGAATGGTTCCGTTTCGCCGTCGCCCGCATCGGCGGCGGCAACGGCATTCCGGTCGTTGTCTCGCGCACCGGTTACACCGGCGAGCTCGGCTACGAGATCTGGTGCCATCCGCGCGACGCCGAAAAGGTGTTCGACGCGATCTGGCAGGCCGGCCAACCGCACGGCCTGAAGCCGATGGGGCTGCAGGCGCTCGATATGGTGCGCATCGAGGCCGGGCTGATCTTTGCTGCTCACGAGTTTTCCGACCAGACGGATCCGTTCGAGGCCGGCATCGGCTTCACCGTACCGCTGAAGACCAAGAGCGACGATTTCATCGGCCGCGAGGCACTGATCCGGCGCAAGGAAAACCCGCAGAAGAAGCTGGTCGGCCTCGACATCGACGCCAATGTCGCCGTCGGCCACGGCGATTGCGTGCATATCGGCCGGGCGCAGATCGGCGTCGTCACCTCCGGCATGCGTTCGCCGGTGCTGAACAAGACCATCGCGTTGGCCAGGCTCGACGTCACGCATTCGGCGATCGGCACCGAGGTCGAGATAGGCAAGCTCGATGGTCACAGCAAGCGGCTGCCGGCGCGCGTCGTCGCCTTCGCCCATTACGACCCGCAAAAGACCAGGCCGCGCTCCTGACCGATGCTTCCTGGTTCTTCCCTTCTCCCACAACAAGGGGAGAAGGAAAGACCGCACCCGTTGGCAGCGCCAGCGAAGCTCGACTGTTTCACAAGCGCAATGTGCACAGCGTCACAAAGCGCTTGACGTGAAAGCGCGTTAGGTCAATCTTCACTGCTAAGAAAAAAATACTACTGAGCGGAAAACGCCTGGGGCCGTTCAACGTGAGCGTCGATGACGCCTCGCGAGATTGCGGCTGTTGCCGATGGGGAACATCAAAAATGGGGAATCCACGTAAATGAGCACGATAGTCACCACCTTGGTGCCGCCTGCCGAAGGGCAGCTGCACCGGAACATCGACTGGCGCGGCGCCTTCTGGGTGGCAAGCGGCGTTCCGGCCCTTGTCCTGTTTTCGATCGGCGGCATCGCCGGCACCACCGGAACACTGGCCTTCCTGATCTGGGCCGTATCCATGGTCATGGGCTTCCTGCAGTCCTTCACCTATGCGGAGATCGCCGGGCTGTTCCCGAACAAATCCGGCGGCGCCTCGGTCTACGGCGCCACCGCGTGGCTGCGCTATTCGAAATTCATCGCGCCGCTTTCGGTGTGGTGCAACTGGTTCGCCTGGTCGCCGGTGCTGTCACTCGGCTGCTCGATCGCCGCCGCCTATATCCTCAACGCACTGGCGCCGGTGCCGCTGTTCACCGACACTTCGCCGGAAGTCGCCGCCTATATTGCGGCCCATGCCGGAACCAGCGCCGCTGACGCCATCACCGCGGTCACCGCGGCGGCGACGCCGGCGATCCGTAACTGGACGCTCTACGGTCACACGCTTGGCCCGGTTTCCTTCACCTTCAACGCCACCTTCTTCATCGGCGCGGTGCTGATGCTGATCATCTTCTCGATCCAGCATCGCGGCATCCTGGGCACGGCCAACGTGCAGAAATATATCGGCCTGCTGGTCATCATCCCGATGCTGATCGTCGGCGTGGTGCCGATCGTCACCGGCCAGATCAACTGGGCAAACTTCTCGCCGCTGGTGCCGCTCGCGGCAGCCTATGCGCCGGAGCCCGGCGCGTGGAACATCGCCGGCTGGACGCTGGTGCTCGGCGGCATGTTCATCGCGGCATGGTCGACCTACGGCTTCGAGACCGCGGTCTGCTACACCTCCGAGTTCAAAAACCCGGGCACCGATACCTTCAAGGCGATCTTCTATTCCGGCCTGCTGTGTATGCTGCTGTTCATCCTGGTGCCGTTCACCTTCCAGGGCGTGCTCGGCTTGAACGGCATGCTGGCGACGCCGATCGTCGACGGCTCCGGCGTTGCCGATGCGCTGGCCGGCATGGTCGGCGGCGGACAACTGATCCACAGCCTGCTGGTGATGCTGATGATCCTGGCGCTGGTGCTCTGCATCATGACGGCGATGGCCGGCTCCTCGCGCACGCTCTATCAAGGTTCGGTCGACGGCTGGCTGCCGCGCTATCTCAGCCATGTCAACGAGCACGGCGCACCGACGCGGGCGATGTGGACCGACCTGATCTTCAACCTGATCGTGCTGGCCATCGCCTCGGCCGACGCAACGAGCTTCTTCTTCATCCTCGCCGTGTCGAATTGCGGCTACATCATCTTCAACTTCCTTAACCTCAATGCCGGCTGGATCCACCGCATCGACAATGGCCACATCGCGCGGCCATGGAAGGCGCCGAGCTGGGTGCTCGGCCTCGGCGCCATCTTTGCCTACGTCAACGCGGTCTTCATGGGCGCCGGCGCCAAGGTGTGGAACCCGATGGCATTGTGGGCCGGGCTGATCACGGCAGCCTTGATCATCCCGGTGTTCTGCTTCCGGCACTACATCCAGGATAAGGGCAAATTCCCCGACCACATGCTGGCCGATCTCGGCATGAGCTCGTCCGACCTTGCGGTGAAAAAGGCGGGGATGCTGCCCTATCTGACGCTGGTCGCCGGCGTCGTGGTGATGCTGCTCGCCAACTGGCTGTTCGTCATCTGACGGCTGCGTTGAGGGATCGGGCGCGCAAGGCGCGCTCGATCCCTGCATTTTGTTCTTGCTTTGTGCCGGCAGCTATGCTAGTAATCTTAGTATGGTGCTGATTCGCCCCGAGACCCGCCGCTGAGGCGGGTTTTTCTTTTTAGGGGCTATTCGGCAGCGGTGCCGGCGCGGGAGCGACCGCCAAGCGCTGCACCGATATCCTCGAGGACCTGTCCGACGCGCGCCAGGATCGTCTCGGACGCAAGCACGCCGTCGATGAAATCCCTGTCCGAAGCGTAGATCGCGGTCGGCAGCGTAAAGGCCTCGAAGAAGCCGAACAGCGGCCTCAGCTGGTGCTCGATGATCAGCGCATGCCGGTCGCCGCCGCCGGTCGCCAGCAGCACCACCGGCTTGCCCCTGAGCGCCGTCGGGTCGACAAGATCGAAGAAGTGTTTGAACAGGCCGGTATAGCTGCCCTTGTAGGTGGGCGAGCCAACGACGAGCACGTCCGCCGTGACGACGCGCTTGAGGATATCGCCCGCTTGCGCATCCAGTTCACGCGCCCATTTGGCGCCACCGAGGCTGGGGCCGAGGTCGACGACGTCATGCGTGCTGGCGGCCAGGCCATATCTGCCGGCTACCTCGTTCACGATACGATCGACGAAGCCGCGCGTCTTGGACGGCCGGGTAAAATTGCCTGAGAAACCGACAACGGCCGGATTGGTCATGATGCAAAGCCCTCGCGATGATTTCGGGCTGCCAGCCCGCTGCTCATGACCCTATGGACATTCGGACCGAACGAAAAGAAACGGATGCTTGCCGCGGTCTAAAATCATTACCGGTTCTAACCAGCTTTGCGGATCGCTGCCGTCTCAGGTTGGAAGAACCGGTTTGGCGGCCGCTTCAGGCCAAGATTTTCGCGCAGGGTCGATCCTTCGTATTCGCTCCTGAAAATGCCGCGCCGCTGCAATTCGGGCACGATTTTCTCGACGAAATCATCCAATCCGGCGGGAAGATAGGGGAACATGACGTTGAACCCGTCCGAGCCTTCGGTGACCAGCCATTCCTCCATCTCGTCGGCGATGGTTTTCGAAGTGCCGACGAAGGCAAGACCGGAATAGCCGCCCAGCCGCTGCGCAAGCTGCCTGACGGTCAGGTTTTCCTTGCGCGCCAGTTCGATGACGCGCTCGCGGCCGCTCTTGCTGGCGTTGCTTTCCGGGATTTCGGGCAAGACTGAATCCGGATCGAACCGCGACGCGTCGTGGCCGAGCGCGATCGACAGCGAGGCGACGCCGCTCTCGTAGTAGACGAGGCTGTCGAGCTTGGCCCGCTTCGTCTGCGCCTCCTCGACGGTCTCGCCGACAATGACGAAGGCGCCGGGCAGGATCTTGATGTCGTCGCGCGACCGGCCAAGTTTTTGCGCACGTTTCTTGACGTCGGCAAAGAAGCGCTGCCCCGAGGCGAGATCGGCATGGGCGGCGAAGATCACCTCGGCCGTTTCCGCCGCGAGCTGCCGTCCGGCCTCCGACGCGCCGGCCTGCACGATGACCGGCCAGCCCTGCACCGGCCGCGCGATATTGAGCGGTCCCCGCACCGAAAGATATTCGCCCTTATGGTCGAGCACATGCAGCTTCGCCGGATCGAAATAGAGCCCGCTTTCGGCGTCGCGGATGAAGGCATCGTCGGCAAAACTGTCCCACAGGCCGGTGACGACATCGTAAAACTCCCGCGCCCGGCGATAGCGCTCGTCGTGCTCGACATGCTCGTCGAGGCCGAAATTCAGCGCGGCGTCGGGATTGGATGTGGTGACGATATTCCAGCCGGCGCGCCCGCCGCTGATATGGTCGAGAGAGGCGAAACGACGGGCGATGTGGTACGGCGCGTCGAACGTCGTCGAGGCGGTTGCGATCAGCCCGATACGATCGGTGACGGCGGCAAGCGCCGACAACAGCGTGAACGGCTCGAAGGACGTGACCGTGTGGCTGCGCCGCAGCGCCTCGATCGGCATGTTGAGCACGGCCAGGTGGTCGGCCATGAAGAAGGCGTCGAACTTTGCCGCTTCCAGCCTTTGCGCGAAGTGCTTGAGATGCGCGAAATTGAAGTTGGCGTCGGGATAGGCGCCCGGGTAGCGCCAGGCGCCGGTATGAAGGCTGACGGGCCGCATGAAAGCGCCAAGCCGCAATTGTCGATTTTCTGCCATGGAAAAACGCACCGATGACGACGAGCGTAACGCTCCAATTGCTCGAGCATGGGATGGCTTTGCGGCCATGGGAAGGAATTCTGTTTTGCAAAACCGGCGTCGGGGAGCATTTTTTTGTGCGGGCGGCGGACCGATCAATCGATCTTGATGAACACGCCCTTGGTGTTAAGATATTCGGCGAGGTGCTCGGCGCCGCCCTCGCGGCCGTAGCCGCTCATCTTGTAGCCGCCGAAGGGCACGGCCGGATCGATGGCGTGATAGGTATTGACCCAGACCGAGCCGGCGCGGATCTTGCGCGACAGCTGGTGGGCGGTGGCGAGATTTTGGGTGAAGACCCCTGCAGCCAGGCCGTAAGGCGTGTTGTTGGCCCGCTCGACTGCCTCGTCCAGCGTATCGAACGGCAAGGCTGAAATCACCGGCCCGAAGATCTCCTCACGGGCGATCTTCATGTCGTCCGAGACGCCGGCAAAGACGGTCGGCGCGACGAAATTGCCGGCGCCAAGCGCGCCTTCCACAAGCCGGGTGCCTCCGGTGACGAGTTTCGCCCCTTCCGCGGTGCCGGCCTCGAGGTAACCGGTGACCCGTTGCAGCTGCTTTTCGGAGACGAGCGGACCGATCTCGGTCGCCGGGTCGATGCCGTCGCCGACCCTGAGACCCTTGGCGTATGCCGCGAGCCGCTCGACGAACTCGTCATGGACGGGCCGTTCGACGAAAAGGCGCGAACCGGCGATGCAGATCTGGCCGGAATTGGCGAACACCGACATCGCCGCCACCGGCACCGCCTTGTCGAGATCGGCATCGGCGCAGACGATGACCGGCGACTTGCCGCCGAGCTCCAGCGAGACGCGCTTGAGATTGCCGGCCGAGGCCCGCACGATCGACTGGCCGGTCGCCGTCGAGCCGGTGAAGACGATCTTGTCGACGCCCATATGCTCGGCGAGTGCGGCACCTGCCTCGGTGCCGGTGCCGGTGACGATGTTGACGACGCCTTCCGGAACGCCGGCCTCGTTCATGATGTCGGCGATCAAAAGCGGCGTCAGCGGCGCCTCTTCCGATGGTTTCAGCACGATGGTGCAGCCGGTCGCCAGCGCCGGGCCGATCTTCCAGATCGACGCCGCCGTTGGCGCGTTCCAGGGAATGATGGCGCCGACGACGCCGACCGGCTCCTTGCGGGTGAAAGAGACGATTTCGCCGGGCAGCGAGTTGTCGATCGTCTCGCCGTGCAGCGCCGTCGCCATGCCGGCATAGTAGCGCAGCATGCCGATGACCCGGTTGCGATTGGCGCGGGTGCGTATGATCGGCATGCCCATGTCGGTGGTGTCGGAGCGGCTGATCTCTTCCCAGTGCTTTTCGAAGAGGTCGGCGATCCTCAGCAGCAGCACCTGGCGCTCATAAGGCTTGAACCGGCTCCACGGGCCCTCGAACGCCTTGCGCGCAGCAGTCACCGCCAAGTCGATGTCCTGGCGGTCGGCGCGCGGCACCGTGGCGATGACCGCGCCGGTGGCGGGATTGCGGCTCTCCGTGGTCCGACCGGAGCGGGCATCGACCCAGCCGCCGCCGATGAACATCCGGCGATGGCGCCCGTCGATCGGCAGCCGCAGCGGTGCCTTTGTCTGAGCTATGGTCATGACTGTCCTCCAACCACGCGCTAGTCTTAATAGCCGTGTCGTCCTGTGTTCGGTAGCGAATTTGTCACCACCCAACGGGCGTCAATGGCATGCCGCTTGTTTATTGACGTTCAGCACTTATGTAGGTATCACCATGATAGATGAAGCACCGGAAGGAATGCCATAGAAGGGGGATTTGTGACGATCACGCAACCTTGGGATGCCGGCCGTGCGACGATTGAAATAAGATCTATCGCGAGAAATCTGAAACTAAACATCTCGTACAAGCTGCATGCGCAGGATCGGCTTTCCGAACGCGGCTTGATCATGTCTGATGTGCTGCATGCGCTCAAGTTTGGAAATGTGTACCAACCACCTGTGCCCGCAACCCGGCCGGGTCATTTCCGTTATCGCGTGGAGTGCAAGACACCGAACAGCGGGAGTCGATCCATCGGGGTCGTTATCATCCCTTCCAAGAACGGATGTCTCGTCAAAGTTATTTCGGTCATGTGGATCGATGAGTTCGAGCGAAAAGCGGGCTCGATAATTGGAGTTGAAGCTGATGAATAACGCACACCACTACACAGAAAGCGGTCTGCTCAACGTTTACATCGAAGGCATCGCCGTTGAGGTGGATGACGATGGCGACGACATCATCACGATTCCTGCTGTGAATGAACTGCATCAAGTAATCGCGCTTGGGATCGTAAGCCATGCCAAGGGCATGAGCGGGGACGAGCTTCGTTTCCTGCGCTCCGAAATGGGTCTGACCCAAGCTGAATTGGCCGCCATGGTCCACCGTGACAAGCAGTCGATTGGCCGATGGGAGCGCAACGAAATCGACATTGACAGCTCGGCTGAGGCCCTGGTGCGTCGTTTGGCAATCGAAAAGCTGGGGCTGCCTGTTGACGCGGGAATCGATGAGTTGTCGCGTCGGAGCGTTCCTACCGCGGACGAGCAACCGATCAAAATACAGAAAATGAATAACGATGCTCGGCCGTACGAACTGATTGCGGCCTGACCCGACCCTGATAACCCCGCCTCGGCGGGGTTATCTATGGAAGACGTTCGCTCGACCGCTATTCGGCCGCCAGGGCCAGTTGCGGCCTTTCGTTCTTTTCTTCCGTCTCGGCCGGCTGCTCCACCACCTTCTTGGGCTCCCTGCCGAAGAACAGCGCATAGGCTGCCGGCAGGACAAGGATGGTCAGCACCGTGGCGACGAGAATGCCGCCCATCATGGCGTAGGCGAGCGGCCCCCAGAAGACGCCACGCGAGATCGGGATCAGCGCCAGCACCGCCGTCAGCGCCGTCAGCACGATCGGCCGGAACCGGCGCACCGCCGAGCCGATGATGGCCTCGGAACGCTCCACGCCGGCGGCGATGTCCTGGTCGATCTGATCGACCAGGATGATCGAGTTGCGCATGATGATGCCGAGCAGGGCGATGACACCGAGGATGGCGACGAAGCCGAACGGCGCGCCGCTGATCAAAAGTGCCGCCGCCGCGCCGATGATGCCGAGCGGACCGGTCGCCAGCACCAGCATGGCCTTGCCGAAATGCTGCAGCTGGATCATCAGCAGCACGACGATGACGGCCAGCATGATCGGCGCTTTCGCCGCAATCGAGGCCTGGCTTTCGGCCGCATCCTCGGCGCCGCCCTGGATCTCGATCTTGTAGCCGGGTGCGAGGCTGGCGCGCAGGCCCTGCATGTCGCTGTACATTTTCATGGCGACATCGTTCGGCTGCACGCCGTCCGGAAGCGTGGCGCGTACGCTGATGGTCGGCAAGCGGTCGCGCCGCCATTCGACGCCTTGCTCCAGCACCGGGACTACCTTGGCGACCTGCGACAGCGGCACGGAGCCGCCGAAATCGGTCGGGATGTAGACGGAGTCGACCGCCGACAGCAGGTGACGGCTTGCCTCCGGCTCACGGGCGACGATCGAAACCGTCTCCTCGCCGTCGCGGAAGTCATCGAGCGGCGCTCCCGACATGGCCGCCTGCAGCGTCTGGCGGATGCGCTGCGAGGTGACGCCGAGCGCACGGGCGCGATCCTGGTCGATCACCAGCTTCATCGTCGGCACCGGCTCCAGCCAGTCGTCGTGGATGGCGCCGAGCAGCGGATTTGCCTGGAACTTCGCCTTCACCTCGTCGGCGATGCGGCGCACCTCCTGGCGATCCGGACCCATGACGCGCATCTGCACCGGCCAGCCGGTCGGCGGACCAAGGAACAGGCGGTCGACCTTGGCGCGGATCGATGGGAAATCATTTGCCAGGATGGTGCGCAGCTTGACAATCAGCCGCTCGCGGGCCGGTTCGTCATTGGCCATCACCAGAAGCTGGGCGAAATTCGGGTTGCGAAGCTGCTGGTCGAGCGGCAGGAAGAAGCGCGGCGCGCCTTCGCCGACATAGGTGGCGATGAAGCGCTTGTCCTTGTCGTCCATCATCCTGGCTTCGAGCGCCTTGGCCTGGGTCTCGACTTCCTTGATGCTGGTGCCTTCCGGCAGCCAGAGGTCGACAAGGATTTCCGGGCGCGACGATTGCGGGAAGAAATTCTGCGGGATGAACTGGAACGCCCACAGGCTGGTGGCAAACGTCATCAGCGTCATCACCAGGACGATGATGCGGTGGCGCACCGCCCATGCAACGGTCGAGCGAAGACGGCGGTAGAAGCGCGTGTCGAAGACATCGTGATGGTTGCCGGCGTGCTTGCGCTGCTTCAGGATCATGTGGCCGAGCCATGGCGTGAAATAGACCGCCGCGAACCAGGACACGACCAGCGCGATGCCGACGACGTAAAACAGGGTGCGCACATATTCGCCGGCGGTCGAGGCCGCGAAACCGACGGGGATGAAACCGGCCGTGGTGATCAGCGTGCCGGTCAGCATCGGGAAGGCGGTCGAGGAATAGGCGAAGCTCGCCGCCTCGACCTTGACCAAGCCTTCCTCGAGCTTTCGCTCCATCATTTCGACGACGATCATCGCGTCGTCGACCAGGAGGCCAAGGGCGATGATCAGCGCGCCGAGCGAAATGCGCTGCAGGTCGATGCCGAGCTCGTACATGATGGCGAACGTGGCGGCCAGGACCAGCGGAATGACGATCGCGATCACCAGGCCCGAGCGCCACCCGATCGACAGGAACGATACGAAAAGCACGATCAGCAGCGCTTCGCCGAGCGCTTCCATGAACTCGCTCACCGCCTCCTTCACGACATGCGGCTGGTCGGAAATCTGATCGACCGAAACGCCATAGGGCAGCGCCTCTTCGAAGCGCTTATAGGTCGCTTCGACGTCCTTGCCGACGTCGGTGACGTTGAAGCCCTTGGCCATGACGACGCCGAGCTGGACGCTGTCGTGACCGTTGAAACGGTATTTGCGCTGGTACGGATCCTCGAGGCCGGAGGTCACGGTGGCGATGTCGCCGAGGCGCGTCACCTGGTTGCCGGCGCGCAGGCGAAGCTCGCGGATGTCGGCCGCCCTGGTGACATCGCCCTCAACCGAAATGCGCACCGAACGCTGGCCGGTGTCGACCGAACCTGCCGGGTCGACATTGTTCTGGCCTTGGATCGCATTCTGCAGGTCGGTCAACGTCAGGCCGCGTTCGGCAAGCACCTTGGATGAAACGTCGATGTAGAGCTTTTCCGGCTGGTCACCGATGATCACGGCCTTCTCGACACCGGGCGTCGTCAGCAGCATGTCACGCGCCTGGATGGCGAATTTCTTCAGCTCGGGATAGCTGTAGCCGTCGCCGCTGATCGAATGCAGGGTGATGAACGTGTCGCCGAATTCGTCATTGAAGTAAGGCCCGAGCAGCCCCTGCGGCAGCTCATTGGCGATATCGCCGACCTTCTTGCGCACCTGATAGAAAGCATCGGCGACCTGCGCCGGATTGGTGTCGCCCTTGACCTGCAAGGTGATGATGGCGCTGCCGGCGCGGGTGTAGGAGCGGACGAAATCGAGGTGCGGCGTTTCCTGCAGCTTGCGCTCGATCTTGTTGACCACCTGGTCCTCCATCTCCTTGATCGAGGAGCCTGGCCAGATCGCCTGGACGACCATGACGCGGAAGGTGAAATCGGGGTCTTCCTTCTGGCCCATGCGCATCAGGCCGAGTGCACCGGCGACGATGATCAGCCCGAACAGGAAGCGGGCAATGCTCGGATGGCCGATTGCCCAGCGCGAAAGATTGAAAGACCGCTTTTCATTGGTGTCGATGGTCATCGGCGTCAGTCCGTTTCAATTTGATCAACAGAGCACGCGCTTTCGCATGCCCAAGGAACTTCCGATGTGGGCTTCCGGGCGGCGTGGCTTTCCGAGTTGAGAGATCTACATCGCGGTGGGACGCGAGGATCGACGTGGGGGTTACATCGACCTGAGATCTCGAAAATCGGGGGCGCCTGCCGCCCGGAAACCGTGAATTGCCTGGCCGTCAGCGCAAGCGCCTTGCAGCGTCATCGGCCGACGCCGACTGTTGCGCTGCATCACCGGTCAGCTTGACTTTCAGATTCTCGGTCATGAACTGCGTGCCGGCGGCGACGACGACGTCGCCCGGCTTCAGCCCATCGGCGACGCTGACGCCGTCGGGGGTGAAGGCGGCGACCTTGACCGGATGCGCATGGACGGTCCCGCCGTTGCGGTCGACTGTCCAGACGATCGATTGGCTGTCCTTCTGCGCCAACGCGGCCAGCGGGATCGACACCAGCTGCTGCCGGTTGTCCACCGCGGCTTCGATGGAGGCGGTCATGCCTAGCAGCACGCGAGGATCGTTGGGCAGGCTGACGCGAACGGCAAAGGTGCGCGACTGCGGATCGGCGCTGCCGGCGACTTCGCGGACCTTGCCGTCGAGCGTCAGCGCCTCATCGGACCAGAAGCCAGCCTTGACGGTCTTGCCCGGCTTGAATTCGGCAATATCGGTTTCCGGAACAGCGATCAGGACTTCCTTCTCGCCGTCGATGGCAACGGTCACCACCGGCGTGCCGGAGCCGACAACCTGGCCGACATCGGCGGCAACTGATGTGACGATGCCGTTCTTGTCCGCCTTGAGATCGGTATAGCGGACCTGGTTCTGTGCCTGGGCAAGCTGCGAGCGGGCGGAGTCTCGCGTGGCGACCGCCTGATTATAGGCGAGCGTCGCCTGCTCGAGCTGCGACTTCGGGGCGAAATTCTTGGCGTAGAGCTGTTCGGCCCGCTTGCGCGTAAGCTCGACTGTCTCGACCTGACGGTCGGCAGCATCGAGGCTGGCCTGAGAGCTTCTCACCGAGAGCTCGTAGTCGGTGGGATCGACGCGGGCGAGAACGTCACCCGGCTTGACGCGGTCACCGATGTCGACAAGGCGCTCGGTGATCTTGCCGTTGATGCGAAAGCCGAGATTCATCTCGGTGCGGGCACGCACCGATCCGGAATAGGAAAGCTGACGGGTATCGCTCGCCTTGGCGATCTCGACCACCTTGACCGGGCGGATGATCTCGGTGACCTCGGCTTTCTCCTGCGAGCAGCCGGCGAGGCCGAGAGCGGCAACGACAATCAGTGCCAGGCCGGCGGCCGGTCGCCTGTAGGTGATGGACTTGGACAAAGACACTTTTCGTACTCCCGAATTGTGGAGATGAATTGCCGACATCACCGCCCGACGGGCGGCAATGGTCATTTCTTCAAGGCTCTGATGGCAAACTCGGTAAGCTCGTCCGGCGTCGCCCGGTTCTTCTTGGCGAGGCACTGGGCCATCATCTGTGGATGAGAGAGGCTGATAATGGCAGCACCGAAACACCGGGAAGCGACTACCGGATCCTGATCGACGAACTCGCCGGTGGCGATGCCCTCGCGGATCACGTCAGCGACCAGGTCGTGGATGCGGTCGATGTGCTTTTCGATGACATGCCAGTCGCGCTCGATGGCGACGATGACCATCTCGTGCACCTTCTCCTGGTCGATCATGGTATCCAGCGTCCACTGATAGTGCGTATGCACGTAGCGGCGGAGCTTTTCGCTGGCGGTGCCGGAACCATGGCAGGCTTCGTAGCTCAACCGGTAGCAGGTCTCGAGCATACGGCCGCAAACCGCCTGATGGATTTCCACCTTGGAGGCGAAGAAGCGGTAGATGTTGGCAGTCGACATGCCGAGTTCGCGCGCAATGTCGGCGACGTTGGTCTTGCCGTAGCCGTAGTGGCGGAACAATCGCTCCGCGCAATCCAGGATGCGCGTGACATTTTCCTGGCGGGCGGAATCGGCGGTGGTGTCCAGGGTTTCAAGCATCTCGTTGGCCAAATTTACGACTGACGAATTTAGAATTTCGTCACTCGTAAATTGAAAACCATCACCTGTCAAGGCACCATTTTGGCTACTAGTGACAGATGGTGACATCCCCGGACGGAGTTGGCCCACGAAACGCATGGGGTTTCCGCCGGGCGCGCCTGCAACGCCGCCCCGTGTTTTTTTGCGAAGGATCTTGAAAAGATGCTTTCCGAAATCGGTTCCGTTTTCGGATCAGGCCCTAAGGCTGCTTTGCCATCTCCCGCAGCCGGAACTTCTGGATCTTGCCCGTCGAAGTCTTCGGGATTTCCGCGAAGATCACCGCTTTCGGCACCTTGAAGCGGGCGAGCAGCGCGCGGCAGTGCTCGATTACCTCCGCCTCGGTCGCCGCCTTGCCCGGCTTCAGCTCGACATAGGCGACCGGCACCTCGCCCCATTTGTCGTCGGATCGGGCGACAACGCCGCAAGAAGCGACGGCGGGATGCTTGTACAGCGCCTCCTCGACCTCGATCGAGGAGATGTTTTCGCCGCCGGAGATGATGATGTCCTTGGAACGGTCCTTGAGCTGGATGTACCCGTCCGGGTGCATGACGCCGAGGTCGCCCGAATGGAACCAGCCGCCGGCAAAGGCCTCGTCGCTCGCCTTGCGGTTCTTGAGATAGCCTTTCATGACGATGTTGCCGCGGAACATCACCTCGCCGATCGTCTCGCCGTTGGCCGGCGTCTCTTGCATCGTCTGCGGGTCCATCACCGTCAGGCCTTCGAGCGCGGCATAGCGTACGCCTTGCCTGGCCTTCTTCGCCGCCCTCGCCCCTTTCTCCAGCAGGTCCCACTCGCCATGCCATTCGTTGACGACGGCCGGGCCATAGGTTTCGGTCAGGCCGTAGAGATGGGTGACGGCAAAGCCCGCATCGGCCATGCCCGACAGCACCGCCTCAGGCGGCGGCGCCGCGGCGGTGTTGAAGGTGACGGTCTGCGGGAATTGCCGCTTGTCCTCGTCCAAGGCGTTGATCAGCACCGACATGACGATGGGTGCACCGCACAGATGGGTGACGCCGTGATCGGCGATGGCGTCGTAGATCGGCTTCGGCCGCACCCAGCGCAGGCAGACATGCGTGCCGGCCTGCACGGCAAGCGTCCAGGGAAAGCACCAGCCGTTGCAGTGGAACATCGGCAGCGTCCACAGATAGACCGGGTGCTTGCCCATCCCGGCATGGATGGTGTTGGCATAGGCCATCAGTGCCGCGCCGCGGTGGTGACAGACGACGCCCTTCGGATTGCCTGTCGTGCCGGAGGTGTAGTTGAGCGAAATGGCATCCCATTCATCGTCCGGCATCGACCAGGCGAAATCCTCGTCGCCGTCGGCGACAAACGCCTCGTAGTCCAGCGTGCCGATCCGCTCGCCCTTGGCATAGGGCGCATCGGCGGCATAGTCGGGATCGTCGTAATCGATCAGCAGCGGCCTGACCTTGGCCAGCGTCAGCGCTTGCCGAACCACGCCGGCGAATTCGCGGTCGACGATCAGCACCTTGCTTTCGGCGTGATCGAGCTGGAAGGCAATGACGGCGGCGTCGAGGCGGGTGTTGAGCGAATGCAGCACCGCCCTGGTCATCGGCACGCCGAAATGCGCTTCCAGCATCGGCGGTGTGTTCGACAGCATGACGGTGACGGTGTCGCCCTTGCCGATACCGCGCTTCGCCAGCGCCGAGGCAAGCCTCAGCGAGCGCTTCCAGAAATCGCGATAGGTCGTGCGTTGGCGGCCATGGATGATGGCGGTCTGGTCGGGAAAGGTTTTTGCCGCCCGCTCAAAATAGGTGAGCGGCGTCAGCGGCTGGTGGTTGGCCGGATTCCTGTCGAGATCCTGTTCGTAGGGATTGCCCATCCCGTCCTCCGCAATGTCTGGTCGAGCCTTCTTACCACCAGATCCTGAGCGCGTACTGGATTCGTGCACCGCCATCAGACACTTCGCCCATTACTTGGGACGCCCCTCCCCGCCCTCACCCTCCGGCCACAAAGCGTCGATGTCCCGATGCCCTTCCACGATATTCGCCACTTCGAAAAAGTCGCCATTATAGCGGAAGAAAATCACGTATCCCCTGAAAGCGAAACTTCGGACGTCCGGCCGGAGTTCGGGACGAGCACGACCAATCGTCGCCGGCAAGCTCGCCAGATCACGGCATTTCTGGCGCAGAGCATCCACAAAACGCCCGCCAATAAACAGGCTGCCGCTTTCACGAGTGAGGTATTCAAGGATATTGACCAAATCTGCTTGTGCCGACGGCAGCATGCGCAGCCGTGGCACTCCTAAAAGCCTTCCCTTGCGAGTTGCTTGGCCTTGGCTTCCAAGGCGGCGTCAATATCCTGCTCGGTGGCTTCGCCGCCTTCAGCAAACGACTTGTCCACCATGGCACGGAGCGCCTTCAGCTTTTCCTCGCGCTCTTCGACAAGGCGCAGGCCCTCGCGCACGACTTCGCTGGCAGAACCGTAGCGGCCGCACTTGACGATGTTGGAAACAAAGGTTTCCCAACGCTCTCCCAATGATACGTTCATTGTCGGACCTCCTGATCGGTTTATTGTACCGAGATAACAATAAATGCGCAATTACTGACATCCGGAATGCCAGGTGTCGGATCAGGTGCGCAGCCTAAGGTTTGACTTTTGTCGAGAGCCGTGAATAATGTCAGCGAGGAGATGGCATGGCGATCCGACCGGCAGAACAGCTTATCCACAAGGCCGCCTGGCTTTACTATGCACACGGCCTGCGCCAGGACCAGGTGGCCAGCCAGCTCAAGATTTCCCGTGCCTCGGTGGCGATGTATCTGCGCAAGGCGCGCGAGACCGGCATCGTCAACATCTCGACCTCGACCCAGCTTTTCACCGACGACGTGCTGGCGCGCAAGCTGGAAGACGCGCTGAAGCTCGACGCGGTCTGGATCGCGCCGGAAAACGGCTATGTCGCCGACCCCTCGACCGACATCGCGGTGCTGGCGGCAAGCGTCTTTCTCGAGCTGGTCAGGAAGGGCGACCGTATCGGCGTCGCCTGGGGGCGGACCATCTACACCATCGCCGACATCATGTCCTATGCCGATCTGCAGGACGTCACCGTGGTGCAGCTCTGCGGCAATCTGGGCGCCCCCTATTCGTACCGGCCGGACCAGTGCACCATGGAAATCGCGCGCCGGCTCAACGCCAAGGGACTGAACTTCTACGCGCCGCTGGTTCTGACGACGGAAGAACTGGCACGCGGCCTGCGCGCCGAGCCGGTGATCCGCGAGCAATTGTCGGGCATCGGTGAGTGCGACCTGGCGCTGTATTCGGTCGGCTCGGTGGACACCGACAGCCATCTGGTCAAATGCGGCGCGCTGACCGAGAGCGAAATGGCTGCATTGCGCAAGGCGGGTGCGGCCGGCGTCATTGCCGGGCAGATCATCGACGCCCGAGGCCAGGCGCTCGACTGCAGCTACAACCGCCGGCTGATTTCGGCAGAGCTGTCATCGCTGCACAGCATCGAAAAGCGCCTTGTGGTGGTGCAGGAGGACAGCAAGTTCGAACCGCTCGTCGCGGCGATCGCCGGCGGGCTCTGCACCCATCTGGTCGTAGGCGCGCGCATGGCGCGACGGCTGCTCGACCATGCCGGAGCAGCAGCAAAAGAGGTCGCCTGATACCTAGAGCCGCCGACGCATTGTCATCAAGGCGTCGCGGTATTCCTGTTCACAACAAAAGAGAAATCGGACGAAGCTGACATGAAGAACCTGTGGAATGACGGCGAGGCGGAGAAGCTGGTCGCCGACTATGCAAAGAAGGGTGTGGCCCGCGACCTGGCGCTGCGCGTCTATACGACCAGGCTGCTGGGCGGCGAGCCGCGGCTCGTCCTCCATGGCGGCGGCAATACATCGTGCAAGACCAAGGCCACCGACCTTGTCGGCGACGAATGGGACGTGCTCTGCGTCAAGGGCAGCGGCTGGGACATGGGCGTCATCGAGCCGCAGGGCCTGCCGGCGGTCAAGCTCGGCGCGCTGTTGAAGGCGCGGTCGCTCAAGAAGCTCTCCGACGAGGACATGGTCGCGCTGCAGCGGGCGAACCTCATCGACCCGTCCTCGCCCAACCCTTCGGTCGAGACGCTGCTGCACGCCTTCCTGCCGCACAAATTCGTCGACCACACCCATTCGACGGCGATCCTGGCCATCGTCGACCAGGAGGACAGCGAGGCGCTGAGCCGGAAGGTGTTCGGCGAGAAAATGGGATTCGTGCCTTACATCATGCCGGGCTTCGATCTGGCCAAGGCGGCCGCCGATGTATTCGACGCCGATCCGACGGTCGAAGGCCTGATCCTCGACAAGCACGGCATCTTCACCTTCGGCGACGATGCCAGGCAGGCCTATGACAGGATGATCCATTATGTGAACGTCGCCGAGGATTTCATCGCTGGGAACGGCAAGCCGCGCACCGAAAAGGTGGCACTGCCGGCCAGGCTGGCGAAGCCCGCGGAGATTGCGCCGATGCTGCGCGGCGCAGCGGCGGTGGCACGCGGCGAAGGCCGCTTCGACCGCATGATCAGCGATTTCCGCACCTCGGATGCGATCGTCGATTTCACCAATTCGGCAAAAATTGCCGACTATGCCGGACGCGGCGTGTCGACACCCGACCTGTCGATCCGCATCAAGACCGGACCGATGGCACTGCCGGCGCCCAACGCGGACAAGGTCGGCGACTACAAATCCGTCATCCGCCAGCATGTCGAGAAATTCGCCAAGGACTATCGCGCCTATTTCGAAACCAATGATGCACTCGACGACGTGAAGCGCACCATGCTCGACCCGATGCCGCGGCTGACGCTGGTGCCCGGCCTCGGCATGTTCGGCCACGGTCGCACGCTCAAGGATGCGAAGATCGCCTCCGACGTCGGCGAAATGTGGATCGAGGCGGTACGCGGCGCCGAAGCCGTCGGCGATTTCCGCCCGCTCTCCAAAGCCGACCTGTTCCCGCTCGAATACTGGTCGCTGGAACAGGCCAAGCTCGCCGCCAACAAGCCGAAGCCGCTGACCGGCCAGGTGATGCTGGTCACCGGCGGCGCCGGCGCGATCGGTGCTGCCACGGCAAAGCTGTTCGCCGACAACGGTGCCCATGCCGTCGTCGTCGATCTCGATGGGTCAAGGGCTGCCGAGGCGGCAAAAAAGGCCGGTAACGGTTCGATCGGCATTGGCGCCGACATCACCGATCCGGTGCAGATGCGCGCCGCCTTCGACAAAGCGGTCGACGTCTACGGCGGCCTCGACATTCTCGTCTCCAATGCCGGTGCTGCCTGGGAGGGCCGGATCGGCGAACTCGACGACGCCACCTTGCGCAAGAGTTTCGAACTCAATTTCTTCGCCCACCAGTCGGCGGCGCAGAATGCCGTGCGCATCATGCTGGAACAGGGCACCGGCGGCGTGCTGTTGTTCAATACCTCCAAGCAGGCGGTCAATCCGGGGCCGAAATTCGGCGCCTATGGCATTCCCAAGGCGGCAACGCTGTTTTTGTCCAGGCAATATGCCCTCGACTACGGCGCGCATGGCATCCGCTCCAATGCCGTCAACGCCGACCGCATCCGTTCGGGGCTGTTGACCGACGCCATGATCGCCAGCCGCTCGGGCGCGCGCGGCGTGTCGGAGAAGGAGTACATGTCGGGCAACCTGCTCGGGCAGGAAGTGACGGCAGAAGACGTGGCCCAGGCCTTCCTGCATCAGGCGCTGGCCGAGCGGACCACCGCCGATGTGACGACGGTCGATGGCGGCAACATCGCGGCGGCGTTGAGGTAGGCGCGATCGGGGATCACACTTGCGTAATTGGTATTTTGTAGCTACATTGTGGCTCTCTTAAGGAGTCACAACATGGCAACGGATACCGTGGTCCGCGCTCGGATCGATACGGCGACAAAGGATCAGGCAACGGAGGCCTTGGCGGCAATGGGATTGTCCGTTTCCGACGCCATTCGCCTGCTGCTGGTCCGCGTCGCCGCCGACAAGGAATTTCCCTTCCCGGTGAAAGTGCCGAACGCAACGACTCGAAAGGCCATGACCGAATTGGAACGTGGCAAGGGCAAGCCTTTCGCCTCGGCCGATGAGTTGTTCAAGGATTTGGGAATGTGACGTGCTGACGCCCGTTCGCTCTGGGCAATTCCGTCGCGACGTGAAACGTGCGGAGAAGCGGGGCAAAGATCTTGGCAAGTTGCGCGAACTGCTAGGCCTCCTGCTCGCCGGAGATGAGCTACCGGCGAGCTATAAGGACCACTCGCTGAAAGGCGATTGGAAAGGCTTTCGTGACGCTCACATAGAACCGGACTGGCTCTTGATCTACCGAGTTGCCGGCGATGAACTCCAGCTAGCTCGCACCGGCTCCCATTCCGATCTGTTCAACGAATAGCCGAAGCTGTCGCGAAACTTAGGAATTCTGCGACTGGAAAGGGAACGAGAAGCGATACACGTTGCTCTCCCGCCGCTCGAAACCAAGTTTCTGATATAAGGCGTTGGCAGCCTTTCGCGACGGGCGGGAAGTTAAGTCCACTGTTCTTGCGCCAGCCTCTTGTGCCTGCCTCAGCGCTTCTCGTGTCAGGGCTTCCGCGAAGCCCTGACCTCGATGACCAGCGTCAACAACGACATCTTCAATTATAGCCCTGATCCCCGTAGGGATTTCGAAGAGCACGAGCGTCAACATGCCAACGTAGGCACCCTCTTCCGAACGGGCTACGAGAAGAATAGTAGCAGGCGATTTTACGACCCTAGTGATGCTGTCGAATGTTGGGGTGGCTGCCTTCGTTGATAGTTGAGACACCAATTGGGAGATCGCTTCCGTCACGGTCGGAGTTGCCTCTGTCAAAACCTCAATCTTCACAAGCTACCTCTCCGAGGTTCGCAAATATCCGAAACTGACGACACATACGGAACAATCGTTCCTTGATGGAAGAGCATCTGCCATCGCCCATCAAAAAGCTTCCAGATCGAACTCCGAAGAGTCCTCCTCTCAGGCGTCCCCCCATCTGATCGGCGGATACTACGATATAGAACCAAGACAGCATCCGCCGCGATGGGCTTGACGGCGAAATCACGGATTTCAGGTAGAGTGGCTCTGCCCGAGTGCGTTTCTTGGAACAGAGAATCAATCACTACAGCTTTGTCATAAACCCGCCAGAACTGCCAAAATCCAAGAAATTTCCCCCAAAAATGGGGAGACGGCGTCCCGGGAAGAACGAACCTCTGGCCAGTGCAATTGCTGTTCGATCTGCTTAAAGACTTCAACATCAATCTCATTCGCTGACATCATCAGCCTTTCGCAAAACTCCCGATAAACCGATACTTTCGCGCATGATTTTTGCAACGTTGCAAAATCGGAACTGGCGACAATTAAATCCGGCAAACCCGCGGTGAAAACATCTTCGGCAAGACAAGAAGAGCCGCCTGCAACACCCTGCAGCAGGCGGCTCTTGGTTCCGAGTACGCGTCTAGTTCCACATGTCCGCCAAAGGCTTATAGCCTTGTCCGCTCTTTCCTTTTGCTTGAAACGCTACTTCGCGTTCGGGTTCGGCATCCAGGTCGGCATCGCGACATCGGCATGGGCGAATTGCGGCAGCTTGGCCGAGAGGTCCTCCATGTTCTTGATGTCCTTGTCGAGCAGATCCTTCTGGGTGATCAGCGTCGGCGGCACGATGACGTTGTGGCCGGGATCCTCGCCGGCCAGGAGCTGCGCCAGCGCACGCACCGAGACCTGGCCGACGACGGCCGGGTTGGTGGCGGCGGTTGCCGCCCAGGCGCTGTCCGGCTCGCGCATCGCGGCGATATCCGAGGTCGAGATGTCGGCCGAATAGATCTTGATGTCCTTGTTCAGCCCGGCCTCGTCGACCGCGATCTTCACGCCCTTGGCGAATTCGTCATAGGGCGCGAACATCACCTTGATGTCGGGATGGGCCGATAGCACCGAACGGGCCTGGTTGGCGACCGAATTGGCGATCGGATTGTCGAGCGTGCCGAACATGGCGGCTTCGTTGATGCCCGAATATTTCTTCTTGAATTCGACCCAGGTCTCGTTGCGGCGGTCGAGCGGCGCGATGCCGGCGACATAGACATAGCCGGCCTTCCAGCTCTCGCCATTGTCCTTGACCGCCTGTTCGAGCGCCAGGCGCGCGAGGTCGCGGTCGGACTGTTCGATCTGCGGGATCTTGGGGTTTTCGACATTGACGTCGAAGGCGACAACCTTGATGCCGGCGTCGACCGCACGCTGGGCGGCGTCCTTCATCGATTCCGTCAGTCCGTGCTGGATGATGATGCCCTGGACGCCGAGCGCGATAGCCTGGTCGACCATGTCCGCCTGAAGCGCCGCGTCCTGGCGGCTATCGAGCACGCGCAGGTCGACACCGAGCGCCTTGGCCTGCGCCTCGACGCCGGAAAGGTAGGCCTGGAAGAAGTCGCCGGTCGAGAGATAGCGGACCAGCGCTATCTTGACGGCACCCGGCTTGTCGAACGGCGCCGGCCTGTCCTGCGCTATTGCCGGCATCTGCATCAGCAATGTTGCGCCGGCAAGCCCGAGCGCTGCCTTCCCCAAAAGCCTTCTTGTGATGTTCACGTCGTTTCCTCCACTTGTTGAACCCAAAATATGACCCGGTCGAACCCTATCTCCTGCCCCTGCCGGAAAGGGCGAAGGTAAAGACAAGGGCGACCACGAGAACCACGCCCTTGACGAAATCCTGCGTGTAGTAAGGCGCGTTCATCATCGTCAGGCCTTGCAGCAGCACGCCGACAAACACCGCGCCGACAGCCGTGCCGAAGGCGTTCGGCTTGGCGGCGCCGAGAACCGCGTAACCGATGAGTGCCGCAGCCACCGCGTCGAGCAACAGATTATTACCCGAGGCGATGTCGCCGCGTCCAAGCCGGGCAGCGAGCAAAATGCCGCCGATCGAGGCAAAAACTCCCGAAATAACGTAGGCCCAGATTTTGTATGCCTTGACAGGCGCGCCGGCGAGTTCTGCGGCGCGTTCGTTGCTGCCGACCGCATACATCATGCGCCCGAAACGCGTGTATTCGAGAAAAAACCAGATCAGCACCGCCAGCACGAGCAGAACGACGACCGACACCGGAATGAGGTTCGGGATGAAGAAATCGAAGCGATGGCGGCCAAGCGCCAGGAACGCGGCGCCGAAGCTGCCGTTGGCGACCGAGCCGTCGGGCATGGTCATGCCGGTGGCGATCGAACGGCCTTCGGTCGGGATGCGCTGCAGGCCGACAAGCAGGAACATCATGCCGAGCGTCGCCAAAAGGTCCGGAACCCGCATATAGACGATCAGCCAGCCATTGATCAGGCCGACGACGGCGCCGATCACAAGACAGACGACGACCGCCACGACGGCGTTCTGCCCCAGCACCACCATGACATAGGCAGCCGCCATCATGGCGCTGGTGGCGACAGAGCCGATCGACAGGTCGAAGCCGCCGACGACCAGCGTGGCGGTGACGCCGAGCGCCAGAACGCCGGTGATGGCGACCGACTGGAAGATGAAGACAGCACTTTGCGGCGAGACGAAACCATCGGCAGCGACGGCGAAATAGCCGATCAGCCCGAACAACAGAACGATGAAGCCGTAGCGAATAGCATTGTCGCGCAGGATCATTCAGCGCTCCCGCACGCCGGCACCGTCTTTATCCAACCCGAATTCATGCCCTCTCCATTCCAATTCTCATCGTCATCCCGCCGTCAGGCTGCGCTGTGCAACGGCCCGCCCGCCACTTCGGCCAGCAGACGCTCGAGATCGACATCGGTATTGCGGTGCTCGCCGACGATCGTCTGCTCCGACATCACCAGGATGCGATCGGCCGTCTCCAGGGCTTCGTCGAGTTCGGTGACGAACAGCAGCGTCGCGCGGCCGTGGGCGCTGGCCCGCAGCTTGGCGGCGATGTCGCGCCTAGCCGAAATGTCGACGCCCTGAAAGGGCTCGTCGAGGATGAAAAGCCTTGCCGCCTGCGACATCCAGCGGGCGACCATCACCTTCTGCTGATTGCCGCCGGAAAGCGACGCCATCTCGTCCCTCTCCGAGCGGCAGACGATGCCGAGCTCCTGGATCTGCTGGCGGGCAATGGCGCGTTCGATACGGCGTTTGAGAACACCGAGACGCGACATGCGGCTGTGGAACGGCAGGCTGATATTCTCCTGGATGTTGAAGTCGCCGACGATGCCGTTTTCGCCTCGGTCCTTGGCGACGAGAAACACACCGGCGGCAATCGCTTCGCCGGTCGATGCCGGAGCATAAGGTTTCCCGTTCAGCACCATGGTCCCGGCCAGCGGCTGGCGCAGGCCGAACAGCGTCTCGGCGAGCACGGTCTTGCCGACACCGACAAGGCCGGTGATGGCAACGACCTCGCCATCGCCGAGGGTCAGCGAGATCGGCCTGGCGCCTTCAGCAATCCGCAGCGCGTCGGCAGTGAAAATTGCTTTGGCCGAATTCCTGGCGACGATCCGCTCGAGCTGGATCTTGCGGCCGAGCATGGCGTTGACCGCACCTTCGTAATCCAGCGGCTTCTTGTCGAAGATACCTGAGATAACCCCATCGCGCATCGAAATGATGCGATCGGCAAGCCGTCTGATATCCGACATACGGTGCGAGATGTAGAGGATGGCCACGCCTTGCTGGCGAAGCCGGTCGAGCAGCGCGAATAGCCGGTCGGCTTCGGCGCTGGACAGCGAGGAGGTCGGCTCGTCGAGGATCAGCACTTTCGGCCGATGCGCCATGGCGCGGGCGATCGCCACCATCTGGCGGTCGGCCAGAGAGAGATCGCTGATCCGGGCCTTGAGGTCGATGGCCAGTCCCATGCGGTGGGCCACCGCCTTTGCCTCGCGACGCACCCGGCCTGGATTGAACAGGGTCGGCACGCCGCTGCCGCTCAACCTGTCGAGGGTAAGGTTGGTGGCGACGTCGAGGTCGGCGACGACACCGTCATTGATGTTCTGGTGGACGGTAACGACGCCGGCGCGGATCGCCTCCGCCGGCGTTTTCGGGTCGAACACGTGACCGGCAAGCGACATCGTGCCGCCGCCATGGTCGTAGACACCACTGATGATCTTGACGAGGGTGGATTTGCCGGCGCCGTTGGCGCCCATCAGCACGGTCACTTCGCCGGCACGCAATTCGAGCGAGACGCCGCCAAGCACCTCGATATGGCCAAAGGATTTCCTCAGGCCGTCGACGCGGAACACGGCATCATTGCCCATTCGTTCCTCCCTGAACATGACGCTATGGGCTATATCGGCAATTGTCAACACGATTGACAATTGCCAGCAGGCTTCCTAGCTTGGCCCGACCGCGTTGGCTCCGCTATCATCGGAGCACATGAGCGGGAGGTGAGGATGACTGGGAAATCGCCGTTCGAAGCACTGTCGGTCGAGACACTGGCGGGCCGTCTCGGTGCCAACGAGGCCCTGTGTTCGCAGATCGGCAAGGATACGAGCCAGTGGAAGGTTCGTGAAGTCGGCGACGGCAATCTGAACCTGGTGTTCATCGTCGAGGGTGCTGAGGGTGCGGCCGTCGTCAAGCAGGCCCTGCCCTACGTCCGGCTGGTCGGCGACAGCTGGCCGCTGCCGCTAAAACGCTCCTTCTTCGAATACCATGCGCTGACGCGGCAACAGGCGCGGGCGCCGGGTTCGGTGCCCTATATCTATCACTTCGACGAAGGCCAGGCGCTGATCATCATGGAGTATCTGTCGCCGCACATTATCCTGCGGCGGGCGCTGATCGAAGGCCGGCAATTGCCCAACATCGCGACAGACATCGGCTTGTTCATGGCCCGCACGCTGTTTCGCGGCTCCGACCTGCATATGGCGACCAAGGACCGCAAGGCCGATCTGGCGCTGTTCGCCGACAATGTCGAACTCTGCGACATCACCGAGAACCTGGTTTTCTCGGATCCATATTTCGATGCCAAGATGAACCGGCACACCAGCCCGCAGCTCGACGGCATTGTCGCCGAGCTGCGCGCCGACCGCGACCTCAAGGTCGAGGCGCAGCGCATGAAGCACATCTTCGCTGCCAATGCCGAGACGCTGCTGCATGGCGACCTGCATTCCGGCTCGATCATGGTCACCGACACCGAAACGAGGATGATCGACCCCGAATTCGCCTTCTACGGGCCGATCGCCTTCGACGTCGGCATGCTGCTCGCCAACTTCTGGATGGCGTTCTTCTCGCAGCGCGGCCATGAACAGGACGGAAGCCGCGACGCCATGCGTGACTATCTGATCGGCGTTACGGTCGAGACATGGTCGGTGTTTCGCGCCGAGTTCTCGCATCTGTGGCGAACCGAGCGTACCGGCATGCTCTACCAGAAGAGCCTGTTCGAAGATCAGGGCGACAGGCTTGGCGCCGAGCAGGCGCTAGACCACATGCTGCATTCGATCTGGACCGATCTGCTCGGCTTTGCCGGCGTCGAGGTTCACCGGCGAATTCTCGGCCTTGCCCACAATGCCGATTTCGAGACCATTGCCGATCCGGATCTGCGCGCCAGATGTGAGGCAAAGGCGCTGAAATTCGGCCGTCATCTCGCCGTCAACCGGCGCCAGATCCACAGCATCGACGAGGTCAACCGGTTGGCCGCGCTGATCGAACGGGAGAGCAGGATTTGAACGTCGGCGACCGCCACTACCGCACCATCTGGCCGAGTGACGACGGGCGTTCGGTGGAGATCATCGACCAGCGCTGGCTGCCGCATGATTTCCGTATCGAAAAGATCGATACCGTCGCCGGCATCGCCACGGCAATCCGCGACATGTGGGTTCGCGGGGCGCCGCTGATCGGCGTCACCGCGGCCTATGGCGTCGCCATGCAGATGGCCGACGATCCGTCGGATGCAGCACTCGACGCCGTCTGGGCAACCTTGCACGAAACGCGCCCGACGGCGATCAATTTGCGCTGGGCGCTGAACGAAATGCAGCGCTTCCTGCTGACGCTTCCCCTGGCAGAACGTGCCGCGGCTGCCTATCGGCGTGCCGGCGAGATCGCCGACGAGGATGTCGGCCTCAACCGCGCCATCGGCGCCCATGGGCTCGAAATCATCAAGGCGATCGCGGCGCGCAAGCAGCCGGGCGAACCAGTCAATATCCTGACCCACTGCAATGCCGGCTGGCTGGCCACCGTCGACTACGGCACCGCCACCGCGCCGATCTATCTGGCGACGGAAGCCGGTATTCCAGTCCATGTCTATGTCGACGAAACGCGACCCCGCAACCAGGGTGCCCAATTGACCGCCTGGGAGATGGCCGGCCACGGCGTGCCGCATACGCTCATCGTCGACAACGCCGGCGGCCATCTGATGCAGCGCGGCCAGATCGACATGGTCGTCGTCGGCACCGACAGGACCACCGCCGACGGCGATGTGTGCAACAAGATCGGTACCTATCTCAAGGCACTGGCCGCCGCCGACAACGACGTGCCGTTCTATGTCGCGCTGCCGTCGCCGACGATCGACTGGACCGTGGGCGACGGGCTGGCCGACATCCCGATCGAACAGCGCTCGCCCGACGAGGTCTCACTGGTCTGGGGCAAGACCGCTTCCGGCGAGATCGCCCAGGTCCGCGTATCCCCGGAAGGCACGCCGGCGGCCAATCCGGCCTTCGACGTGACGCCGGCGCGGCTGGTCACCGGCTTGATCACCGAACGCGGTGTCGCTACGGCCTCGCGCGAAGGCCTGAGGGTGATGTTTCCCGAGCGCGGATGATCGGCTTTTCCGGGAGGGCGCTCCGGATTTGCCTAATCTCACGATTTCTTGAACACGGCACGGTTAAAAACGCCCGTTGCCTGTCCCACATGGACGGCCGTATGCGTAGCGGCGGGGCGGCGCCCAACGCTCGAAGCCGGGGCTGCCCACGGCTCGGCGAGTGAACCAGCGGGATACCGCGATGTCATTCAGACCGTTGCTTGGTGACGGACGGGTTCGGAGCCAGGACGAGAAGTCGGAGCCCCTGCAAACCGCGTCATGGGTCAGCTCCTCGATCATCTTCGACAACCGGCGGTGGGCGTGCCGGGAGGCGGAGCTCCGCTGGACAGCCCCTCATCATCTGATCGTGCTGACCGAAGAAGGCGGCACGTCCCATACATCCATCCGGCACGAGGCACGATCCCTTTACGACGGAATGGACCGTCCCGGAGCCCTCACCTTCGTCCCGGCAGGCGCGGAACGACAGGGCTTCTATCGCGATGTAAACCTCTCCTATTCAGCCCTGTGGATCGATCCCGATATCGGGCTTCCCGGATGCGAACGCCTGAGGAACCTGCCTATATTGGTAAACAAGAAAGACGCGGTCGTCGCCACGCTCTTGAGTTCGCTTCGTGACGAGATGGCACTCGGCCACAAGCCAGACACTGCCTATGTCGAGCATCTGGTCGCCCTCGTCAGTCTCCGCGTGGCCAACCTGAGCGGGGAGCAACCGCGGTTTGTACGTCACGGCTGTCTCAGCCGCCGGGCGCTTGGTCGCGTTCGGGATTACATCGATGCGCATATGAATTCCGACATTTCGCTAAGCGAGCTGGCAGCCGCCGCGGGCATGGCCGTCGACAGTTTTGCGCGTCGCTTCAAGGCGACGACCGGCCTTGCACCCTACGCCTATGTGATCGAGGAACGGGTGCGGCGAGCGGAGGCGCTGCTGCGCGAAACGGGTTTGTCGATCGGTGTCATTGCCTTTCGGCTCGGCTTCTCAAGCCAGAGCCACTTCACCACGACCTTCCGACGTCTGAGGGGCATGACGCCTCGTGCCTATCGGGTGAATTCTTCTCCAGAATCCTGATAGTGCCGCCGGTTTCTTGAAAGAAAGCCGCCGCCCGCACTCCCACCTCCAGTGTCGTTGGGTGACAGAACTCGAGGGTTCGCTCGGGTCAAGTTGCCGTCTGGGCTTCATTGCGACTGGGAGATCATGCATGGCCAAAACGGACAACAGGAGCGGGCCGACGCGTCGGATGGTATTGGAAGGCGGTGTTGCGACCGGGGTGCTCCTGGCTACCGGACTACCGGTTGACGCCGAGCCGGCCGAGACCGTCACGGCTGCGTCGTCCTCGTCCTCACCGCTACCGACGATGACGATGTCGTTACGGATCAACGCGAAGGATCTTGCCATCGAGCTCGACCCGCGGACGACGCTGCTCGACGCCCTGCGCAACCATCTCGGCCTCACCGGCTCGAAGAAGGGCTGCGACCACGGCCAGTGCGGCGCATGCACGGTGCTCGTCGATGGGCGCCGGATCAATTCCTGCCTGACGCTTGCCGCAATGCATGAAGGCGACGAGATCACCACGGTCGAGGGCCTTGCCGAGGGTGACCGGCTGCATCCGGTCCAGGCCGCCTTCGTCGCCCGCGACGGTTTCCAGTGCGGCTACTGTACGCCAGGCCAGATCTGCTCGGCGGTTGGCATGCTGGGCGAGGCGCGGGCCGGCTGGCCAAGCCATGCGAGCGCCGACGTGGCAGCGGCTTCCGTCGCTCCCACCGATGCCGAGATCCGCGAGCGGATGAGCGGCAACATCTGCCGTTGCGCCGCCTATCCGAACATTGTCGCTGCAATCCGCGACGCGGCAGAGGAGGCATGAGCAATGCAGTCCTTCACTTATGAACGTGCGGCGAGTGCTGAGCAGGCGGCGGCCGCGGTTGCGGCCCGGCCGGACGCCAAGTTCATCAGCGGCGGCACCAACCTGCTCGACCTGATGAAGCTCGAGATCGAGCGCCCAGCGCATCTCGTCGACATCAGCCGGCTGCCGCTTGATCGGATCGAGCAGACGGCGGAAGGCGGGCTTCGGATCGGTGCCCAGGTCCGCAATAGCGATCTTGCCGCCGACCCGCGGGTAAGGTCGCGTTATCCGATGCTCACGCAAGCGCTGCTGGCGGGAGCGTCCGGACAGATACGCAACAAGGCCTCGACCAGCGGCAATCTCCTGCAGCGCACGCGCTGTCCCTATTTCTACGACCGCAACATGCCCTGCAACAAGCGCCAGCCGGGTTCGGGCTGCGCGGCACTTCAGGGCTTCAATCGCATGCACGCCGTACTCGGCGCGAGCGAAGCCTGCATTGCGGTCCATCCCTCCGACATGGCGGTCGCCATGTCCGGGCTCGACGCCAGGATTGAGACCGTCTCGCCCGGCGGCGAGACCCGCACGATCCCGATCGGCGATTTCCATCGGTTGCCCGAGGCGACGCCCCAGGTGGAGACCGTGCTCGGCCACGGCGAAATAGTCGTCTCGGTTGCCCTGCCGCCGCCGCCACCCGGCCGACAGGTTTACCGCAAGGTGCGCGACCGTGCTTCCTACGCCTTCGCGCTGGTGTCGGTGGCAGCAATCGTCGAGAAAAGCGGCGACCGTATCCGAAGCACTCGGATCGCCATGGGCGGCGTGGCAGCGAAACCCTGGCGCGCGACGGAGGCGGAGCGCGCGCTGGCAGGCGCGGCGGCATCCGACGGTGCCTTTAGCGACGCGGCCGAAGCCGCGCTCGCCGGAGCCGTCGGTCATGGCGCCAATGGTTTCAAGATCCCGCTGGCGAAACGGACGATACGGCACACGCTGGCTGCTGCCGCCGAGAGTGCATGAGGCGATGCGATGACAGAGACGACGACCCCGAACCGCTGTTCCCAGATGCCGGCGCCGAGCAGGAGATCGATATGAAACTCACGCGACGCGCCGTTGCCGCCGCGGGTGGCGGCCTTCTCGTCTCTGCCGCCACAGCCTGGGGCGCCACATCCGACCCGGGAGCTCGTCACGGGCTCGAGGCCGCCGTAGACGCCTTCTTTGCCGGCTGGGCCTCTGGCGACTGGACGGCATTCCTTGACTGTTGCGATGAGACGATGACCTTCCAATTCCCTGTCGGCGAGCAACGAGGCCGACACGGACCGCCAGAGGGCAAACGGGCACTCGCAGCCTGGACCGCCGCGCATCAAGCGCAGGGGAACAGGATCACGAAATCGACCGTCGATCTCAAGCTCTTCGCCGCCGACTGGGTCATCGTCTGCGATCGCGGGAGCGGGACAATCGGTGGCGCGCCCTACACTGGCCTGCATGCGATCTTCATGCGAGCCGGCCCAACAGGGAGGCTGGTCGAGTTTCGCGAGTATTTCGGCGAGATCGCCGCGTGAGCTCCGGCCGCCGCGCGACGAACATAAAGGTGCGAGGAAGCGGCGTCGTCGCGGCCTCGATGTTTCCGAACTCCAGATGAAAAATCTTTAGGTGACTTATGAACGAGACCATACCCGGACTGCCCGGCTCCGCCACCCATTCAAGGGTGAAACCTCGTGCCGATGCTGGCATCATCGGGAGGCCGATCGACCGCATCGACGGTCCGCTCAAAGTGACGGGCGGCGCCACATACGCTTACGAGAATGAGCTGGATGGTACAGCCTATGGCTACATTCTCGGCGCCTCCGTCGCCAAGGGCCGCATCGCCGAGATCGACACGACCGAAGCCGAACGGGCGCCGGCAGTGCTGCTCGTCATGACGCACCGCAATGCGCCGGCCCAGCCGGATTTCGGCCCAACGGTCACGCCAACGGTGCCGGAGGTCTTCACGCGCCCCCGGCCCGCGCTCAACAGCGATCGGGTACGGTATTACGACGAGCCGGTCGCGCTGGTCGTTGCGGAGACGTTCGAGGCGGCGCGCGCTGCTGCGGGCCTCATCAGAGTACGTTACGACGAGGAGCCGGGCCTCTACGATCTACCGGGACATATCGCCGACGCCTACGCGCCAAAGCGGACCAATGCCGGCTTCGAGACCGACAGCGTGGTCGGCGACTTCGAGCGCGCCTTTGCGACGGCGCCGATCAAGATCGATTCCACTTACGGGACCCCCTTCGAACATCACAATCCGATGGAGCCGCATGCGACGCTTGCTGCCTGGTCAGGCAACGAGCTGACGATCCGTACATCGGCGCAGACCCTCGCGAACTTCCGGGCCGGGGTCGCCAGCACGCTTCGCATCCCGCTCGAGCGAGTGCGCATCGTCAGTCCCTTCATCGGCGGAGGCTTCGGCTCCAAGCTGATTGCCCATGCCGACACGATCCTGGCCGCACTTGCAGCGCAGGTGCTGCAGCGCCCCGTGAAGATCGCGCTGACGCGACAACAGATGTTCGCCAATGCCGGTCATCGCGCGGAGATGGTCCAACAGGTACGTCTCGGCGCGGACACTGACGGGCGGCTCACCGGGATCGCACACGATGTCTGGTCGGCAACGTCCAGCTTCGAGGAGTACTGCGAACAAACGGCAGTTTTTGCGCGCTCGCTCTACGCGGCGCCGAACCGTCTCACCCGCCATCGCCTGGTTCCGCTGGACATCAACCGCGGCGAATGGATGCGCTCGCCCGGCGAAGCGCCCGGCATGCTGGCTTTCGAATGCGCCATGGATGAGCTCGCCGAGCGCGCCGGTCTGGACCCGATCGAACTCAGGATCCGCAACGAACCGGCACAGGATCCCGAGCGCGGCGTGCCGTTCTCCACCCGCAATCTCGTCGCCTGCATGGAGGAAGGCGCCCGCCGTTTCGGCTGGGAGCGGAGAAACCCGACACCGGGCCGAACTCGGGAGGGCCGCAAGCTTATCGGCCACGGCATGGCGGCGGCGATCCGTCCGAACTATATCGGCGCGGCGACGGCGCGGGTTGCGATCGACCGGGACGGTCGGGTGACGGCGCGGCTCGACATGACCGATATTGGGACCGGCACCTATACGATCCTGACCCAGATTGCCGCCGAGAGCCTCGGCCTGCCGATCTCGTCCGTCAAGGTGGAGCTCGGTGACAGCCGCTTCCCGCGTACCGCCGGCTCCGGCGGGTCCTGGGGCGCAGCAAGCGCGGGTTCGGCCTTGTATAATGCGTGCAACGTCCTCAAGGAACGGATCCTGGAGGCGGCGCAGTCGAACGAAGCCTCGCCGTTGCGCGGCGCGAACGCCACCGAGGCAAGCTTTGCCGACGGCGAGGTCAGGGTCGGCCAGCGATCGGCGAGCCTGACCGATCTTATCCGAGGGATCTCTCCCGATGGACTCGAAGCCGAAGGCTCCGTAGCCGCGGGCGCCACCACCCAGTCATACAAGACCTATTCGCAGCATTCCTATGGCGCGCATTTCGCAGAGGTCGCTGTCGATTGCGATACCGGTGAAATCCGCATGCGCCGGATGCTGGCTGTGATCGGCGCGGGCCGTATCCTCAACGCCAAGACCGCGCGCTCGCAAATCATCGGCGGCATGACCTGGGGGATCGGTGCAGCGCTGATGGAGCAGACGGTGCTCGACCCGCGCTACGGCCACTTCGTCAATCACGATCTTGCCGAGTATCATGTGCCGGTCAATGGCGATGTCCCCGATATGGAGGTCGCCTTCCTCGAGGAAGACGACGACAAGGCCAACCCGCTTGGCGCAAAGGGTCTCGGCGAGCTCGGCGTGTGCGGTGCGGGGGCTGCTGTCGCCAACGCCGTTTACAACGCGGCCGGCGTGCGAGTGCGTGAATTTCCCATCACCTTGGACAAGGTGCTGCCTGCCTTACCTGTGATCGCTATTTGACGCTCTCCTCCCTCGCCCTCAACGGTGACCAGGTCGAAACGGATCGCTATTTCTGCGCCATCGACGACGACGACGGTGGTTGACAGCGCTTTCCGACCCTTCCATACAAACGCCGTCAATGTTCTCAGGGCGGGGTGAAAGTCCCCACCGGCGGTAAGGGTCTCGGCCCAAGCCCGCGAGCGCTTTCCGGTTAGCCGGAGAGGTCAGCAGATCCGGTGTGATTCCGGAGCCGACGGTCACAGTCCGGATGGAAGAGAACGAAATGGAAGACGGTCCGCTTTCGCGGTTCGGACTCCGTATCGTGCGTCCTGATTCTGGTTCGAAACGGAAGGATGGACCCATGAATCAGCATTCCCACAACGACTATGAAGCGATCCGCGTTGCCGTCATTCGCGCGCGTTGGCATGCCGATATCGTCGACCAATGCGTTGAAGCATTCGAGGCGGAACTGGCGGTTCTCGGAGAGAAACGCTTTGCCGTCGATGTCTTCGATGTGCCTGGCGCTTATGAGATTCCCCTGCATGCAAAGACGCTTGCCGTGACCGGCCGCTATGCCGCTATCCTCGGCGCCGCGTTCGTCGTCAATGGCGGCATCTACCGGCACGAGTTTGTTGCAAGCGCGGTCATCGACGGCATGATGAATGTGCAATTGTCGACTGGCGTGCCGGTGCTTTCGGCGGTGCTGACGCCGCACAACTATCATGACAGCGCGGACCATCACCGCTTCTTCTTCGAGCATTTCAGGGTCAAAGGCAAAGAGGCGGCCAGTGCCTGCGTGCAACTGCTGGCAGCACGCGAACGCATCGCGGCGTGAAATCTCCGTCGCGGGTGGAAATCCCGGTAAGGCGCTGTAGTATCTCACGAAAACCAGGGAGGATGCCGGTGCAGACCAAGAAGATCATCAATGACGGTAACCGCTCCGTCGATGAGATGCTGGAGGGCATCCTGGCCGCGCATCCGCGCCATCTCAGAAGTGCGGACGGCAGCCGGCGCTCCATCATCGCCCGCGACGGCCCACGCCCAGGCAAGGTCGGTCTCGTCATCGGTGGCGGCTCGGGCCACGAGCCGACCTTCCTCGGCTTCGTCGGCAAGGGGCTGGCCGACGCCGCCGCGATCGGCAATGTCTTCGCCTCGCCGCCGCCGGACCCGATCCTCGAATGCGCCAAGGCGGCCAGCGGTGGCGCCGGCGTGCTGTTCATGTACGGCAACTATGCCGGCGACGTGATGAACTTCGACATGGCCGCCGAAATGGCGGCAATGGACGACATCGAGGTGCGCACCGTGCTGACCACCGACGATGTCGCCTCGGCGCCGCGCGACCAGAGGCAGAAGCGGCGCGGCGTCGCCGGCAATTTCTTCATCTTCAAGGCCGCCGGTGCCGCATGCGACCAGATGCTGTCATTCGATGAATGCGAGCGTATCGCCAGGAAGGCCAACGATCACACCTTCACCATGGGCGTGGCGCTGTCGCCCTGCTCGCTGCCGCAGACCCGCCGGCCCAATTTCGAGATCGGCCCGGACGAAATGGAGATCGGCATGGGCATCCACGGCGAGCCAGGCACCGCGCGTGGAAAGTTGAAAACGGCCGACGAGATCACCGACGAAATGCTGGACAAGGTCCTCGACGAGATGGCGCCGGCGCGCGGCGATAAGGTCGCCGTTCTGGTCAATTCGCTCGGCTCAACGCCGTTGATGGAGCTCTACATCATGAACCGACGCGTCAAGCAGAGGCTGGATGACGTCGGTATTTCCGTCCATGCGACCTGGGTCGGCAATTACTGCACCTCGCTCGAAATGGCCGGTGCCTCGGTGACGCTGATGCATCTCGACGGCGAGTTGCAGGCGATGCTCGACCATCCTTGCGACGGCGCCATGTTCCGCGCCGGCTGAGAAAGCATCATGACCTCGATCGATTCAGTCGGCTTGAAAAGAATGTTCGATGAGATCGCGGCGGCGATCGACGCCGACAAGGACAGGCTCTGCCAACTCGACGGCGTCATCGGCGACGCCGACCATGGCATCGCCATGGCACTAGGCTTCACAGCTGCGCGCGATGCACTAGCGCAACTCGACCTCGCGGCGACCGAGCCGACGGCGCTGCTCAACACTGCGGCGAAATCCTTCCTCAACGCGGTCGGCGCCTCGTCAGGCCCGCTCTATGCGACCGCCTTCATGCGCGGTGCCGCCGCCGTCAAAGGCAAGGCAATTCTGGAGGACGCTGACACCATCGCCATGCTCCGGGCGATGGCGCAAGGCATCCAGGATCGCGGCAAGGCCGAGCTCGGCGAAAAGACCATGGTCGACGCCTGGCTGCCGGCTGCGCAAGCAGCGGGTGCCGCGCAGGAAGCCGGCAAGAGCCTGTCCGAGAGCCTGGAGGCTGCACTTGCAGCGGCCGAACGAGGTGCCGAGGCGACCAAGGACATGATCGCCGCCAAGGGCCGCTCATCGCGGCTCGGCGAGCGCTCGCTCGGGCATATGGACCCCGGCGCCGCATCGGCCGTGACGATTATCAGAGCGATGTGGAACAGTCTGGCTTAACCCCGCTTCGCCGCGTCGAGCCTGTCGATCGCCTGGACATTGCCGGCCGACGGTCCCTTCTCATCGAATTCCGATGCAAGCCATGCATCGACGATCGACTTGGCCAGTTCCGGGCCGATGACGCGGGCGCCCATGGTGATGATCTGGGCGTTGTTGGATTTTGCCGCGCGCTCGGCCGAATAGGTGTCGTGGGTGAGTGCGGCGCGAATGCCGGGCACCTTGTTGGCGGATATGGATACGCCGATGCCGGTGCCGCAAAACAGGATGCCGCGATCGTTTTCGCCGTCCAGGATGGTCTGGGCGAGCTTCTGTGACAGGTCGGCATAGTAGCCCGACTGGCTGAGGTCGCTAACCGTGAGGCCGGGCTTGGTAGCGAGGTGAGCGGCAATGACGTCGAGCAGCGGCTTACCGGCGCTATCAGCTCCAATGGCAATTTTCATGTTCCGTTTCCTTCCTGTTTGGTGATTCAGATCGCCGCCGAGGCGCGCTTGAGGATGTCGATATAGCCGTCCGCCTGCCAGGCCGAGCGGCCGATGAACAAGCCGTCGATGTTGGGCTGGCCGACCAGTTCGGCGGCATTTTGCGGATTGACGCTGCCGCCATAAAGCACCGGCGGCACCACCGGCAGCAGGTCGCGTGCGATTTTCTTGATTAGCGCCTGCTGCCTGTCGGCATAGTCCGAACTGGCCGGCACGCCCTTGTCGCCGATCGCCCAGACGGGCTCATAGGCAAACAGGATCGTCGCCGCCTTCGCCGCGCCTTCGAGAAACTGCAGCGCGCCGTGCACCTGCAAGGCCAGCACCGCAGCGGCCTGCCCGCTGTCGCGTTGAGCCAGGGTCTCGCCGACGCAGATGAGTGGCACGAGACCATGCTTCACCGCCGCCGCAGTCTTCAGACCGACGGCGTTGTCGGTCTCGCCGAAATGCTCGCGCCGTTCGCTGTGGCCGAGCTCGACCATGTCGAGGCCGCAGTCTTTCAGCATGACCGGCGAGATCTCGCCGGTCCAGGCGCCGGCGTCGGCCCAATGCATGTTCTGCGCGCCGACCTTGATGCGCGTCGGCGACAGCGCTTTCTTGACCTCGCGGATCGCCGTGAAGGGCGGGATGACGAAAGGCTGGATGCGCTCGTCGAAACCGGGGACGAACTCCGCCAGCGCCTCGGCGAAAGCCATCGCCTCGGCGAGCGTCTTGTTCATTTTCCAGCTGGTGCCGACCCAATAAACCATACGTGCCCTCCTATTCTGCGATCACTGTCAGCGAAACGCCGGCACCATCCAGCGCGGCGCGCATCTGCGGCTGCGGCTCGCGGCCGGTGAAGACCGTGTCAAAGGCCTTGAGATCTGTCAGGAAGTGCAAGGCAGTGCGGCCGAATTTCCCATGATCGACCAGCAGATATTTGCGCGCTGCTGCGGCCATCATCAGCCGTTTGGTCTGGACCACTTCCTGATCCTGGTGAAAGGCAGAGGCACCATGGATGGCCGATGACGACAGGAACGCGACATCGGCGCGCAATGATTTCAGCGTGTCCTCGGCGAGCAGGCCGAAGAAGCCGTGAAACTTCTTGTTGTATTGGCCGCCGAGCGCAATCAGGTTGATGCCGGCAACGCCCGCCAAATCCTGGATGACGGCCAGATTGTTCGAGATCACCGTCAGCGGACGCAGATCGGCAAGATGCCGAGCAACGCCGCCCGCGGTTGAGCCATCGTCGATGATCACCGTCTGACCCGGTTCGATCATCGTCACGGCAGCGGCGGCGATGCGCTTCTTCTCGTCGCCGGCCAGCCGCTGGCGGTAGCGGAAATCGCTCTCGAAAAGGCTGCTCGGCTGGATCGAGGCGCCGCCGCGCACCTTGCGCAGGAAGCCGCTTTCCTCGAGCTCGTCGAGGTCGCGGTGGACAGTCATCTTTGACACGCCGAAGCGTGAGGCAAGATCGTCGACACTGGCGGTGCCGATGTCCATCAGAAAATCCATGATGCCTTGCCGACGGCCGTCGCTCTTCATTTCCGCGGCTTCCTCGTGCAATCCGGTTCCGAGATATAACACCAAACGTCGCACAAGCCACCAAATTTTTGTGATAATGTTATATCTCTATGGGATATCATGACGCTTCTGGTCGCGTCCTGTAACAAGAATTGCTGCCGGCCGAGCGCCCAGCGGTTGCGGTGCCGCGGAAATCCGGCCAGAAGCATCAGGGGCTCGACGACAACCGAACGGCCCGCAAACACTGGCTCGAAACCGGATACGGGAGACTACTGAGTGGCTCGCATCACACTGAGACAATTGCTCGATCATGCCGCCGAATTCGGCTATGGCGTGCCTGCCTTCAACATGAACAATATGGAACAGGGCCTCGCCATCATGGAGGCAGCCGAGGAGACCAAATCGCCGGTTATCCTGCAGGCGAGCCGCGGCGCCCGAGCCTACGCCAACGACGTGGTGCTAGCCAAGCTGATCGACGCGCTGGTCGAAATCCATCCCGATATCCCGGTCTGCATGCATCTCGACCATGGCAACAACGAAGCCACCTGCGTCACCGCGATCCAGCACGGCTTCACTTCGGTGATGATGGACGGATCGCTGAAGGAAGACGGCAAGACGCCGGCCGACTACGCCTATAATTCCGGCATCACCCGCCGCGTCGTCGACATGGCGCATTGGGGCGGCGTCTCGGTGGAAGGCGAGATCGGCGTCCTTGGATCGCTTGAGATGGGCGGCGGCGAGCAGGAAGACGGCCATGGCGTCGAGGGCGTCATCAGCCACGACCAGCTGCTGACCGATCCCGTGCAGGCCGAACAGTTCGTGCGCGACACCCGTGTCGATGCGCTGGCAGTCGCCATGGGCACCAGCCACGGCGCCTACAAGTTCAGCCGCAAGCCGGACGGCGCTGTACTGGCCATGAACGTCATCGAGGAAATCCACCGCCGTCTGCCGAGTATGCATCTCGTCATGCACGGCTCGTCCTCGGTGCCGGAGGAGTTGCAGGAGATCATCAACAAATATGGCGGCCAGATGAAGCCGACATGGGGCGTGCCGGTCGAAGAGATCCAGCGCGGCATCAAGCACGGGGTGCGCAAGATCAATATCGATACCGACAACCGCATGGCGCTGACCGGCGCAATCCGCAAGGTGCTGACCGAGAACCCGAGCGAATTCGATCCGCGCAAATATCTGACGCCGGCAATGGCCGCGATGCGGAAGCTGTGCAAGGAGCGCTTCGAGCAATTCGGCACCGCCGGCAACGCACCGAAGATCAAGCCGCTGCCGCTGTCGGAAATGGCCAAGCGCTACAAGTCCGGAAGCCTCGATCCGAAATTTGGCTGACGTATTCCGGCTCTGAGCAGGAGCTGCCTCAGCTCCTGCTCATCCGATCATGCTCGCGGCAAGAGATCGGCCCTGCCGGTCTCGATAAAGGGTGCCCAGTAGTCGACCGACTCGCGGATCATGGCGATGACCTGGTGGTCGACGGGCTCGCGCTCGCGGAACGACAATTCGAGGCAGATCTCGTTGTCGACGCCGCCGCCACGGCGAACCGTCTCCAGCAGCTTTTCCGGCGTGATGCGGCCGTCCTTGTTGTGAGCGGCAATGAACGGCCAGTGACCACCCTTATTCATCGACGACTGCTTGACGTGGATGATCGGCGATTGCCTGGGAAAGGCTTCGGCCCAGGCATAAGGGTCGGTGTCCGCCGGATTGCTCGAGGTCACGTCGCCATGGTCGATGTCGACCATCATCTTGAACGGGACGGCCATGCCGGCCGCTTCGATCTCGCGCTGCAGTGCCCGGCAGCTTTCGATCGTATGGCCGAATTCGCGGCCGACCGACATCGGCTCCCAGAACAGGTAGGTCAAGCCGGCTGCTTTGGCATGCTCGGCGACCTCGCGCCAGCATTCCAGCGCGATGTCGAAAAGCCGCGCGCGACGTTCAGGATTGTCGTAATCCCGGTGAGTGAAGATCGCGAATTGCGTGCCCATGCCTGCGGCGCCGAGCTCGGCCGAAACTTCTGAAAAGGTCTTGAACCAGTCGACGTAGTAGCGCCGCACGTCGGCATCGGGATGGCCGAAATGATTGAGCCGGCCGTAAGGGCCGGTCATCGCGGAGGTCACGCGCACACCGGTGCGGTCGAGCGCGGAGCGGAACAGGCGGACGAATTTGGCGATCGTCGCCGCCGGCCAGCCGGGATTGACGAATTCATGGGTGAGTTGGACGTCCCTGATACCGATCTGATAGGCGATCGCGTCGATCAGGTCGTCCGGCTCCGCAAAGCGGTTGACCAGCGGATTGGTGTTGAGCGAAAGCGTAAAGGCCATCAGCCGGCCTTTGCCAGCCGGCTCGAGCACCAGTCCTCGAAGGCGGTTCTTTCCGCGGCGGACAGATGCAGGCCGTGCTTGGTGCGCCTTTCGAGAATATCGGCGGCGGTCTCGGCCCATTCATGCTCGAACAGGTAATTGGCTTCGCGCTCGAAAAAATCCTTGCCGAAGCGCCGGCCCAGTTCGGCGAGCGAGGTGGCCGCGCCGACCAGATCGCGCGTCCTTGTGCCGTAGAGCCTGCCGTAATGCTTGACCAGCGATGCCGGCATCCAGGGAAATTCATGGCCGAGGTCGCCCAGAAACTGCTCGAAATCGGCATTGGCGATATCGCCGCCCGGCAGGTGCCCTTTCGAGGTCCACGGCTTGCCCATTTTCGGACAGAACGGGGCGATACGGTCGAGCGCGTGCTCGGCCAATTTGCGGAAGGTGGTGATCTTGCCGCCGAAGACCGAAAGCAGCGGCGCCTGCCCAGCCGGTGCGTCGAGTTCGAATATGTAATCGCGGGTCACCGCGCTCGGATTGTCGGCATTGTCGTCATAGAGCGGCCTGACGCCGGAAAACGAGTAGACTACGTCGCTGCGCGCAAGCTGGCGCTTGAAGTAGCGATTGACTGCCTTGATCAGGTAATCGATCTCGCTGGCATCGGCGGTCACGTCCTCCGGCCGCCCGTCATAGGGAATGTCAGTGGTGCCGATCAGCGCCAGATCGTCCTGATAGGGATTGATGAAGATCACCCGCTTGTCGCTGTTCTGAACGAGATAGGCCTGCCGCCCTTCCCAGAATTTCGGCACAACGATGTGGCTGCCCTTGACCAGGCGCACGTTGCGCCTGGAATTCTGGCCGGCGACGCGGTTGATGACGTCGTTGACCCAGGGTCCGGCGGCGTTGATCAGCGCCCGTGCCCGGACTGTGGTCCTGACGCCGGTTCGACCGTCGCGCATCTCCACCGACCACAGGCCGTTTTCGCGGCGGGCGGCGGTGCAGGCAGTGCGGGTGAATATCCTGGCCCCACGCTCCGCGGCGTCGAGCGCATTGATGACGACCAGGCGGGCGTCGTCGACCCAGCAGTCGGAATATTCGAAGCCGCGCTTGAAGCTGTCCTTGATCGGCGCGCCTTCTGGCGCGGTGCGCAGGTCGAGCGTGCGGGTGGCCGGCAGTCGCTTGCGGCCGCCAAGATGGTCGTAGAGGAACAGGCCGAGCCGCACCAGCCAGGCCGGCCGATCATCGGGGCTGTGTGGCAGCACGAAGCGCATCGGCCAGATGATGTGTGGCGCGGATTCGAGCAGCACCTCGCGCTCGATCAGCGCCTCCCGCACCAGGCGGAACTCGTAATATTCGAGATAGCGCAAACCGCCATGAACGAGCTTTCCCGATCGCGAACTGGTGCCCTCGGCAAGATCGTCCTTTTCGCAAAGAATGACCGACAGACCCCGGCCCGCCGCATCGCGCGCGATTCCGGCGCCATTGACACCGCCGCCGATGACGAAGAGGTCAACGATTTCGGTTTCACCGTTCATTTCGCTCTATGCCCTGTCGTCAGCATGGATTGACCGGAGGCAGCCCGGCGATGTAGCGGCGCACTTCCTCGGCCGCCTGCTCGGCCGCGTAGGTCACGGTGCGTACCGACGCGCCGGCGATATGCGGCGTCAGCGTCACGTTCGGCAGTTGCAACAGCGGCCAGTCGGCAGGCACCGGCTCGATGGCGAACGTCTCCAGCATAGCGCTGCCGATCTGCCCCGAGACGAGCGCATCGTAGAGCGCATCGTAGTCGACCAGCGGTCCGCGCGCGGTATTGACGAAGATTACGCCGGGTTTCATCCGGGCGATGGCGTTCTTGCCGATCAGGCCGCGCGTCTCCTCGGTGACCCGGGAATGCAGCGTGACCACATCGGAGCGCGACAGCAGATCGTCCAGCGCAACCAGTTCGACGCCGGCATTGCGGTCCTCGGCGCTCAATTGCACATAGGGATCGCAAACCAAGATGCGGCAGCCGAAGGCGCGCAGCAGGCGAACCAGCCTGGTGCCGATATTGCCGTAGCCGATGACGCCGACGGTCATTTCGTTGAGCTCGCGGCCGGTGCGATCGGCGCGGTAGAGATCGCCGCGCCATTCGCCCTTGCGCAAGGCTTCGTGACCGACGCGGATCAGCCGCGTTTCAGCGAGAATGGCGCCGATGGTGAACTCGGCCACGGCGCTGGCGTTGCGGCCGGGCACATTGACCACGGTGATGCCGTGGGCCTTGGCGGCGGCCATGTCGATGTTGATCGGTCCGCCGCGCGAGACCGCAACCAGCTTGAGCGTGGGCAGGCGCTGCATCATGCTTTCGGAGAGCGGCGCAAGCTGAGTGACGAAGATTTCGGCGTCGCCGATGAAATCCACCACCTCGTCGGGATCGCCGAAATACTCCTTGACCTTGTCCAGACCAAGTGCGGCATTGCCGAATTGCATCGGCTCGTCGGGCCAAGCGGTCTCAATGCTGCGGATGTCGAGATTGTCGCCGCAGGCCGCCTCGATTTTCTCGCGAAACACTTCCGGAAGCATGAAGCGGTCGCCGATGATCGCAATTTTCTTGGGCATGCTCTTCTCAATTCACGTCGGTTTGCCTGGACGCGGCCATCGAGCGCCAGACCGGCCGCAACGCCTCATGCGCCAATGTGTAGGACGGAGCCATCGCCTCATAGGCAGCGGCAAGTTTCCGGTCGCTGGGTTCGGCCGTACGGAGCAAAGGCGTGACCCATTCGCTGACGCAATCATCCATCGATGCGTATTGGCCGACGCAGACCGCAGCAATCATTGCGGCGCCCGCAGCACCGGCCTCCTCGCGCTCGCTGGTGCGAATGTCGGCGCCGACCGCAGCACCCAGGATCTTGCGCAGAGCCGGGCTCCTGGCCGCTCCGCCGGTCAGGCGGATTTCCTTGGGCAGGGGGCCCATGGCGGCGTAGCAATCGCGTGCCGCGAAAGCCAGCCCCTCGAACACCGCGCGGACTATGTCGGCATAGCCGTGCCTGGACGAAATGCCGATGAAGCCGGCCCTGGCATTGGCATCGACGAACGGCCCGCGCTCGCCGGCCTCCGAGACATAGGGCTGGTAGAGCAGCGAGCCTGGCTCGGACGACGATATCCACTGGTCGACCAGCGCGATCATCTCGCCATTGGTCCGCGTAATACCTTGCGAGGCGAGAATGCCGGAGGCGAGGCCAAGGACCCAGTCGATATTGAGCGTTGCCGCCATGTTCGACTGCATCTGCGCAAAGACGCCGGGTGCCGGCATCGTCATCGTGTAGCCGGTTGCAGCCTCGTTGAGCAGAACCTGGTCCGGCGTTTCGGCAAGCCGCATATGCATTCCGGTGGAGCCGATGATCGAGCATCCCGGCTTGCGTTCGCGATCGAACAGGCCGGCGCCGAGCGCCGTGCAGGCGACATCGACATAGGCCAGAACGACCGGTGTGCCGGCGAGCAGGCCGGTCGCATCGGCTGCTGCCGCCGACAGCGAGGTGCTTTGCCTGGTGCCATCGACGATGGGCGGCAACAGATGCCGGAGATCGGTGACGCCGAGTACCTCGAGCACATCATCGCAATAGCCGCGCGTGCGGAAGTCGCCGAAGGTGAAGGTGCCCTCGGACGGGTCGGTGGCGCGGTGGCCGGTCAGCTTGAAATAGAGCCAGTCCTTGCAGTGGAACGCCGTCGCTGCATTGGCAAGCATCGCGGGCATGTGGCGCTTCATGAACACGAACTGCGATCCCTGCTGGCAGGCAGCGAGCCCGCTGCCGGTCTTTTCGAAGCGCAGCCGGTCCTCCGGCCGCGCGCGGATCTCCTCGACGACCGCGGCAGCGCGCGCGTCGAGCCACAGCCAGCCCTTGGCAACCGGCTCGCCATCCTTGTCGATCAGCCAGGTACCGTCGCCCTGCCCAGTCACGGCGATGGCAATGGTCCGGCTGGCGAGATCCGGCACCTTGTCGGCAAGCTCGCACAAGGTCGTCGCGGTATCGGCCCAGGTGCGTGTCAGGTCCTGCTCGGCGCCGCCGCCCGGCAGTGTCTCGTATTTATTGGGCAGCGCGGCGGACGCGATCTGCCTGCCCGCCGTGTCAAAGGCGACGGATTTTATGACAGACGTGCCGGCGTCGATGCCGATCAGCACATCCTGCATCAAGCCAGCTCCGTGCCGTGCGAAATGGCATTGCCGCTCGCCTGATCGAAGACGTGAAGGTTTTTCGGATCGATGCTGATCTTGATCGGCGCGCCAAGCTCCAAGCGGGTTCGGTCATGTTCGACCAGGACCAGCGAACCGCCGGCGAAATCGGCGGCGATATGGGTCTGGTCGCCGAGCCATTGATTGGCCGAAACCGTCGCCGGCACACCATCCTTCGAGCGGCGGACCGCATAGGGCCTGACGCCGATGACGACGCGCTGCCGGTTGAGCAATTCGTCGCGAACCGGGCCGCTGAACGCATCCTTGTCGTAGTCGAGCGAAAGCCCGTCGGGCAGCTTGAGACTGATCTTGCCGGCGGCCGTGCCGACATAGGCCTCGAAGACATTCATCGGCGGCTCGCCAACGAAGGTGCCGGTGAACAGGTTTGCCGGCCGCTCCTTGAGCCTGTCAGGCGTATCGAACTGCTGCAGCACGCCGCCCTCCATGACGGCAATGCGGTCGGCAAGCGCGTTGGCCTCGGTCTGGTCGTGGGTGACCAGGATCGCGGTCAGGCCGCGCTCCTTGATGAAATGCTTGATGCGGCCGCGCAGCACGGCGCGAAGCTGCGGCTCGAGCTGGCCCATCGGCTCGTCCAGCAGATGCAGGTCGGCCTCGCGGATCAGCGCCCGGCCAAGGCTGGCGCGCTGCTGCTGGCCGCCGGAGATCGAGCTCGGATAGCGCTCGAGAATGTCCTCGATCTCGAGCAGCTTGGCGATGTTGGCAACCTTTGCATCGACTGCACTCTTCGCCAGCCTGGCGGCCTTGAGGGCGAAGGCCATGTTCTCGCGCACGGTCAGCGGCGGGTAGAGCGAATAGCCCTCGAAGGCCATTGCGACGTTGCGCCTGACCGGCGGCAACGTGTGCACTTTGCGGCCGGCAACCGCGATGGCGCCGCGCGAGACCTCTTCGAAGCCTGCGATCATGCGCAATGTCGAGGTCTTGCCGCAGCCGGAGGAGCCGAGCAGCGCCACGATCTCGCCCTTGACGATTTCCATCGTCAGGTTCTTGACGGCGTGTACGCCACGGTCAATCGGACCGTAGAACTTGTCGACGCCCGAAATGGTGATTGCGGTCGGGCTCATGCCGCTTCTCCGCTGCGCAAATTGACGACGTTTTTCGAGCCGATGCGCTCGCCGCTTGTGCGATCGAACAAAAGGGCGCTTTTACTGTCGACGGCAATGTAGACCTTGCCCTCGGATTGGCCCGGTGTCCCGGAAGGACGCGAAACCAGGATTTCACGGCCGCGCACGGTGCGCACCAGCGTGACGATCTTCTCGTTGAGCGGCGTCTCAGCCTCGACCGTCACCGGGATGGCGCCGAGCGTGCGTTCATCGACAAACGCCAGCGCCTCCGGCCGCAAACCGATCACGCAGTCGCGGCCGACCGCCGTCTCATGAGCGCCGGCAAGATGGACCTGGACGTTGGACAGGCCGACATAGATGCCCTTGGCGTCCCGCGCCGGCTTGACGTCCAGAAGGTTGATGGTCGGGTCGCCGAACAGCCGGGCAATCTCGACGTTGGCCGGCTCGCGATAGATCTGTTCGGGCGTGCCGAGCTGTTTCACGACGCCCTGCGACATCACTGCGATGCGATCGCCAAGCGCCATCGCTTCCTTGTAGTCCTGGGTGACGTAGACAACGGTTGCGCCACGATCGGCGAGCAGCCTTGGCAGCTCGAGCCGCATTTCGAAGCGCAATTTGGCATCGACGTTGCGCAAGGGATCGTCGAGCAGCAGAAGCGGCGGCGAGCCGACCAGGGCGCGGGCAAGCGCGGTGCGCTGCTTCTGGCCGTTGGACAGAGCCCGCGGCTTGTGGCTGAGCACATGGCCGATCTTCAACAGCTTGCCGACGCTCTCGACGCCGGCCTTGATCGCGCCCTGCGACGAATGCTTCGCCTGCAGCGGCGTGGCGATGTTGTCGAACGCCGTCATATGCGGGAATAGCGCGAAGTTCTGGAATGCCATGCCGACGCCGCGGAACTCGGCGTCGACGTCGGTCATGTCCTCGCCGCCGATGAGGATCTTTCCCTCGTCGGGGTCGATGACGCCGGCGACCAGCCGCAATAGCACCGTCTTGCCGGCGCCGGACGGCCCGAACAGGACCAGCGTTTCGCCGTCGGCGACGGTCAGCGACAGATTGTCGAGAACGGTCTGGCTTTTGTAGCGCTTGACGATGTTTCGCAGTTCGAGGCTTGCCATCGGACTATCCTTTCACCGCGCCAAGCGACAGGCCTTCGACGAGATAGCGCTGCGCATAAAGCGCGAGCGCCAGCGTCGGCGTGATCGACAGCACGATCGCCGCCGATATCTGGCCATACTGGATGCCCGAGGAGGTGATGAAGGCGAGCGCGCCGACCGTCACCGGCTGCTTGTCGGCCGAGGCAAGCACCAGCGCAAAAACGAAATTGTTCCAGGCAAAGATGAAGGCGAGCAGACCGGCAGCGGCAATGCCTGGGCCGGCGAGCGGCAGCGCGATCTTGCGGAAGGTGGCAAACCAGGAATGTCCGGCAATGCGGTAGGCGTATTCGATGTCGGCGGGAATGTCTTCGAAATAGCCGCGCACGATCCACAGGATCAACGGCAGGCAGATCAACTGATAGACCCAGATCAGCCCGATATAGGTGTTGGCCAGCCCGAGCTTCTGGAAATAGAGGGTGAGCGGCAGGAGCACCAGCAGCGCCGGCGCGAACCGGAACGACAGCAGCGTGAAGGCAATGTCCTCCGAGCCGCGGAATTTGTGCCGCGCAAAGGCGTAGGCCGCCGGAACGCCGAGCAGCAACGCGACGGCAACCGAGGTGACCGACAGGAAGACGGAATTCCAGAGGTTGCGCATGAAGGCGATGTCGAGCGTGCCGGCCGCCGTCATCAGCTTGCCGGTGATCAAGGCAGTGTAGTTGGCGAGCGTCGGCTCGAAGACAAGCTGCGGCGGAATCCGCAGGATTGTCTCGTTGGTCTGGAACGACATCATCAGGATCCAGACGATCGGGAACATGAAGAAGATCACGACCAGCGCCAGGGCAATGCCGCGCAGGATGCGTTCGAGAAGCGAGGTGTGTTCCACGCCAGCCTCCTATGCCTGGCCGCGGGCGCGTTCGCGCAGCCGCAGCCAGTTCTTGATGAAAATGTTCGAGAGGAAATAGGTGATCGCCCACAGGATGATCATCAGTGCCGCCGAGCGGCCGACATTGGTCGACTGGAAGAAGTTGAGGTAGGCCTCGACCTGGAACACGGTCAGCGTGTCGCCCGGACCGCCCTGCGTCATGGCGTAGATGATGTCGAACTGCTGGATGGAATCAAGCAGGCGGAACAGGGTCGCCGTCAGGATGTAGGGGGTCAGCATCGGCAGTGTGATGCGGAAGAAGACGAAGCTGCGTGGCACGCCGTCGAGTGCTGCCGCCTCGAAGGGCTGCGTCGGCAGGCTGCGCAGGCCTGCAAGCAGCAGGATCATGATGAAGGGGGTGTAGACCCAAATGTCGACGAGCACGACGGTGAGCAGCGCCGTCGACGGAGACGAGGCCCAGCGGAAATCCTGCAACCCGATCAGGCTGGCGAGATAGCTGAGCACGCCGAAACCGGGATTGGTCATCAGCTTCCACATCAGCGCGGCGAGCGCCGGCGCCGTCATCAGCGGCATCAGCAGCATGATCGAGATGAAGTTGTTCAGCGTCGAGCGCTTTTGCAGCAGCATGGCGATGCCGAGACCGAGAAGCAGTTCAAGCACAACGGTGATGCCGGCGTAGAGCAGCGAGATCTCCAGGGTGTTCCAGAACTTCGGGTCGGTGAAGAAGGAGATATAGTTGTCGCCCCAGTTGAACTGCCGCGCCCAGGGTTGGCTCAACCGGTAGCGCTGGAACGAATAGACCACCGACGTCAGGAACGGGATCAGGATGCCGATGCAGACCAGCAGAGCCGGCAGGCTGAGGAGATAGGGCAGCACCCGCTTGCTGATCCTGAAGCCCGACGGCCTGTTTCTTTGTATTGTCGCCGCAGTCATCGGCTGCTCCGTCATCCTGTTGCTTCGCCGTCCCGGCCGCCCAAGGGAGCAAGGCGGCCGGTCGGGCGAGCAGGCGGCACCTTTCGGGACCGCGTCGCAAACGTATCACATCTCAAAGGCTGGCCCGCGGACGGGCCAGCCTTGGCCGCGGCTTAGCCGAGCCCGGCTTCCTTGAGCTGGCTGTTGATGCTCTCGGCCAGCTTGTCGAGGCCCTCGTCGACCGGCACTTCCTTGGCCACCATCTTCTGCAGCGTCGCCGCCCATTCGGTGGTGAGATCGAAGAACAGCGGCTGCGGGGTGAACTTGATGCTGGCGCCCGGCGCCGAGACGTCGAACATCTCGACATAACCCGGATAGCTCTTGTTCAGCTTCTCGCGGAACATCTCGTCGTTCCAGACCGACTGACGAACCGGATTGACGAAGTCCATCTTGGTCGCACCGAACAATGCATGCTCGGGTCCGGATGCCCATTGCATGAAGTACCAGGTGGCGTCCTTGTCCTTGGAGAAGTTGGACATCGACAGCGACCAGATCCAGATATTGGGCGTCGGCGCCTTGGCGGCAGGATTGGCCTTGAATGCCGAAAAGGCGAGCTTGCCGGCCATCTTGTTGTCGCCGCCATTCATGAAGTAGCCAAGGATATCGGCGTCGTAAATCATCGCCGAAGCACCTGCACCGAGATCGGTGCCGACCTGGTACCAGGTGTAGGTCGACCAGTCCTTCGGGCCGCTCTCCTGGATCATCTGGACCCACTGCTTGTGGAAAGCCTTGGATTCGGCGGTGTTCATCGCGGCCGACAGCTTGCCGTCAGCCGAGACGTTCAGGTCCTTCTGGTCGAAATTGGCGTAGGCCGACAGGAAGCCCGGGTGGATCGTTGCCCAGGAGCGCGAGCCGCGCACGCCGATGCCGTAGACGCCACCGCCGACGTCCTTGGTGAGCTTCGCCGCCGTAGCGACCATCTCATCCATATTGCCGGGAACGCTGACGCCGACCTTGTCGAACATGCCCTTGTTGTAAGTGATGTTGTTCTGTTCGAAGCCCCACGGAATGCACCATTGCTTGGCGTCTTCCGAACCGAGCGCGCCGCCCGGCTGGCCGTTCCAGGCGCAGGAATTCTTGACGCCCGGCAGGAAGTCGTCCCAGGCATATTTCGGGTTGGTCTTGGCCGGATCCTTGATCCATTCGTTGAGGTCGGTGATCCAGCCGGCCGGGCCGTAGGTCCAGGTCATGTAGGCGCCGGTCATGAAGGCATCGTATTCGGGCGAGCTGGCCGACAGCGCGGCGGTAACCTTGTCGAAATAGACGTCTTCGGGGAACACGTCATAGACGACTTCCATGCCGGTCAGCTTCTTGAAATTGTCGAGGTTGGCAATCATCGCATCGGCGTAAGGATGCTTGTTGAGCAGCAGCTTGATGGTCTTGCCCTTATGCGCCTGCCAGTCGAAATCAGCCGCCAGGGCGCGGGTCTGCCCGAAATTGAGCAGTGTGCCGGCGGTGCTGGCGGCAAGGCCCATTGCACCGAGGCCCTTGATCAGCCCACGGCGGTCGACTTGTCCACGCAGGAATGCGTCGATGAGGTCTTTCTCTTTCTCATGCATTTCTCTTCTCCTCCACAGGGTAGTTTCAACGAAATGGTTGCCGGCTACCCGACCGGCGTCTGTTCCACGAGCGATCGCGCCGTCCGCTCGTCGGTTATCAAGCCTTTGAGATAACGGCCCTCCAGCACTGACTTGATGGCGCGAACCTTCACCTTGCCGCCGGCGACGGCGACAATCCTGCGGTTGCTGATGTCTTCGCGCGCCAGTGCCAGCGCCCGGTCGGAAAGCGTCGTCGCAACGGCCTTTCCGGCATCGTCGAAGAAATGGCCGAGCAGTTCGCCGACACCGCCGTTGCGGCGGATCTCCTCCATCTCGCCCTTCTCGATCATGCCGGTGGCGACAAGCGAGGCCTCACGTTCGGCGGTGCCGATGCCGGCGATGAGCAAGTCGGCGGACTTGGCGAGGTCGAAGACATCGCTGACGCCTTTCTGCCCGAGCAATACTGTTCGATCCTCGACCGTGTTGGCGAACATCGGTACGGGCATCACATAGGCCTCCGCGCCGGTGCGTTCGGCGACACGGTGGATGACGTCATGCGGATTGGCGGAGAACTTGCGCGTCAGGCCGCCAAGCAGCGAAACGAAACGGATCCTGCCGGCCGATATGCGCGGCAGATATTCGACGCATGCGGCAAGCGTGCGGCCGTGGCCGACGCCGATCAGCGCCTCTTCGCCGCGTTCGATCTCGCGCTTGAGAAACTGCGCGCCAGCAATGCCGAGCGCCTTGAGCGGCAGGTCTTCGGCATCGAAGTCCGGAACCACCTCGCAGTAGTCGAGGCCGTACCGGCCGGACAACTCATCCTCAAGCTCCACGCATTCTGAGACTTCGCCGTCGATGTAGACTTTGACCAGGCCTTCCTGATTGGCCTTGGTGATCAGGCGATGCGCCTTGAGACTGGTTAGGCCGAGCCGCTTGGCGACCTCCGACTGGGTCAGGCCGCCGGCATAGTGAAGCCAGGCGGCACGGGCGGCCATCCCGGTCTCATCGTCGCGCAGCAGGCCGTTGCCAAAACCAACCATTTCCGCCCTTTGATATTTTTATCAGTTGCTGCAAAATTTTTCACAAGGCGTCGCCCGAGTCAAGCAACCGCTGCGTTTAAATCTCCGGCCAGGAGCTTGCCGGCCGGGGCCGAATTGGGCCGCGCTAACCAACGGGCAAGAAACAACACCGACCATGCGCATTTAAAACGTTTGCAATTTGGATTGGACGCATTACAAACGTTTCAAACTTCGTTCGGGAGAAACGATGCCGGCCCGCGTTACCACCCTCAAGGAACTTGCTGCGCAGCTCGGCCTGTCGATTACCACCGTTTCGCGCGCCCTTGCCGGCCACGTGCAGATCGCCTTGAAAACGCGCCAACGTGTCGCCGAGGCTGCGCATCAGGCCGGCTATGTGCCGAACACCGCAGCCCGCACGCTGGTCTCCGGCCGCAGCGGCTTTGTCGGCATGGTGCTTCCGATCCGCGGCCCCAATCTGGTCGACTCCTTCCTCGGTGAATTCGTCACAGGGCTCGGCGAAGGGCTGGTTTCGCACGGCTCCGACCTGATCCTGGCCGCAGCGGCGCAGGGCCAGTCGGAACTTTCCGTGCTTCGCCATGTCGTCGAATCGGGCCGCGCCGACGGGGTCGTCGTCACCCGCATCGCCGAGGTCGACGAGCGGCTTGCCTATCTGCGCCAGCGCAATTTCCCGTTCGTCGCGCATGGCCGGCTGCTCGACGGCGACTTTGCCTACCATTGGCTCGATACCGATGGCGCGCATGCTTTCGGCGAGGCCTTCGACATGCTCTACGATCTCGGACACCGCCATTTCGGCCTGGTGACGATTTCGGAGCCGATGACATTTCGCCATCTCAGGCAGGACGGGCTCGCCGCCGCGATCGCCCGCCGGGGCGATCCGTCCGTCAGTCTCGATGTGGCGACGGCGCCGCGTTTCGATCGCGGTGCCCGCATCCAGGCAATCAACCGGCTTCTGCACGCCACCGAGCGGCCGACGGCGATTGTCGCACTGTTCGACGAGCTGGCGCTGACTGTGATGGAAGAGGCGGGGCGCGCCGGACTTGCCATTCCTCGCGACCTTTCGGTGATCGGCTTCGACAACATAGCCGCCTCCGCCTATGCGCCGCCGGGGCTGACCACTTTCGACGCCTCGATCCGCCAGTGCGCGCGCGAGATCGGCGAGATGCTGCTGACCGTCATCGGCGACAGGCCGGACGCGCCACTGACGCGGCTGGTCCGGCCGACACTTGTCTTGCGGGCAAGCCATGGCCCGGCACCCACAGGACGGAACTGACGCCTTAGCGGCGCACAACCAGGGAGGAAGACGACGATGAATGCGTTGAGGACATTGGCAGGTGCGGTGCTGGCGTTGTCGCTTGCTGCCGGCGCAGCACAAGCCCAGCAGGTGTTGTTCTGGTCGACACAGGCGCGACCAGTGGAAGAGACACAGAAGATGCGCAGCGAAGTGCTGAAGGGGTTTGACGGCCAGGTCGACTATCAGGTCGCCGAGGACGGGCCCTGGCTCACCCGCCTTCAGGCCGAACTGCAGGCCGGCGCCGGCACCATAGGCGTGCTCGGCGGCCTGCACGGAGACTTCTCCACCGTCGGCGCGAACCTTGTCGATCTCTCTGGCGTCGATCTCGGTGGCGTCAAGGTCAACGAGACCTACAAGAAGCTCGGCATGCTCGGCACCGGCGAGCAGAAGTACCTTCCATGGATGCAGGCCACCTTTCTGATGGCGGCCAACAAACAGGCGCTGCAATATCTGCCGGCCGGCACCGATCTCAACACCATCACTTATGACCAACTGATCGAGTGGGCGAAAAACATCGCTGAAAAGACCGGTTCGCCCAAATTCGGTTTTCCGGCCGGCCCGAAAGGGCTGAAGCACCGTTTCTTCGAGGGTTTTCTCCTTCCATCGTATACCGGCTCGATGGTGACGAAGTTCCGCTCGGCGGAGGCCGAAACGGCGTGGAACAAGTTCAAGGAATTGTGGCAATACACCAACCCGAATTCGACCAACTATGCCTTCATGCAGGAGCCGCTGCTGACCGGCGAAGTCTGGGTGGCATTCGATCACGTGGCGCGCCTCGCCGACGCCTTCAACCAGAAACCCGATGACTTCGTCGCCTTCCCGGCGCCGGCTGGCCCGTCAGGCCGCGGCTACATGCCGGTGGTGGCCGGCGTCGCTATCCCGAAGACCTCGCCCGACATGGACAAGGCCAAGGCGCTGGTCGCCTATATGCTGAAACCGGAAACCCAGATCGCGACGCTGAAGGCGACAAACTTCTTCCCCATCGTCGACGTCAAGCTGCCCGACGACATGCCGGCCTCGGTGAAGGCCTTCAGCCCAGTGATCGCCACCATGACCGGAGCTCCCGATGCATTGCCGGCGCTGCTGCCGATGGGACTTGGCGGCCTCGGCGGCAAGTTCAATCAGATCTACACCGACAGCTTCGAGCGCATCGTGCTCGGCGGCGAGGATGTGCACGGCGTGCTCGACGAACAGGCGACGGCGCTGAAAGCGATCATCGAACAGGCGAAGGCGCCGTGCTGGGCGCCCGACAAGCCCTCGCAAGGCGCCTGCCCGGTCGATTAAGAATCCTCCCGGGCGTCCGGATTTCCAGCGCGCCGGGCGCCCACCCCTTTTGAAGCTTCGAATAGAGAGCGCTCCATGCACAGCAAGGCCCTGCCCTATCTGCTGCTGACACCGGCGACGCTGTTCCTCTGCGTCTTCTTCCTCTACCCGTTCGTGTTGGTCGCCTTCGAGGCGTTAACCCGCGACGGCGGCTTTACGCTCGACAATTTCCGCACCATGGCGGGCAGCTGGAAGTTTCCGGTCACTGTCCGCAATACGCTACTGCTGAGCGTCGTCGTCGTGCCGATTCAGTTGGTCATGGCACTGCTGATGGCAACCGCGGTGTCGCGGCTCGAAACGGGACGCAGCGCCGCGCTTTATATCTTCGCCATTCCGCTCGGCATCTCCGATCTGGCCGCCGGGCTGATCTGGCTCGCCATCTTCGACCAGTCCGGCTTCCTGAACACCTTGCTCTCCAATCTCGGCGTCATCGACAGCCCGGTCATGTTCCTCGGCTACCAGAGCAAGCTGACGATCTTCATCGCCGTGGCGCTGGCCGAGATCTGGCGCGCGACCGCCATCATGATGGTCATTCTGGTCGCCGGCATGGGGCTGATCCCCCGGGAATACTACGAGGCGGCGGAGGTTTTTGGCGCTAGCCCGTGGAAGCGCTTCATCAAGATCACGCTGCCTCTGCTGCGCCCAAGCCTGCAGACGGCGATCATCCTGCGCGTCATCCTTGCCTTTGAGGTCTTTGCCGTGGTTGCAGCACTCGGCGGCACCAATCTGCCGGTGCTGATGGGCGAGACCTACAATTGGCAGTTCACGCTGCAGGACCACAATGTCGCCGCCGCCATGGCGCTGTTCATCCTCGCCATCTCGATCGGTTTCACACTGTTCTTCCTGCGTGTGCTGCGTGTGCCGAAGGAGGCGCGGATATGAGCACCGTCGCGGAGATCTCGATCGCCGCGCCTGAGGCCCGCAAAGCCGGCAATTGGTTGCTGGTCGCAACGGTCATCCTGCTTTGCGTCTGGGTGCTGCTGCCGATCTATCTGCTGATCGTCAACGCGCTGTCGTCGCCGGAAGAGGTGACCGCCTTTCCCAAGCGCTTCTTCCCGTCATTCGATTTCGGCAGCCTTTCTTTCTTCATCAATTTCGCCGGCGTCGCCAAGGCGCTGTGGAACTCCGTTCTCGTCGCTACGCTGACGATGATCCTCTCGATCGGCTTCGGCGCACCCGCGGGCTACGCACTGTCGCGCTTCGATTTCCCAGGCAAGGAAACGTTCCGTTTCCTCGTGCTGATGACCCGCGCCTTCCCGCTGCCGCTGCTGGCGCTGCCGCTGGCGGTGATGTTCATCCGCACCGGCCTCGACGACACCGCGATCGGGCTGGCGCTGGTCCACACCACGCTGGCGCTGCCGTTTGCGGTGCTGATCACTTTCTCGCTGTTCTCCGGCATTCCCGTCGAGTTGGAGGAGGCGGCCTGGACGCTCGGCTGCACGAGATTGCAGGCATTCCGAAAAGTCATTCTGCCGCTGGCGCTGCCGGGCATCGCGGCGTCCGCGGTGTTTGCCTTCACCATCTCCTGGAACGAGGTGTTTGCCGCCGCCGTGCTCACCATCGAGAACCGGACGCTGACCGCCTTCCTGCTGCAGAGCCTTGGCGAATCGCCGCTCTACCTCAAATTCACCGGCGGTGCTGCCTTGGTTATCCCGGCACTGATCTTCATTTTTGCCGTCCGCAAATATCTGTTCGCCATGTGGGGGATCGCCAATCGATGACGCGCACAAAAGAGAACGCCGATGGCTGAGATCGTCATCAAGCAGGTGGCAAAACGTTTCGGCGGCTTCACCGCGCTGCATTCGATCGACCTGACCATCGCCGACCAGGAATTCATGGTGCTGCTCGGCGCCTCGGGTTGCGGCAAGACCACGCTGCTGAGGATCGTCGCCGGGCTGGAAACGCCAAGCCAGGGCGAGGTCTGGATCGGCGGCCGTCGCGTCGACCATCTGCCGCCGCGCGAACGCGGCATCGCTATGGTGTTCCAGAATTACGCCGTGTTTCCGCACCTGACGGTATTCGAGAATATCGCCTTCGGCCTGCGCATGAAGAAGCTGCCGCAGCAGGAGGTCGACGGGCGCGTCAACCGCACCGCCGAGCTAATGCATATCGAACAGCTTTTGAAGCGCTATTCGGGCCAGCTTTCCGGCGGTCAGCGCCAACGCGTGGCTGTGGCCCGGGCCCTGGCGATGGAGCCTGACGTGATCTTGATGGACGAGCCGCTGTCCAACCTAGACGCGCTGCTGCGGCTCGAAATGCGCGCCGAGCTCAAAGGTGTGCTCGCGGCGTCCAAGACCACCACCATCTACGTTACCCACGACCAGGTCGAGGCGATGAGCCTTGCCGACCGCATCGCCGTCATGCATCAGGGCCGTATCGTCCAGGCCGCCTCGCCGGTAGAGGTCTACCGCAATCCGGCGGCCCGCTTCGTCGGCTCCTTCATCGGCAACCCGCCGATGAATTTCATCCCGGCGACGAAGACGGCCGACGGCAGTTGGACCGTCGCCGGGCTGACGCTGCCCGGCCCCAAATCGGACAAGCAGACGATAGAATTCGCCATTCGCCCCGAGGATGTGGACGCCGGCAACGAAGGTATTAACGCCACCGTGCGCGTTGTCGAGCCGCTCGGACCGCACACGCTGGTCACCTGCGACGTCGAGGGCGGCCTGTTCCGCGCCATCCTCGAATCGAATGCCACGGTCGCCGTCGGCGATCACTTGCGGCTTTCGCCCAAACCCGATCGCATCCGCTGGTTCGATCCCGAAACCACCAACGCCCTTTGATCCCCTTCGATTCTGAAAGTACGAACGCCCCGATGATATCTCTTGCTGTCGACGAAACCATCGCCCGCGCCGTCGAGGTGCTCAGGGAAAATGACCAAGGCACCTACACCATACCGACCAAGGGCCTCTACCCGTTTCAGTGGAACTGGGATTCCTGCCTGACCGCGCTCGGCCTTGCCCACTATGACGAGGCGCGCGCCTGGACCGAGATCGACACGCTGTTCGCCCACCAATGGCCAGACGGCATGGTGCCGCACATCGTCTTCCATGTCTGGAGCGACGGCTATTTCCCCGGGCCGGAGGTCTGGCGAACCAATCGCCCGACTGCCACCTCCGGCATCACCCAGCCGGCGGTCGCCGGCTTTGCCGTGCGCCGCTTGTTCGACCAGGCCAAGGACAAGACCCTGGCGGCCGAGCGCGCCCGCGCGCTGTTGCCGAAAATCGATGCCTGGCACCGCTGGTTCTACGAAAATCGCGACCCGGACGGCGAAGGGCTGGTCGCCATAATCCACCCATGGGAGTCCGGTCGCGACAACTCGATCGACTGGGACGAGGCGTTCGAGCGCGTGCCGACCGAAGGCGTCGAGCCCTACACCCGCCGCGACATCCTGCACGCCGATCCGGCGCATCGTCCAACCAAGGCACAGTATGACCGCTATGTCTGGCTGTTGCAGCATTTCCGCGGGCTTGGCTGGGACAATGCCCGGCTGCACGATGCCTCGCCATTCCAGGTCGTCGATCCCGGCTTCAACGCCATCCTGATCCGTTCCGCCGCCGACCTTGCCGATCTCGCCGAGGCACTTGGCGAAACCGAAATCGCAGAAGCCAATCGCGCCCGTGCCGAAAAGGGGCTTTCGGCAATGGAACGGCTGTGGAGCGACGCGCATGGCCAGTACATTTGTTTCGACCGAGTGGCCGGAAAGCATGTTGACAGCGCGTCGGTCGGCGGCATTCTGTCGGTATTTTCGGCCATCCCGGAAAGCCGGGCAGCGACCATCGCTGCAACGATCGAGCGCATCGCCGGCAAAACGCGTTGCATCGTCCCGTCGCACGATCCTGAGGATGGGCGCTTCGACCCAAAGCGCTACTGGCGCGGCCCGGTCTGGCTGGTGGTCAACTACATGATCGCCGACGGCCTTGCCGTCGCCGGCCACAGCCAAATCGCACAACGCATCACGCAATCCAGTCTCGAGCTGATCGCCGAGAGCGGTTTTGCCGAATATTACGATCCCCTCAACGGCGAGCCGCTCGGCGGCAATCGCTTCACCTGGACCGCGGCAATGGTGATCGAGTTCCTGAAGGGCAGAGCCTGAACGCTTCCGCCAAGGCCGCCGGCTACCAAAGCCCGTTCTGTCCGCCGAATAACAGTCGATACTATTTGCGTCTGAGGCACGTCCTGGTCCATCAAAACAGGGCCAAGGCATGCCAATCTTCACCATGCCAGAGCTATAATAATTCTTCACAAACCGCTATCTATACTGCGTCGAGGCGGGGAGAAGCGCGGCTCGCGGCACTTGGCATTCCGGTCTTCGCCTGCACCCCGGATCTGTTTCCGGACATGATGGCGGCGGCACTGCGGCGGGAGGATATCGGCGCCTGGGCGGCGGGAGCCGACATCAAGCTCATTTGCGCCGAGGCTGAGGCGCCTGGGACGCGTGAGTGAGCGTTTGCCTCGGTCCAGAATACTGGGCCGCCCGCAGGTAAGCGCTTGCGGTCAAAGGTTTGACAAATAGCCGGCCGCGCCTATGGTCGACCTGTTACAGGAGCGACGCATGGCGAAGACAACCGGCTGTATTCTTGGCGGGTTTTCCGCACATTTGCTGAACAGTAGAAATCAGCCACGGCCGCTTTCACAGCCCTCGCCCTTCCCTCTCCCGGCCGCGTCGATGCGCCCGGGCCGTTCATGTCCTTGAGCCACATGTCGCAGAAAATTACCGAGCTTCTGTCGCGGCTGGAAAAGCGGCTGGACAGGTCAGCGATTGTCTCGGCTGAGGAGGCCGGACCACGCTACCGGGAAGACCCCGACGGCAAGGACGGCGCGCCGCCGGCGATCGTCTTGCGTCCACGCACGACCGGCGAGGTGTCGGACGTTCTGCGCCTGTGCAACGAGGTCGGGCAAAGGCTCGTCGTCCAGGGTGGCCGCACCGGTCTTGCGGGCGCGGCGCGCATCCAGCGCGGCGAAGCGGTGCTGTCGCTGGAGCGCATGACTTCCGTTGAGGCTATCGACCGCGAGGCGGCGACCATCATCGCCGAGGCCGGCGCGCCGCTGCAAGCGGTGCAGGAAGCCGCCGATGCGGCCGGCTTGCTGTTCGGCGTCGACATCGGAGCGCGCGGCACGGCCACCGTCGGCGGCAATGTCGCCACCAATGCCGGCGGCATCCGTGTGCTGCGCTACGGCATGTACCGGGCGCAGGTGCTTGGGCTGGAAGCGGTGCTTGCCGACGGCAGTATCCTGACCTCGCTCAAGGGTTTGGCGAAGGACAACTCCGGCTACGACCTCAGCCAATTGTTCATCGGCAGCGAAGGCACGCTCGGCGTGGTCACGCGCGCATGCCTGCGGCTGCATCCGAAGCCGGCCACCGAGATCAATGCCTTCTGCGCGCTTGCTTCGCTGGACGCGGCGATCACGTTGCTTGCGCTGCTCAGGCGGAAGCTCGGGCCCTTGCTATCGGCCTATGAGGTGAATTTCGCACCGCTCTATGGCGCCATGATCGCCGGCATGGAGGCGCCGGCGCCGCTGCCGGTCGGCTCGCCCGTCTATGTGCTTGCCGAGATACAGGGCAGCGAGCCCGACCGCGACCGCGAACGTTTTGCCGCGGTGCTGATGCAGGCGGTTGAAGATGGCGTGATCGACGACGTGGTCGTCTCGCAATCGCCGCGCGAATTCCGGGCGCTCTGGGCGGTGCGCGAGGAGGCCAACCGTTTCCTGTTTTCGATGGCAGGCCTGATCGGCGTCGATATCAGCATCCCACTGGCGAGAATGGCGACTTTCCTGGGCGAAACAGAAGCCGTCATCAAGGCCGTCGACCGCAGCGCCGACATCTACGTCTTCGGCCATCTTGGCGATGGCAATCTGCATTATCAGGTTCGCACCGGGGATCCGGCGGCCGCATACGACATCGTCTACCGGCGCGTGGCCGCGGCTGGCGGCGGCGTCTCGGCCGAGCATGGCATCGGCCTGGACAAGAAGGAATGGCTGCACCTTGTGCGCAGCGACGCCGAGATCGCGGCCATGCGGCGCCTGAAAGCAGCCTTCGACCCGAACAACATCCTCAATGCCGGGCGCATCTTCGACCTCGCGCCGGGCTGAAATCGAAGGTGCGTAGCGCTGGCCGGGCGCTGTCTCTATCTGGTCGCGCCCTTCAATTCCGCATGCGCAACCGCGATGCGGGCAGCAAGCGCGGCGTTGTTGCGGACCAGCGCGATGTTGGCCTTCAGGCTGCGGCCTTGCGAAAGCTCATTGATGCGTGCGAGCAGAAACGGCGTCAGTTCCTTGCGCCCGATGCCGCGCTTCTCGGCCTCAGCCACGGCCGCTGCGATCGTGCCGTCGATGAACGCCGGATCGAGCGCGTCCGCTTCGGGAATAGGGTTGGCGACGAGAATGCCGGTGCCGGATTCCATCTCGTCATGCAGCAGCATGGCTCGCGCGATCTCGTCGGGCGTGTCGAGGCGATGATCGGCCTTGAGCCCGCTGGAGCGGGTGTAGAAAGCCGGAAAATCATCGCTCCCATAGGCGATCACCGGGACGCGCTGAGTTTCCAGATATTCCAGCGTCTTCGCAATATCGAGGATCGACTTAACTCCGGCGCAGACCACGGTCGTGCCGGTTTGGCCGAGTTCGGTCAGGTCGGCGGAGATATCGAAAGTGGCTTCGGCGCCGCGATGCACGCCGCCCACGCCGCCGGTCGCAAAAATGCCGATCCCGGCTAACGCGGCGATCCGCATCGTCGCCGAGACGGTGGTTCCGGCCGAGCCGCCGCGCACCATGATGGCGGCGAGATCGCGCCCGGAAGCCTTGACCACGCCCTTTGCCGCTGCCAGCTCTTCCAGCTCACGGTCGTCGAGGCCAACCTTGATCTTGCCGGCGACCACTGCGATTGTGGCGGGCACGGCGCCGTTTTCACGCACCACGGTCTCGACACCACGGGCAGTTTCCAGATTGGCCGGATAGGGCATGCCGTGGGTGATGATCGTCGATTCCAATGCCACCACCGCGCGGCCTTCATCAAGCGCAGCAGCGACTTCATCGTTCAGGTGGACAAGGAAAGGTTTCATATCATCTCGCTTTCAGGCAGGAATGCGGTACATGCCGGCGGCAAGGAAGCGCGGCGACAGATCGGGATGGACGCTGGCTTCGCTCTCGGTGGTCAGTGTGGCAAGCAGCGCGCCGGTGCGCACGGCATGAGCGACCGGCTCACCCGAAAGCACCTTGTACAGTGTGCCGGCGATCATCGCGTCACCGGCGCCGGTGATATCGACGGGCTGCGCCGGGACGGAGTGCATGGTCGTCACACCGCTCTCAGTCGCAACGGCAAATCCATGCGCGCCCACGGTCACGATCACCTCGCCGGCGCCGGCCGCGCGCAGCGCTGCCGCTGCTTCCTCCGGCGTCAGCCGCCTGTCGGCATCCGTCATGCCGAGCATCGTATTGGCCTCGTCATGATTGGTGAACAGAAGATCGATGCCGGTCAGGTCCTTCGGCAGGCGCGCTGATTTCGGCGCCGATACCGTGTCGACGGCGAGCTTGAAGCGCGCACCCTGCTTGCGCGACATCAGTGCCGCGAGGGTCGCGGCCGGCAGATTGCAGTCGATGAACACCCATGTCGCCGAAGCCAGATGCGGCCAGAAGCGGTCGAGATAGGACGACGAAAACAGATCGAATATCTCCATGTCGGCAATGCCGAGCACGAGGTCGTTGTTGCGGTCGAGGATGGCCGCGTATTCCGCCGTCGGCCGTTCCGTGGTGGTGATGATCTGGCTGACATCGGCGCCGAGGTCGCGCAGATGCCGGACCAGTGAGCGGCCGGTTTCATCGTCGCCGACGATCGAGACGAAGCTTATGTCGACGCCGAGGCGGGCAAGGTTTTCGGCGACGTTGCGGGCAACCCCGCCGAAGCTGCGATAGCCGTCGACCGGGTTCGACGTCTCGAAAATCAGATCCTTCTTGGCGTGGTATTTGCGGTCGAGCACCGCGCCGCCGACGCAGACCATGCGCTTGGACGTCGGCAAGACGTAACCACGGCCGAGAATGTATCCCTTGTTGACGAGTTGCACGATGTGGGCCGCAACCGTCGAGCGGGCGATGCCGAGCACCGTTGCTATGTCCTGCTGGCCGGCGAATGGGTTCGCGGCAATGAGGTCGAGAACCGCTTGTTCCTGTGCTCCAAGGTCGTCCATTGTCTCACCCGGCCGGTCGAATTCGAGGCTGAATGTTGATATAACAACAGATGCTGTTGTCAACAGTTGTTTGGACCTGGGCATTTCCGGTCGGGTGCCCACATTTGGTCAGGCCACTTGTGTCGACCTATCGGACGCGCTCGCGCTGAAGGCCCTACGGCGCGGGCATTTCTCCGAGAACAGGGAGCCTTAACGCGAGACTGCGAACACCACTAAGCCTTCAGCACCGAGACGGCCAATTCGCTGTTGTGGACGTATTCGTTGGCGTCAGGCTGCTTCTGCACGAGCAGGATGAACAGCAGGTCGGTCAGCGTCAGTTGTGCATCACGCGCAGTTATCGATGACGAGCGCGCGCGCTCTTCATCGGCGATCGTGTGGAGGCGAATGTCGGCAACCCGGCTCAGCGGATTGTCGCGAAGTCCGGTGACGGCGATCACGGTGGTGCCACGTTTGCGGGCAAGTTCAGCTATCCGCAGGGTTTCGATGCTCGCCCCGGAATAGGAGAGCGCGAACAGCACGTCACCTCTTCCAAGCGTCGAGACATTGGCCATTTGCACATGGCTGTCGCTGTCGTGCAGCACGTTGCGGCCGAGTTTCATCAGCTTGTAGGAAAAATCGCGCGCCACCAGCGAGGATGCGCCGACGCCGGCCAAATGAATGCGGCGCGCACCATTCAATGCTTCGAGGGCCTTGCCGATTTCCTGCTCGGTGTTGGCCGCGACGGTCTGCTGCATCGACAAAAGCTTGCTGCCGATCAGCTTGCGCAGGATGACCAGATAGCTGTCGCCGACCTCGATCGAACCGTGGATCATGCCGGCCGGCACGTGCCATTCCTGCGACTTGGCCTCGCTGACGGCGAGCTTAAGCTCCTGATAGCTGGAATAGCCGAGCTTCTGGCTGAACTTGACGACGCTCGACTGGCTGCGGCCGATCTCGGCGGCAAGCGCCGCCGTCGACAGGCGGAGCATCTGGTCGGGATTATCGACGATATACTGACCGATCTCGCGGTCGCCGGGCGCCATGACTTCGAGCTTGGCCTCGATCTTCTTCAGGACGGACATGCGTTCCCCCATTACCTGTCATAGACAACGCCAAGCCAAGGAATAAATTATTCCGCCTCTGATTGACAGCCAAGAATGAACCATCAAATCTCGACTGGTGCGGTTGCGGCCCAGCCTTCGGGCATGTCGACGATTCGGACATGAAAAGATCGTAGACTCGCCGACAGCTCGGGATTAGGTCAGAGCCATGGACAAATTGCGGATCGTCGGCGGGCACAGGCTTGAGGGCGCGGTGACGATCTCCGGCGCCAAGAACGCGGCCTTGCCGCAAATAGCGGCGGCGTTGCTCAGCCCCTATCCGCTGCAGCTGACCAACCTGCCTGAGGTGACGGATATCGACAACATGCTTGGCGTCGTCGGCCTTCATGGGGCCGTAGTCACCAGATCGGCGCATGCCGCCACAATCGATACCAGTGCTGCCGCTTCCAGGGAGACAAGCTACGATACCGTCAGGCGCATGCGCGCGACGGTGCTGGTTCTCGGTCCACTGCTTGCCCGCTTCGGCCATGCCCGGGTCTCGCTGCCTGGCGGCTGCGCGATCGGCGCACGGCCGGTCGACATGCATGTCGCCGCACTTGCCGCACTTGGCGCCGATACCGCGATCGAAAACGGACTGATCGTCGCGTCTGCGCCGGGCGGACTGAAAGGCGCGCGCATCGTTTTGAGCTCGCCGTCGGTCGGCGCGACCGAAACGGCGATGATGGCGGCGACGACGGCAAACGGCGAGACCGAGATCCTCAACGCGGCCCGCGAGCCGGAGGTGGCCGATCTTGCCGCCTGCCTGAACGACATGGGCGCGCGGATCGAGGGCGCCGGCACGCACCGCATCCTGATCGGGGGCAGCACAGACTGGCGCGCCGCCACGCACGACATCATCCCGGACCGGATAGAGGCCGGCACCTATGCCGTCGCAGCGGCCGTCACCGGCGGTCAGCTCGAGCTGACCCACGCGCGGCTCGAGCACATGGCATCCGTCGTCCAGCTGCTCGAAGCAGCCGGTGTGAAAATATGGCCGGGCGACCGCGGGCTGATCGTATCGAGAGACGGGCCGCTCAAGGCGGTCGACGTGACGACGGAGCCCTATCCGGGCTTTCCGACCGATCTCCAGGCGCAGTTCATGGCGTTGATGTGCTGTGCCGAGGGCGCTTCGCTGTTGCGCGAGACGATCTTCGAGAACCGCTTCATGCATGTGCCTGAACTAATGCGGCTCGGCGCCAATATCAAGCTGCAAGGCACCATGGCGCTGGTGCGCGGAGGCGAGAAGCTGAAGGGCGCGCAAGTGATGGCGACCGACCTGCGCGCCTCCGTCTCGCTGGTGCTAGCAGCGCTGGTGTCGGAGGGCGAGACGACGATCAATCGCGTCTATCATCTCGACCGCGGGTACGAGCAGTTGGACCGCAAGCTCCGGCTGTGCGGCGCCCAGATCGAACGAATAAGGCAATGAGTGCCGGTCGGGCGTCTCCGCATTATTTCCTGGGCGTCGATGGCGGCGGAACCGGCTGCCGGGCGCGTATCGAAGACGAGGCAGGAACCGTGCTCGGGCAAGGCCTGTCGGGCCCGGCGACAACGCGACTCGGTATAGAGGTGGCCTGGGCCTCGATTGCCAAAGCCTTTGGCGCGGCGATCGAAGAGGGAGGGTTCACGGCGGCGGAAATCGCCAGGATCCGCGCGGGTATCGGTGTTGCCGGCATCGGCCGTAAGGGTGCGCTCGAGGCGTTTCATGGCATCGAACAACCCTTTGCGAGCATCGACTTCGTCAGCGACGGCGTCGCGGCTTGCCTTGGCGCGCATTCGGGTCAAGACGGCGCCATCGTCATAGCCGGGACCGGTTCGATCGGGCTCGGCTTTGTCGAAGGGCGCGACCTGCGCGTCGGCGGCTACGGTTTTCCGATTTCCGATGAGGGCAGCGGCGCCGATCTCGGACTGAAGGCAGTGCAGCTTGCCTTGCGAGCCCATGACGGTCGGCATGAGCGGACGGCGCTGCTGGCCGAGGTGATGCAGCGCTTCAAGGACGATCCGTTCGAGGCGGTGGCCTGGATGGACCGCGCCAGTGCGACGGACTATGCCGCCCTGGCGCCGATGGTGATCCGCCATGCCGATCAGGGCGATCCGGCCGGTCGGCGGATCGTGCAAGGCGCTGCCGAGCAGATCGACACCTTCGTGCGGGTGCTGTTCGAAAAAGGCGCGCCGCGGGTTACGCTGCTCGGAGGGTTGTCCAGCCCGCTTGAGCCATGGCTCGCTCCCGACGTCCGCCGACGGCTGAAGCCGGCCGACGGCGACGCGGTTTCGGGGGCCATAATCCTGGCCAGAAAATCCCTCTGCCGCCAGTGATGCCTTGCTCGCAGGAATATAATATTCCTACTTTCCGTTGACACAGGGAATATCGAATTCTAAAAAGTTAACGAAACAGAACCGGCGCAGCCGGTACGGAGCCGACGGCCAGGTGCAGGCACTGGACGCCGCTTGCTGTGGGCATCACAGTCCTGCTCGCAGTCGCACTTGAAAGTAAGCGAAGTGGTCGAACAAGGGTTGATGTCGGAGCTGGAGCGGCTGGTTTCCGAGGACCGGAACCCGAAAACCATGGACATCGATCTGTTGCCGACCCTCGAGGTGCTGCGCAAGATCAATGACGAGGACAAAGGCGTTGCGGCAGCCGTCGAGAAGGTCATCCCCGATATTGCTGCGGCCGTGGACCGGATCGTGAGCGCGTTCCAGGACGGTGCACGCCTTGTCTATATGGGGGCTGGCACCAGCGGCCGGCTCGGCGTCCTTGACGCCTCGGAATGCCCGCCGACCTTCGGCGTACCCGAGGACATGGTGGTGGGCCTGATCGCCGGCGGCGTCGACGCGCTGGTGCACTCTGCGGAAGGCGCCGAGGACGATCCGAAACAGGGAATAAAGGCGCTGCAGGACATCAAGCTGACCGCCGACGACGTGGTGGTCGGCATCGCTGTCAGCGGACGCACACCTTATGTCATCGGCGGCCTGACCTATGCCAAGGAGGTGGGAGCCACCACCGTGGCGTTGTCCTGCAATCCTCGATCGACCATTGCCGGCATTGCCGATATTGCCATCTCTCCGGTGGTTGGCCCGGAGGTCCTCACCGGCTCGACCCGGCTGAAATCGGGAACCGCGCAAAAGCTGGTGCTCAATATGCTGTCTACCGCCAGCATGATCCGCATCGGCAAGAGCTATCAGAACCTGATGGTTGACCTCAATCCAAGCAACAAGAAGCTTGTCGCAAGGGCGGTCAGGATCGTGATGCAGACGACCGGCTGCGCGGCACAGCAGGCACGACAGGCACTCGACCAGACCGGCAATGATGTAAAACTGGCAATCCTGGTGACGATCACCGGCATGGGTGTCGAAGAAGCACGTAAGGCGCTTGCCAACGCGGGAGGTTTCCTGCGCAAAGCGATAGGCGAAAAGACGGTGTAAAACCGCATGGATACTGGGCCGATGTTCCGGGGCGTGTGTCCCTTTGAAGCGGTCCGGGGAACTGCAAGGCATCTGGTTTAACAATAATGGGAGACGACAATGGTACGGCACATTGGCAAGAAACTGCTTTCCGGCATGACGCTCGCGGCAATGGTTGGCATCGCCGCGCTACCGGTGCAGGCGAGTGCGGCGACGCTGCATATGGCGTGGTCGCAGGACGCCACCGGTCTTGATCCGCACAAGCAGACGGCATTCTCCTCACTGCGGCTGCTGGAGCTGATCTACGAACCGCTGGTGCGGCTCGACGCAAACCTGCAAATCACGCCCGCGATTGCCGATTCATGGCAGTTCTCGCCGGACGGCAAGGAGCTGAGCTTCAAGCTCAATCCGAAAGCAAAATTCCAGAACGGCGCCGCCGTGACCTCGGCCGACGTCAAGGCATCGTTCGAGCGCATACTCGACGAGAAGACGGGTGCTGCGGCGCGCGCCAACTTTCTCTCGATCGCCAGCATCGACACGCCCGATCCCGCCACCGTCGTGTTCCACCTCTCGCAGCCGGACGTGCCGATCCTGACGGCGATGAGCGACGTCAATGCGGCGATCGTCCCGGCAAGCGAAATCGCGGCCGGCTCGATCGGCACGACAACGATCGGCTCGGGTCCGTTCAAGCTCGAAAAATGGGATCCGAATTCCAAGGAAGTGCTTGTCGCCAACAAGGACTGGGCAGGCGGCGCGACCGGCGTCGACGGCATCGAAATCAGCGTGCTGCCGGACGAGACGGCGATCCTGGCGGCGATGCGCACCAAGCAGATCGATTTTGCCCTGCTCAACGATCCGCTTGTCGCCACGCTGGTGCCCAAGGAAGCCAGCCTGCAGTTGAACCGCGTGCCGGTGCTTGCCTATCACGTGCTGCAGCTCAATCCCTCCCGCAAGCCGATGACCGAACTCAAGGTGCGTCAGGCGATTTCCTGCGCCATCGACCGGCAGGAAGTGCTGGACACCGCCTCGCTCGGCGAAGGCAAGGTCACCGGCCCGCTGACCATCCCGGCACTGGCGACCGATCCGAAGCAGTTGTTCTGCTATAAGCGCGACATTGAGAAGGCCAAGCAGTTGATGGCCGAAGCCGGCTATGCCGACGGCTTTTCGGCGACAGTGATCGGCGCCACCGGCGAGCCGCCGACGGCAGCGGCGGAAGCCCAGGTCATCCAGTCGCAACTCGCAGAAATCGGCGTCAAGCTCGACATCAAGATGATGGAGCTCAACGTCTATGTCGACGCCTGGCTGAAGGGCGATTTCGACATGGCCGTCGCGCTGAACGGCGGCAGGGCCGATCCCTACACTATGTACAACCGCTACTGGACCAAGACGGGCAATCTGCAGAAGGTGGCGAACTATATCGACGACACGCTGGACAGTCTTATGCAGAAGGGCCGCACCGAGACCGACCCGGCAGCGCGCAAAGCGATCTTCGCCGACTTCGAGAAGCACATCACTGAGATGTCGCCCTGGATCTGGCTCTACACGTCCTACAGCTACACGGCACAGCAGAAGAATATCGCAGGATTCGAACCGGTGCCGACAGGTTCGCTGTTCAGCCTCGCCAAGGTGACGATCCAGTAGCTGCTTTGTGCCGGACGAGAGGAATTCTTCGCGTGAACTATCTGATGCGGCGACTGGCGACCTTCCCTCTCGTCCTGCTTGGCGTATCCATCGTGGTGTTCCTGGCGATCCGGATGGTTCCGGGCGATTCGATCACGGCAATGCTGGGGACCGAAGCCGGCCTGCTGACGCCGCAGCAGCGCGATGCGCTTGCAGCTTATTTCGGCATCGACCAGCCCTGGTTCATCCAGTACTGGCGCTGGCTGCTTGGTCTTTTCCAAGGTAATCTCGGCATTTCGTCCACCTATGGCAGGCCGGTGCTCGACGTCATCCTCGAGCGTTTCCCGCTAACGTTGGAACTCGCCTTGCTGTCGATGGTCATCGCCCTGCTTGTCGGCATGCCGGCGGGGATCTTTGCCGCCACCCATAACGAAAGGCTGTCCGACCTCGGCGTGCGCGTTGTCGCAATGATCGGGCAGTCGACGCCGAACTTCGTCCTTGCCCTGCTGATCATCTACACGCTGTCGGCGGGGTTTGGCGTTTTGCCGGCGATGGGCGAGTTTTCGCCGCTGTGGCAGGATCCGCTGCGCAATCTCGGCCAGCTGTTGCTGCCTGCGGTCACGCTTGGATTTGCCTTCGCGGCTTCGGTGACCCGCATATCGCGTTCGGCGATGCTCGATGTGCTCAGCGACGACTATGTCAGGACGGCGCGTAGCAAGGGCGTTTCGGCGCGCGGCGTCATCTGGCGGCATGCTTTGCCCAACGCGCTCATCCCGGTCGTGACGCTGAGCGGCATAGAGTTCGGCTACCTCCTGGGCGGAGCTGTCATCGTCGAGCAGATCTATGCGCTGCCCGGTCTCGGCCGCATGGTGCTGGATGCCATCCTGCAGCGCGACTACGCGCTGGTGCAGGGAAGCGTGCTATTCATCGCCTTCAACTTCATGATCGTCAATCTCCTCGTCGACCTCGCCTATGTCGCGCTCGACCCGCGTATCCGGTTAAGCGAGCACTGATGGCGACATTGCGGGCTATATTTGCGCATCCCAGCGGCCGGATCGGCGGTGCCATCGTTGCGCTTTATCTGCTGCTTGCCGTGCTTGGCATGCTGGGGCTGACGCCGCACAATCCGCTGACGCAGCACCGGGTCGAGCGACTGCATGCGCCTGACGGCATCTACTGGATGGGCACGGACCTGTTCGGCCGCGATGTCGCAAGTCGGCTGATGACCGGGATCGGCCAGTCCTTCATCGTGGCCTTCTTTTCGGTCGCCTTTGCGACACTGGCCGGCACCGTGCTCGGGCTGGCGGCAGCCTGGTTCGGGCGCCGCTGGGACGGCATGGTGATGCGCATCATGGACGTTGTGCTGGCGTTCCCGGCGATCCTGCTGGCGCTGCTGATCGTCGCGGTTGCGGGACCGGGAACCTCGACCAGCGTCATTGCCATCGCCGTCGTCTACACACCGATCTTCACGCGCGTCGTGCGAGGTCCGGCTCTGTCGCTCAAGGCGCGCGAGTTCGTCGACGCGGCCCGCACGTTCGGCAGCAGTGCGGGCTATATCGTAACACGGCATCTGCTGCTCAATCTGGTGGCGCCACTGACGGTTCAGGTGACGCTGGCGCTGGCCTGGGCACTGCTGACCGAAGCCGGCTTAAGCTTCCTCGGGCTCGGCACGCAGCCGCCCGCCGCGTCGCTCGGCCTGATGCTGAGCGACAGCCGCAATCTGATGGAGACAGCTCCCTGGCTGATGATCTTCCCGGGCGTGGCGATCATGATCGGCATCCTCGGTTTCAACCTGCTCGGCGATGCGTTGCGTGATGTCCTCGACCCGAAGATGCGGAGATCGATCGCATGATCCCGCTGCTGTCCGTCAGCGGATTGCGCGTCGGCTTCGGCCGCAACCCGCAAGCCAATGAGGTCGTGCGCGGCGTCAGTTTCGATCTCGCCGACGGCGAGACGCTCGCAATCGTCGGCGAAAGCGGCTCGGGCAAGTCGGTCACGGCGCTGTCGATCAATCGCCTCGTCGATTATGGCGGCGGCCGCATCACCGGCGGGTCGATCAAGCTGAGGCGGGCCGACGGCAGCACCTTCGACCTGACAGCCGCAGCCGAGCCGCAATTGACGAAGATCCGCGGCGGCGAAATCGGCATGATCTTCCAGGAGCCGATGACCTCGCTCAATCCGGTGCTGACCATCGGCAGGCAGATCGAGGAATCGTTTCGCCTGCATCGCGGCCTGACCGGCCGGCGAGCGACGGCGGCGGCCAAGGACGCGCTCGACCGCGTGCGTATTCCCGACGCTGCACGGCGGCTGAAATACACGCCCAACCAGCTTTCGGGCGGCATGCTGCAGCGGGTGATGATCGCCATGGCGATTGCGTGCAACCCGCGCCTGCTCATTGCCGACGAGCCAACGACGGCGCTGGATGTTACGGTGCAGGCGCAGATCATGGCGCTGCTCGCCGAATTAAAGCAGGAAACCGGGATGTCGATGATCTTCATCACCCACGACATCGGTCTGGTTGCAGGCATCGCCGACAAGGTGATGGTGATGCAAGGCGGAGAAGCTGTCGAGCAGGGCGCATTGAACCAGATATTGGACGATCCGCGGCATCCCTATACGCGGCATCTGCTTCATGCGGTGCCGCATTTCGCCGGCGGCAGTGCCGCACGCAAGGACGTGCAACGCGAAACGCAAAAAGCTGCCGAGCCGGCGCTGAAGGTCGATGGCCTCGTAGTGCGGTTTCCGGTCAAGGCTGGGTTTTTCAGCCGTACCAGCGGTGCCGTCCATGCCGTGGACGGTGTGGATTTCGAGCTAATGCCGGGCGAGACATTGGCGGTCGTCGGCGAGAGCGGTTCCGGAAAGTCCACCACCGCCCGCGCGATTCTGGGGCTGGTGCGCTCGACGCGCGGCACGATCTCGGCCAGCGCGCGCAAGGCCGCCGCCGGGCAGAGCGCCCTTCCCGTGCAGATGGTGTTCCAGAATCCCTATGGCTCGCTTAATCCCAGACTCACCGTCGAAAACCTCCTCGCGGAGCCGGTGATCGCTACCGGCGGACGGATAACTGCTGAAACGCGGGCGAAAATGGCCGCGCTGCTGAGACGCGTCGGCCTTCCGGAAAACAGCCTGCGGCGCTATCCGCACGAATTCTCCGGCGGCCAGCGGCAACGCCTGTGCATCGCTCGCGCGCTGATGCTCAATCCTTCGGTTGTCGTCCTCGACGAAGCGGTTTCGGCGCTCGATGTGTCGGTGCAGGCCAGGGTGTTGGAGCTTTTGATCGAGCTGCAGCGTGAATTCGGGCTGGCCTATCTGTTCATCTCGCATGACATGGCTGTCGTCGAGCGGATCGCCCATCGCATCGCGGTCATCTATGCCGGCCAGATCGTCGAGATCGGCGATGCCAGATCGGTGCTCTCGGAGCCGAAGCACTCCTATACCAAACAGCTTATCGCCGCCGTTCCTACTATAGACCGGCGGCATGAACGTTTCGAGCTGGACACGCGCCAGGTCCCCTCGCTCGTGCGTCCGCTGGGGTTTGAGCCGGGGCCGGCTAATTGGCAGCAATTCGGGCCGGATCATAGAGCACGGGTGGAAGTGTGATGATTGTCGCCCAAGGATACGAAAGGCCGGAGGGACAGCCCCCTCGCTGCCTTCCAAACGGAGGCGTAGTTGATCGGCCATGATTTCTTCTCCCGCGCATTCGCCCCGCTCGAAGCGGCCGTGGCCGCATCGCGCATTCCGGGCGGCGTGCTCGGCATAGTTGACGGGGACGGCGAACGCATCGTCCGGGCAATCGGCTCAGCCCAAGTCGTGCCCAAGGTACGGCCGATGCATGTCGGGACATGGTTCGACCTCGCATCCTTGACCAAAGTCATCTTCACCACGTCGCGTATCCTGGCACTGGCGGAAGAAGGCTTCATCGACCTCGACGCGCCGCTGATTTCCGTCCTGCCCGACCTTCGCCAATATGACGAAAAAGCCTGGGAACGGAACGTAACGTTTCGCCAGTGTCTCGGCCATCAGACACCGTTTCCCGCCGTCGCACCGATCTACACCTATGGCCATGATCCGGACCTGCTGCGCGCCTTCATCCTGCAGCGCGAATGGCAGGCTGGCGAGCCGGTCTATTCCGATATCAACTTCATCCTGCTCGGCTTCGTCCTGGAGCGCCTGTCTGGCAAGACCATTCGCGACATAGATCCCGGTCCGGGCTTCGCGTTCTCCGCCGAACCGGATCAAGCGGCGGCGACCGAAGACTGCACATGGCGCCATCGCGTGCTCTGCGGCGAAGTCCACGACGACAATTGCTCGGCCTTGCAAGGTGCCGGTCACGCCGGCCTGTTCGGAACGGCGGCTTCGGTCCTCGACTTTGCGCAAGGGCTGCTGGACGGGACCGGCGCGTCGCAGCGTTCGATCGCGCTAATGCGCACCCCCTTGTCGGCGACCCGCACCCATGGCTGGGAGCGACCCTACGAAGGCTGGTCCGGCGGCCGGTTATGCAGCCCCGAAACCATCGGGCATACCGGCTTTACCGGTGTCGGGCTGTGGGTCGACTTCGACAAAGGCAGAGCCTGGACCTTGCTCACCAACCGGATCCATCCGACACGTCATTTCAACAGCGGGATCGCAGCGCTTCGCCAAGCGGTCGGCGATCTCGTCAACGGAGCCTGACAACCATGAATCCGAAAAATGGCGAACCCATGTGGGCCGTCGGCCTGATGACCGGCACCGTGCTGGACGGCAATATCGATGTCGCGCTGATCAAGACCGACGGCGAACGGATTGACGACTTCGGCATCTACACGCTGGCCCCCTACCCGCAGTCGATCCGGACCTTGCTGGAAGAGACGCTGCGGCAGGCAAGGAGCTGGAATTTCACCGGACCGGAACCGGCAATCTTCCACGAGGCAGAGGAAGCGCTGACGCGCGCCCAGTCCGCGGCAGTCAAGGATCTGGTCGAAAGCCACGGGCTGACGATGGCCGATATAGGGGTCGTCGGCTTCCACGGCCAGACCGTGCTGCACCGTGCCCCGCAAGTGGGCCGACTGGGCCAGACCCGCCAGCTTGGCGACGGCGAGCTGATGCATGCCATCCTTGGCACCAGGGTCGCCTATGACTTCCGCTCGGCCGACATGCGCGCCGGCGGCCAGGGCGCGCCGCTGTCGGCCGCCTATCACGCCGCGCTGCTGCGCGAAGCCGACGCCACCGGCGACACGGCGGTGCTCAATCTCGGCGGCGTCGCCAACATCACCTGGTGGGACGGCACGGGCAATGTTGTTGCCTTCGACACCGGGCCCGCCAACGCACCGCTGAACGATTTCATCAAATCGAAGGGGCTCGGCGAAATGGACCGCGACGGCGCCCTTGCCCGCGCCGGCACGGTCGACGAGGCACGGCTGGCCAAGCTCCTGCAGCATCCGTATTTGACCAAACCCTATCCGAAATCGCTGGACCGTTTCGATTTCGGCGCCTCGATGGCGGACGGAATGAACACCGAGGATGGCGCAGCCCTGCTGACGGCCTTCACCGCGGCCGCCGTCGGCAAGGCGCTCGATCTTCTGCCGCGCCGGCCGAAGCGGCTGGTGGTCAGCGGTGGCGGTCGACACAACCCAACGATCATGGCCATGCTTGCCAGCCGCGCTGGCGTGGAAGCGGTTCCGGCCGAGGCGCTTGGCTGGAAGGGCGATGCGGTGGAGGCGGAGTGTTTTGCGTTCCTGGCAGTGCGCGTGCTCAGGGGCTTGCCGATCAGCTTTCCCAGTACGACCGGCGTGCCCCAGCCGATGCGCGGCGGACGCCTTGCCGGCTAACTAAGCCAACAATTTCTTCTGCAGGAAGATACGGCTGCGGCCAATGGGGAAATCGGCAAGCACGCCGAAGGGCAAATAGCCCTGGCGCTCATAGGCCTTGGCGGCCTTGGGATTGAACGTGTCGATCCAGGCGCCGTGACAGTCGCGGGCGATCGCCTCCCTCTCGGCCGCCTGGAGCATCCTGCCGGCCATGCGGTGACCGCGCAGTTTTTCATCGACCCAGAGCCATTGCACATAGAGCCAGCCCCAGGCTGTATATCCCGAGATGCCGGCGACAATAGCGCCGTGCTCATCGCGCACGAACACGGCCAATGCCTTCCTGCAGGAGGCGCCGACATCACTGTCGTTGAACGCCGCAAGCCGCTCTCCGAGAAAAGCCAGCTCGTGCGGCAAGGGGTCGGCGGTTGTCTCAAGCGTTGTATTGTTCATCCGCCAAGCATCTATCGAAGGACGGGCCCGAGAAGCAAGCCTTGCTGCGCTATAGCTTCGGCGAACGCCACGCCGCTGCCGCAGCAGCGATCAGCATGAGCAAAGCTGCAATCACCGCCGATGCTGCAAAACCGAACGTGGAATAGAGCGGTCCGAACGCCGTGGTGCCGACGAACACCGCAAGATAGGTCACCGCGCTGTTCAAACCCATGATCGTGCCGCGACGCGCAGGGTCGAGCGCCGACAGGCGCATCACCAGGACGTTCAGCCCGAAATGATTGGCAAGGCCCCAGACGGCTATCACCACTATGGTCAGATGAAAACTACTGCTTGCCGCGGCAATCACTACATAGACGACCGCGACAAGCAGATAGGCAAATGGCATGACACGCCGCGCGCCTAAGCGGTCGATAACGCCGTCAAGAAGTGCCGCCGCGCCAAAGCCGACACCATAGGCGAGCGCGGCCAGCCCGTTGGCACTGACCGGCCGTCCCAAGCCGTTGTGAAGGTGATCGCCCAGATAGCCGTAGATGCCGTAGAACGCGGTCATGAAGGCCGCGCAGGCGACCAGCAGCGGCACTATGCCCGGAACGGCCAACGCACCCAGCGGCGTCGGTGCCGGACCGCTCTTCCTGACATCGCTGAGCGAGGTCAGCGACAGGCTGGCCAAGGCGAGTGCTGAGAGCACCGCGACCGCAGCGAATACGGCGCGCCAATGCACCAGATCGGCAAGCACGGCCGACAGCGAAACCCCGGCGACCATGCTCAGCGTCCAGCCGGTCAGCACGACGCCTATGGTGCCGCTTTCGCGGCCGGGCGGCGCAATCGCGGCGGAGCTGGCATAGATTGCCGGCATGGCGACACCTGCAGCGATGCCGGCGAGAAGCTGGGCCGCGACCAGCGCCGTCACGGTCGGCGCAGCGGCGCTGGCGACGAGCGCTATCGCCAGCAGCAGCAACGCCCCTTGCAGCATGCGGCGGGCGCCAAGCCGATCGATATAGCGCGCCAGGAACAAGGCGCTTGCCGACGTCCCGAGCCCGAACGCGGCCGACGCGATCATAACCGCCGGCACGCTTGTGCCGAAGGACGCGGCCACCGCCGGCGCGATCGGACCGAGCACCAGCGAGTTCGAGCCGATCACGGCAATGCACCCCGTCAGCAGGTAAGCGAGTGCCGGGATTGGCGGCCTGGGCGCCGCTGCGAATGTGGCGACTTGATCAGTGTTCGACATATGGCAATAATGGCCGTATTAAATTCTGCATCAATCGGGAATTTTAATATGGATGAAGAAACAGATGGCATTCCGCAGAACAGGCCCGCCGCCCGCGATATCGATGCAACCGACCGAAAAATATTAGGCGTTCTGGTCGACGACGCCACGATCAGCTATGCCGAGCTCGGCGACCGCGTCGGCCTTTCACCGCCGGCAGCCCATGAACGCGTCAAGCGCCTCCGGCGCAGCGGCGCCATCCGCAACACCGCGGTCATCATCGATCCCAAGGCGGTGCACAAGCCGCTGCTTGCCTTCGTCCATATCGACACAAAGGGGTGGGGAAAGACGCCGGAGCTGATGGCAATCTCCGAACACCCCGAAGTCGAGGAGATCCATTCGGTGGCCGGCGACACATGCATGCTGATCAAGGTCCGCACCGAGGACACGCGGGCGCTCGAGGGCCTGCTGTCGCGCCTCTACGAAACACCCGGCGTCACCTCGACCCGAAGCTATGTGGTCCTGTCGACCTATCTCGAGCGGCCGGTGCAGCCGGGGATAACGACGGAATGGCCGACCCCCCGGCATATGGCCAAGCCGCTTTATTAGCTCAAACGATTCTCACGCGTATCCAAAGTCGAACCGGAAACGTCTCAGACACTGCATCCTGTGGTCCCGCCGGTTCTTGGGTCAGACGGGATGCCTGTTGCGCAGCCGGAGACACGCGATGAGAAAATTGATCGTGGGCAGCTTCATTTCGCTGGACGGCGTCATCGAAGCACCGATGGAATGGGCGTCACCGTTCTTCGACGAGGAGATGAAGGAGCACTCATATGAAAAGGCCGGCGACGCGGATTTTTTCCTGCTCGGCCGCGTCACCTATGAAATGTTCTCGGCGCGTTGGCCGCAGGTCAAAGGCAGCAAGTACATGGACCGCATGAACGGGCTGAAGAAGCTCGTCGCGTCGCGCAGCCTCAAGGCAGTGAGCTGGAACGCATCGCTGATCGAAGGCGACGTCGCTGCCGAAATCGCCAGGATCAAGCAGCAAACCGGCGGCAACATATTGAAATATGGAGTGAGCAATCTCGACCAGACGCTGCTCGCCAACAGGCTTGTCGACGAGTATCAACTCTCGATCGTGCCGACCCGCGTCGGCCTTGGCAAACGCGCTTTCCAGGATGTCGACCCGTCCCTGGTCAAGCTGGAGCTTATAGATACGCACCGTTTCAAGAACGGGGTCATTACGCTGACCTATGTCCCGCTATGATCCGTATGCCATGAAGATGCAGCCAGGACTTGACCCGACCGGGCTTTTCGACGTCCGCTACGCCGGCTTCCTGGAGACAGTCGCGCATTTGCGTGGACGGCTGCACCGCTACTGTGCACGCATGACCGGTTCAACGCTCGACGCCGAAGACGTGATGCAAGAGGCGCTGTTCGAGGCCTATCGGAAGATCGAGAAGCTGGACGATGCGAGTGCTCTTCGCCCTTGGCTGTTTCGTATTGCGCATAATCGCTGCATCGATTTCCTGCGAAGCCGGCAGGTGCGTCGGCATGCGGAGGCCAATTTTCGTCGAAGACGAGATCGTCCTGCCGGTCGAGCCGGCGGGCCAGGGCGCGGATCGCGCCATCGAGCGGCTGGTGATCTACCTGCCGCCCAAGGAGCGCGCCTGCGTCCTGCTCAAGGACGTCTTCGACTATTCGCTGGAAGAGATTGCCGATCTCGTCGGCTCGACCGTTGGTGGCGTCAAAGCTGCGTTGAACCGAGGCCGCTCTAAATTGGCTGCCTTGTCGGGCGAGTCGATCGTCCGTTCGGAGCCCCAACGCGATCCGGAACTCTTGGAATTGCTCAGCCGCTATGTCGAACTGTTCAACCGCCGCGACTGGGATGGGGTACGAGCGTTGACCAGCGCCGACGCACAATTGCGGGTCGCGGATTGCTTCAAGGGCAGGCTGTCGGAATCACCTTACTTCGTCGAATACGAAAGAGCTTCGACGACATGGAAAATGGCGGTTGGCGAGATCGATGGCGAGGCGGTGCTGCCCGTGCTCCACCATGGCGAAGATAGTTGGAAGCCGGCCCATCCGGTTCGGATCGAAGCCGTTGGCGGGATCATAAATCGCATCGCCGATTACTATGCCTGCCCTTGGATCATGCCGGCGGCTGGTGCGGTGGTCTTTTCCAGGCCGGCCTGACCAGCAACAGGACATGCAAGTGTCCGGCATCAACCTCAATGGAATGGGATCGATGCCGGACAAGACATGGGCGGCTTACTGAAGCTTCGCCTGCAGGGCGTTGACGTCATCCGTCGTCATTTCGCCGTCGGTCGTCACCTTGCCGTCGACGATCTTCCAGAGGCGGAACGGGCCGGTGATGTCGCCGTATTTGTCGAAGGCGACCGGGCCGATGACGCCTTCGTAGCGGATCGGCTTGCCATCCTTGATCAGGCCGAGCGCCTTAGCGAACTCGTCCTTGCCGGCATAGATCGGCGTGCCGGCCGGGTCGACCGCCTTGTACATCGCCTCCTTGATCTTGGCTGGATCCTCGGAGCCCGCAATGGCGATGGCCAGGCCGACGATGGCGCCGGCATCATACGACCGGTCGGCCGCCGGGTTCGACGGTTCGATGCCCGAAAATTCCTTGTAGTTCTTGGTGAAATACTCGGTCGATGCGGTCGGGCTGGTGCCGGAGGAAGTGCCGTACGCATCCTTCAGATAATCCGCGCCAACGGATTCGATGAAGTCCGGGCTGTTCATGCCGTCATTGAGCAGGAATTTCTGGACACCGCCCTGCGAAATCCAAGTGCGGGCGATGGTTGCGCCGTCGACAGGCGTGCTGACGAGATAAAGCCCGTCGGGCTCGCCGGCCATCGCCGCCGTCACTTCCGAGGCATAGCTCGACTGCTTTTCATTGTAGGGCGTGTCGGAGACGATGGTGCCGCCGAGTGCCTTATAGGCGCGCGAAAATTCCGCCACCATGTTGACGCCGAAGTCGTTGTTGACGTGGATGACCGCCAGCTTCTTGAAGCCTTTGTCGATGGCATATTTGGCGGCGGCGACGCCCTGCAGCGCATCAGATGTGATGGTGCGGAAGAAGATGCCGTTGGTCTTGCCGTCGCGCCCGAGCGCCGTCAGCGTCGGCGACGAGGAAGCAGGCGACACCTGGACTATCTTGGCCGGAGCGGTGACCGAGGTCAGGATCGGGATCGACACCGAGGAGATGATGCCGCCGATGATCACTGGCACCTTCTTGACCTGCACGAGCTGCGTCGCGGCGTCGACCGCAATGTTGCCCTGGCTCTGGCTGTCGCGCGTGTCGGTTGCGAGATCGCAGCCGCGGACGCCGCCCGCATCGTTGATGTCGCGGAAGGCCATCTCAACCGATTTGGCGCCGGCCTGGCCGTACTCGCCGGCCGGGCCTGTCAGTTCCATGACGAGGCCGACGGTGATCTTGCAATCGGCGGCTTGCGCTGCGCCGGCCGCTGTCAGCAGTGCGAGCGCGGTGGTGATCTGAAGTATGGTCTTTTTCATTGCTGTTCCCCTTTCGTTACACGACTCTCATTGATGTCTTGAGCCTGTTCAGCCTTCCGGCATCTGCAGCCAGGTTTCATGCAGATGTCGCCATTCGACGCCGTTGGGCGCCGATGAACTGGTGGTGAAAACGGCACTTGAGCGGCGGCGGCTATGTTTGCCGGCGCGCTGCTGCGCTTCGATGTAGCTGACGACGATCGTGTCGCCTTGTTGCCAGCCGGCCCGGATTTCCTCGATCGAGATGGTGAAATCGCCGTCACAAGTGGCGCGGCTTGCCCTGACATGGTCGAGCACCGCGTCACGATCGAGGACCTGGCCGTCCGGCACAACCATGCGGAAGCCTTCGCCCATGACGCGTTCGAAGCGCCTGAAATCTGAATTGTCCGCACTCGCCGCATTGAACCAGTCGACGAAGAAGCGGTGGAGATCGACCACCTCGGCGCTGGCGCGGGAGAGCAAGGAGGGCTTTTCGTCCATGGCCGCGTTCATTTCCTGCCTGCATTCAAATTGTAATGCATGATCGAGCCGTGGCGGCCGTGACGGTCGCGTTCCAAAGTGTAGACGTCGCCCAGCGGCCCACGGCTTTGCGCGATCACGGCAGCGATCCTCGCCCGGTCGTCGGCATCGAGCGCGACGTCCATGATTCTGGCATTGGCAAGGGCGTGCGCCTGGTTGCGGGCGCCGACGATGACGGCCGCCACTTGCGGCTGCTCCAGCACCCAGGCGCTGGCGATGGTGGCGATATCGACGCCGTGGCGGTCGGCGACGGCCTTCAGTGTGCGAAGCAACTCCTGGAAAAGCTCCCAGCCACCAAAGTCGTCAATGATCAGCTTGTATTTGACCAGCGATCGGTTTTCGAGCGGCGTCTGCGGCTCGGCAGCGCCAAGCCATTTTTCGCTGAGGAAGCCGCCCGCCACCGAACCGTAGCAGAGGAAACTGACGCCGTGCCGGCTGGCGAGCGCTGCAAGGCTGTTGGCTGGCCGCTGGTCGAGCACCGAGTATTGCAATTGCTGGCTGACCAGCGGCACACCGGCGGCCAGCATCTCGGCCAACCGCGGCGTGTCGAAGTTCGTGGTGCCGATGTTGCGCACCTTGCCTTCCCCGCGGATTTCGTTGAGCCAGCCCATCGCTTCGACATAGCCGGGCAGCGCATAGTCCCACCAGTGGAACTGCACGAGATCGAGCCGCTCGGTCTTCAGCCGCCGCAGCGACTGCTCGACGATGCTGCTGATGTAGTCGCAGCTGATCGTGGAAAGCCGTTCGAGGTCAGGCACTAGCTTGGTGTGCACCTTCATCTTGGCGGCAGCATCAAGGCCACGCTCATTGGCAAGGCGCAGGCGTGCCGCGCCGATCAGCTCCTCGACACCGGTATAGATATCGGCGCAATCATAGGTCCTGATGCCGGCGTCGAAGGTGGCGATCAGGTCGGTTACCGCCTGTTGGCGGTCGATCGCGCCGTGCCCGCCGGCAAGCTGCCAGCCGCCGCGAATAACGCGCGAGATCGTATAGCCGGGGCTGAGCTCGAAAGCCTTGGCGGTCATCTCCGGTCATTCTCCTTCGGCAGCGGCACCGCCGTCGTTTCGGCATGGCTGAACCGCCGCTTGCCGGTCCTGACGATCCTCAGCCGGCTGCCACAATTGGGATCCGGACAAGCGATCTCGGCGTCCGACGTCATCCAGTCGTTCCTGTGGGTCGGGCGCTGCTTTGCGGCCAGAAGCGGCAACACTGCCGCAATGGAATAGATCGAGAAACCTTGCCCCGCTGGCATCGACAGCATCTCGCCCTTCAACTCGAAATAGTCGCCGGGCTTGGCGCCGCAATAGATCGGCTTGCCCTCGGGGATAACCGCCTCGACGCGAAGGTCGAAGAGCTCAAAACTGTCGTCGGTCTCAGCCATTCAGATCTCCACCCGGGTGAAGGTGATGTCGCAGGCACCGTTGCGGCGGATCACGCCACAAGCGGCTGCGAATTTATCGCGATCCTCAGGTACCACCTGCGCGACGACGCTTCCGGCAAGCCAGCCGATCGGGAACAGCAGGCGTGCACCCGCTCCGTAGAACAGGCCGACGTCAAAGATGGCATTCGGGTTGCCGCCCCACATGCGCGGCGGCACGTAGGACAACACGATGTCGCCCGGCTGCGGCGTCAGCGTTGCGTTCTCCGCCGGCAAGGGCCTGGCATAGGTTTGGCCCTCAAGTTCGGCTGATGGAACCGGGCAGGAGATTTCCGGCCCCGTCCACATAGCATGGATGCCGGAAACGACGCGCGGCTGCTCGAGATACGCCAGCAGGAAGGCGGCGTTGTCGGGCGCCTTTTCAGGCAACAGCAGCGCGGTCACGGAAAGCTTCGAGCGTGGCTCGGTGATGCTGATGCCAGGCGCCGTCATGCCCTCAATCCTTCCTTGCTTGTGGATTGGAGCTTGTCGCGCAGAAAGGCGAAGGGCCGGCTGATATCGGCCACCAGCGCCTCGCGCGCCGCTTGCGCATCCTGCCTCGCAAGCGCTGCGACGATGCTGCGGTGGTAGTGGGCCGTATCGACCTCGCCGGCGTCGGAGAAGGCGTAGATGGCAACGCGGATGCAAGGCCCCGATTGCAACCACAGGCTCTCGATCATCGGGATCAGCACGGCGGAACCGCAGCAACGGTAGATCTCGAAATGGAAGCTCTGATTGAGCGTGGCCTCGCGGTCGATATCCTTCTTGTGCTTGAGCGCGCGCATCTCGTCCCATTGCCCCAGCATGGCTTCGACCGAAGCGATCTGGCGCGCGTTCATGCGCGTGGCGGCCAGGGCGATCGCTTCGCCCTCGATCAGGGAGCGGGCGCGCAAGAGGTCGTCGATGCGCTCCAGCGTGATCGGCGGCACGCGCACCGAACGGTTGGGAAGCGCCTCCAGCGCCTTCTCGGTGATCAGCCGTCCGAGCGCCTCGCGCACCGGCATGGTGCTTGTGACCAGCGCGTCGGCGAGGCCGCGGATGGTTAGCACCTGGCTCGGCTCGAAAAGGCCGCCGATCAAGGCGCGGCGCAGCTCCGAATAGACGCGATCCTGCACGGTCTCGCGGCCGACCGGCGTAAGCTGGGCTGCGATCACCTCATTGTTCTTTTCGATGGCGGCCTTCTGCATGGGCAATCCCGGTCTTGGCCGTTTTCGGCTTGCGGAAGAAATTAAAGCCGAATAGCGTGATCAAAGCAAGTGTGATCACAAATCAAATCATTGGCGGCGAAGATCGCTTTCGGCCTGAGGGATTGATGGGCGACACGACGGAACGGCAGGAGGAGATCCGCACGCCGGTTCTGACGGCCAGGAACGTCGTCAAGCGCTTCGGCGGCCTCGTCGCGGTCAACAATGTCTCGTTTGACGTCCGGCCGGGTGAAATACTCGGCCTCATCGGCCCGAACGGCGCCGGCAAGACCACGATGTTCGACCTGCTCGCCGGCAGCATTCTGCCGACCAGCGGCGAAATCCTCCTCAATGGCGTATCGGTGTCGGGGGAAGCAGCCCATCGCCGCATCGGCCGCGGCCTTGGCCGCACGTTCCAGATCCCCCGGCCCTTGCCTAACCTGACGCTGATCGAAAACGTCATGCTGGCCGCGCAAGGACAGACTGGAGAAAAACTGCTCGCCAATTTCCTGACGCCCCGGCGGGTCGCTGCCGAAGAAAGGGCTGCCGAGACAAGAGCCGTCGAACTGCTCGAGCTCGTCACGATCGCTCACCTCGCGCACGAACCTGCGCGCGTGCTTTCAGGCGGCCAGCGCAAGCTGCTCGAGTTGGCCCGCGTGATGATGGCCGACCCGGCGATCATCCTGCTCGACGAGCCGGCGGCCGGGGTCAACGCAACCCTGCTCGAGATCATTATCGATCGCATCCGCGACATCAATGCGCGCGGCATCACCTTCCTGCTGATCGAGCACAATATCGACATGGTGACGCGGCTTTGCCACCGCGTCCTGGTCATGGCAAGCGGCCAGCTTCTGTGCGAAGGGACTCCGGAGGAGGTGGCGCGCGACCCGCGCGTCATCGAGGCCTACCTCGGAGGCACGGCATGAGCCAAAAGGTACTCGATGTCCGCGATCTCGAAGCCGGCTACGAGCCTGGCGTTCCGATCGTGCGCGGCGCTTCGATCACCGTCGACCAGGGCGAGATCGTCGTCGTTCTCGGTCCCAACGGCGCCGGCAAGTCGAGCCTTATCAAGGCCATCGCCGGCCTTGTCCCGATCACCGGCGGCGCGGTGCTGCTGGACGGCAAGGATATCACGGCGTCGCCCGCTCACATCATGGTCCGCCTTGGCCTTGCCTTCGTGCCACAGACAGAGAACATCTTCCCGCTGATGTCGGTCGAGGACAATCTCAGGGTAGCATGCGGCATCCTGAGGCCGCGCGAGGTCCCAGCCCGCATCGAGGAAATGTATGCGGCCTTTCCCGATCTCGCCCGTCAGCGCAGAACGGCCGCGGGCAATCTGTCGGGTGGACAGCGGCAGATGCTGGCTGTCGCCCGGGCGTTGATCGTCCATCCCAAGGTGCTGGTGCTCGACGAGCCGTCGGCCGGCCTGTCGCCGAAGTTCGTGGCGACGGTGTTCGAGATGCTGGCCGGCATCCGAAAGTCCGGCGTCACCATCCTGCTGGTCGAACAGAACGCCAAGGCAGCGCTTGCCATTGGAGACCGCGCCTATGTGCTGGTTGAGGGCAAGGAGCGGCACCAAGGCGTCGCCTCCGAGCTCTGGAGCGACCCGGTCGTGGCTGAACTCTATCTTGGCCAGCGCCGCCTCGATCTTGGACAAGGAAGCGCGGCATGAACCTGCAATTCGTCGTCGACGGACTGCTGGCAGGCTCGATGATCGGCCTCGGCGCCATCGGCGTGACACTCACCTATTCGATCCTGCGCTTCTCGAACTTCGCCCATGGCGACTTCATGGCCTGGGGCGCCTATGCGACGCTCGCCGTGGTTGGCGCCATTGGCGCGATTTTCGGCAAGATCGCGCCGATCGCGCCCCTCTCCTTCGGTTGGCCGCTGATCGTCGCGCTCATCATCGGCATGGCGGCCACCGGCCTGCTGGCGCTGGTGCTCGACATGGTGCTGTTCGCGCGGCTGCGGGCCAAGGGCCAGGCGATCATCGTGGTGATGGCGAGCTTCGGCGCCTCGATGGCGCTGAGAAGCCTGCTCGAATTCATCTTCACCTCGCGTCCGACCTATTTCAGCCGGGCGATCCAGATCGCCATGCCGATAGGTTTCGGCATCCGCATCACCCCGGACCAGATCGCGCTGCTGCTGCTGACCGCCGTGCTGGTGCTCGGCGTGCATCTCCTGATGACGCGGACCCAGACCGGCCGCTCGATGCAGGCATTGAGCCAGAACGCGGCACTTGCCCGCATCGTCGGCATCGACGTCGCCAGGGTGGTGCGCGTCACCTGGATCATCGGCGGCGCGCTGGCCTGCGTCGCCGGCGTCATGATCGGCATTCTCATCCAGGTCCGCCCGTTCATGGGTTTCGAGATGCTGCTGCCGATGTTCGCGGCCGCCATCCTCGGCGGCATCGGCAGCGTGCCTGGCGCCGTTCTCGGCGGCCTGATCATCGGCATGGCCGAAGCGGCTGCCGTGCATTTGATCGGCGCCGAATGGCGGGCAGCCGTCTCGTTCATCATCCTGATGGCGGTGCTGTTCGTGCGGCCCATCGGCCTTTTCGGAGCGAGGGAACGCTGATGGATCTGCTCGGCTACGGCGCCTTCTTCCTGACCACCGCGCTGATCTTTTCGCTCATCACGCTCGGGCTCAATCTGCAATGGGGGCTGACCGGGCTTTTCAATGTCGGGGTCGCTGGTTTCGTTGCCATCGGCGCCTACACCTCGGCGCTGCTGACCACGCCCGACGATGCCGCGCGCCTGGGCGGCTTCGACCTGCCGATCCTTATCGGCTGGCTTGGCGCCATGCTGTTGGGCGGCGTCACCGCCGCCATCACCGGCATTGCCACGCTACGCCTGAGATCGGACTATCTTGCGATCACTACTTTCGGCGTCGCCGTCGTCGTGCAACTGATAGCGCTCAATGCCCAGAAGCTGACCGGCGGGCCGTTCGGCATCGGCTTCATTCCGCGTCCGTTCGGCGGTCTTGCCGAAACGCCGTTGCTGTTCAACCTTTCGAACCTTGCGATCGTCTCGGTAGTGACGCTGATCGTCTATCTCGCGCTGGAGCATCTGTCGCGCAGCCCGTGGGGGCGCGTGTTGAAGGCGCTTCGCGAGGATGAGCGGGCCGCGATATCCCTAGGCAAAAGCGCACGGTTCTACCGCGTCCAGGCCTTTGCCGTCGGTGGCGCCATCATGGCGCTTGCCGGTGCGCTGCAGGCGCATTTCACCGGCTTCATCGCCCCGGACAATTATTTGCCGGCGCTGACTTTCCAGGTCTGGGTGATGCTGATCGTCGGTGGCTCGGGCAGCAACATCGGCGCCGTCATCGGCAGCATCCTGGTCTGGGCGATATGGGCCGGATCGGGAGCCTTGACCAGTATGTTGTTCTCGCCGGAACAGCAGGCCCGCGCCGCTTCGCTGCAGATCGTCGCCATCGGGGTGATGCTGTGCGTCATCCTTCTGGTCAGGCCGAACGGCCTGTTTGGCGACAGGCCGCGGCGTCCAAGGTTCGGCAAACGTCGACGCGTGGCCCCGAGCGAGAGCGGCTCATGAACGGCGTGACCGGGCCGCACGGCGTTTCCCTTTGGCATGCCGTCAGCCGCAGTCGCCGCGACCGGCCCACCCTCGAAGGCGCACTCGATGTCGATCTGGCAATTGTCGGCGGCGGGTTTTCAGGCCTTTCCACCGCGCTGCACAGTGCCGAGAAAGGCATCTCGGTTGCCGTCATCGAGGCGGAAATCATCGCCTGGGAGGCAACCGGCAGGAATGCCGGCTTCGTCGTTCCGAATTTCGCGAAAAGAGACCCCGACAATATCATTGCCCAGCTCGGGCCCGAACGCGGCGAACGCCTTGTCGATTTCGCTGCCGGCAGCGCCGACCTCGTCTTCGACCTGATCAGGCGGCATGCCATCGAATGCGATTCCGTCCAGAGCGGCTGGATACAACCAGCCCATTCACCGGCCGCTTTGCAAAAGACCAGATCGCGCGCCGAACAATGGGCACCACGCGGAAGGCCGGCTATTGCGCTGGATAGACAGGCGGTCGAAGAGCTGACCGGCGTTCGCGGTTATCTCGGCGGCTGGATCGACAGATCGGGTGGCGTCCTCAATCCGGTCGAATATGCGCGCGGATTGGCCGACGCGGCGGAAAAGGCCGGAGCGCGCATCTTCGAGCATACGCGTGTCGCGTCGATCGATCATATAGGCGATGGTTGGGCTTTGAAGACGGCCTCCGGTTCGGTACGGGCAGGAAAGGTGCTGGTCGCCACCAACGCCTATGGCGGGTCGCTGAACCGCACGCTTGAGCGAACCTACATCCCGCTGAAAATCTTCCAGATCGCGACGGCGCCGCTGCCGCGCGAAGTGCGCACTCGCCTGCTTCCTGGCGGGCAAGGCGTCGGCGACACAAGACGCAATCTCTTCACCTTCCGCTTCGACGGCGAAAACAGGCTGATCACCGGCGGCATGCATGTTTTTGGCCCCGGTGCCGACACGCGGGTGCCGCGGGCGATCTGGCGGCGGCTTGCCAGATATCTCGATCTCCCGGACATCCCGCCGCTTGAATACAGCTGGTCGGGGATGGCTGCCGTCGAGCCCGACTTCCTGCCGCACCTCGTCGATCTCGGCCCCGGGCTGATCGCCGGCTTCGCGTGCAACGGACGCGGCATCGCCATGACCACTGCGATGGGCAAGGTGCTTGCGGATTGGGCTGATGGAATAAAGCCTCAGGATTTGCCGCTGCCGTTTGCGCCGCCGTCGCCGATCCCGTTCCATAGCCTGATGCGGCATGCACCAAACATGGTGCTCCCCTGGAGCATGCTGCGCGACCGGCTGGATGGCTGATCGACGTGCGTCTCTGGCCGCCGTCCTGATACCCGAACTGCTAGACTCGCCCACACCATGTTGTTAACGACAGCGGATGAAGCAGAACTATCTTTATCTCATCATCGGCGCTTTGGCCGTCGCCGTTATTGCGTTGGGGATTTACGTTTATCGCGAGGAGACTAGGCCGAAAGGCGTGGAACTTCGCATCGACGATTCCGGCATTTCAGTTCGGGAAAAATAGAGCGTAGTCCTGTTGCCCGACTTTGCACTGGAAGTCGGCTTGTACCGCCTCACCCCAGCTCCAACGTCGTTATCGCAAAAACTCCGGACTGCACGAGCTGCGGCGCCTTTCCCTTGTACATCCGAGCCGTCTCGAAGCCCGGTAGAAGGCCTGCGGACGACAGCAAGTCTGCAAATTGCCGGCTGGTTTCGGGAACGTCGAGATGGACGTTTCCGGGACCGGACATGTGCGCGAGCGCGGCGAAGAGATGGCTTGCCGCGTCCAGGCTGTCGGCAAAGAGCGGGCCGATCTTGCAGCCGTCCCGGCATTGGCGCGCGATGCCATATCCCGCAATGGCGCCGTGCTTGAGGATCGCAAGCGCCATGTGCGGCGGGCGCAGCCAGTGTTCCAGGAAGGATCGCCTCGGACCGGGAAAGAAGCGGCGGTCATAGTCCAGTATGTCCGGCACGAGTTCCGGCCCTATGGCGCGAATGTCGTTGCCGACGGCTGCCGGGACATTCGGCGACCCCATGAACCGGATCGTCCGGTAGGCCGGTGCAAAACCCATGCTGCGGTAGTTGGCCTGCTGTTCGACGACACCGTCGAGGCCGATCGTGCGCTTGCCGAGCCGCGCTATGCCGGCATCCCAGACCGCCTTGCCATGACCTTGGGCACGCCTGTCCGGCCGGCAGATGTAGAGGCCGATGAAGCCGAAACCGTCGCCATAGGCAACGGCCGAAATGCCGGCCGCCATCTCGCCATCGATAAAGGCGCCGATGAAGCCATGCGGGTCGGCTGCCTGAAACAGCGCGGCATCGTTAAGGCCGGGATTCCAGCCTTCCGCCGCCGCCCAATCGACTAGGGTTTGCACTTCCTCACGTGCGAGCGTTCGGATCGTTCGGGGCATTGCGATCACTCGGCGGCGCCAGGCGCGAAGGATTTCAACGCGCCATGATAAGACTTTGCCAACGGGCTTGCATAGGCGCCGCGCTTGGATGTCGTCAGGCCAAGGGCGATCAATGCCTCGGCCTGTTTCACGGCAGCGCCCACGCCGTCGATGACCGGAAGCTCGAATTCCCGCTGCAGCGCCGCCGCCAGATCGGCCATGCCGGCACAGCCGAGCACGATCGCCTCGGCGCGATCCTCGTCGATGGCGCGCGCAATCTCGCTGCGCAGCCTGAGCAGTGCGTCGGACGCCGGATCTTCGAGGGCAAGAACCGGGATGTCGGCGGCGCGCACGCGTGCCCGCCCCGCCATGCCATAGCGTTGCACCAGGCCTTCGACCGGCACGCGCGAACGTCCGGTGGTGGTGACGACGGTGAAGCGCTGGGCGATGAACGAGGCCGTGCTGAGCGATGCCTCGCAAATGCCGATGACCGGAATGTTGGCCATGGCGCGCGCGGCATCGAGGCCGGTGTCGTCGAAACAGGCAATGATCGCGGCTTGCGCGCCGGAGCGTTCGCCGGCGGCGATCTCGACCAGCAGGCCGGGCACGGCAAGTGCTTCATCGTAATAGCCTTCGATCGATACAGGTCCCATCGACGAGGTGACGGCAACGATCTTCGTCGATTGAGCAGCGACCGATCGGGCTGCCGCCGCGATAGTGTCGGTCATGCTGGCGGTGGTGTTTGGATTGACGACGAGGATCTGCACTGTCAGGCACGCTCGCGGCGGCGGCCGACATAGACGATTGCGCCGAGCGTCAGCAGGATCACCAGGAAGGAAAACACGGTCGTCACGGTGCCCAGCGCATAGAGCACCGGCGTCGTGACATTCGTCGTCATGCCGTAGATTTCGAGCGGCAACGTGTTGAACGTGCCCGAGGTCATCAGCGTGCGGGCGAACTCGTCATATGACAGAGTGAAGCCGAACAGGCCGACGCCGATCAGGCTGGGCGCGATCATCGGCAGCACGACATGGGCAAAGGTCTGCCACGACGATGCTCCGAGATCGCGCGCGGCTTCCTCATAGGCTGGCGAGAACCGGTTGAAGACAGCAAACATAATCAGCACGCCGAAAGGCAAGGTCCAGGTCAGATGGGCGCCGAAAGCGGAGGTGTACCAGGCGGGGCGGAAGCCGATCTGCTGGAAGACGACGCCGATGCCGAGACTGATGATGATCGACGGCACGACCAGGCTGGCGACGGCCAGATAGAACAGTGCGGTTGCGCCGCGAAATTTCTGCCGGAAGGCCAGGCCGGCGAGCAGCGACACGGCGACAGTGACGACCATCACCATCAGGCCAAGGACGAGCGAGCGTTTGAAGCTGCCGCCGAAGTCGCCGACCGCCTGGCGCTCGAACAAATTGGCGAACCAGTGCAGCGACACGCCGTTCAGCGGAAATGTCAGACCGCCGTTCTCGCCCTGGAAAGAGAGGATCAGGATCGCCGAAAGCGGGCCGTAGAGGAACAACACGAAAAGACCGAAGAACGCCGCCAACACATAGAATTCGAGGGTGCGCTTGTCCTGGCTCATCGCCTCACAGCTCCTTGCGGATGTCGACGATGCGCAGGATGCCCGCGACCATCAGCAGCACCAGCACCAAGAGCACGACGGCGTTGGCGGCAGCTGCCGGATATTGCAGCAGCGACATCTGGTTCTTCATCATCAGCGCGACGGAGGCGCTCTGCCCGCCGGACATCACCTGCACCGTCGAGAAGTCGGCCATCACCAGGGTGACGACGAAAATGGTGCCGATCGCCATGCCGGGCTTGGCGAGCGGAATGACGACGTTCCACAGAACCTGCCAGCCGGAAGCACCGGCGTCGCGCGCGGCTTCTATCAACGACTTGTCGATGCGCATCAGCGTGTTGAAGATCGGCGTCACCATGAACAGCGTATAGAGATGCACCATAGCCAGCACCACGGCGAATTCGGAATAGAGCAGCCATTCGATCGGCTTCGGGATCAGCCCCATTTGCACCAGCGTCGAGTTGACCAGGCCATTGCGGCCAAGCACCGGAATCCACGAGATCATGCGGATGATGTTGGAGGTCAGAAACGGCACCGTGCAGACAAGGAACAGCACCATCTGCATGGCCGTGGTCCTGATATGGAAGGCAAGGAAATAGGCGACCCAGAAACCGATGAACAGCGTCAGCGCCCAGACGATGGCGGCGTATTTCAGCGTATTCAAGTAGGTTTTCCAGGTGACCCAGGAGCCGAGCGTGTCGGAATAATTGGTGGTCAGGAAATCCGGATACATCGCCGCGAAATCGTAATCCCAGAATGAGACCACGGCGATCATCAGAATTGGCAGCAGGAGGAACGCGCCGAGAATCAGCGCCAGCGGTGCCGCCTGGAGATAGGGTGCGACTCCGGCAAAGGAGCGCCTGCGTCTGGCAGGCTTTGCAGACGTAACGTGCGTGGATTGTTCGAGCGCTACTGCCATCTATATCTCGGTCGAGGTCGGCGATGCGACTGAGGGGTGTTCCCTTCTCCCCCTGTGGGAGAAGGTGGCCGAGCGAAGCTCGGTCGGATGAGGGGTGTTCCAGCTTGGCACCAACAGTGCTCCGTCCAGCACCCCTCAACCGTCTTGGCGCTGCGCGCCAATCCACCTTCTCCTACAAGGGGAGAAGGCGGAGGGCATCAAGCAGCGATGAACTCGTTCCAGCGCTTCACCATGTAGCGGTCCTCGTCCATGACCGAGTTCCAGCAGGCGACCTTGCCCATGCGCTCTTCGAACGAGCCGCCGTCACGCACGGCGCCAGCCTTTTCCATGACCTTGCCGTCCGGCGACAGGATATCGCCCTTTGCCGGCTTGCCTTCGATCCAGTAGCCCCACTCGTCCTCGGACATGAACTTCTTGGCCGACACCATGTTGGCCGAGTAATAGCCCTGACGGTTGAGATAGCCGCCAACCCAGCCGGACGTGTACCAGTTGATGTATTCATAGGCGGCATCGAGTTCGGCGCCGGAGAGATGGGCTGCCAGGCCAAGCCCGCCACCCCAGGACCGGTAGCCTTCCTTGAGCGGCTGGAACCGGCACGCGATGCCCTTGGAGCGGACCGCGGCCACGGCCGGCGACCACATCGACTGGATTACGACTTCGCCTGAAGCCATCAGGTTGACGCTCTCGTCGAATGATTTCCAGAAGGCGCGGAACTGGCCGGCTTGCTTGGCCTTGATCAGGAAGTCGATCGTCTTGTCGATCTCCTCCTTGGTCATGTTGCCCTTGTCGGCGTATTTGATGTTGCCCGTTGCCTCCATGATCATCGCCGCATCCATGATGCCGATTGACGGGATGTTGAGGATGGCGGTCTTGCCCTTGAAGGCCGGATCCATGATGTCGGCCCAGGTGGTGATATCGCGGCCGACGAGGTCGGGGCGGATGCCGAGCGTATCGGCATTGTAGATCGTCGGCACCATGGTGAACCAGTTGGTCGGCGCCTTGGCGAAGACCTTGCTGTCCTGCGCCTCGACGTAACCGACGGTATGCGGCGCGGTGCCCTGGGCAATGACGCTGTCCGGCGTCAGCTTGCCGGTTTTGAACAGCGGCACCAGCTCGTCGTAATATTTCAGCTTGCTGACATCCATCGGCTGCAGGACGCCTGTCGGGAACACCTTCTTGCAGATCCAGTATTCGATGTCGGCGATGTCGTAGCTGTCGGGCTGCGTCACGGCGCGCTGCGCGGCGGCGTCGGAATCGGTTGCTGTCATCTCCAGCGTGATGCCGAGGTCGGCCTTGCACTTGTCGGCGATGGCATTGAGGTTGGATACGCCGGTGCCGAACTGGCGCAGCGTGATGTTCGATTGCGCCCAGATGGTCGGAAAGCCAGATATGGCGCCGGAACCGGCGGCGAAACCGACGGCGGCGGCACCTGTCTTGAGCAGCGAACGTCGCGATATTCCAGTCTTCTTGTCGGTGGTGTTGGTCATGTTCAGTTCCCCTGTTTTGGTTGGTTATGCTGGATTTCAGGAATCGAGACGGCCAAGGACGATCGCGTCCTCGGCGTCCCAGGCGATCGGCACTGCGTCGCCGACGGCAACCGGCCTGGCGAAGAAGCTGGTGTCGTCGACGATCACCGTGAAATCCTCGATGCCGGCGCCATTGACCGAGAGCTTCACGGTCGAACCGCGGTACTCGACGTTTGCAATAATGCCGGTGAAGCCGAGCCCGGCTGCCGGCGGCTCGCCGATGCGCACGTGGTCGGTGCGAATGGCGATGTCGATGGGTTCCCCGGTCTCCCTGCCCTGCCCGCTGGCGGCGAACGTGACGCCGCCGGGCACATCGAAAACGACCATGCCGTCGCGACTGCCGGCGACGCGCCCGGAGATGACATTGTGGTCGCCCATGAAACGAGCGACGAAGGCCGTGGCCGGCCGCTCGAACACCGTGCGAGGGTGCGCCGCCTGCTCGATACGGCCGTCGTTCATCACCACGATCAGGTCGGCCAGCGCCATCGCCTCTTCCTGGCTGTGGGTGACGTGGACGAAAGTGATGCCGAGCGACGTCTGCAGCTTCTTCAGTTCGGCTCGCATGCGGATCTTCAGGAAAGGATCGAGCGCCGAAAGCGGTTCGTCGAGCAACAGCGCCTCGGGATCGGTGATCAAGGCGCGCGCAAGGGCAACGCGCTGCTGCTGCCCGCCGGAAAGCTGCGCCGGGCGGCGGCTGGCATAGGCCTCCATCTGCATCAGCTTCAGCATGTCGAGCGCCTTGGCGCGGCGCTCCTCCTTGCCGACGCCTTTCATCTTCAGGCTGAAGGCGACGTTGTCGATCAGGTCGAGATGCGGAAACAGTGCGTAGGACTGGAACATCATGGCAGTGCCGCGCCTGGCCGGCGGCAGGTCGGTGACCACTGTGTTGCCGAGACGCACGTCGCCACTCGATATGCTCTCGTGCCCGGCGATCATGCGCAGCGTCGAGGTCTTGCCACAGCCGGACGGACCGAGCAGGCAGCAATAGGTTCCGGCAGGGATTTTCAGGCTGATGCCTTCGACGGCAGTCGTCGCGCCATAGACTTTCGAAACGGACACAATGTCGATTTCGGCGGCTTTGGACATCCAGCTTCCCCTTTGGTCGGATTAGCCAAAGCATCATGCGTGCCAGTTGCGCACCGCCGCACCAACTGACTGAATCCTCGAAGAAATCAGGGCCGCCTCTATGTAGCTGCCGATACGTCGGCCTTGTGCAATGCACAAATTATAGGCGATTGCCGCCGATCTCCGCAAAGATCGTATGCAATCTTTTTCATCTCTGTATTCACTTTGTCTCTCGTCCAAGCGATGCGATTCAGGGTAGAAGAACGCAGGACCACTGCCATGAACATTGCCGACCAGACCTTCCCTGCTATCGAGGCCGCCAACGAGGATCGCGCGCAGGCGATCCGCGACCAGTTGCGCGACGCGATCGTCGATCGCCGGCTGGCGCCGGGAACAAAGCTTTCCGAAGGCGAAGTCGGCACGCTGTTCGATGTCAGCCGCACCGTGGCGCGTGCCGCACTGCAGATGCTTTCCTTCGAGGGATTGGTGCGCACCGAGCGCAATCGCGGCGCCTTCGTCGCCAATCCGTCGCCGGAGGAAGCGCGGCAGGTTTTTGCTTCGCGCCGGCTCATCGAACCAGGCATCGCGATCGCCGCCGCCGGACGGATGACGCCGGCGCATGTCGCCGCGTTCAAGGCCCAGCTCGACGAAGAAGGCCGTTTCATCGCCGAACGCGGACCGAACGCAAGGCGATCGGAGATCAAGGCGTCGGGGGATTTTCACCTGCTTCTGGCGTCGGTCGCGGGAAACGTCATCCTGCAGCGCTTCATGGAGGAATTGGTCGCTCGTTCATCGCTGGTGATCGCACTCTATGGCCGCTCGGGCATCTCGAGCTGCGGCCACAACGAACACACGCAGATCCTCGAGGCGCTGGAAAATGGCAATGCCGAACGCGCCAGCGCGCTGATGCTGCACCACATCGACCATATCGAGGCCGACCTCGATTTGCGCGTCAGGAGCGGCCCGGCACTCAGGCAGGCGCTCGAGTTCTGAAAATTTGCCGTTCGCGGCAACCTCGCCATGCCCATAATCACCTTTGCCCGACAAGCGCTTGCCTTGCGAAGCGCGCGCGGCCGCACGCCTTCCCCCAAAGCGCAAGATACGGCCGGCGGTTGAGGTGCCGTACACGATACGTAAGTGCACCCGCTCAATGATTGCGTCGAGATAAGCGTCACATGCTCGGGGCCGCATGTAGACGCATCGAGGTATCGAGCCGGGGATGTCGCAATGCGCAAGGGCCTTGCCGCGGTGCTTATGGATTTCGTCAAAACTCGTCGGTCGCGAGGAAGCTGCGCCTCGCTGGACCTTTCGTTTGGCCGGATTATCTCCGGAATGACAGCGGTGTCTTTCATCTTGCTGTCGACGGTGGGCTTCACCAGCGATCACATCTCCGCCTGGCGCCTGGGCGCCCGTATCGTCGCCGTCGGGCTGCCGGGCGTGGCCGGCGTGCGCGAGGTGGGGCGTTTCCATAATGGCGGACCGATACCGGGAAATCCGGAATTCCTGCTGACCACGCGCGAAGGACGTGTGCTCGATCCGCTTAGGGTTCTGGTCGCGGTAGGCAGCAATTTCGGCGCGCCCCCAGGCGCTCTCGTATTCAAACCTGGCGCGATCCTGTCAATCGATCCGCGCGGCGACAAATCGGGCACGATCCTGGTTCCGCAGGATCTCACCGACCAAGATCTAGCCGACTATGGCGGACCGAGCCCAGTCCAGCTCTACACGGCGCAGAGCGAGCCATTCCTCAACCGGCGCTACAATGGCCAGGCTCGAACGGCGCGGCTGGCGGCGGCATCCGGACCGCGCTACATCTCGATCAACAACGCCTTTGGAAGGCCCTGGATCGCCAACGCGCCGAACGGATTGGCCGGCGAAGGCAGCGTCACCGTCGTCGACCCCGACGGAGCCCCGCTCGACAATGCGCCAAGCCGCGAGGCCGGCGGCGTGTTCGCCGGCCGGTCTACCGATCGCAAACAAGCGCAGATCGCTCAACCCACTGGATGGCTGGCGCGCGGCTGGCTGGCCAATGGATGGCTGGCGAAGCGGCTGAACTACCGGGCAAGCGGCCAACTGACGCCCGGCGGGCTGCAGACCGGTGCGCTCGGAACGGCGTTTCTCGGCCCGTCACCGGACGGCAGCGGATTTGCCGTGTTCGCCGCGGTCACTGCGGACGGCAGCGTGGTCCAGATCCATGTCCAGGACGGTGTCGACGGCCTGGCCGGCCCTGGCACGGTGAGCATGGGCCGCAACAGCGGCGACGATCCCGGCGTCATCGGCATTGCCTTCAAGTGGAATCCGGACCGTGTTCTCTACATCGCCGACCCCGGCCGCGACCGGCTGGTGCTGCTGAAACTGCAAGACGACCGGCGGCATTTCACGGTCGCCGGGGCTGGCATGGTCTCGCTGCCGGAATTCGATCGTCCAGTCGACATCGCCGCGGCTGTCCCCGAGATCGCCAATCCGCACTTTTCGAGCCATACGACGCTTGCCGGCGGGTCGGACCTGTTCGTCGCCAATCGCGGCGACGGCTCGCTACTGCGCATAAGCCAGGACGGCCGGCTTCTCGCCCGAGCGACGATCGACATCCCTGGCCTTGGGCCTCTCGGCGGCGATCGCCTGCGAGCCATCGCAACGTCGGCGGACGCGCAGCGGATCTGGATAACGATAGGCGGCGAGCTTCCCGGATTTCCCGGCCGCGACGGAGCGCTGCTCGAGGTCCCTGCTTTTGACGAGCACGGCGTGTCGGCGACGGCCCAGCAGACGCAAAATGCTGCCGCCAACCCAGATCTCGCCGCTCGCGGAAGGGAGCTGTTTCAGACCGATTTCACGCCGCGGACCGGTCTTGGACCATTGTTCAATGCGACGTCCTGCCTGTCCTGTCATCCCGGCCCCGGCGGTGCGAGCGCGGATGAGAACCGTTTCGCGCGCAGGATAGCCCATATGGATCCGGGATCCGGGCGCACGGTCCCGATCGATCATCCCAACAGCCCGGTCGCCCGGCGCTACATGCTGCGCGATGGTGCCGGCATCGCGGCTGAACCGGCTGCACTGCCGCAGCAGGCCAATGTCATCTCGCTGCGCATGCCGCCCAGCCTCTACGGCGTCGCTGGCATAGACGACATACCCGACAGCGTCATCGAGGCGCAGGCAGTCAGCAAAGGCGACGGGATCAAGGGCCGCCCGCACTATGTCCTCGATGCCAACGGCGCGACGCGCGTCGGCCGCTATGGCTGGAAGGCCGACATTGCGGTCCTCGAAGAGATGGTCGCCGACGCTTTCACCAGGGAGCTCGGCATCACCAGCGTCGTCTCCGGCCACAGCGGGACGGACACGCAACCCGTCGAACAAGGGTCCGGCGAGATCGAGGCGGTGGCTGCCTATCTGCGAATGCTCACCCCGGCCGAGGAGGCCAGGCGATGAGCATCGCCCTGACGTTTTCGCATGCGCCGGAACAAGCGCGCTCGATCTTGCCCGGTATCGCCGTGGCGGCCGCGCTCGCCCTTGCGGGCGGCTGGATTGCCGGCGGATTGGGTGAGCCGCTGTCGCGCAATCCGGTCCTCGTCGCCATGCTCTTCGGGCTGCTGATCGGCAACAGCTTTGCCTGCCGCGACGTCCTGCGCCCGGGGCTCGACTTCACCAAGCGCTACCTGTTGCGCCTGGCGGTCGTCCTTGTCGGCTTCCGCATCACGACGCGACTGTTCCTCGATCTCGGGCTGATGCCGCTCGCGGTGGCGGCCATCGAACTGATCCTGGTCGCGGCTTTGCTCTACGCCATCGCACGTAGGCTGTTCAGGCTGGAGGCCGAGATCGCGTTGCTGGTCGCGGTCGGAAGCGCCGTCTGCGGCGCAGCCGCCATTCTCTCAATGGCTGCGCTGATGCGCGCACGCGACCAGAGCGCGGGGGTTGCGATCGCCCTGATCACGCTCAGCGGCACCGCGGCGCTGCTCGTCTATCCCGTGATGTTCCTGGGCGGCTGGCTGCCGCATCTCGACGACCGGCTCTACGGCGTGTTCGTCGGCGCGAGCATCTTCGAACTGGCGCAGGTCTACGGCGCCTCCTTCGCAGTCTCGGACGGGGCGCTGAACACCGCTACCCTCGTCAAGCTCAGCAAGGTGCTGATGCTCATCCCGCTTCTGCTGGCCATCGGCACGTTCTTTCGCGGCCGCAAGAGCGCGCCCGGAGCAACGCCGATCCCGTTCCCGTGGTTCGTCGTCGCCTTCATCGGCGTGGTGATGCTCAATTCGCAAATCACGCTCGATCCGCAACTGCGCCGCGGCATTCTCGACGTCGACCAGTTCCTGTTCCTGATGGTGATGGTCGCGCTCGGGGTCACCACACGCATCGGCCGTCTCGGCGAAGCCGGCGGTGCGTGGCGCCTGATCGGCCTCGGCTCCAGCGGAGTGCTTTTGTCGGCAACCCTGGCCTATGGCGCACTGATCCCGTTCTCGGCCGGCTTCCTGGCCTCGCCGTCGGTCTCGAGCGAAAGCGCAATGCTGGCCAGCGATGGCGGAAGGCTCTTCGCTTCGGTCGGCTGCGCCAAATGCCATGTGCCGGCGCTGGCGGGCACAAAAGGCGAAGTCAGGCTCTACTCGGACCTTCTGCTGCACGACATGGGATCGGCGCTCGACGACAAGATCATCCAGGGTAACGCCATCGGCGCCGAATGGCGGACAACGCCGCTGGTCGGCATCCGCCTGCGCCAGCGCTTCCTACATGACGGCCGCGCGACCACACTGCGCGATGCAGTGTTCGCGCATGGCGGCACGGCGCAGATCGTCCGCGACCGCTTCTTCGGCCTGGACGAGGCCGACCGCCAGGCGATCCTCGATTTCGTGAGCAGACTATGAACCGGCCGCGTCACGCCAAAACCGGACCGAATCGCCATGCATGAAGGCATCATCGCGGAGCTGAACCATCTCGACGGACCCGAGCTGCTGGCGCCACTCGTCACCGACTTGTTCCGCGGAAAGGTAGCGCTCGTCTCCTCATTTGGCGCGGAATCTGCGGTGTTGCTGCACATGGCCGCATCGATCGACAGGTCGCTCCCCATCGTCACGCTCGATACCGGAAAGCTGTTTGCGGAAACGGTCGCCTATCGTACGCAATTGACGGCCTTGCTCGGCCTCACCGACGTGCGCATCGTCACGCCCCGGGCAAATGTCCTGCGGGTGCTCGACGGCTCTGGATCGCTGCACCGCAGCGATCCGGACCGGTGCTGCCACATCCGCAAGGTGCTGCCGCTCGAGAAGGCCCTGAGCGGTTTCAAGGCCTGGATTTCCGGCCGCAAGCGCTATCATGGCGGAGTTCGCACGGATGTTGCGACGCTGGAAGAAACTGACGGACGCCTGAAAATCGAGCCGCTCGCCCGCTTCACCCGGCAGCAGATCGAGGTCTATCTCGACCATCATCGCCTTCCCCGGCATCCGCTCATCGAAAAAGGCTATTTCTCGATCGGTTGTGCGCCCTGCACCGTCGCGTGCGGCAGTGCGGACAATCCGCGCGCGGGCCGCTGGAGCGGATTGTCGAAAACAGAGTGCGGGATCCACCGGTCGCCCATCCCCTCGCACAATCCGGTCCCGTCCGCTTCCCGATTTCCGGTTGCGTAAGGCACCGAAGACCCGGGCGCCCAACAAGCCTTGAAAACTAGGCACGCTTGCGAAAACTGGGAGATCAATCGCCGGGAAACTAGGTGACCGTACCAATGTGCGCGGATGCCACTGCGCACAGGATGAGCTCGTGCGTTTGGAAAGGACTGCCAGGCAGCCCATGAGCTTGCCAATCGGAGGGAATAGCCATGATCAGGTCTTCTACCGGATTTGGAGCCGACGGTCGAAGACCGAGTGCGAGGTTCGCCCGCCGTCCATTGCCCAGTTTCAGGTTGCGCAACCATCGAGATCCGCCCTCCCGGGATCAGCCAGTGCCGCTTCATCTACGAAGCCCCCACGAATTGTCGCATGACTGCGCCAGGCTAACGTCAATCGGATCGGCGGGACGGTCATGGCAGCACGACCGTCGCTCGATGATTGGTCGAGCGGGAGCCCCCATGGCCGCCTTAGATGCCTTTGAAGCCGATGCGACGCAACCGCTCTCGGGCACAGGCCGGATCGCCAAGCTGGCGGCGCCGCGCAGCGCCAGGATATTGAGGCGGAACCGCGTTCTCGAAGCGATCGATCGGGTGTCGCGGTCGAGCGTATGCTGGGTGGCGGCACCGGCCGGCTACGGCAAGACGACCGCGGTCATCGATTATCTCGAAAGCGTCGAGGCGCCGCACATATGGTACCGTGTCGATGAGGGCGACCAGGATATAGCGCGGTTCTTTCAATATCTGGCGCAGTCGCTGGACTCAGTCTCGGCTGGAGACATGCCGGTCTTCGGCGTCGAGTATGCCGAGCAGCCGAAGGAGTTCGCCAGGCGCTTTTCCAGAGCCTATTTCGCTCGGCTAAAGCCTGGCACAATTCTGGTGCTCGATGATTTGCACGACGCCGATACCGCAGAATTTCGGGCGGTGCTTTCCGAGATGTTCCGTGAACTTCCTGACACCGTCCGCTGCATCTGTGTCTCACGCACGCTGCCCCAGGAGGAACTGGGCGACCTCATTCTCAAGGGCAAAATGGCTGTCATCGACCGCCACGCGCTCGAATTCTCGACCGCGGAAGCGCGCGATCTCGTCCACCTGCGTTCGAGGGACGCCGCTCGGGTCGATGTCGAGGCGGCGCGCGGTTGGGCGGTCGGGCTCGTCCTGCTCGCGGACCAAGGCACCAAAGCCGGACTGGACGGCACAACGGAGACGGTCCCCGGCGGGCAGAACGTGCTGCCCGACGTTCTCGGTCGTCATTTATTCCTTTCCCTTCCCTCCGTCGACCAGGACATGCTGCTGAAACTCAATCTGCTGCCCGAAATCAGCGCCGGGTTGGCTGACGAGATGATCGGGTCGGGCGAAGCAGGAAAGCTGCTCGACAGGCTTTACAGGCGACAGTTTCTGGTCACGCGCTCGGAAAACAACCGCGATATCTTTCACCTTCATGACCTCTTGCGCGACTTCCTCGAGCGTCGTTTCGCACAACAAATTGCCAGGGAAGAGCAGCAATCGCTCCGGCGAAAGGCGGCGAAGGTCCTTGCGGGGGCGGGCCGTCATGACGAAGCCATACGCCTCGCCTTACAGGCCGACGACTGGGACCAAGCGAGCGAACTGCTGCTGAGCCGCGCAGAGGACTTGCTGGCGCAAGGGAGCCGCGCGACCTTCATCGAGTGGTGCGGCCGATTGCCGGAAACCATCATGAATGGCTGGCATTTCTATTGGCTGGGCGTGGCCCACATGCCCGACGACGCTGCGGCGGAGCGTTGGCTGTCCAAGGCGTGGCAAGCCTTTGGCGAGGCCGACGATCTGCGCGGCCTGTGCCTCACGGTGTCGCGGGCGGTGTTGGTCAAGACGGCCAGCTGGCGCACGTACGAAGGTCTGTCCATGTGGACGCGACGGGCGTTCGAGCTTATCGAACGCGGGCTTCCGGAACTACCTTCCGAGGAAGCGATGCTGGTACGCATTGGCATGATGCGGGCGCTGAACTTCGGCGACGACTGCTATCGCAGCAGCCCCGCCGGACAAGCACTCGAAACCGAACTCCTGGAGCGGTTGACCCGGAATCCCGAGCACGATCCGAGCGGATTGCGGCTGCTTGCCAGCGAAACGCTGATCGATCTTTCGGTATCGACCATGCGCGCCGATCTGTTCGCCAAGGCCGTCGACAGCGTCGTTGACGATTTGAGTGACAAGAGCGTGCTGCCTTGGATTCTCGGCATGTGGCTGGTCGCCTTTGGTGCGGAAAGTGGACGTTATTTTCCCTATAAGAGAAGGGATTTTCCCTATCCGTCGGCCGAAGCGGCGTTGCGGGCGGCGATCGCGATTGGCGAGCGCGAATCGCTGAGGGGCGTGGAGTTCGGGGGGCTCTACCATTTGCAAATGCAGATGAAGGTCCGCAACGATTTTGCCGAGTTCCACCAAGTGGTCGAGCGTTTGGCCGAGATCGCCGACAGCCGTTTCACCACGCAGGTCGCCGTCGTCGCCGATTGCCACGCCGCGCTCCATGCCAGGCAAGGCGATTTCACGGCCGCTTACCAGGATTGCGAGCGCTTCATGACTGCCATCGAGGCGGCCAACGAGCCGATGATCGAGCGCTGGCCGCACTACATCACGCAGTTCCAGGTGCTGCTGGCGGACAGGAAGCCGCGCGAAGCCGCCGTGCTTCTCAGCGATCTGCTGTCGCGGCTGGACGGCGGCGCCCACAAGCGAACCGAGATATGCATTCTGGCAGCGGCCGCATTGGAGAACCTGTGGAGCGACGATCCGCACTATGGCGACCGGCTGCAGGCCTTCCTGGAAGCGCTGCGCGACATCAGCTGGCCAATGGTGCTGCTCAATGTCCCGGAATTGCTCGCCGAACTGCTTGGCGATGCGCTTGAGCGCGGCACCGAGCCCGAGTTCTGCCGGTCGTTGATCCGCGAACGCCGGCTCGAGCCGCCGCCCCGGCGGCCCGCCGCCTGGCCCTGGCCGCTCAGGGTCCACGTCCTCGGAGGCTTTCGGCTCGAACTCGATGCAAACCCTCTCGCGCTCGGCGCGAAGCCGCCGACGAAGGCCCTCGACATCCTGCGAGTGCTGGCTATCTCAAAGGAAAATACCTGCTCGCAGGAGACCATTCAGGACTGGCTGTGGCCCAACCTCGACGGCGACCAGGCGCGGGCGGCGTGCGACCAGGCGCTTCATCGGCTGCGCAAGCTGTTGGGACGGACCGACCTCATCGTCCAGCGCGAAGGCAAGCTTCGCCTTGCATCGGACAAGGTCTGGGTCGACCTCGCCGACTGGGAAGCACGGCTCAAGACTGTCGCAAAGGTCAATGCGGAGGGATTGCGGCCAGACGCGGAGGCGCTCTTCCATGCATTCCCGGGTCCGTTGTTGTTGCACGAGCGAACCGCTTCCTGGTCGCTCCCGGCTTGCGAGCGCGTGCGTCGCGAACTGATCGATCTTGGGCTGCGGCTCGGCCAGCGGCTGGGCGCGGCCGACCAAGCCGACAAAGCACGGGCGATATATTTAGGGGTATTGGACTTCTATCCAGATGCCGGACCGATCTGCAAAGCGCTGATAAAGGAGCAACTGTGCCGCAATGATTTCGAAGGCGCAGTTGACGAATATGGGCGCTACGAGCGCGCATTGCGTGCTGCCGGTGACGTAGCGGCCGCAGACATACGCGCGCTGGTGGCTCCCTATCTCGCGCGACGGGCGTCCCGACACTCGTATTGAAACGACACGTTCTTATGGCCATGGTACTGGCGGAATTTTCACCCGCCAGCGCTCAACGCACGATCCTCACGCACATCGGCGTGCCAATATCGATGGATCGGCCGGTGTCGGTCAGCCGGCCGGTTGCGGCATCACGGGCGAAAATCGAGATGCGGTCGGCATTCTGGTTGGCCGAGAACAGATGGCCGCCCGAGGGCGTCAGTGCCAGATTGCGCGGCGTGGCGCCGCCGCAAGGCGTATAGTCGACAAGAGCAATCCTGCCGGTTTGCTGGTCGACCGAAAACACGACGATGCTGTCATGACCGCGGTTGGAGCCATAGATGAAGCGGCCGTCAGGCGAGATCTGGATGTCGGCGCAGTGATTGCCGTCGCGCGCCTCGGGCGGCACGGCCGGCTTGCTGTCGATCACGGTAAGCTTGCCTGATGCTTCGTCCAGCGCCAGCGAGACAACCGTCGAATCCAGCTCGTTCATGACGAACACGAAGCGACCGCCCGGATGCAGTGCGAGATGGCGCGGACCCGCGCCTGGCGCAAGCGCCGACTCGGCGAGCTTCGTCAGGCTGCCGTCTGAGCCGATGCGATAGGACACCAGCCGGTCGATGCCGAGGTCAGCGACGATTGCCATGCCGCCGGCAACCGTCTCGGTTACGCTATGGGCATGCGGCCGCTCCTGGCGGGCAGGATCTGGCCCGGTCCCGCTATGGGCAACGCTCGACAACGGCGCTGTCAGGCCGCCATTCTCACCCAACCCATAAACCACGACCGAGCGATCGGGGCCGCCCTCGCCCATGCCGTAATTGGCGACCAGCAGCTTGGTCCCGTCGCGCGTGATGGTGTTGTGCGCCGTGATGCTGCCCAGCGTCGGCTGCTTGTTGATGTAGGACAGCGTGGCGGTCTGCCTGTCGAAACGGTAGGCCGAGACCACCCCTTCGCGCCAGGTGAACACTTCTGAGTTGGCATAGATGTGGGAGCCGTCCGGCGTCACCGACAGGAAGGTGGGATTGTCGATGTCTCCCGTCTCGGCCAGTTTCTTCGTCTGCAGCGTCCCTTCGTCGAAACTGTAGACACCCAGCCCGATGCCGCGCGCGCCCTGAAAATACGGGGCGTCGCGATTGAGGCTGCCGACGAAAATCAGACAGGCATTCTGCATCACTTCCTCCCTTGTTCCGCTGGCATTGGCCCCGACGGAGCAGGCAAAATTTCGCCGAGACTCGCTTGCAACACAACCCCATATGTGAAAATACTATTCACAAAAGAAGATTGACGGGAGGATCTATCATGCATTTCGCTGGTCTGCGGCGCGCCCTGATGGACGATTCCCGCTCCCAGAGGAAGTTGTCATGAGCGGTTTCGCGCCAACCGTGGGCGTGGCATCGACACACCCCGCCAACATGCCTAGGGATCACGCCGACCTTCCTGTCTGGAACGCGGAGAACTGGTTTTACGAAGACTGGCCGGTCGGCCAGAAGATCCGCTCGCTGCGCCGGACCATTGCCGAGGGCGACAGCCATCTCTTCAACACGCTGGTGCTCGACATCCATCCATACGTGCAGGACCAGATGTTCGCCGAGACGCAAGGCATTTTCGGCAAGCGGCTGGTGGCAGGGGCCTTCGTGTTCTCGGCCGGGCTCGGTCTCGTCGCCACCAATTGCATCAACGCCTTTTCGTATGGCTACGACAAATTGCGCTTTATCAAGCCGGTGTTCATAGGCGACACGATCTATTCAATCCGCTCCAACCTCGACAAGAAGCCAAAATACAAGGAAATGGGGCTGATCCGCGCCAGCTATGAAGTCTTCAAGGGTGAAGGCGAGCTCGTGCTTTATTGCGAGCACCTGCAGACGGTGAAATACCGCAATCCGGCCGATTTCGCCGGCAAGACGGAGAAATAGGCAATGGCTGCCATTGCCGAACTGCCGCTGACCGGGCTCATCGTTGTCGACATGAGCCAGTTCCTGTCCGGGCCTTACTGCTCGCTGCGACTGCTCGACCTCGGCGCTCGCGTCATCAAGATCGAACGGCCGGACGGCGGCGACCTGTCGCGCCGGCTCTATCTCAGCGACACCGAGATCGGCGGCGATTCCACCATTTTCCATGCGATCAACCGCGCCAAGGAAAGCCTTGCCATCGACTTGAAGGACGAGGCCGACCTTGCGGCGCTGCGCGGACTGCTGGCCAGGGCCGACGTGCTGATCCAGAATTTCAGGCCCGGCGTCATCGAACGTCTGGGCTTCGATTACGAGGCGGTGCGCAAGATCAATCCGCGCCTGGTCTATGCCTCGATCAGCGGCTATGGCGAGGAAGGCCCGTGGGTCAAGCGGCCCGGGCAGGATCTGCTGGCGCAGGCCCGCTCCGGCGTGATGTGGCTGAACGGCGACGAGGACCAAGGGCCGGTGCCCTTCGGCCTGGCGATCGCCGACATGCTGGCGGGTTCCGCCGCCGCGCAAGGCATCCTCGCCGCACTGGTGCGGCGCGGCGTGACCGGCAAGGGCAGCCATGTCGAGACCAGCCTGCTCGAAGCGCTGGTCGACTTCCAGTTCGAGGTGCTGACCACGCATCTCAATGACGGGCGCCGGCTGCCGCGGCGGTCGAGCTTCCGCAGCGCGCACGCCTATCTCTCGGCGCCCTACGGCGTCTATCCGGCCAAGGACGGCTATCTGGCGATCGCCATGACGCCGATCTCGAAACTCGCCGATCTCCTCGGGCTCGAGGAGCTTGCGCCCTATCGCGACCAGCCGTCGACCTGGTTCACCGCCCGCGACGAGATCAAGGCGATCATCGCGCAAAAGATCGCAACGAAGACGGTCGACGAATGGCTTGCCATTCTCGAGCCTGCCGACATCTGGTGCGCCAAGGTTTTGACCTGGCCGGAAATGATGGCCAGCGAAGGCTTCCAGGTCCTCGACATGCTGCAGACGGTGACGCGCGAGGATGACGTTTCGATCCTCACCACGCGCTCGCCGCTCAGGGTAGACGGCATCCGCGCGAAGGTCGAGCGGGCCGCGCCGCGCATCGGCGAGCACAGCGCAAAAATCCGCGCGGAGTTCGGGCTGTGAGCGACGTCACGCTCAAAGGCATGACCTGGAGCCATCCGCGCGGCTATGACCCGATGGTCGCCTGTTCGAGACTGTGGAAGCAACAAACTGGCATCGCCGTTGAATGGGACAAGCGCTCGCTGCAGGATTTTGAATCCTTCCCGGTCGAGGAACTGGCCCGTGCCTACGACCTGATCGTCGTCGACCATCCGCATGTCGGCCAGATCACCGCCGAGAATTGCCTGGCGCCGCTCGATGTCGCCGGCCGGCAAGCCGAACGTGCAGCACTTGCGGCGAGCAGTGTCGGCCCGTCCTTTCCGAGCTACAACTGGCAAGGCCGGCAGTGGGCGTTTCCGATCGACGCGGCCAGCCAGGTGCAGGCATGGCGGCCCGACATGCTTTCGGCTGCGCCGGCGAGCTGGGCCGATGCCCTCGATCTGGCGCGGCAAGGCCACGAGCTGTTGCCGCTCAGGCCGCCGCATTCGCTGATGGTGTTCTACACGCTTGCCGGCAATCTCGGCCGGCCCGCCGGTGAAGGCCCTGGCGACCACGTGGATCCGGCAGCGGGCAAGCAGGTCTTCGAGATGATGCGCGAGATCGCAGCCCTCGTCGACCCGGCCTGTCTTGGCATGGATCCGATCGCGGTTCTGGAGCAAATGGCCGGATCCGGCTCGCGGATCGCCTGCGCGCCGCTGATCTATGGCTATGTCTCCTATGCCATCGCCGGGTTTCGACCCACCCGCCTGGCTTTCGCGGATATCCCGGCCGCTGGCAATGCCGGCCCCAAAGGCTCGGCGCTCGGCGGGACCGGCATCGCCGTGTCGGCCTTCTCGAAGGCCGGACAGGCAGCAATCGACTTCGCCTACTGGATCGCCAGCGGTGACGTGCAGCGCGGCCCCTACGCCTCGGCCGGCGGCCAGCCCGGCCATGCGGCAGCCTGGGCGGATGCCGCCGTCAACGCCGCTGCCGGCAATTTCTACAAGGACACGCGGGCTACGCTCGAAGGTGCCTGGGTGAGGCCGCGGCACGACGGCTATATGGCGTTCCAGCAGGCGGCGTCCGATCGCATCAATCTCGGCCTGAGCGAAAGGCACAATGCCGCTCGCGTCGTTGCCGATCTCAATCGCCTGTTTCGGGAGAGCCTTTCGACGCAGGTGTCCGGCGTTGCCGGCGGAGGAGCCTGAACAACCGAACGGAGGAGAACATGAACAGCCTGATCCGCGGCCTTATGGCCGCAACCGCACTTGCATCGGTCACGACCATAGCCTGCGCTCAAGACGTTTCGGGCGTGATTGCTGGATTGCCGACCGAACTGAAGGCACAATATGACGGCGCGCCGCAAAAGGTGCTGCCGTCGGCCTGGGATAATTTCACGCCGCCGCCAAAGCCATGGAAATGGTGCCACTCCGAGTCCTACCAGGGCAATCCGTGGCGCGTCACCGTGACCAAGGAGTTGAAGCGGCTGGTCGACGGCCTGATCGCCGACGGCACCGTGGCGAGCTTCGAGGTGTCGGATTCCAACAACGACGCCAGTCAGCAGATCAACCAGATCCGCGCCTTCATCGACAAGAAATGCTCGATCATCACCTCGATCCCCGGCTCGGCGACGGCGCTGGACGATGCCATCGATGCCGCAGCCAAAGCCGGCATCCCCTTCATCACGGCAGCTGGGTCGGTGACCAGCCCGAATGCCATCAACGTCGATTCCAACTATGCGCGCTGGGGCTACGACATGACGACGGCGATCGGCAAAGCAATGCCGGACGGCGGTAGCGTGCTTCTGGTCGAAGGCATTGCCGGTCACCCGATCGTCGTGCAGGAGCGCCAGGGCGCCGACAAGGCGCTGGCCGAAAATTCAAAGCTCAAGGTCTCGCGCAGCGTCAACGGCAACTGGACGGCCAACGTCACCAAGACGGCGGTGCTGCAGGCGATCGCCACCAATCCGGCGCCGATCGATGCAGTGTGGACGACGGGCAGCGAAAGCCGCGTCGTCGCCGAGGCCTTTGCCGAGGCCGGCCGCCCTGCCCCGCTGATCACCGGCTCGATCACCGGCGATGCGCTCGGCTACTGGAAGGCCAATCCCGACAAATACCGCTTCGAAGGCCATGCGGTTCTGCCGCACTGGACGGCCGAGACGCTGTTTCGTGTCGGCGTGCGCATGCTCGACGGACAGAGGCCGAAGCTCAATACGCTGCTGATCCCGATTCCGCCGGTCCACAATGCCGACCTCGGCGCCTGGTACAAGGACTGCATGACGCCGGACGCCGTCTCGATCTTCCCGGTCCCGCCGAAGGATCCGATGCCGGAGGAATGGCTCGATGCCTACTTCGCCAATCCGGCACCCACCAAGGGCTGGGATTATTCGAAGGTGCCGGACGCCTGCGCCAAGTAGGATACGAAGGCCGGCTCCGCACGGGCGGTGCCGGCTTTCTCTATCAGGATTGCTCATGCTGGAAGTCCAGGCCATCTCGAAACGCTACGGCGAAACGATTGCGCTGGCCAATGCCTCAATCGCATTCCGCGCCGGCACGATCCACACCATCCTGGGCGAGAATGGTTCGGGCAAGAGCACGCTGGTCAAGCTGCTGTCGGGGATAGTCCAGCCGGACAGCGGCGCGATCCTGCTCGACGGAGCGCCCTTTACCGGCCTCTCGCCGGCAGCGTTCCAGACCGCCGGATTGGCCACCGTGTTCCAGGAAGTGCTGATCGCGCCTGACCGTTCGGTGACGGACAATATCCTGCTCGGCCTCGACGGCCTGCTGACGCGCACCGTGCCGCGCGCCGAGCGGCGGCAACGCGCGCAAGCGGTGCTGAAGCGCTTCGCGGTGACCGAGATCCCGCTCGACCAGTTGGCCGGGCAATTGCCGCTTGCGGTTCAGCAATTGGTAGTGCTCGCCCGCGCCGTGGTGCGCAGCCCGCGCATTCTCATCCTTGACGAGGTTACGGCTGCGCTCGACTTTGCCGATCGCGAGGCGGTCTTTGCCATGATGCGCAAGCTTGCCTCCGAAGGCTGCCTGATCCTGTTCATCACCCATCGCATGGACGAGGTTATGTCGCTTTCGGACCGGATTTCCGTCCTGCGCGGCGGCAGCGTGGTGACGACTGAGGAACGCGGCACGTCCACCGCATCCGAACTTCTCAGCGCGATGGCGCCACGCACGGCGGCGGAGCTGGCGCATGGCTGATCGCGCCAGCCTTTCGGTGCGTGGCCTGGTGATCGCGCCGAGCGCAAGCCCCATGACACAAACCATTGCGCCGGGCGAGATCGTCGGCCTTGCCGGCCTCGACGGCCACGGACAGGAGCGGTTCCTGAAAGTGCTGGCCGGCCTGGAACGCCCGGCCGGCGGCGAGGTGACCGTCGAGGCGCCAACCGGAGCGCGCGCGATCACCAATTTCCGCAAGGCGGTCGCCGGCGGCATCGCCTATTTGCCGCGCGACCGGCGCACCACCGGCATTTTTCCGACCCAATCGGTGCTCGACAATTTTGCCGTCTCGACGCTGTCGCGCGATATGCGTTTCGGCCTGCTCAGCTTCGCCGCGCGGCGGCAGCGCTATGAACGCTATCGGGACAGACTGTCGATCATCGCGCCACGGCCGGACGCCCCGATCACCACGCTTTCCGGCGGCAATCAGCAGAAGGTGCTGCTGGCCCGTGCATTGGCGCTGGAACCGGCGATCCTGCTCCTCAACGATCCGACGCGCGGTGTCGACGTGGCGACGCGCCATGTCCTCTACGATGTGTTTCGTGGACTGGCGGCGGACGGCATGGCGCTGGTCATCCTGTCGAGCGAGATCGAGGAGATCCTGCTGCTTTGCCATCGCGTGCTGGTGTTCCGCGAACAGCAGGTGGCGGCTGAAATCACCGGAGACGAGATGAAAAGCGATACGGTGATCGCCGCCATGTTCGGGCGCGCGGCATGAGCGGGTTGCGGCGCATGGCGGCGCGATGGCGCGGCGCTGGCTTTGCGGCAGTGCTGCTGGCCATCCTGATCGCGGTCAATCTGCTGCTCAATCCGGCGCGCTTCCATCCTGCCGCCTGGGGCGCGCTGATCGGGCTCGCCGCGCCGCTGATCGGCGCAGCGGTCGCCTCGGCTCCAGTGATCCTCGCCGGGCGCGGCGGCATCGACATTTCCGCCGGGCCATTGATGGGCTTCGTCAATGCGATGGTGATCCAGGTGCTGTTCCTCAGGCTTGGCATATCTTCGCCGCTGGTCATCGTGCCGGCGGCGCTTCTGATCGGCGCGATCGTCGGCGCTGCCAACGGCTTTCTGGCGACCATCGTCCGCATCCAGCCGATCGTCGCAACGCTCGGCACCTATCTGATCCTCACCGGCATGACGCTGACCGTCCTGCCGGCGCCGATCGGCCCGGCGCCGGGCTGGCTGAAGGCAATGGCCGGACCCTGGTCGGCACTGCCGCTGGCGCTGATCTTGCTGTTCTGGTGGCTGGTGCGACAGACGCCTTATTACGACCAGCTGATGGCGGTGGGCAGCGACGACCGCGCCGCCTACACGGCCGGCGTTCCAGTCACCAAAGTACGTTTCATAGCCTATGTCATGACCGGCATACTTGCCGCCTGTGCCGGCCTCATGCTGACCGCCCTGATCGGTTCGGCCGACCCTAATATCGGGCCGACCTACACGCTGATCGCGATTGCCGCGGTGGCGCTCGGCGGCGTCAGCCTTGCCGGCGGGCGCGGCGGGCTCGCCGGCGCCGCCATCGGCGCTGTCGACATCTTCCTGCTGCAGAGCGTGCTGACCGCGTTCAACGTCTCCACCTATGTGCTGCAGATCGCCTATGGCACGATCCTGGTTGTGGCCGTCATCATGACGGCGCTGCAGGAGCGGCTCTCGGGACGGAAAGGCTGAGAAGCATGAGCCGGAACTGGTTCCAGTCCACCAATGCCCGCGTCGCCGGTGCCTTTGCCGTCGCTGTCGCCTTGCATCTCCTTGGCACCTTGCTCATCCCGGGCTACTCCCAGCCGTTCGCCGTCCGGGCGCTGCTGGTGATCGCCTCGCTGCTGGCGGTGGCATCGATCGGCCAGACCCTCGTCGTAATCCTGGGCGGTATCGATCTGTCGATCCCCTTCATCATCGGCTTTGCCAATGTCGTTGCCGCACAGCTCTACGGCGTCGGCTGGAATTTTGCCCTTGTCTGCGCAGTCGTCGTCGCGCTCGCCATACTGATCGGGGCGCTGAACGGCCTGATCTCGCGCGGGCTCGACATCCACCCGCTGATCGTCACGCTCGGCATCGGCATGATCGTGCAAGGTGCCGTCCTGTTGTGGACCGGTGGCTTTCCATCCGGATCGGCGCCTGCCGCGGTTTCCGCCTTCGTTTCGATCGGCGGTTCGGTCGGACCGCTGCCGGTGCCGGGGCTGGTGCCATGCGTACTGGTGTTGACCTTGCTGGTGGCGCTGGTGCTGGCGCGCACGCCATACGGCCGCCGTCTCTACGCCCTAGGCAGCAATCCAGGTGCTGCGCCGCTGGCGCTGATCGATCCAGTCCGCATGTGGACCGTGACCTATGCCGCGAGCGCCTTCTTCGCCGCCGCGGCCGGCGTGCTGCTGCTCGGCTTCACCGGCTCTGCCTATGGCGATGTCGGCCAGCCCTATCTGTTCCAGACGATCGCGGCAGTGGTGGTCGGCGGCGCCGCCCTTGTCGGCGGCCGCGGCAGCTATTTCGGCACCATTGCCGGCGTGCTGGTGCTGACGGAGATCAACACGCTGCTGATCGGCCTCGGCTTCCGGCCCTCGACGGTGCAGGCGGCACTTGGCCTGGTCATCGTGCTCCTGGTTTCGCTCTACGGTCGCGAGCGGCACGTGTCGGCGACGATCTGAGGCTACCTTATTCGTTTTAGCCGCATATGCGCGACGCCAAGTGATCCCACTTGGCTGCAAAATGCTCTACAAGCTCCACAGCCGCTTGGCGTTGCCGGAGAGCAGCTTTTGCCGCTCATCGATGCTTGCACCGGCGAGCAGCGCGTGCGTTGCCGCCACCCAGGTCGCAAGCCCGCCGCCAAGCGTGCAGACCGGCCAGTCGCTGCCCCACACAACGCGGTCCCAGCCGAAGCATTCGATGGTGTGCTCGACATAGGAACGCAGCGTTTCGACAGTCCAGGATCCGGCATCCGCATAGGCGACCACACCGGAAATTTTGCCGACGACGTTCGGGCGCCGCGCGATCTCCGCCATGTGCTCGCGCCAGGGGTGCTCGGCACCACCCTTGATGTCGGGCACGCCACAATGGTCGAGCACGAACTGCACATCTGGCGCGAGGTCGGCGAGTGCGATCGCCTTGGGGATCTGGTGCGGCAGAACGACGAGGTCGAAGGTCAGGCCGCTGCCGGCTAGCCGCTTGATGTTTTCACGAAACAGCGCGCCCTCCGAAAGCTCGTCCGGCATGACGTGCAGCACGCGGCGAAAGCCCTTGACGAAAGGATCGGCGCGCTGGCGCTCGAGATAGGCGGCAAAGCCGGGCTCTTCCGGACGGCAGGAGGCAATTGCCCCCCGCAGCAAGCTGGCCTTCTCCCGCGACAGCGCTTTGACACGGCCGGTTTCGGCCTCGATGTCGGCAGGATCGACATCGACCTCCATATGCAATGCGCCCTCGATGCCGGCGCGGCGGGCCTGGAGTGCATATTCGTCGTAGGAGAAATCGCGGTTGAGCGCCGGCACATCGGCCAGCCAGGGATAGCGCAGCGCGGACTGGTCGATCAGGTGCAGATGGGTGTCGAAGATCATGATGGCGCGCTCCTCCTTGGCGACTTCGAGATCATCTCACGGAGAAATTCTTCATTCAAATAAGAATTCATCTTGATTGCTTGACGGTCGATCCCGCCAGTTGCGACAGCTTTTCGGTCGCTGCCAGCAGCAGCTCAATCGTCCTCGTAATGTCGGGCGCCTTGGGTGCGTTGACCAGGGTTATGTAGGGGATCGACAGTGCGGCGATCGCCTTGCCGTCCGAGCCGAGAACGGGTGTCGACAGGTTGAACACGCCTGCCGTCTGCATCGACGCCATCATCTCGTAGCCGCGTTCCCGGATCTGGTCGAGGCGGGCGAAGAATTCCGGCGATTGCGGCGGCTTGTCGGTGCTGCGCAGATGTTCTGAGATCATCATCTGCCGCTCTTCCGGCGGGCGGAACGCCAGCAACACATGGCCGGACCCGGTGTCGAACAGGCTGATATGCGAGCCGACGCGGATGGAGATGCCCCAGTAATCCGGCGCCTCCTGCTGTGCGATCACCACCGCGGAACCGCGGTCGAAGACGACGAGCTGATTTGCCTGCTGTGTGGTTTCGGCCAGTTCGCGCATCAGCGACGTCGCGTAGGAAGCCAGCCGGCGCACCGGCGCGTGCAGCTGCGCCAGGCCAAACAGCTTGAGCGTCAGCGAGTAACGGTCGCCATCCGGCCGCGTGACATAGCCGCGCCGCACCAGCCGATCCAGCATGCGATAGAACTCGTTCGGGCTGCGGTCGAGTTTCTTGGCGATTTCCGCCTGCGTCAGGCCGCCGTCGACGCCGGCCAGCAGCTCGAGAATGTCGAGCCCCTTGTCCAACGCCGGGGCTCGATAGCGGTCGTCTTCCTCGTCCTCTGCCATTGGGCTTCTCCAGTGAATTTCATATTTCATATACGCATAACGGTTGCTTCCGGAAGAACTTTCGGCTTGACGATCTTATAAATATTTTGTTTGTATATGAATGAACCTGCCGATCGACCTCACTACGCGATCGACGCAGACTCTTGGGAGGATACCGATGACGAAACTGTTTTGCGGCCTGTCGGCCGGCGTAACGCTGCTCGCACTGGGTGCGAGTGCTGCCCTTGCTGCCGACCTGCCCGGTAAATTCGACGGCGTCACCATCGACGCCAAGCTGATCGGCGGCCAGCAATATGAAGGGCTGTACGCGCGCATCGGCGAATGGGAAAAACTGACCGGCGCCAAGGTCAACGTGATCTCGAAGAAAAACCACTTCGAGCTCGACAAGGAGATCAAGTCGGACATCGCCTCCGGCAGCATCAACTGGTGCGTCGGGTCGAACCACTCGTCCTTCGCGCCGCAATATCCTGATATCTACACCGATCTCAACAAGCTGCTGCCGAAGGAGGAGATCGACGCCTTCGTGCCGTCGACGATCAAGGCCTCCACGCTCGAGGGCAAGCTGGTGATGCTGCCGCGCGCGCAGTTCGACGTCTCGGCGCTCTATTACCAGAAGAGCCTCTACCAGGACGAAGCCAAGAAGGCCGCCTACAAGGCCAAGTACGGCAAGGATCTGATACCGCCCGACACCTGGGACGAGGTCGCCCAGCAGGCGGAATTCTTCGCCAGCCCGCCCGATTTCTACGGCACCCAGTTCGCCGGCAAGGAAGAGGCGATCAACGGCCGCTTTTACGAGATGCTCATCGCCGACGGCGGCGAATACCTCGACAAGGATGGCAAGGCGGCCTTCAACTCGGAAGCCGGCGTGCACGCGCTCGACTGGTTCGTCAATCTCTACAAGGCCAAGGCGGTGCCGGCCGGCACCACCAACTATCTGTGGGACGATCTCGGCCAGGGCTTTGCCTCGGGCACCGTCGCCATCAACCTCGACTGGCCGGGCTGGGCAGGCTTCTTCAACGATCCGAAGTCGTCGAAGGTCGCCGGCAATGTCGGCGTGAAGGTGGCGCCGAAGGGATCGGCCGGCATTCGCACCGGCTGGTCGGGGCACCACGGATTTTCGGTCACCGAAAACTGCGCCAGCAAGGAGGCCGCGGCGTCGCTGGTCTGGTTCCTGACCAATGAGGACAGCCAGAAGCTCGAGGCGGCAAGCGGCCCACTGCCGACCCGCACGGCGGTGTGGGACTGGGACATTCAGCAGGCGGCCAGCGATCCTTACAAGAAGGAAGTGCTGGCGGCCTTCCAGGAAGAGGCAAAGCACGCTTTTGCCGTGCCGCAGACACCTGAATGGATCGAAATCTCCAACGCCGTCTATCCCGAATTGCAGGCCGCCATCCTGGGCGACAAGACCTCCAAGCAGGCGCTGGACGACGCTGCCGCCAAGGCCACGCAAATCCTCGAGGACGCCGGCAAGCTTTGACCATTCTCCCAAGGGGGCGCCGCGCTCATCGAAGAGCGGCGTCCCCGAACTATTTACGAACCATGCGCAACCCGCTTTGTCTTGATCCCAGCTCGCCGATGGCGGCCTTCGGTGTCCGGGCACCAACCAGAACCGGATCGCCATGAAAGGCTGGAGACCTTCGCCGCCATTGCTGCTCCTGCTGCCGGCGGTGATCGTTCTGGCGGCGGTGGTGGTGGTGCCGCTGCTGCTTTCGCTCTATTCCAGCTTCACGCCGTTCCGGCTGACCAGGCCGGAGACGTTCTGGGTCTTCATCGGCGCGCGCAACTACGTCGCCATCCTGACCAGCCGCGCTTTCTGGGCCGCCTTTGCCCGCACCGTGGTGCTGCTGACGGTGGCGCTCAACCTGGAAATGCTGATCGGGCTCGGGCTGGCGCTGCTGGTGGAGAAAGCGTCGCGCGGCCAGCGGATCCTGCGCACCATCATGATGTTTCCGATGATGTTTTCGCCGATCCTCGTCGGCTTCCAGTTCAAATTCATGTTCAACGACAATATCGGCCTGGTGAACAACGCCCTGCAGGGGCTCGGCCTGACAGATCGCGCCATCCCGTGGCTGATCGATGGCAATCTCGCCTTCATCGCCATCCTGATCGCCGAGATCTGGTCGTCGACCTCGGTGTTCGCGATCCTGATCCTGGCCGGCTGCTGGCGATGCCGCGCGAACCGGTCGAGGCGGCCCGCGTCGACGGCTGCACGCCGTGGCAGACATTCCGCTATGTCACCTGGCCGTTCATCATGCCGTTTGCTTTCATTGCCATGACCATCCGCTCACTCGACGTCGCGCGCGCCTACGACATCGTCAAGATCATGACCGACGGTGGCCCCGCCGGCCGCACTGAACTGGTCTGGACACTGGTCGCCCGCACCGCCTATGGCGATGCCAGGATGGGCCTGGCCAATGCCATGGCCTATTTCTCGATCCTGCTGTCGATCCTGTTCACCGTCTATTTCTACCGCAAGCTCGCCGCAGCGCGCACGCAGATCGCGGCGGAGTGGTGAGGATGGACCAGAACAGCCTGCATCGCGTCGGCAACAAAGCGCTCGGAATCGTTCACGGCATCGGACTGTTCCTGGCCATGCTGGTCATCTGCCTGCCCGGCATCTGGATCGTGCTGTCGTCGCTGCGGCCGACCGTCGAAATCATGGCCAAGCCGCCGGTGTGGATCCCGCAGCAACTCTCGCTCGACGCCTACATCGCCATGTTCAGCGGCGTCGGCCAGGGCGGCATTCCGGTGCTCGACTACTTCCGCAATTCGCTGATCATCTCGGTGACCTCGACGGTGATCGCCATCGTCATCGGCATGGCCGGCGGCTACGCCTTTGCGCGCTACCGCTTTCGCGCCAAGTCGGCGATGTTCCTCGGCCTGATGCTGACGCGCACGGTGCCCGGCATGGCGCTGTCGCTGCCGCTGTTCTTTGTCTTTGCGCGGCTCGGCATCATCGACACGCATTTCGGGCTGATCCTGGTCTATGTCGCGCTCAACGTGCCGTTCACCGTCTGGCTGATCGACGGCTTTTTCCGCCAGGTGCCGAAAGATCTCGCCGAAGCCGCGCAGATCGACGGCTGCACGCGCTGGCAGGCCTTCTGGCAGGTCGAGTTTCCACTCGCCGGGCCTGGCATCGCCTCGGCCGGCATCTTTGCCTTCCTCACCTCCTGGAACGAGTTCGCGCTCGCCTCGCAGCTGACGCGCTCGATCAACTCCAAGACCCTGCCGGTCGGCCTGCTCGACTATACGGCCGAATTCACCATCGACTGGCGCGGCATGTGCGCGCTCGCCGTGGTCATGGTCATACCGGCGCTCACGCTTACCTTCATCGTCCAGAAACATCTCGTCGGCGGCCTCACTTCCGGCGCGGTGAAAGGCTGACATGGCAACCGTATCGCTCAAGAACCTCACCAAAAGCTACGGCCCGGTGGCGGTGGTGCACGGCATCGATCTCGAGGTCGCCGACCGCGAATTCATCGCGCTGGTCGGGCCGTCCGGCTGCGGCAAGTCGACAACCCTGCGCATGATCGCCGGCCTCGAGGCGATCAGCGACGGGATCATCGAGATCGGCGGCCGCACGGTCAACGATCTGCCGCCGCGCTCGCGCAATATCTCGATGGTGTTCCAGTCCTACGCGCTCTACCCGCATATGACGGTGCGCGAAAACCTCGGCTTCTCGCTCAAGATAGCCGGCGCCGCAAAGGAAGAAATGGACCGTCGCGTCGCCGAAGCATCGGGCATTCTCGGCCTCGACCAGTTGCTCGACCGCCGGCCATCGCAGCTGTCGGGCGGACAGCGCCAGCGCGTCGCCATGGGCCGCGCCATCGTGCGCGATCCCGACGTCTTCCTGTTCGACGAGCCGCTTTCCAATCTCGACGCCAAGCTTCGGACGCAGATGCGCACCGAGATCAAGAAGCTGCACGCCAAGGTCCGGTCGACGGTGATCTACGTCACCCATGACCAGGTCGAAGCGATGACATTGGCGGACCGCATCGTCATCATGCGTGACGGTTTCATCGAGCAGGTCGGCACACCCGACGAGGTCTTCCGCCGGCCGCAGACACGCTTCGTCGCGGGCTTCATCGGCTCGCCGCCGATGAATCTGCATGAGGCGGTTGTCGATGACGGACAGCTGCTGTTCGCCAGCGGCGAGAGGCTGCCTTTGCCCAGCCAGTTCAAGGCCAATATCGAGGCCGGCGACAAAGTCGTGTTCGGCCTCAGGCCCGACGACATCTATCCGACCGGGCATGGCATCAGCTCCGGCGAAGACGTCGACGTCCACCAGGTGGAGTTGCCGGTGACCGTCACCGAGCCGCTCGGCAACGAGACGCTGGTGTTCGCCGAATTCAACGGCAGCGACTGGGTATCGCGGATGCTCAACCCAAAGCCGCTGAAAGCCGGCGACCGGGTCAAGATGAGCCTGGACCTGTCGCAGGCCCATCTGTTTTCTGCTGAAACGGGCAAGACATTGCGAGGTTAAAACCATGGCAAAGATCGAGAAAATCGAACTGCGGATGGTCGACCTGGTGCCGAAGGTCAAGCGCACCGATGCCATCCAGAGTTTTGTCAGCCAGGAAACACCGATCGTCACCATCACCGACGCCGACGGCGCGGTCGGCACCGGCTACAGCTATACGATCGGCACCGGCGGCTCCTCGGTGATGCGGCTGCTGGCCGACCACCTTGCGCCGCGGCTGATCGGCCGCGACGCCGACATGATCGAGGCGATCTGGCACGAGCTGGAGTTCGCCACCCATGCCACGACGATCGGCGCGATCACGGCAATCGCGCTGGCGGCCATCGACACTGCGCTTTGGGACCTGCGGGCCAGGAAACAGAGGCTGCCGCTGTGGCAGCTGGCCGGCGGCGCCAAGGACCGCTGCCCGCTCTACACGACCGAAGGCGGTTGGCTGCATATCGAAACCGAGGCGCTGGTCGCGGATGCGCTGGCCGCCAAGGCCAAGGGGTTTCGCGGCTCGAAGGTCAAGATCGGCAAGCCGCACGGCTCCGAGGATCTTGCCCGGCTGACGGCGGTGCGCCGGGCGGTTGGAGACTCCTACGAGATCATGACCGACTGCAACCAGGGCTTTTCGGTCGACGAGGCGATCCGCCGGGCCGAGCGCTTGCGTGAACTCGATCTCGCCTGGATCGAGGAACCGTTGCCGGCCGACGACATAGACGGCCATATCCGCCTGTCGAATGCGACGTCGACGCCGATCGCCGTCGGCGAGTCGCTCTACTCGATCCGGCATTTCCGCGAATATATGCAGAAGGGCGCGTGCTCGATCGTGCAGGTCGATGTCGGCCGCATCGGCGGCATCACGCCGTGGCTGAAGGTGGCGCATGCAGCCGAGGCGTTCGACATACCGGTCTGCCCGCATTTCCTGATGGAATTGCATGTCAGCCTGACATGCGCCGTTCAGAACGGCAGATATGTCGAGTATATTCCCCAGCTCGACGAGCTGACCGGCAAGAAAATGCGTATCGAGGACGGGCACGCGCTGGCGCCGGACGAGCCCGGCATCGGCATCGACTGGGACTGGGATGCAATCAAGTCGAAGAGCATCGCGGAATTCACCATGGCGATAGTGAAGTAGGAGGCGGACATGCAGCGAATGGGAATGGTGCTCGGCCTCAAGCCGGAGAAAGTCGCCGAGTATGTGCGGCTTCACGCTGCCGTCTGGCCGGACGTCCTCAAGATGATTTCCGCCTGCAACATCAAGAATTATTCGATTTATCTGAGGGAGCCGGAGCACCTTTTGTTCAGCACCTTTGAGTACCACGGCACCGACTATGCCGCCGACATGGCGAAGATGGCCGCCGATCCCACGACGCAGGAATGGTGGGCGCTCTGCATGCCATGCCAGGAGCCGCTGCCGACCCGCAAGGACGGCGAGTGGTGGGCGTCGATGGACGAAGTCTTCCATTATGACTGATGACATTTTCGATCCTGCCTCGCTTTCCCAGGCCTGGGCACAGCCGTCAAAGCCCAGGCCGATCGTGATTTTCGGCGCCGGCTCGATCGTCGGCGATGCGCATTTCCCGGCCTATGGGAAAGCCGGTTTTCCGGTTGCCGGGCTGTTCGACCCCGACCTGCCCAAGGCGGAAAAACTGGCGCAGAAATGGGGCGTCGCCGCTTACCGGTCGGTCGAGGAAGCTGCGTCAATCAAGGACGCCGTCTTCGATCTGGCGACGCCGCCGGCTCATCATGCCGGCGTGCTCAGGGCGTTGCCCGATGGTGCGGTGGCGCTGATCCAGAAGCCGATGGGCAGCAATCTCACCGAGGCGACCGAGATCCTCGAAATCTGCCGCGCCAAAGATCTGAAAGCGGCGGTGAATTTCCAGCTGCGCTTCGCGCCGATGATGCTGGCGCTCAGGGATGCGATCGCCAAGGGCTGGCTGGGCGAAGTGGTCGATTTCGACGCATGGCTTGCGCTGGCGACACCCTGGCAGCTCTGGGAATTCCTGTTGCGGGCGCCGCGCGTCGAGATCGCCATGCATTCGATCCATTATCTCGACCTGATCCGGCAATTGCTCGGCGACCCCAAGGGGGTTCACGCCAAGACACTCGGCCATCCCGGCCACAAGGTTGCGCAAACGCGCACCAGCGCGATCCTCGACTATGGCGACACGGTGCGCTGTGCACTGTCGATCAACCACGATCACAAATTCGGTCGAAAACACCAGGCCTGCGAATTCCGCATCTGCGGCACCGAAGGCGCCGCTTACCTCAAACTGGGCGTCAACCTCGACTATCCGCGCGGCGAGCCGGACATTCTCGAAATCTACCCCAAAGGCGGCACGGACTGGATTGCGGTTCCACTCGTCGGCGCATGGTTTCCGGACGCCTTTGCCGGCCGCATGGCCAATGTCCAGCGCTACGCGTCGGGCGAGGACGCCGAGCTTGTCAGTTCCGTCGAGGACGGCTGGAACACCATGGCGCTGGTCGAAGCCGCCTACCGATCGAGCGCGGCGCCGGCAACACCGATAGCGGCGAGGCCCTGACATGGAGCAGACAGTCTATTTCGAGGACTACCGGATCGGCTCGTCGCGCATGACCAGCGGGCGCACCATCACCGAGACCGACTTCGTCGTCCATGCCGGCCATACCGGTGATTTCTTTCCCCACCACATGGACGCCGAGTTCATGAAGACGACGCCGTTCGGGCAGCGCATCGCCCACGGCACGCTGGTGTTTTCGGTCGGCGTCGGGCTGACGGCCAGCGTCGTCAACCCGGTTGCCTTCTCCTATGGCTACGACCGGCTGCGCTTCATCAAGCCGGTGTTCATCGGCGATACGATCAGGACCCGCACCACCATCTCGGCTAGGGAAGACGACCCGAAGCGACCCGATTCAGGCCGGGTCGTCGAGCGCTGCGAGGTGATCAACCAGCATGGCGACGTGGTGCTGGTCGCTGATCACATCTACATCGTCGAGCGTCGCGACAAGCCGAGCAGAGCCTCGACAGATGACGCTGAAACCTAAAGACAAAAAACCGCCTTGCGGCGGGTCCTCGGTGAATCATCACCATACGCAAATTAGTAGCATAGCTGCCGGCACAAAGCAAGAACAAAATGTGGCAAACCGGATAAATCGCGACAGGTTGCGCTGCCCCTTATCGCCCTGCGAACCCCGACTTGCAGGACTTGGGTTCCGCGGAGCAGGCGGATAGAGGTGGTGCCGACATCGGGAATTGGTCATATCCGGTTGACCGGATATACAGGCTTGCCGCCGCGCAGGACTGATGCGACATCGGCAAACACCTTGTTGCGAACCTCCGCGTAAGACTGGGTCGAGTAGTGCGCCGCGTGTGGACTGACCAGGACGGTGTCCAGCGCCAGCAGCGGATTGTCGGGCGAAGGCGGCTCCCGCTCGAACGTGTCGATGCCGGCGCCTGCCAGATGGCCGCGCCGGATCGCGTCCGCCAATGCAACCTCGTCGACCAGGCCGCCGCGGGCCACGTTGATGAGTATCGCCCCTTTCTTCATCCGCGACAGGGCTTGCGCCGACATGATGTTTCTGGTCTCCGGTGTCGCTGGAACGTGCAGCGAGACGATGTCGGCCCTGGCCAGCAACTCGTCGAAGCCGACCGGTTCGGCATCACCGGCCGCGATGCGCTCGGCCGGCATATGCGGATCGTAGGCGATGATGTGGTAGCCGAAGACCCGCGCCCGCTCGGCAGTCAGCCGCCCGATCTGGCCGAAGCCGATCAGGCCGAGGATCTGCCTGTCGGGCCGTGTGATGCCGGCGCCATCGGTCATTGCAACCCAGCGGCCGGCGCGCACCGCGCTGTCGAACTGCTTCAGCCTGCGCGTCAAGGCCAGGATCAGGGCCATGGCGTGGGTGCTGACTTCAACCAGATTGGCGTCCGGCACGTAGGTTACCTGAACACCGGCACGGCTGGCAGCCTCGACGTCGATCGAATCGAGCCCTACGCCGAACCGCCCGATGACCTTGAGCCTCTTCAGTTCCGCCAAAACGCGAGCCGTGATCGGCTCCCGCAATACCATCAATGCGTCGGCGTCGCGGCAGTGTTCGATCAGGGCATCTTCCGTGAGCAGCGTCTTTTCGACAAATTCGACGTTCAAGCCGTCGAGGTAGCGCAGCTGCTCCTCCTCGACTGACAGCACACCGTCGGTCTTGATGATCTTCATGGCAAACTCTTGCTATGAGGCGCTGCGCGCCGAGGCGACGCCGGCGGCAAGGCCGGCCCCGAGAAACATCGTGTCGCTGGCCAGCATGTAGAAGCTGATGCCGTGCCGCGACCATTTGCCGACATCATCCGCCGAAGGGCGAAAGATGCCGACGGCCTTGCGGGCCGTGCGCGCCGCGGCCGCGATCCTCATAATCGCTGCATTGAGCTTGTCCTGGCCGGCCGGCCCCATGGCGTCGATCGAAACCGACAGGTCGCCGGGACCGATGAAGATCACGTCGACGCCGTCGACCTGGACGATGTCGTCGATGTTGGCGAGCCCTTCGACCGTCTCGACCTGGATGGCGACCGTCAGGACATCGTTGGCCGAGTTGAGGTAGTCCGGAATCCTGTAGCCATAACCGGCGGCGCGGCCCGGGCCGACACCGCGGGCGCCGACCGGCGGGTACCGGCAGGCCATGACCGCCACGCGCGCTTGCTCGGCCGTGGAGACGCGGGGTACCAGGACACCCGACGCGCCGGCGTCGAGCGCGGCGGCCATCCACTCCGGCGTGTGGCCGGGAACGCGCACCATCGCGGGAACCTTGTGGACATCGGCGGCGCGGATCAGATCCTCGAGCCGTTCGCGGCCGATCTGCGAATGCTCCCAGTCGATGCACAGGAAATCGACCCCGCTGGCGGCGGCCACTTCGACCGCCACAGGGTGCGGGATGGCGCAGAAGGTGCCGATGAGGCGATCGAGAGAGATACATTTCTTGCGAAAGTCGTACATGAAATCTCCAGAAATTTTCGGCGTCGGCAAAAACCTGTTTGCCTATGTGGCCCTTGACGAAGGATGCACGGCTTCCGTCGACATCGGAAAATGCCCGCTGCCGCCTGAAAACGGCGGGAAGGTCTTGTAGTCGGCGCGCATCTCCAGCCGCGCCGGCGATTGCAGCGCGTGCGTCAATGCAGCGGGACTGTCGAACATGACGCGATTGCGCTGCATATGGTCGATCCGCGGCCAGGGCAGCGAACCGCACCAATCCAGTCGCGACAGAACCTCGATGTGGCGAATGCCGGGGAAGCACCGCATCAATTGCGGATGATGCGTCACATAGTGGTAGAGCCAGGCATTCATGTCTTCGGCCGGCCCGGGATAGTGGACAAGATAGCTGCAGGGCAGCCCGGACGTCTTGACGCCAGCGTCGTCGACGGGAAACGGACGCACGCACATTGCCTGTTGCGTCGGCCTCGAACCGGCGATGCTCGACAGCATACCAGGTGCGGCAAGCGCCTGCAGATGGCCGGACGGCGCCAGCGCCGCCTCCATGTCCGCCAGTTCGTCGAAATAGAGCTGGAAGCCAAAGACCGGCGGTGGACCATCGTTGTTGAACATGTCCGTCGCCACTTCGGGCAGATAGATATTTGCAAGCCCAAGGCCCGGCGTTGAAGCAATCACACGCCGCACGGCGTCAACGTCTTCACCGGCGATGGCCAAATTTGCCTCGCGGTCATCATGGAAGAAAGCAAGATAGGCAAAGCGCATGTGGACACCTGCTGGATCGAGTTCGACTAGATCAAGTTCGGAAGAAAGAGAGCGATCTGCGGAAAGAGGACAATCAGCAGGATCAGCAGAAGCGTCAGCGCGATGTAAGGCGCCGCAGCCATGGCAACCGTCTTGAGCGATGTGCCTTTCGGCGCAACGCCGATCATGATGAACAGCAGCAGACCAAACGGCGGCGTGGTGAAGCCGACCTCGTAGGCGAGCAGCAGGATCAGCCCGAACCATACCGGCTCGTAGCCGAATTGCTGGGCGATCGGCAGGAAGATCGGCAGCGTGATCAGCATCATCGAGACCTGATCCATGAACATGCCGAGCAGCAGGATGACGAGCACCATCATGAGCAGCATGGGATACGGTCCAAGATCGTAGCCGACGATGAACTGGATAAAGCCGTTGGAGGCGCCGGAGAAGGCGAATATCTGCGAGAACGTCGTCGAAGCCGAGATGATCAGGAAGGTCATGCCGGTGACCTTCATCGCATCGTCCAGCGACTTCCAGACAACCGACCAGCTGAACCGCCGGTAGACAAACAACAAGGCGAAGACAGCGGCACAGCCGAGGCCTGCCGACTCGGTCGGGGTCGCTATTCCAAGGATGATCGTGCCGACCACCATGAACACGATGACGCTCATCGGAATGATGTTGACGGCGACCGCCCTCACCTTCTCGGCCGCGGGGACGGCGGGCACCGGATAGTGCGGAGCGGCGTCCGGATCGATCTTTGTCTGCGCGAAGATCAGCGCCGCGTACATGAGAACGAGCAGCAGTCCCGGCAGAGCCCCCGCTATGAGCAGCGCGCCGACGTCGATCTGGGCCAGCGAGCCGAGCAAGACGGCCAGCGAGGATGGCGGGATGATGACGGCAAGGCTTCCGGCGCCAAGCACCGGGCCGTAGGCCATGTGCGGCTTGTAGCCCCGCTTCAGCATCTCGGGCACCATCAGCGAGCCCATCATGCCGGTATTGGCGAGGCTCGAGCCCGACAGCGCGGAAAAGATCGTGCCGGCGGCCAGCACGACATAGGCGAGGCGTCCGCGCAGATTGCCGATGCACAGGTCGAGCGCGTAGATGACCTTCTCGCCGAGGCCGGAGCGGAAGAACAGGCTGCCCATGACGAGAAACATCGGCAGCGGGGCAAGCGCGTAGGTCGAGACAGCGTCGGAGAAGTTGGCGACCATCTGCGTCACGCCGATCGAGCCGCCGAAGAACAGATACAGCCCGATCACATTGGTGACGAAGAACGCGAAGGCGACCGGCAGCCCAAGGCCCATCAACACCAGGATGGTGCCAACGAGCACGGCGAATGGAAACAGCCAGGCCACCGGTCAGAGCCCTTCCATTTCCAGCGGATCGAGCGTGTACAGCGTGTCACGGCCGAGCAGATATCTGAGCCATTCCAGCGCCGAGAGATAGAAGGCGAGCATGATGGGCAGAAAGACCAGCCATTTCGGCATATCGAAGCTGCGCGTTTCGTATTCGCCGCCCGCAACGGCACTTGTCAGCGAAGACAGAGCGACGCTGCCGAGGTAGAGGCTGACGCCGATGCAGGCGAGATAGACCAGCTTTTCAAGCACCGCCCGTGCCCGCACCGGCAGCGCCTGGCGCAGGAACTCGACGAAGACATGGCCCTTGCTGTGGACCAGCCATGGCATCGGCAGAAATGCCGCGTAAAGCAGGCCGTATTCCGTCGCCGACACCGCCCAGGCAAGCGGCCTCAGGCCCAGATTGCGGACGCACACATCAGCAACCACCGCGACGATGATGAGGCCAAGCACCACTTTTGCCGCCGCCGCCAACGCAAGGCTCAGCTTCCCAATCACTGCAAACGATCTGTCCATTCCCGACGACCCTCATGTCCACCTTTGCCTCCTTGGCCCAGCTTTGATGGAGGGCACGCAAGGCACCCTCGGCTCGGGCTACTGGAAGAATTTCTTCAACTGATCGATGCTGGTGGGATCGCGTTTGGCCATTCTCGCCCAGCTCGCCTGCGTGGCAGCCGCCAGGAATTTGTCGCGGCCGGCGCCGGTCAAGCTGATCACCTTCTGCCCGCCGTCGATCATCGCCTGTGCCTGTTTTTCGGACTGGGCAAGGTTGGCGTCATAGCTCGCGCGCTCGTATTCGACGGCCGCGTCGGCAAGCAGCTTCTGCGCTTCGGGCGACAGCGTGTCCCATTTGGCCTTGTTGATCGAGATCAGCACGTCGGTTTTGAAGAACTGCGGGTCGACACGGTATTTGGTGAATTTGTCCCAGCCGAACGACGCATAGCCAAACACCGTATACGCGTTGGCATTGACGACGCCGCGCTCGAGCGAGGTATAGACATCCCCCGGCGCTTGCACGATCACCGTTGCGCCCAAGGATTCAAGGAAATCGCGGTAGAGCGGCGACGAGCGGATTTTCAGGCTGCCCCAGTCGATGCTGCCTTCGCTGTTGAGCTTGGGTTCGTCGACGGTGAAGACGTTGAAGCCCGAGCCCGCGTCGACATGCGCCAGCAGGTGGGCATTGGCCTTCTTCTCGAAAATTCCGCTGATGAAATCCCAGCCGCCATTGTCGCGGACCTCCCACGGCGTCTTCGTCGATGCGGAGAAAACCTCGCCTTCGGGCACGAGTTCGAGGAACTGCCCTGCCGGTGTGTCGATCACATCGATCAGGCCGCTCCTGAGCGCCGCGCCCTGCTGGATCGGCGGAATGACCTCCGGCCCGCCACGGACGTTGATCTGGACCACGCCCTTGCCCTTTTCGTTCACCTTCTGAACGAACTTCAGGAAGCTCTGCGCGTAGCCGTTCTGCGTCGGCGTAAAATGCACGGCGTTGAGGACGACCTCTTCGGCCGCGGCGCTACCCGCCACACCCGACATGAGTGCAGCCAGAACAAGGGATTTCCAAATGCGCATTGCCATACTCCCTTTGATAGTTCGTCCATGATCGGGTTCGATCTAAAATTGCAATCGCCGCGCCGCCGCGTGAACGGCGGTTAGTTGGCATCATCTCCTACTGTCAGGAACCGCCCATGCGCGTAGAAGACCGGCGATCGATGAGCGCGGTCCAGCGCAACGCCCGACACGATGCCGATGACGATCATGTGCGATGCCCGCACGATGATTTCGGCCACCCGGCATTCGAATATTGCCCGTGCGCCGACAAGCAAGGGCGCGCCGGTTTCGCCACGCACCCATGATCCGGACGAGAACCGCGCGGCGCCCTTGGCTTTGGTCATGCCGCCAAAGGCACGTACAACGTTCTCCTGGTCGCCGGCGGGAAGATTGACCGAAAACGGCAAACCTTCGTGAATGACCGAGGCAAAGGTGCTGCCGCGGTTGACACAAGCCAGCAGCGACGGCGGCTCGGCGCTGAACGAGCAGAGAGCCGTCGCCGTGATGCCGCAAAAACCGATCTCGTCATGTTCCGACGCGAGGATGGCGACCGAGCCCGCCACGGCCCGCATAGCCTGCTTGAACGCGCGCGGATTGATGGCGTCGTGCCCATCCACCCACGGCGTCGGAATGGCGGCCGCCGGCATCAATTTACTCGAAGCCCGGCCTGGCGCATCAGCGGCAGCACGCGGTCGCAGAAGAAGGGCAATTCGTAGGTGTAGTTGACGAATGTGAGGGCGGCGCCGGAATAACCCTGTTCCATGATCTCGGTGAGGTCGTCGACGATCGTTTCCGGCGTGCCGATGAGCGGGAACGTCCCGGCACCCCCGGCGAACCTTTGCCGATATTCGGTGAAAGCCTTCGCATCGTGCGAGTTCGCGAATTCCTTCTTCTTGCGCATGTGCTCGTCGACCGCACCCTCGTCCGCGCATTCCAACGCGTAGTGCCGGTAGTAATCCTCGGCTTCCTGCTGGGTCTCCCGGCAGACGACGTGACAAACCGTATAGACGCCGACTTCGCGCCCGACTTCGGCCGCGCGGTTGGTGATGTCGACCACATGCGCACGGCCGTCGGCAATTTCGGAAAAGGTCGAAAACAGATAATCGCAATGGCGCGCTGCGTAGTTGCGCCCCGGCGCGCCGAAGGCGGCGTTCATGGTCACCGGTCGCGGCGCCTGCAGGCTTGGCGGCCGGCTGACGACGCCCTTCAGATCATAGAACTCGCCGCCGAAGTCGAACGGCTCCCTCGATTGATAGGCGCGCACGATGATGTTGATCCATTCCTCGGCTTGATCGTAGGTTCGATCGCCGACCGTTTGCCCGAACATGGCGAACTCGTCGGGGTTCCAGCCGCAGACAATGTTCAAGCCGGCCCGCCCATTGGAGATGTGGTCGACCGTCGCCAGCGCTTTTGCAGCCTGCAGCGGATGAACCAGCGGCACATGCACCGTCATGAACAGGCCGATGTTCTCGGTGGCGACAGCAAGGCCCGCCGCCCAGGTGAAAGTCTCGAACGACCATTCCCGCACATGCGTCAAACCGCCGAAGCCGCGCCAACGGGCGATCGGCAGCAGAAACTCGAGGCCGGCGCGGTCGGCGATACAGGCGGAATTGAGGTTGTCTTCCCAGCGGGCGCGCCAGCGCTCGGGAACGGTGGTCATTGCCAGGCCGCCATCGGCGTTCATTGAAAATACGCCGAGCTTGAACCTGTTCGGCCCTTTCAGCGGGTGCTGCTTCCTGATCATGCTTTCCCCTGCCGCGACATGCCCTCACCTTCACCGTTGGAGTTTTGAAACGGTGGGCTAAGCTTCGTGAAACGCTCCTCGGCGTTCTGAATGAAGTGGGTCATGCGGTCGTAAGCGGCGACGGCGTCGCGCTTAACGAATGCCTCATAGATTGCGCGCATGCCGGCAACGATGACGGCCTGCGTCGGCTGGTGCGACAGCGTCCTCAAGCGGACGACGAGCACATGGTCGGCGAACCTTGCAATCGTTTGGGAAAGGCGCTCGTTCGCGACGGCGCCGAGCCAACAATTCCTGAATGCCGAATTGGCCTGGAAAAAGCGGTCGGCATCACCGGCGGCGGCCGCAGCCTCGGCCTCCCGAAGCGCGGCTGCCAGGGTCTTGAGGCCAGCGGCGTCAAGTGTCCGTGCCGCGTGCGCGGCGGCCCGTGGCTCAAGCAGGCGGCGGACCTCGAAGATGTCGGCGACATCCGTCGCGGTAAGCGTGGGCAGGGTGAAGCCGCGTGTCGTGCCGACGAGATAGCCCTCATGCACCAACTGCATCAAGGCGTCACGGACAGGCATTCTGGAAATGCCGAGCTGGGCGGCAATATCGACATCGACGAGCTTCTGGCCAGGCGCCAATTCGCCATGCTGTATCGTCAGCCGGATTTGTTGATAGACCTGGGCACGCAGATTGCCATCGCCAACCCGTTTGAGCTCTATCGTTTCCGTCATCCACGCCTTCCCATGCGAAGATTTCGTATATTGTTTGAGGCTGTGTTCTCGCAGTCGTGCCGTTTGAAATGCAGCCACGTGTCGGCAGAAATCGACCTATCAGCCGTGTTCCCGGCTCAAGTGGAGCATAGGCTGGATCACCTGGCAAGATGTTTTAAGTTTATAATGTATACTGTTTGAGTTCGCTGTCCGGAGGGCAAAGGGTCACGCCATCCGTACGGTCGCGCCGCGCGACGGCGGGAACAGCCAGCGATCCGTGCGGTTCGGTAAAAAACGTACAGACGTTTTTCCGTGACACATCGAAGTTGACGGATTTAACTAAAATTACTTGCGATCTGCGCGCGCCGGCACGCCCACCCCGATCCCCTCGCCGGTACGCATCACTGGATCGCCCGCCGTATCGAAAGGTGCGGCGGGCTTTTCGTTTCGTTTGGCGGGGAGGCGCTTATGCGAGACTTGCCCAGGAATATCGACGCCGACGTCGTGATCGAAATCAGCAAGCTGCTCGACGACCGGGCGAAGTCCGTGCCGGTGCCGGTGCACAAGCTGGCGGCGATGATCCGGCTGGGCGTCGAGACGCGTCTGACCGATCACTCCATCGAAGAACTGATCGTGGAGATGGCCGCGACGCGGGGGCTTCCGATGCTGTTCGATTTGCCGGTGGTCGACAACGTCGTGCCGATTGCCTCGGCGCGCCGTCCCCGCTGACACTTCGCTCGAACCTCACCGATCGTCGCGTCGCCGCACGACTTCACTTGTCCTGATGCGCGGGCCGGGTGTCGCCTTTCTTTTCGGGGTCGTGGGTATGGTGGCTGTCGTGTTCGCCGCCGCCGCCGGAGACCTTGCTGTGGCTGCGACGGTCGGAGTCGGCCGGCGGCTTTTCGACGCTCAGCGGCTTCTTGGCGTTTTCGTGCGCGGCGCCGGGACCGCCCTGGCGGATGCTGGCAGGAGTCTTCTTCGACGTGGACATGACCTAGCGATCCTGGACGTTGCCTTGATGGGTGGTGTTGACCTTCGTATTGCCTTGCTGGCCCTGCTTGTCGGGATCCGGAACAGCTGATTGCGGTGCCTGGTCGGCTGCTACCGGTTTTTTGTCACCGGTGCCCTTTGGGCTCAGATTCTTCGGCGGCACAGGGGGAGGTTTTGTGCTCATGGCGTTTCTCCTTCCGTCACCCAAACAAGCGGCTCGGGAGAAAGGTTCCCGATGGCCCGGTCCGAACGGCAATTGCCGCGAATAGCCGGGCCCGCAGGCCGTGGCTTGGCCGGCGGGATCCAGGATTATTTCTTGATGATGTTTCCGTTGTTCAGATCGAAGGCCTGGGCACCGAACGCCTGCCTGAAGAAATCCTCCTGCAGATCGCCCCATTCGCCGAGATAGGCGCCGCAATTGCTGCAATAGATCGGCGTCGAATCCTTCGGGTTGTCGGGAATTTCCATCAGGATCGTCCCGCACGCCTTGCAATCGAGCTTGTCATCCAAACGGCGGCCCATTGGCCTATAATTGCGCGTTTTCGGCCGCGCGCCAATTGTCGTATTCGTACGAAACTGCGAACGGTACGTTTTCCACCTGCAAGCGGGCAGCAGGCTAGCGGTCCGCCGGATTTCCGAAAGCGGGATCGCGCCGCCTCGAATACCTTCCCACCCGCGGCAGCTCGTCTGGAAAGTCGACCCAGGGAAGCCTCATGTCCCAATATGCGTGGGCCTGCGGCGGAAACCGTTCGGGGTGGTCGAGAAAGCCGATCGACAGATAGAGTTCGTCGGGCAGGCCCTGGTCGACATAGCCGATCGATGTTCCGCAATCCGCACAGAAGGACCGGAGCACGCCGGGGGTTTTCGAAAAGGTCTTGGGCGTGCCGGTGAGCAATGTGAATTCAGAAGGCCGATAGCCGACCCACACCGTTAGCGGGCTTCCTATCGCCTTGCGGCAGTCGTCATCGTGATCGGAGCAAATCCAGAACGGCTCGCCGCGCATCTCCGCCGTTATGGCGCCGCAAAAACAGGACCCCGTTTCAGTTCGTGGCATTGCCTGCCTTCATTGCTGAGTCTCACTCATTGCTGGCCTGGCATTTCGGTATTTTCCTTGGGGTTCTTCTTGATGCCGGCGGCAGGCGAGGTGTCGGCCGGAGCATTGCCACCCTGGTTCTGCTCAGGGGCTCTTTTGAGCGGCGAAGTTCGCCAGCCCATATCGCCGTACAAAAAGCCGATGAGAAAGCCGACGATGATGATGGCCGAAATCACCATCGCAATTAACGCGTTACGTCGCTCCATTTCGCGCGGCTCCTTTCTTCGGGCCGAACAAACGATGGCGGAAATGGTTCCGGCGAGACGGAACGGACCCGGCCCGGAACATTCAGCCTTACGGCGGGTTCTTATGCATGCTCTTCTTACAGGGAGTGGCTCGCATGAAACCCGCCGTAACCGATCGCATCGAAACCAAGAAATACGACCACCCGACAGGCGGCTGGGGATCGCTCAAATCCCTGGTCCGCAAGGCGCGCGGCGAAGGCCTGCTGTTGTCCGGGATATGGAGCACGCTGCTCAAGCAGAACAAGGCCGACGGCTATATGTGCGTGTCTTGCTCATGGGCAAAGCCAGCCCAGCCGAGGCCTTTCGAATTCTGTGAAAACGGCGCCAAGGCGACGATGTGGGACCAGACCAAGCTGCGCTGCGAACCCGCTTTCTTCGCCGAGCATTCGGTGACGGAACTACTCGATTGGCCGGACCACGATCTTGAGAAGCAGGGCAGGCTTACCGAGCCCATGCGCTACAATGCCGCCACCGACCGTTACGAGCCGGTTTCCTGGGACGATGCATTCCGCGACATAGCTGCCGAACTGCGGCGGCTCGATCCAAAATCGGTGGTGTTCTACACGTCCGGCCGGGCCTCGCTCGAGGCCTCGTTCATGTACCAGCTTTTTGCGCGGATCTATGGCTCTTCGAACCTGCCCGATTCGTCCAACATGTGTCATGAATCGACCTCGGTCGGCTTGCCGGAATCGATCGGCTCGCCGGTGGGGACCGTGCAGCTCGAAGACTTTGCGAAATGCGACATGATGTTCTTCTTCGGGCACAACACCGGGGTGACGGCGCCGCGCCTGCTGCATCCGCTGCAGGAGGCACGTCAACGCAACGTGCCCGTCTTCACTTTCAATCCCTTGCCCGAGCGGGGACTGAAGCGCTTCAAGAATCCGCAAAACCCCCTCGACATGCTGTCGCCCGGACCGGGTACCAAAATGTCCAGCGACTACTTCCAGGTTCGTTCGGGCGGCGATATCGCCGCGATGACGGGTATCGCCAAGGCGTTGCTGGCGCTCGACGACGACGCCCGCGAAAGCGGCAGGACGCGTGTCCTCGACACGGCTTTCATCGCCGAACACACGCATGGCTTCGCCGAATTCGAAGCCTTCCTGCGCAAAACCCAGTGGAGCGATATCGTCGCGCGATCCGGCATTGCGCAGACCGACCTGGAGCATGTCGCCGAGGTCTACAGCCATGCCAACGCGGTGATCGGCAATTACGGCATGGGCCTGACCCAGCATCGGCACGGCACCGAGAACGTCCAGATGCTGTGCAACCTTTTGATGCTGCGCGGCAATATCGGAAAACCCGGCGCCGGCATTTCGCCGCTGCGCGGCCATTCCAATGTCCAGGGGCAGCGCACCGTCGGCATATCGGAAAAACCCGAGCTCGTCCCGCTCGACAAGTTCGCCGAATTCTACGCCTTTGAACCGCCGCGCGAGAAAGGTCTCGATACGGTCGAGACCTGCGAAGGCGTCATCGACGGATCGGTCAAGGGCTTTGTCGGGCTCGGCGGCAATTTCGTGCGGGCCGTGCCGGAAACCGGCCTGGTCGAGAAAGCCTGGCGTGGGCTCGACCTGCATGTCGAGATCGCGACCAAGCTCAACCGCAGTCACCTGATCGCCGGCCGGGCAACCTATTTGCTGCCTTGCCTGTCACGGCTGGAAAGAGACCATCAGGCAAGCGGCGACCAAAGGGTGTCGGTAGAGGATTCCACCGCCTGTATCCACGGCTCGTTCGGATCGCGACCTCCGGCTTCGCCGCATCTGCTTTCAGAGCCCAGGATCGTCGCCGAACTCGCCAAGGCCATGGTGCCGGGCAGGAGTTCGATCCCATGGGATGAGTGGGTTGGGGATTATTCCCGCATCCGCGACGAAATCGAGCGCTGCTACCCCCAACATTTCCGCGACTTCAACGAGCGTTTCCTGACGCCCGGCGGCTTCCATCGCGACATCAAGGCGAGCGAGCGGGTGTGGGAGACGCCGAACAAGAAGGCCAATTTCAAGCTGCCAAGTGGCCTTGAAACCGATCCTGACATCGATGTCGCCTGCGATGATGTGCTGACACTGATCACGGTCCGCTCCAACGACCAGTTCAACACGACCGTCTACGGCTACAACGACCGGCTGCGCGGCATCAGCGGCACACGCATGGTGCTGTTGATGAATGAAAAGGATATCCAGCGCCTCGGTTTGAGCGCGGGACAGGAGGTTGATCTCGAAGCCAACGCGCGGGACGGTGTGGAGCGCCGCGTGCACGGACTGCGCATCACGCCTTACTCGGTGCCGGAGGGAAATTGCGCCGGTTACTACCCCGAGCTCAACCCGCTGGTTCCTTTGTGGCACAGAGCCGAGAGGGCTCATGTTCCGGCGGTCAAATCGGTACCGGTGCGGATATTGCCATAGGCGTTCGTCGTTCGCGGCAGGCACGCACCACGCCGATGTGACCTGGCGCGACTTTCAATCGCGACCTCAGCCGGCTCGCGCGAGTTCATCCACGGCATTCAGGATCGCACTCTGGCTCGCCGGCTTCTGCACCATCCTGCAAGCGCGGAACCCGGCTGGAATTTCGCGTTCGCCATACCCGGAAAGGAAGGCGAACGGAACACCGCGCGTCCGTAACGCTTCCGCGATCGGATAGCTGGTCTCGTCGTTCAACTGGATATCCAGCAACGCGGCGTCGATCCCGCCTTCGCCAACGAGCCGGAGTGCCGCCGTTACCGACGAAACAGGTCCAACCACCTGATGGCCGGCTTTGCGCAGGTAAGCCGCCGCGTCGTCGGCGATCAGCCATTCGTCCTCGACGATCAGCACACGCATCTTTCCGGTCACGACGAGCCCTCACGGGTCAGAGGGAATGCGATTTCCGCCTCCAAACCATTTGAGTGGAAAGTTGTTTCAACCTTTCCGCCCAGCCGGTAGCCGATTTCTCCGCGCAGAAGGGTAAGGCCGAAGCCGCTGTCGGTTGGCTCCTTGATGCGGGGGCCGCCCTTCTCGCGCCAAGTGAGCCTGAAGGTTCCGTCCGCCACCGACCATTTCACGACTATCCGCCCGGCAGGTTTCGAAAGGGCACCATATTTAGCGGCATTCGTCGCCAGTTCATGGATTGCCATGCCGAAGGAAAGCCCTTGTACCGGCTTGAGGCTCACCCGTTTGCCATGGAGTTCGAACCGTTCGGCCCCGAAGGGATCGAGTTCCTGGCGCAGCAGTTCCTCGACGGAAGCTTCGGTCCAGCTTTCTCGCGAGAGCAGACTGTATGCTCGTGACATCGCCTGCAGGCGGCCGATCAAGGCGTCGGCGAACTCGTCTTTCGACGCCGAGTTTTCACGGGTCCGGTTGGTGATGCTGGCGACGACCGCCAGCATGTTCTTGACGCGATGGTTCAGCTCCGAGATGAGCACCTGCTGACGCTCTTCCGCCTGCGCCAGCGTCGTCACGTCGATCATGGTCACGACCACGCCTTGGACGCCGCCGCTCTTGTCCCGATAAGGGTTGATGCGAACCAGGTGAAACCGGCCGTTGTCATCGCGCGCAAGGTGATGGTTCAGGGTCTCTCCCGTCTCGAACACCGCCTGGATGTGCCGCTTCAACTCGGGGTAATCGAGTCGGCTCGAAAGATCGGTCAGCGGGCGGCCGACATCGGACGGACGCAAGTTGAAGAACGATGACGCGGCGGGAGTGAAGGTCCGCACCACAAGGTTGCGGTCGAGGAAGATGGTGGCGATTTCCGTGCTTTCGAACAAGTTTCTGAGATCGCTGTTGGCGCGATCGAGTTCCTCTATCTTGCCGGTCAGCTCCGCGTTGATGGTGTTTAGCTCTTCATTGAGCGACTGCATCTCCTCCTTCGAGGCCTCAAGCTCCTCATTGGTCGACTGCGCCTCTTCATTGACGGAGACGAGTTCCTCGTTCGAAGATTTTACTTCCTCCAGCGCGGTTTCGTATTCCTCGATGGTCGATTGCAGCCGCTCGCGTGTGTCGCGCAACTCCCGCTCGAGATCGGCCGCGTCGTCGGTGCCGCGGCTTTCGTGTGCCGGCTCGGAGCGGATCTGGGACTGTCCCACCGGATTGAACAGGACGAGGTAGAGGGGCTCGCCATTACTGCGTTCCGTGTATGGCTCGACCGTCAATGTAATGAACTGAAGCTGTCCGTCGTCTTCCTCGACCGCTATGTTCTCCCGCACGACCGTGCGGCGCGTCGTGGCTGCTTCCCGCAATGCGGCGCGCAGTTCCAGTCTCAGCCCGTGGCGGGCCTGGGTCAGCAACTGCCGGCTCGGGGCGCCTTGCGGCGCTTCCAGATATTTGCCCGTCCGCGCCGAATAGTAGACGATGTCGCCATCGCCATTGACAAGAACGTGAGGCGGGGCGAACCGCTCCAGCACCTGAGCCTCGATCGCCTGGCGCAGTGAATGGCTGGCCGCATCCTTCTTCGAGCCGCCGCGTCCGACCGGAAGGGCACCCGTGCGGCCATTGCCGATCAGGACCGGCGGCCGCGGCGTGGCATGTTCCCGCGCCTGGAATATCCGCTGCTTCTTGTCGACCGTGGCAAACAGGTCACCGTGCTGACCGATGGTTTCCGAGGTCCCGAGGAACAGATAGCCGCCCGGGCGCAGCGCGTAGTGGAAGATCGGGATGACCCGGTTCTGGATCTGCGGGCCGAAATAGATCAGCAGGTTGCGACACGAAATCATGTCGATGCGCGAGAAGGGAGGGTCGCGGATAATGCTGTGCGGCGAAAAGATGCACAGTTCGCGCACCTCCTTGCCGAGCACATAGCTCTCGCCGTCACTGTGGAAAAAGCGTTGCCTGCGCTCGGGCGAAAGCCCGTGCAGCAGCGCTTCTGGATAACGTGCCGCACGCGCCACCGCGAGCGCCGGCTCATCCATGTCGGTCGCGAATATCTGGACGCGCGGCGGCGCCGAAAGCTTCTCCATGCGCTCGCGCATCAGCATGCCGATCGAGAACACCTCCTCGCCGGTGGCGCAGCCGGGCACCCACACACGCACCGCATCGGAGGCGTTCTTGCCTTCGAAAATCTGCGGTATGATCTTGTCCTCCAGCAATTTGAACGCGTCGGCGTCGCGAAAAAAGCTGGTGACGTTGATGAGGAGGTCGCGAAACAGCTTCGCCACCTCGTCCGGATCCCTTTTCAGCCGTTCTGTGTAGGTGGTGATCGACTGCAGCTGCGTTATCTGCATGCGCCGCTTTACGCGACGCAGGAACGTCTTGGCCTTGTAGCCGGAAAAGTCGTGACCGGAATGGCTGCGCAAAATGGCGTAGATTTCATCGCGGGCTCGATCCATCTCGGCCTTGTGTTCGTCGTCTGCTTCGGTCAGGCCGTTCAGCACGTCGAAACCGCGGACAAACGCCTGAAGCTTTGCACCGATCTGCTCGGCGGGCGCCGCTATGTCGATCAGGCCGCTCGAAATCGCGCTCTGCGGCATGGCTGGATTGCGCGGGCCGGAACCGTTGGAGGCCTGGGCAATGGTCAGCCCGCCATGCTCCTTGATTGCCCTGGCGCCGAGCGTGCCGTCCGAATCGCCACCCGACAAGATAATGCCGACGGCATACTCGCCCTGGTCCTCGGCCAATGCGCTGAAGAAGATGTCGATCGGCTTGCGCTCGCGGCTGAACGTGTTCGGCCGGCGCAGCGAAAGCGCGCCCTTACGGATGGTGAGGACGACGTTTTGCGGCATCACATAGACCTGGTCGGGTTGGACCGCTGCCCCCTCCTCGGCCACCAAGACCGGCATTTCGGTATAACGTCGGATGACCTCGTGCAGCAGGCTTTCCCGCTCCGGGCTGAGGTGCGTGACGACGACGAACGCCATGCCGGTGCCGCCGGTCATTCCCTTGAACAGGCCCTCCATCGCCGGAATGCCGCCGGCCGATGCACCGACGCCGACTATGGGAAACCTTCCATTCTGGGATGCCACGCCAAGCCCCTGGTAACAGCCGCGAACACAAAGCCGTCAAATCGGGCCTCAGACCCTAATCACGCCTCAGACTAAGACCGGGCCGAGCCTGAGGCCAGTAAATAGTCCAGTAACGGAACAAAGCACCGCGGCTGGGCATTAACATTTGACTTCGGAGGCGGTTCCAATGGCAAGACGACCACCTGAAATAAAGCCGGCCAAGCGAATCCTGTTGCCCTCGCCGGATCTGACCAAGTTCCCGGTATCTGAAAACATCCCGCCTCGCCTGCTCGCGCTCGCGGAACGGTTGCAAGAGGTCCTGGCCCGCCATTTTGCGGAAGTCCGCGCCGACAGCCGTAAATCCCGCAGGAAGAAGGAACAATGAGGTGCGCGACCTGCAAGGCTTGCATATCCTGATCGTCGAGGACGAATGGATGCTGGCGGGCGATCTTGCACGTTACTTCAGCAAGATGGGCGCCGTGGTGCTTGGCCCGGTGGCGACGGTCGAACAGGCATCAAAACATACGGACGAGGCGGAGGCCGCGATCCTGGACGTCAATCTCAACGGACGACGGGTATTCCCGATCGCCGACGAGTTGATGCGCCGTGGCGTGCCGTTCGTGTTTTTCAGCGGCGACGAAGACATCGTTATTCCTGAGCGCCTTCGCTATGCCAGCAGCCTCCGAAAATCCTCGAACGGCCAGGCTGTCTTCGATGCTCTCTTCCCAGCCGAGACGTCGGCATCGAAAGGAGGCCGATCGTCGGAGCCCTCGGACGACGTATTTTCGCTGCTGCCCAAGCTCAGGCTCGCGGCGCGCCTGCTGCTGGGAGATGTGGAGGCCTCCGACCGGCTGGTCGAGCGAACGCTCGAACAGGCCATCCGCGAAATCGACAAGAGACGATCCGGCTCCTCCACGGAGGACTGGCTCAACGGCATCATGCGAAACATCGTCAGGGCACGCGGGCCAAACCTGCTGCACTGACCGTGGCCGCTGTTTGCCGCGATCCTACTTCCGGCTGCGTTCGACGAATTTGTTGAAGCGGCTGGTCTTTCCGCCGCTGGTCTCATCCTGGTAGAGGAAGGCCAGTTCGTTCTCATCGAAGATCCTGAAGAACTCGTCCCATTCGACAGGCTCGAACGTCTCTTCAGGCTCGCCGAAGTCGATGCGCAGTATGCCTCCCTCGCCCTTGGTGCGCACCACCGCCGGTCGCCCGTCGCGGTCCTCGGCCCAACGGCGGATTTCGTCGTGATCGGTGGTCGTCCTGGATTCAGACATCGCAATCTCCCTTCGATTCCACCGCAGGCCGCGAGATCTCACGCGTTGCTCCGGTCTGCCTCACACAACCAGCAGATGCATTGCTGCCCGGCATGTGCGCGCGGTTGGTTGATTATGGCTCCTAACACCAAGCGCGCTTCGATGTTCCCGTGCCCAGCCCAAGGCGGGGTCGCTTTCGGAGCGCAGCGTTCCGGGAACTTTGTTGAAGCAAGGGAACAAACCTTTCGCCCGGAAGTTTGGGGCGGCAAAGCCATTCGTATGAGGAGTTGTCGTGAAACGTATACTGGTCACGGGAGGCTGCGGTTTTATCGGCCGCCACGTCGCCCAGGAACTCGTTGAACATGGCTATGGGGTTTCAATTCTCGATGCGCTGCTGGACCAGGTGCATGGTGGCGAGGCAATCAGCCTGCCGCCAGGCGCCAAGCTGATCAAAGGCGACGTTCGCGATCGCGACGCCATCGCAGAGGCGGTCGACGATGTCGACGCGATCATTCACCTGGCGGCTGAAGTGGGCGTCGGCCAGTCCATGTACGAGATCGCCCGCTATGTCGGCGCCAACGACCTCGGCACCGCCACGTTGCTGGAAGCGCTGATCAAACGCCCGATCGAACGGATCGTCGTTGCTTCGTCGATGAGCGTCTATGGCGAGGGTCTCTATGCCACGCCGGACGGCCGGCGCATCGACAATGCAAGACGGCAGCCGGACGACATCCGCAGCGGCCAATGGAATCCCCTGTCGCCGGAAGGTGAAGTTCTGTCGCCGCTGCCGACCGACGAACAGAAACCGGTCGATCTCGCCTCAATTTACGCGCTGACGAAATACGCCCAGGAACGCGCCGTACTGATCTTCGGCGAAGCCTATGGGGTCGATGCGGTGGCGCTGCGCCTGTTCAATGTCTTCGGCGCCGGACAGGCGCTCTCGAACCCGTATACCGGTGTCCTGGCGAACTTCGCCTCGCGCATCGCCAACGGCCAGCGGCCGCTGATCTTCGAGGACGGCGAACAGCAGCGCGATTTCGTGCATGTACGCGACGTCGCGCGCGCCTTCCGGCTGGCGCTGGAACAGCCGCAGGCGCGCGGGCACGTCATCAACATCGGCAGCGGCCGGGCCTACGCGGTCAGCGACGTCGCCCGGCTGCTCGCCGAAGCGATGGGCGTGCCTGGCCGCCAGCCGGAAATCCTCGGCAAGGCACGCTCCGGCGATATCCGCAATTGCTTTGCCGACATCTCCAAGGCGCGCGAACTGCTCGGCTTCCAGCCGCAGTACCGGCTGGAGCATTCGCTCGGCGATTTCGTCGCCTGGGTGCGCAACACGGTCGCCATCGATCGCAGCGCCGAGATGAAGCGGGAACTCGAAGCGCGAGGGCTGGTATCATGAGACCGGAGTCACCCGATTTTCGCGAAATGCCCATCGCCATTATCGGCGGCAGCGGCTTCATCGGCTCCAACCTCGCCGACAGCCTGTTGTCGGATGGCGAACTGGTGCTGGTCATCGACAACCTGAGCCGTCCCGGCGTCGAGCAGAACCTGGAATGGCTGACGCAAAAGCACGGCAGCCGCCTGACCATCGAAATCGCCGATATCCGCGACGCAGAGGCGCTCGCGCCGCTGGTGGCGCGTTCGAAAGCGGTTTTCCACTTTGCCGCGCAGACCGCCGTCACCACGAGCCTGGTTCGACCGGACGAAGATTTCGACATCAACCTGCGCGGAACGTTCAACGTCCTGGAAGCCGCTCGCCGCGGCGGCAAGCGCATTCCCGTCGTTTTCGCCAGCACCAACAAGGTCTATGGCCGCCTCGCCGACCTCGCCATGGGCGAAGAAGACGGCAGATACGCGCCTCGCGACGCGGCCATCCATGCGCACGGCATCGACGAGACGCGCGGCCTCGATTTCTGCACGCCCTATGGCTGCTCCAAGGGCGCGGCGGACCAGTATGTCCTCGACTACGCCAAGTCATACGACCTGCCGACGGCGGTGCTGCGCATGAGCTGCATCTATGGACCGCGCCAGTTCGGGACGGAGGATCAGGGCTGGGTCGCCCACTTCCTGCTTAGCGCCTTCTCCGACCGGCCGATCACCATCTATGGCGACGGCAAGCAGGTGCGCGACATCCTCCACGTTGCCGATGCGGTCGCGGCCTATCGCGCCGTGCTCGACCGGATCGAGGAAATCAGCGGCCAGGCATTCAATCTCGGCGGCGGACCACAAAACGCCGTCAGCCTGCGCATGCTGCTGAAGGAGATTCGCGACATAACGAAACGGGACGTTTCGATACGTTACGACCGCGAACGCACCGGCGACCAACCGTTCTTCGTCGCCGACACACGCGCGATCGAGGCGCTGGGATGGAAAGCGCACGTCCCGTGGCAAAATGGCATCCGCGACCTCGCCGACTGGCTGCAGCGTCATCGCCTCGACCCGCATCCCGAACCGGCGAGGTACGTGGCATGAAGGTCGCCCTGGTCAATCCGTCCTGGACGTACCAGGACAGCATCTATTTCGGCTGCCGCCAGCCGCATCTGCCGCTCGAACTCGGCTATTCGAAAGCGCTGCTCGAAGCCACCGGCCACGAGGTGCTGATACTGGACGGGCAGATCCAGAAGCTCGACAACGCCGCGCTCGCCGATCGCGTCGCCGCATTCGAGCCTGGCATGACCGTCGTCAGCACCGCGCCGACCTACCTGTTCTGGCGCTGCGCACCGCCCGAGTTGCGCGTGCCGGCCGATTTCCTCAATCATCTTGCCGGGCGCGGCGGTCGCACCGTCGCCGTCGGGCCGCATGGCTCGGCGACGCCGACGCCGACTTTGCGCAAGCTTGGCGTCGACATCGTCGTGCGCGGCGAATGCGAGGAAGTGGTCGCGGAACTTGCCCGGCGCGACGACTGGACTGCGGTGCCGTCCACCGCCCATTTCGAGGATGGAGAACTGGTCTCGAACGGCGGCGTGCATGCGAGCTCGTTCATCGATCACCCGCCGCTCGAATGGCCATCGGACTGGATTGCCGCGCATTCGCACCACCATCACCGCTTCGACGACAACCAGGTCGGCTTTGGCGCGGAGGTCGAGGCGTCACGCGGCTGCCCGTATAATTGCAGCTTCTGCGCCAAGATCGATTTCCGCGATGCCTATCGCCGCCGGAACCACGAAGCAGTGATCGCCGAGATCGACCGGCTGATCGCACAGGGTGTCGGCTACATCTACTTCATCGACGAGATCTTCCTGCCGCAAAAGGCATTGCTGGAGGCGCTGGTCGATCGCGATGTGAAGTTCGGCGTGCAGACCCGTATCGACCTCTGGAAGCCGGAATTGCTGAAGCTGCTCGGTGCCGCCGGCTGCGTCTCGATCGAGGCGGGCCTGGAAAGCCTGACTGTGGAAGGCCGCGCCATGCTGGCAAAACGCTGCCGTTTGGGCACCGAGGAGCTGGCCGCGTTGCTGGTCGACGCAAGGCGCCACGTGCCGTTCGTCCAAGCCAATCTGATCGGCGTGGTCGAGGACGATCCCGCGCTCGTCGATTATTGGCGAAAGCACCTGATCGACAACGGCGTTTGGGCCAACGAACCGGTGCCGCTCTACCCTTATCCGAGTTCGCCCAGCTATCGCGAACTTTGGGGCGAGCCGGACGATCTCGCCTGGGAGCGCGCGCATGAACATTACCTCGCATCCTTCCGAACGTTCAGCGACATCCAGGAGAAGCGTCCGCGTCCGCTGGCTGAATTGGAGGCCACATGTTGCGGACACTGAGCCCGCCGCGTCGCATACTGATGACCGTCGATGCCGTCGGTGGCGTCTGGCGCTATGCGCTCGATCTGGCCAGGCAACTGGTCGCCGGCGGCGACAGCGTCGTGCTTGCCGGGCTTGGTCCGGAACCGTCCAGGCAGCAGGCGGAGGAGGCCCGGTCATTCGCGGCGCTGACTTGGCTCAACACGCCGCCCGACTGGATGACCCGCAACGAGCACGACCTCGACACATTACAGCAGGAGCTGCACCCGCTCATACGTGACTACGCCGTCGAAATCGTCCATCTCAACGCGCCGACGCAGGCCGCGGGGCTCGATGTGCCCTGCCCGGTCGTGACGGTGTCGCATTCCTGCGTGGTGACATGGTTCCACGCCGTCAAGGGACAGGCGGCGGACGGCGAATGGGCCTGGCAGAAGGACCGCAACCGGCGCGGTTTCGACAAAGCAGGCATTATCGTTGCACCCAGCCGCAGCCATGCCGACATGCTCGAAACCTGCTACGGGCCGATCGCGCGCCTGAGCGTCGTCGGCAACGGGGCGCGGCCCGGCGCGAAGAGCGAAAGACGGGAATCGGTGGTTTTCGCCGCCGCGCGCTGGTGGGACGAAGGAAAGAATGCGGCGGTGCTGGACCAGGCCGCCTCCCTGACGCAATGGCCGGTCTTCGTCGCCGGCTCCTTGCAAGGCCCGGACGGCCAGCATGTTGGCTTCAGTCACGCCGTTCCCGTCGGACCGGTGCCACATGAGGAAGTGCGCTCGCTGATGGCCCGGGCAGGCATTTTCGTATCGCCGTCGCTCTACGAACCGTTCGGCTTGGCCACGCTGGAAGCCGCGATGTCGAAGACGCCTTTGGTGCTCGCGGATATCTCGACCTATCGCGAATTGTGGGACGGGGCGGCCATGTTCTTCGACGCGCGCGATCCGGGCGATCTCGCCAGATGCGTCAACAGCGTTTGCAGCGACGCGCAGCGCCGGCGAGAGCTCGGTGAAGCAGCGGCTCGCCGAAGCCGCAGATTTTCATTGGCAAGACAGGCGACCGCCATGCGCGGCGTCTACGACAAGGCGGCCCTGGCCACCATGGCGGATAATTGATTATGCGATTTTTATTCTACACCCATTCGATCGTGTCCGACTGGAACCACGGCAACGCACATTTCCTGCGCGGCATCATGCGTGAGCTGGTCGCGCGCGGGCACCAGGCTATCGCGCTGGAGCCCGCCGACGGCTGGAGCCGGTCGAACCTGCTGGCCGAGAAAGGGTCCTTCGCAATCGAGCGATTCCGGAAGGACTTTCCCGAGTTGATGCCGGTGACCTACGATGCCGCTTTCGACCACGAAGCCTGGATCTCCGACGCCGATGTGGTGATCGTGCATGAGTGGACCGAGCCGGACCTTGTTGCGCGGCTGGGCAGGGCGAAAGCAACTGGCGGGCGTTTCACGCTGCTGTTCCACGACACGCACCATCGCGCTATCTCGGCTACGCAAGCGATTTCCGCCTTGCGGCTTGAACATTACGACGGCGTGCTCGCCTTCGGCGAGGCGCTGCGGGAAAGCTATCTTCGCGCCGGATGGGGCAAGCGGGTCTTCACCTGGCATGAAGCAGCCGATGACCACCTGTTCCAGCCGCATCCTGAAATCGAGCGTAGTTCCGACCTTATCTGGATCGGCAATTGGGGCGACGACGAGCGCAGTGCCGAAATCAGGGAGTTCCTGGTCGGCCCGGTGCGTGAACTCGGCCTGAGCGGAACCGTCCACGGCGTTCGCTATCCGCGGGAGGCGCTCGCCGACCTTGCGGCCGCCGGCCTGCGCTGCGAAGGCTGGATCGCCAATGCCGACGTGCCGAAGGCGTTCGCGGCGAACCGCATCACGATTCACATCCCGCGGCGTCCATACCGCGAAAGCCTGCCCGGCATCCCGACCATCCGCATGTTCGAGGCGCTCGCCTGCGGCATCCCGCTGGTTTCGGCGCCGTGGTCCGATGTCGAATGCCTGTTCAGGCCAGGCGTAGATTTTCTGTTTGCAAACAACGGTTCCGAGATGCGGCGTCATCTTCGCGCCGTGCTGCACGACGCGGATCTCGCCGCTTCTCTGGCGACGTCGGGCCTCGAGACCATTCGCTTGCGGCACACATGCCGGCACCGGGCGGATGAGCTGTTCGGCGTGCTCGCCGAATGCGGGCACCGCCAAGCCGCCGACACGATCCTTGCAAAGGAGGCCGCCGAATGAAGATCGCATTTTACGGGTCGAGCCTGCTGTCGTCCTATTGGAACGGCGCGGCCACCTATTACCGCGGACTGCTCAAGGCCCTGGCAAGGCTCGGCTACGACATCACCTTCTACGAGCCGGACGTCTACGATCGCCAGAAGAACCGCGATATCGAGGCGCCGGACTGGTGTGCCGTCGTCGTCTACGAGGCCACTCCGCATGCCATGATGCAGGTGGCGGCGCGAGCGGCGGAGGCAGATATCGTCGTCAAGGCGAGCGGCGTCGGTTTCGCCGACGACGCGCTCCTGCGGGCGGTGCTCGATCACGCCCGTGCCGATGCGCTCACCGTATTCTGGGATGTCGATGCGCCGGCGACGCTTGGCCAGTTGCGCGACGAGCCCGACCATCCGCTGCATCGCGCGCTGCAGGAAATCGACCTCGTGCTGACCTATGGCGGCGGCGACCCGGTGGTCTGGGCCTATCGGGCAATGGGGGCGGCCGAATGCGTGCCGATCTACAATGCGCTCGATCCGGAAACGCATCATCCGGTCGGCAAGGATATGCGCTTTGCCTGCGATCTCGCCTTTCTCGGCAACCGGCTGCCGGATCGCGAGGCGCGCGTCGAGGCCTTCTTCCTCGACCCGGCCGGCCGCTCCGCCGATCAGCGCTTCCTGCTCGGCGGATCGGGCTGGGGCGACAAGCAGATGCCCGCCAATGTCCGATGGCTCGGCCATGTCGGCACGCGTGACCACAATGCATTGAACGTCACGGCCAAGGCGGTGCTGAACATCAGCCGCGACAGCATGGCGGCCAATGGCTTTTCACCTGCGACGCGCGTTTTCGAGGCGGCGGGCGCCGGCGCATGCCTCATCACCGACGCCTGGCTCGGCGTGGACCTGTTCCTGAAATCCGGCGAGGAAATCCTCGTCGCGCGCGATGGCGAGGACGTCGCCGAGATCATGCAAAGCCTTAGTGCCGAACGGGCTAAGGCGATCGGGACATCGGCGCTTCGGCGCGTGCTTGGCGAACATACCTATACGACACGTGCCGTTTTAGCCGACGCCATCTTTAGGCGCCATTTCGAGCGTCCGACCGTGGAGGCGGCCGAATGACAAAGCCACTCGACATCGTCTTTCTTGGCCTGTCGCTCTCCTCATCCTGGGGAAACGGCCACGCCACCACCTTTCGGGGGCTGCTTAAAGGTATCCACGAACTCGGCCACCGCGTCACTTTTCTCGAACGCGACGTGCCGTGGTACGCAAGTCACCGGGATCTGCGCGATCCCGATTTCTGCGCCTTGCGCTATTATGAAACGATCGATGATCTTCGCCGCAATTTTGCGCGCTGCCTGCGCGACGCCGATATCGTGGTCGTCGGCTCCTTCGTTCCCGAAGGCCCTGAAATCATCGACGTCGTGGCTTCGCTGTGCACCGGTCAGTTCTGCTTCTACGACATCGACACGCCGATCACGCTGGCCAAGCTTTCGAGCGATGATTGCGAGTACATTGCCAAGCGGCAGGTCCCGTATTTCGACGTCTACTTCTCCTTCACCGGCGGGCCGACGCTTGCCCGTCTGACGGCGGAATTCTGCGCGAGGCGGGCCGAGCCGCTCTACTGCTCCGTCGACCCTGAACGGCATCACGGAACCGGTGATCCAATCCGCTGGGATCTCGGCTATCTCGGCACCTACAGCCCCGACCGCCAGGCGACGCTGGAGGCGCTGCTGTTCGAACCGGCGCGTCGCATGCCGGAGCGCCGCTTCGTCGTGGCAGGCTCGCAATATCCGCGCGAAATCGCCTGGCCGGACAATGTGGATCGCATCGAACACCTGCCGCCGGCAGATCACGCCGCCTTTTACAGCCGCCAACGCTACACGTTGAACGTCACGCGCAGTTCCATGATCGCGGCCGGATGGTCGCCCAGCGTGCGCCTCTTCGAGGCAGCCGCCTGCGGTACGGCGATCATCAGCGATAGCTGGGCCGGACTGGACAGCCTGTTTCCAGAGCGGACGATCCACACGGCGCGCAGGACCGAGGACGTAGTCGGTATCCTGTCCGGGGAATCCGACGGCGCCCGGCTTGCCATGGCCAGGCAGGCGCGCGTGCTCATCCTCGCAGCTCACACAAGCATCGCAAGAGCCCGCGAATTCGTTTCGCTGCTGGCGCAGGCCAAATCGCCACGTTCTGTTCTCGATCTGGACGTCGAGAGCGCAGCATGACCCGCAGACGGGAGAAGATAGAGATGCAGCTATCAAGAAAGGCGCAACGGACCAAGACCGTGCTTGTCGCCGGCGGCGCAGGTTTCCTCGGTTCGCATCTTTGCGAGACAATGTTCCAGGCTGGCTGGCGCGTGATCTGCGTCGACAATTTCCTTACCGGCCGCATGGAGAACATAGCATCGATCGCCGATCGTCCGGATTTTCGGCTGATCAAGCAAGACATTTGCCGACCGTTGGAGCTTGGCGAACCGGTTGACCGCATCTTCAACATGGCGTGCGCGGCCTCGCCGCCGCGTTACCAGGCCGACCCCGTCCATACGACGCGGACTTGCGTCATCGGAACGCTCAATCTGCTGGAGCTCGCCGCCCGCAATGGCGCCCGGTTCCTGCAGGCGTCCACCAGCGAAATTTACGGCGATCCCGAACAGCATCCGCAGAAGGAAGACTATGTCGGCCACGTGAACTGCATCGGGCCCCGCGCCTGCTATGACGAAGGCAAGCGCACCGCCGAAACCTTATGCTTCGATTATTTGAGAATGGGAAAGGCCGATATCCGTGTCGCGCGCATCTTCAACACCTATGGTCCCAGGATGGACCCTGCGGACGGACGGATCGTTTCCAATCTGATCATGCAGGCACTCGAGAGACGGCCGCTGACGATATTCGGCGACGGGCTGCAGACCAGGTCGTTCTGCTACGTTTCCGATCTGGTCGACGGCTTGATCCGGCTGATGGAGGTCGATCCCAATCCACGCCAGCCGGTTAATCTGGGCAATCCGGGGGAGTTCACCATCCTGCAACTGGCGAGCCTGGTGAGAGGCATGACCGCAACCAAATCGGGCCTGAAATTCCTGCCGCTGCCGCAAGACGATCCTCGTCGTCGGCAACCCGACATTTCCCGCGCAAGAAAGCTTCTCGGCTGGTCGCCAAAAGTGCCGCTCAGGCAGGGTTTGATGCACACGATCGGCTATTTTGCCGAGCTTGAGACGGCGCAGATGATCGACAGAAGACGTCGAATTGCCGCCACCGTGCGTTCTGCATCAGGCCGGCTGCAAAACCTGCCGGCCTGAGGCGAGGAGCGTCTGGCCGCTGTATGATCGCGCGGTCGTTTCGGATTTGGTCACTTTTTCTCGTCGCGGGAACAACCCGTCCAGCTTCTGGTTCTGCCAAGGTACCGGCATGGAGACGACTGTGCATCCGAAGCGATCCGCCAAAGACATCGAACAAATGGCCGCAAAGGAGACGGCTGCCTTCCTGCGGCGCGCCTCTATCACCTATCTGGAATGTTGTGTGAGCCTGATGATGACGCATCTTCAGCGCGAGGAGGTAGCCGCCATCCTCGAAAAGGAAGCGGATATGCTGCGCCGGCTGGATTGATCGGGCTCGAAGGGCCGCAGGTCGCCTTGGCTTTCCAGGAAACGAAGCAGCGCGGCAGCGTAACGTCTTGCCGCGGCCGCCAGCCGGATCTGTTCCCGATCATCGCCCGATCGCTCAGCCATGCTCCACAAGCCAAGCTGGAAGGCGAGATAGCAGGGCTCGTAGTAGTGGACCAGTTTGGCATCGACGGGACGAGACGTAGTCGCCTCGACAGCTTTGCACAGTGCCGCAGTCGCCGCATCGGAGAGGCTGTACTCGACACGGGCGCCGGCAATGTCCCAGGCGATGTCCTGGCAGCCGATCAGATCGTGCGATCGGCAATGGTCGAGGGCGTCCGTCTTGATCAGCGTTCCGCCGCGCGAAAGGATGAACTCCCACGGATGAAGCCGCCCGTCGATTTCGACCCGCTGCATGGTCTTTGGTGAAGCCTGTTTCGAGAACCAGTTCCGCAGCTCCGCCGCGCGGCTTTCGCCCAGCGCCTCGCTGGTATTCCGCACGGCCATGTCGGCAAGCGCCTCCAGCGAGGCACCCGGCCCGGAGGCGGGCAGATTGGCTGCGCGCCAGGCGAGATAGCGCGCCAGATGAGCGACCATTTTTTGTTTCGAATGCCTTGCCCGCTCCAGCGTTGCACCGTCGCTCCAGCGTTCGACGAGAAAGCCATGGCACAGCCCGGCAATTTCCGGGCCAAAGCCTGCGTCATGCAGCCTCCTGGCAGTCTCGGCCTTGTGCATTCCGATTTCACCGAGGCCGACGAATTTGACCGACCATTTTTCCCGGCCCGCAGAAGCAAGAAACTTTCGCCGCTCGAAGCCGCGGTGGACGGGTGGCCAATGATCCTGCGAGCCATAATGCAAGCGACGCCACTCTCCGGCGGATATTTCCATCAGGCTGACCGCTGTGCGGCCGATCGTCCTGGCCACCCAATCCCGCAGCGCCGGCAGAGCGGATCCCGCGGGGAAAGTCCGTTCGAAATGCGCGGTGTGTTTTTGGCAAACCGTCCATGCCTCACGGATGTCCGCCGATGCCTCGGGACCCGGCCCACCCGAATGGCTGGGGAACAGATGGATGCGCCCGGCATCGATATCCAGCGCTTGCAGCCATGCGACGACGGCGTGAAACGAGCTGCCGGACAGGCCCGGGCCCTCATCGACGACAGCGAAATGGGCCGATGGCCTTGTCCTCCAGCCGCCGATCAGTTCCGGATCGGCGGCAAGCCGCCTGCGAAACGGATGACCGATCGGACGGACACCGACGGGTGCCTGTGCGCCGATGGCTGCAGCCACCATCGCTGCAAGCCCCAGGCCGATGCTGCGGATGCCGATTACGCATGTGTTCGCATCGAGACCCGACTGCCGCGCGGCGACCAAATAGCTTTCCGGATAGAGCGCGTAATGGGCGTAGCCCTCGGCCGTGCCGATGAGGATTTCGCCGTCGCAATCGAGTTCGGCCAGCATTCGCGGCACGTCGGCATCGATCGGGCCGTCGACGGCGAATCCGGCCCTCCACGATCTGCCCACGTCCCGGGCCAAGCCGACCAGGAGATTTGCGCCCGCGATCCGCTGTCGGGAATTCCTGTCCATGCCGTTGGCCTCGAATTCAGCATCGGCAAGGCCCTGGACCAATTCCGAGGTCTTGATGAACAGGCCGACCAGGGCTGCGTGGCGTTCGATCCCGCTGGGCATCTCCGCAATGTGCCCGGCCGCTTCGCAGGCCGAGCTGCGAACATGTCGCGCGCTCTCAATTCGCTTGTGGTCGCCATAGACGATCATTGTCCCGTCCCGGTTGGCCTCACTGCACAACTCGGCGAGCGCTACTTTGATCCACCATCGGTTGCACGATTTTTGCAGCCGGCAAGGAACAATCAGCGAGGCAGGCGGTTTGGCACGAAGAACTTACCTTCAACAGCATAGGCAGCGGTTTCGTGGGATCGAAGAAAGTTCGGATCGGAATAGTCGGCGTCGGCAACTGCGCCTCCTCCCTTGTTCAGGGCATCACCTATTACCGCGACGCAAGAAGCAATGAGCCCATACCCGGGCTGATGCATGCCGATCTTGGCGGCTACCATGTCAAGGACATCGAGGTGGTCTGCGCTTTCGACGTCGCCAAGGGCAAGGTCGGACGCGATGTGGCCGACGCGATCTACAGCGCGCCGAACAATACTTTCCGCTTTGCCAATGTAGCGCCTACCGGCGCCCGCGTCGAACGCGGACCGACGCTGGATGGCATCGGCAAATATCTGCGTGACGAGATCGTGGAGGCCGACGAACCCGTCGCCAACATCAGCAAGATCCTCGCCGAAAGCGGCGCCGAAATCCTGGTGTCATATCTGCCTGTCGGTTCGGAGGAGGCAACGCGCTTTTATGCCGAGTGCGCGCTCGAGGCGGGCTGTGCCTTCGTCAACTGCATACCCGTCTTCATCGCCTCGCGGCCGGAGTGGCGCCGGCGCTTCGAGCAGCACGGCCTGCCGCTGATCGGCGACGACATCAAGAGCCAGGTCGGTGCGACGATCGTCCACCGGCTGCTCGCCAACCTGTTCCGCGAGCGCGGCGTGCGCATCGATCGCACCTACCAGCTCAATTTCGGCGGCAACACCGACTTCCTCAACATGCTGGAGCGCGAGCGGCTGGAATCGAAGAAGATCTCAAAGACGCAATCCGTCACCAGCCAGATCGACGTTCCCCTGGAGCCCGGCAACATTCACGTCGGGCCGAGCGACCATGTCCCGTGGCTGACCGATCGCAAGTGGGCCTATATCCGGGTCGAAGGCACGACCTTTGGCGGCGTACCGCTCAATGCCGAGCTCAAGCTGGAAGTGTGGGATTCGCCCAATTCGGCCGGCGTCGTCATCGATGCGGTGCGTTGCGCCAAGCTGGCGCTCGACCGCGGTATCGCGGGCGCGCTGACCGGTCCCTGCAGCTATTTCATGAAATCGCCGCCCGAGCAGTTCACCGACGCGGAAGCGCGCCAGCGCACGCTCTCTTTTATCGCCGGCAAGGACGAGCCGATGCTCGATGCCGCGGAATGACGACGACGTTCTTTCTGGTGCGCCACGCCGCGCACGACAATGTCGGCTGTTATCTTGCCGGAAGGATGGCCGGCGTTTGCCTCGGCGAAGCCGGCAAGGCACAGGCCTCGCATCTGGCAGACCGCATGGCACGTGAGGCGATAGCGGCAATCTTCAGCAGCCCGCGCGAACGCACGCAGGAGACTGCCAATCCGATCGCGCTCGCCTGCAATGCCGGTGAAATCGCGATCCGCGAGGAGATCGATGAGATCGACTTCGGCACCTGGTCGGGGAAGACCTTCGAGGAGCTGAACCAGGATGCCGACTGGCGGGTGTGGAACGACCAGCGTCAGCAGGCGAGAACACCGAGCGGCGAGACCATGCTGGACGTGCAGCAACGCGTCGTCTCATTGATCGAGCAGGTCCGCGGCACCTACCAGAACCAGGGCGTCGCACTGGTCAGCCATGCCGACGTCATCAAGGCCGCCGTGTGCAAGGTGCTCGGCCTGTCGCTGGGGAACTGCTTTCGCTTCGATATCGACCCAGCCTCGATCACCACGGTTGTTTGGGGGGACTGGGGGTCGAAGCTGATCAGACTCAACGAAGCTGCCTGACGAGGAATTGCCGGATGCGCATGGCTATTTTCGGTCTTACCGTGACATCGTCGTGGGGCAATGGGCACGCCACACTGTGGCGCGGATTGATCCGGGCGATGGCCGGGCTGGGCTGGTCCATCACCTTCTTCGAACGCAACACTCCCTATTATGCCGGGACGCGCGACCTCGATCAGTTGGATGGCGGCAGCATTGTCCTTTATCCGGACTGGCAGGACATCCAGAGCGTTGCCGAGCAGGCGATGAGTGAGGCCGATGTCGTCATCGTCACCTCCTATTGCCCCGATGCCGTGAGCGCGTCGCGCCTTGCCCACCAGGCCTGCCGCGGACTGAAGGTGTTCTACGATCTGGACACGCCGGTGACGCTGGCGCGGATCGAACAAGGTGAGCCTCCGGCCTATTTCGGGCCGGAAGGGCTTCGCGATTTCGATCTCGTGCTGAGCTACACGGGAGGAACCGCGATCGACGCATTGAGGTCGATGCTGGGTGCGCGCCACGTCATGCCGCTCTACGGCCATGTCGATCCAGAGCGACACCGGCCGGCTCCGCCCAGGCCGGAGTTTGCCGGCGACCTTTCCTATCTCGGGACCTATGCGGCAGACCGCCAGGCCGGGGTCGAGAGGCTGCTGGTCAGTCCGGCTGCGCGCCTGCCGGAGCGCCGCTTCATCATTGGCGGCGCACAATATCCGCAGGAATTCCCGTGGAGCGACAATATTTTCTTCGTCCGTCACCTGCCGCCCGCCGACCACCCCGCCTTCTTTTCATCATCACGGCTGACTCTGAATGTGACCCGCGAGGCGATGGCAGAAAGGGGCTGGTGCCCATCCGGCCGGCTGTTCGAAGCCGCCGCTTGCGGTGCCGCGATGGTGAGCGACACATGGCCGGGACTGGAGGCCTTTTTCCGGCCCGGCGAAGAGATCGTCGTGGCGAACAGCACCGACGACGTGGTCGCCGCGCTCGACCTGTCCGACGCCGAGCTTGACGCCATCCGCCGCCGAGCGCGCGAGCGGGTGCTGGAGGAACACACCTCGGCACGGCGCGCGAAGGAATTCGACCGCATCCTGTCCGATGCACTGCACGGCTCCACGCATGGCGAGCCGTTGAAGGAGGCAGTTTGATGTTGGGCATCGTGCCCGCAGCCGGACGGGGAAGCCGCATCCAGCCGCTCGGCTTTTCGAAGGAGCTTCTGCCGGTCGGCAGCCGCATCGACGGCAACACCGAGCGGCCTTGCGCGGTCAGCGAATACCTGGTGCGCCGCATGGTGCGCGCGGGGGCCGACAAGATCTGCTTCGTCATCGGCTCGGGTAAGTCGGATATCCTCGAATATTATTCTGCCGGCTATGCCGACGCGACTGCGCTGTTTGTGGTGCAGCCCTCTCCGGTCGGCCTTTGCGACGCCATCTTCCGTGCCGCACCGCTCGTCACAGCCGATGAGACCGTTCTGGTCGGGTTGCCCGATACGATCTGGTTTCCCGAAGACGGCTTCCTGGCCCTCCCGGACGACGGCCTGTCCTTCCTGCTGTTTCCGGTGGACCAGCCGGAGTTCTTCGACGCCGTCGTTGTCGACCAGGACAGCCGGGTGAAGCAAATCCAGGTCAAACAGCAGAATGCCGCGTCGAACTGGATCTGGGGTGCGTTCAAGATGCCCGGCCGCACCCTTCACCAGCTCGCCGCGCAGTGGCGGGAACGGGACCGGTGCGACGAATATATCGGCACGCTGGTCAATGCCTATCTCGCCGCCGGAGGCGATGCCTGCGGCATCAAGGCTGGCACCGCCTATGTCGACGTCGGCACCTTCAACGGCTACCGCACCGCACTTCGCCTGCTTGAAAGCGCCGCCGGTACCAGGGACGATCAAGTCGACATTACGCTGCCCGGCCACCAGCACGTCCCTGTCCTCGCAGGCGAAAGAGGCTAGCCATGCTGCATTCCGATGCCGAAATCCGCCGCCGTATCGATGCGCTCGGCCCATGGTTCCACAATATGGAACTGGCCGGCATCGAAACCGCTCCCGACCATTTCCTTGGCAACTATCCGCTGATCAAATGGCGCAAATTCGCCGACGCCATTCCCGCCGATCTTTCCGGCAAGGCGGTGCTCGACATAGGCTGCAATGCGGGTTTCTATTCGATCGAGATGAAACGCCGCGGCGCCGGCCGCGTGCTTGGCATCGATTTCGATGAGGCTTACCTGGCGCAGGCGCGCTTTGCCGCCGAGGTAGCAGACTGCGACATCGAATTCCGGCAGCTCTCGGTCTACGACGTTGGCGCCCTGCATGAGCGGTTCGACATCGTGCTGTTCATGGGCGTGCTCTACCATTTGCGCCATCCCTTGCTCGCACTCGATCTGATCCGGGAGCACGTCGCCCGGGACCTGATGATCTTCCAGTCGATGCAGCGCGGCAGCACCAACGTGCCGGCGCTCGAGCAGAATTATCATTTCTGGACCCACGACCTGTTCGACCGGCCGGAGTTCCCAAAGCTGCATTTCATCGAGCATCGCTATGCCGACGACCCGACCAACTGGTGGATTCCCAATCGCGCCTGCACCGAAGCCATGCTGCGCAGCGCCGGCTTCGAGATCGTGCTGCAACCGGAGCAGGAGGTCTATTTCTGCCGCAGCGGCGACGTGCCGGCCGGCGGCGCCGCCGTCTACCCGTCGAAAGGACAGATAAATGATTGAAGCCGCCATGATCTGGAACGAGCCCAACAACAAATCCCACTGGGATCCCGAGCTCGACCCCGACTGGAGTCGCTTCGCCGCTACGGCAATCCTGGCCGCCGACGCGATCGCGTTGGAGAATCCGGCCTTGACCAAGGTCCTTGGCGGCATCTCGCCGATCGATGCCGGCTTCATGACACGGATGAAGGAATTCGGCGTGCTCGATCATGTCGACGCAGTCGCCGTGCACGGCTTTCCGCTCGACTGGAACCTCTGGCAGATCCACGAATGGCCGCAGAAGATCGGCGAGATTTCGGCTGTCACCGATCTTCCGGTATGGGTCAGCGAGGTCGGCGTGTCGACCTTCGGCGCCGAGGAGGTACAGGTCTGGGGCCTGCGCCGGACCGCGGAATTGCTGATCGGCAACGCACCGCGCATCCAATGGTACAGCCTCTACGACCTGCCGCGCGAGTGGGAAGCGACGACGCGCCATCGCGAGGCGGAAGGCTCGTCTTACTACCGCCATTTCTACATGGGCTTGCTCCGCCAGGACGGCACGCCAAAGCCCGCGCTCGAGGAGTTCCTGCACCACACGCCGGCAATGGGACTGGTGCAGTGGTTCCATTTCGAAGATCACCGGCTGGACGATGCCGTTGCCTGGATGAAACGCCTCGGCGTCACCAATCTGCGCACCGGGCTTTCCTGGGCCGACAGCTTCAGGCCGAACGCACTTGACTGGTTCGACCGGCAGATGGAAGCTTTGGCCGACTTCGACGTGACGGTTACTTTCTGCTTCACGCCGGAACACCGCGGAATGATGCCGCACCACAGCAGTCCGCCGCTGGTGCCGGAGGAATTCGCCGACTTCTGCGCGGCAATGACGCGCCGATATGCCGGCAGCATCGCTGCCCCTTCGTTCGGCAGGCTGCGCGCCTCCGCAGCGTGAGGAGCTTCGGCTCTCCAGCCATGACGCTCACCGTCCTCAACGTCGCCTATCCCCTCGCCCCGGTCGGGCCGGATGCGGTCGGTGGTGCCGAGCAGGTGCTGTCGATGCTCGACCAGGCGCTCGTACAGGCCGGACACCGCTCGATCGTGATCGGCTGCCAGGGCTCGAGCGCTGCGGGTGTCCTCATCGAGACGCCGGCCGAACCGGGCGTGCTCGATGAAGCGGCGAAGCGCCGGGCGCAGCGTGCTCATTGCGCCGCAATTGCTACCGCGCGCGCTCGCTGGCCAATCGACGTGGTCCATTTGCACGGTATCGATTTCGATGCCTATCTGCCGGGCGACGGGCCGACATTGGTGACCCTGCATTTGCCGCTCGACTGGTATCCGGCCGACGCTCTCAATCCGGCGCGGGAGGATCTGTGGCTGCATGCGGTATCGGCGGCTCAGCAAAGAACCGCGCCGCCGGGAGCCAGGCTGATTGGGCCGATTCCCAACGGAGTGGACGTCGACGCGCTGAGCGAGCCGAAGGCCAAACACGACTTTGCGCTCGTGCTCAGCCGCGTCTGCCCGGAAAAGGGCATCCATCTGGCGCTCGACGCAGCCAAGAAGGCCAGCGTGCCGCTGGTCATCGGTGGCAAGGTCTACCCCTATGAAACTCACACAACGTATTTTCGCGACGAGGTCGAACCCCGGCTGGACGACCGGCGCCGCTTCCTTGGTCCGCTCGGCTTTGTCGCCAAGCGGCGCCTGCTGAATACAGCCCGCTGCCTAGTCATCCCGAGCCTTGCCGCGGAGACCAGTTCGCTCGTCGCAATGGAGGCGCTCGCCTGCGGCACCCCCGTGGTGGCCTTCCCGAGTGGCGCACTGCCGGATGTGGTCGAGCACGGCAAGACCGGGTATCTGGTCGGGGATGTCGACGAGATGGCCGAAGCCATCGCTGCCGCACCCAGCCTGGACCCCGAGACCTGCCGAGCCGAGGCGCGGCGGCGCTTTTCACTCGACCGCATGGTTTCCTCCTACATGGACGCCTATCGGGCGCTGGCACGGCTCGGCACAGACAGCGGGCAGCTCGCGACGGCGAGGTGAGCAGGACATGCTCCGCAGTCAGATCATCGACGATCCGGCGGACCTCGAAGCCCTCGAGCCGCACTGGTGGGAACTCTGGTCGCGCAGTCCCTCGGCGACGCCGTTCCAGTCTCCCGCATGGTTGCTGCCATGGTGGCGGACATTTGCTCCCGGCGAGCTGGCGACGGTCGCCGTCTGGCGTGGCGACGATCTGGTCGGCCTGGCGCCACTCTATCTGGAACGCCACGACGCCGGCGCGCGATTGCTTCCGCTCGGCATTTCGTTGAGCGACTATCTGGATGTCCTTTGTCTTCCCGAGATGGCCGAACCGGTCGGCGCAGTCATCGGTGGCGCCGTTCTTTCCGTCGGCTGGTCACAGTGGATCTTGCAGGACCTGCCTCCCGGCGGCGCCGGCCTTGCCATCAGGCATGCCGCGCTCGAATCGTGCCAAGCCGTCGGTCACGCCGCTTGCCCGGTGCTCGCCCTCGCCGGCGACCAGACGCTTCAAGGCTGCGTTCCGGCACGGCGGAGGCGCCAATTGCGCCGCGCCCACAGGGCCGCGTCGAGACGCGGCAGTGTCTCCATCGAACCCGCTTTGTCCGATCCGCAGACATTCCTCGACCAGCTGATCCGCCTTCACCGCGCGCGCTGGGCCGGACACGGCGACGGCGTGCTGTCCGATTCCCGCGTGGAAGAATTCCACCGTCAGGCGCTGCCGCAGCTGGTCGCACAGGTGCTTGCCCGATGCTGGCTTATCACGATCGGTAACGCGATCGTGGGCGCCTATTACGGGTTCCATCATCGTGGCCGCGCTTGCGCTTATCTCGGTGGCTTCGATCCGGCCTATGCCGAGGAAAGTCCCGGCGCGCTGCTCATCGGCCAGGCGATAAGGCAGGCGATCTGCGAAGGCGCGGAAGAGTTCGATTTTCTGCGCGGACAAGAGGCCTACAAGTACAGCTGGGGCGCCGTAGACCGGTGGACGATGCGCAAGATCTGGACGCGGAGCAAAGGGCGATGAGCGCGACCCAGCCAGAATCTCGGCGGTCGATATCAGCAAGGCGGGTGCTGGAGGATTGCATGGCAGACGGTGCCGGCGTCGAAGCCGTCATCGCCAGGCTGGCTCTCCGTTTCGAGACAGGAATCGAAGCCGCAGAACTGGCGAAGATTGCACAAACCACACATTCGGCCGATTCGCGAAAGACGGCAAAACTACAACGGATTGCCGACCTGCTGCAGCGCAGGCCCGAGATCTTCGCCACGCTGCGCAAAACAGGTGGTGCCGTTCGGCACGAGCGTGGGGAGGACGAGACCGACGATGCGGTCGTCAAACGGCTGGCGGCCGGGTTTGACGCGGCGGCGGCGATCTCCCCGGCGGCGAGCGTCCAGCTGTCATCGCTGGGCAATGAGGAAAAGCTCTCTGCCGCTACGGCTGAGATCGTTGCATGGCTGGAGAGGCGAGGCTTTACCGGTACCGACTACGACATACTGGATATCGGCTGTGGTATCGGTCGGTTCGAACAGGCGCTCTCCGCTCTGTCGCACCGGATCGTCGGCAGCGATATATCCCCAGCGATGATCTCGATCGCCCGCCGGCGATGCGCCGGGCTCGGCAATGTAGAATTCCGCCCTACGCGCGGTTTCGATCTTGCCGATTTTTGCGATGCAAGCTTCGACCGCGTGCTGGCCGTCGACAGCTTTCCCTATCTGGTGCTGGCCGGCCTTGCGGAGCGACATTTCGTGGAAATCGCGCGCGTGCTGAAGAGGCCGGGGATGGCCGCGCTTTTGAATTATTCATATCGCGGATCGCCGGCGCTGGATCGCGCCGATGTCCATAACTTCGCCAACGCAAATGGCATGCAAGTCCTCGTCGACGGCGAAAAGCCGTTCCGGCACTGGGACGGCGATGCCTTCCTGCTTACGATTTCCGGCGGAACATTGCGGCCCAACGCTGGTTCGGATGCCGAACGGGAAAAGCCGCTATTCGACGGTATGAAGGAGGACAAGATGGCGTCCGGAAGCAAGAAGCACATCGGTCGCGGCAGTCACGGCAAAGGCGCTGGCGCTGGCGCGATGACCGATCTTCCCAAGGACAAGATCGGAGAGAACGCCGTTCTGTCCAACAGAGACAAGAAGCAGCACACCAAGGAGCGTGGGCTCGACGGCAATCGGGTCAAGTCCGAGCAGTACCAGGATCATTCGGCGGATCGGCGGCCTGAAGACTGATCGTTGCGGCGGCATATGGCTTGCAGCCGGCGAGCAATTGAAACGCAGCGAGAGGCCAACCGCTGACGAAGCTGTGCAAGGACCGAAGCCGGTCGCATGGATGGCCTGCAAATTCTTGCAAACTCGCACTGTTGCCACCAGAGTGAGGTGAAGGGACCAACATTTGCCAAGAGAACGCGATGTCTCGCTCAAGGGAAGATTCTGTCAGCACGCGTGCCGATCTGACGATAGACCGGGAAATCGCTTCCTTGCTTGCGGCCATCGAACAGGAAAGGGTTCCTGACCGGCTGACCAAACTTGCGATCGAGTTGCAGCATGCGCTTGTCGAAAGGCGCTTGCGCGAGACCAGCAACTAACGTGACGTGTATTAGCGGCGCCTCTCGGCTTCGAAGTCCAGTTGTCCTTCGGACAGATAGCTGCGCCTTTCCATCAGGGTTTGCGAGGAACTTTCGCCAAGGTATTCCAGCACGCCGGCGCGTGCCCTGTTGAGCCGGCTCTTCACGGTTCCCACCGCGCAACCGCATATTTCGGCCGTTTCCTCATAGCTGACGCCCAGAACGCCTATCAACATCAGAACCTCGCGCTGGTGCTCAGGAAGGCTCTGGATGGCCTGGTGGACCTCCTTGCCCTGTACGGACCATTCCTGCGTCGCTTCCGAGATCGGCCGCAGCGAAGCGCAGTCGAGCAGGCCGGGCGCTTCCCTCACCGCGGCCCTGACACGCGTGTAGTAGGTGTTGCGCATGATCGTGAAGAGCCATGACTTCATGCGCGTTCCAGCTTCGAACTTGTCAATGTTGGCCAAGCCCTTGGTCAGCGTCTCCTGGACCAGGTCGTCGGCATCATCGGGGGTGCGGCAGAAGGTGCGGGCGAAAGCCCTCAAAGCGGGTATGAGGTCGACGATGGAAACTTCTTCGGTTTCGCGAGTCGCCAAGGCGTAGGCTGTAGGTGGCAATGGTCCAGCTCCCGTCCAGAATGAGTTCGTGAGCGCAGACCAGTTAAATGCATTGGGCGAAAGATCGTTCCGGTTGGCGAAAGCACCCGGCTCCAGAAACCGGAGAGGACTTGGCTGAGCAATCCCGGCCGACGGCGATATTTTTGACGGAACAACCATCGGGATCGCGGAGTTCAAAATCAAGGTCGTCCGACAAATTCGCGCGCCGACACTTGGCGCGTCGAAATGCGATCTCGTAGCGAGCCTTAGCTGCGACCTCAAGGGCGGCCCGCCACCTCAAGAAACAGGAGGAGTCCATGACAGGAAACAAGCACGCCAAAGGCAAAACGCCGGCCGATAGCGATCTTGCCAACGATCCCGGCATCGGCAGTTCCAGGGGCACGATCAAGGAGGGCGACCGGCTCGATCAGGGCAACAATACGTTCGAAGGCGATGTCGAGAACGACACCACGCCGCAAGGCGGTATCAATCCCCGGCAAAAGATGCGGACCAACAAGTGACCGGCTGCGCACGATCGAACAAACCTGCTGCAACCCGTGCAGCAATCCCGCGTTAAAGAGCATGAGCCTTCAGTCTGCCCCGGACGTTGATGCGACAGGCTCTTTCGCGGAGACACAGATGACAAAAAAATCGTTTGGCCGCCCCGTTCCAATTCTCGTCGGCCTTGGTTTCCCTCGCCATGTCGAGAATATCTGGCAGGCCTATGACGTCTTAAATGAATGGCCGAGCCGCGGTCCGGCGCACAAGGCGGCGTTCGACGCCTGTCGCGCCGGGCTGGCTGACGAGGTCGACGTTGAGACGGTGCGCGCGGCGTTCGATAAATTCGCCCGCAAGGTGGGCATTCTGGCCTACGATATCGCAGCCGAAACACCAGCACGCGCCAAAACAGCTGCGAAGGCCTACGACGTTTGGCTGAAACGCCCGTCGGACAGTCGTGTAGACCCTGAAGACACGCAGCTTGCTTGAAGCGACACCTTGCTTGAACCGGGAGGAATACGGTGCAGAGAATGGAGTTCGATACACCTGTTTGCATCTATTTCGGCAAGCCCGGGCGATCGCGATTGGTCAGTTCCGTTTTCGAAGCAGTACATTGCCTGAAAAGCGAGAAATGGCCGGCGCGCAATGCCCCACTGGCGCTGGCGGCCGCTGATGTATTGAATCGCGCCCGAACCGGTGAAATTACGGCCGGCAAAGCGCGGCAAGCGTTTGTCGACGCCGCGTGGGAGGCAAACATTCTTGTCGAAGGCGAGCCGCATGATGGGCATGCCACGACAGCCTTCATATCGGACTGCGGGTGAAGCGGCAGGCTGCCTCCCTGAAGTTCCGCCCAAAGCTTGGTTTATCGCGAATGATTGGCGTCCTCGGCCTTTTTCTCGCGCTGCTGCCTGAGGATTTCGTCGGTTCCGACGAGCTTCTTCGATCCGCCCGGGATCGCGGTGGAGACGACCGCCGGTGGGTCGCTTGCCGGGAAGGAATCTTCCAGGCCTGCCTGCAATTGGTCTTCCAGCGTTTGCGGCTCTTCAGAGCGGCCGGGGGTCCTTCGGGTATCTACGCTCTCCAGCGGCTGTGTCATGTCCGGCGAAGACCTGACTTCTCGAATCCAGCCATAGAGCTGTTCGATGGCAAATTCCTTCATCGTGTCGAAATCGGCCTTTTCGTCACGCAATGCCTCGATTTGGTCGACCATGGTCTTCTCGAAACGTTCGAGGCTATCGCTTCCGCAGGCCCGGCAGAGACGCACCAGCGCCTGGCGCAGTATGAGTGGCGCAAAGTGCGCCGTTGCCTCAAGCCTGAGCTGCTGCAAACGCTCCGGGGTAGCGGCTTGGAACTTCGACATGCTCGACCTCTTCGCCTTGTGGAGCATGTCAACGAAAATTGTCGGCGGATGTTCCATCGGCGGCCGCTGCATCGCTCGATCCTCAGCGGTGCGCGCCACCACCGACTGCCATGCGGATACCGAGACCGACGACGACGCAGCCTGCCACCCGCTGCTGCCAGAGCCTTACCTTCGGTCGTTTCATAATCCAGGCCCCGAGCGTGCCGGATGCGAGTGCATATGTGCCCAGCACCAGCACACCGGTCATTTTCTGGGTGCCACCGAGCAGCAGCAATTGCAGCGTGACCGATCCGCGAGCAGGATCGACGAACTGCGGAAGGAATGCCACCATAAAGGTTATCGGCCAAGGATTTATCAGATTGGCGATCATTCCTTCGCGTGCGGCCACAAGCGGTCCGACATTGCGCGCCTCCTCGACGGCGACGCTGGCTGACGGCAACAGCACCAGACGCGATCCAAGCCAAACGAGATAAGCTGCACCCGCCCAGCGAAGCATGGCAAAGGCAAGCGGCGATGCCTGGAGCAGCGACGATATGCCGAGGGCAAGGAGCGGCAGCTGGACCATACCGGCGCCGAGGGTCATTCCGAGGACGGTGAACAGGGCAATATCACGGCCCTGCCCGATGCCGCGCGCAATCACCAGCAGACTGTCGGGCCCCGGCGGCATCTGCATCAGGATGACCGTTCCGACAAAAGCCGTCCACGAAGCGGGATCCACGCCGCTACTTCGCCCCGGTTTCGTAAGATGCCTTCGCGCTGTCCTTCAACTGGCCGGCATCTCGCATCGTCTTGAGTGCTTCGTCCCTCGTCAGGCCGCACCTGCGGGCAAAAAAATCGATCTCATAGGCCAACTCGGCCGACAGGTCGTGTTTGGCATGCATTCTTCGCTTGTGTTTGCGTGCGCCCATTCAGGCTCGGTCCCGGATACGTTAGTCTTCCCGAACTCACATCGGATCAGTCGGTTCCACTGCCGGACCAATCCACTTTCCGCAGGTTTTCTCACGCGCTGTCTGGCCGGCCCACCCTATCCTTGAGTTCGTTCAGGAACGCGAGCAGCGCGTCCTCAGGATCGTCGGCCTCTTCGGTCAGCATATCGATGCCCCAGTGGCCGAGAACAGCCTCCTGGACGATGCTCGGCTGCGACATGAAGATGAAGGATTTCGGGCGGCTCTTTTCGTAGCCCGACCGCCGCCAGGTCTGCCAAAGCCTGTGCAACAGCAGACGGATGTTCATATCAGACATGCTGTAGCCGATGAACAGGAGGGTGCGCCCCAGTGCGTCGGCGCGAAACTTCACGTCGAGCGGCGAATCGAACGAAAGCCGGTCGAAATAGTCGGTCTCCGCCAGGACCAGCGATTTGTCGTCGTCGAAATCGCCGTGGAATTTGATAATCTGCGTCACCTCGCCGGTCGTCTTGGGCAAGTCCTTTGCGTTGGCCACCTTCACAAAGGGCCGGCCATGAATCTCGAAGGCAACCTCGAGGTTGCGATCATAATTGGTGGTGTAGATGATCGGAAAATCGAGCGATACGATGAGCTTGTGGATTGCCGACCGCTGCACTTCTTCCCGCGAGACGCTCCATTCACGATCCATCCAACTGCGCAAAGGGCCGAGGCTCCCCTGCTTCAGCCGGTAATATTCGGCAAGCGCCTGATAGCTGGCCTCCGGTGCGCCGATCATGTCCTCGTCAAGGCCGAGCTCGTTTTGCATGTGTTCGATGAGCTTTTGCCAAGACGGCAAGCCGACGCTCATCGACACCCCGGCTCCAACGAACAAGATAGCTCGTCGCTCTTTCACCGATTGAGCCAGTTGCTCGACTGCGGACAGCATTCGACACAACTGCCAGAAGTGCTGCTCTGTTCCGACGGCGCCTGGACCATCGCAAGAATAACTCCGATTTCCGGTTGAGTGCCAACACCCAGATCGGCTGTCCCGAGTTCCGGTCGCCCGAGTTTGTCCGACCGAATCCGATATTTATTTCGTTCCCTTTGGCACTTCTGCGCCTCCTACGCGTTGGAGAGTGTTCAACAAAGACGGCGCAGCTAATGGATCGCCATCGGATTGTCTCGGTAGCATTATGTCTGTTCCTGCTTACGATCGGCGCCGTCCAGCAAAAGGCTTGGGCTCAAGCACCTTGCCCGGCCGACCATGACAAGTTGCTGGCCGCCCTCAAGGCCAACGTCAAATCCAGCGGCGGTCCCGGCAATGGCGGCTTCGACACTAATGAATGGGCGGCAGTCGTGGCTCGCGACGGAACTGTCTGCGCCGTCGCCTTCAGTGGGCCTACCGCCGACGCCCAGTGGCCTGGCAGCCGGCTGATCGCCGCCGAAAAAGCCAATACCGCCAACGGGCTCAGCCTCGCCCACATGGCGTTGTCCACCGCGAACCTCTATGCGCCGGTGCAGCCCGGCGGTCCTCTATTCGGCCTGCAGGCCACCAATCCGGTCAATCCAGCGGTGGCCTATGCCGGCGATCCTTCGACGTTTGGAAGCTCCAGCGATCCATTGCTGGGAAAGCCTATCGGCGGTGTCGTCGTGTTTGGCGGCGGCCTGGCTCTCTACGACGGCAAGGGGATCGTCGGGGCCCTCGGGATAAGCGGCGATTCCCCCTGTGCCGACCACAATGTCGCCTGGCGTGTGCGCGCCGCGCTCGGGCTGGACAAGGTACCGGCAGGCGTCAACCCAAACCGCAAGGACGCTATCATTTTCGACCTCGATCCCGGCGGCAAGAGCGCTTCCGGCTGGGGCCATCCATTGTGTGCCGGAAGCGAGGCGGACGTGGCGGCGGAGCTTGGCGCCGGGGTCGGCGGCTCGATACGCAAATGAGGAAAGGGCGACAAGTGGCGGCGAAAACTCGTGTGTCAGCCAAAGGCGGAAACAGGCCAATGGCTGCGAGGCTGGGATGGACGCTGCTGGCGGGGTTTGCACTGATGACGGCGGCGGTTGCTCAGTCTTTATCAGGCCCTGCGATAAATCCGCCGGCCGCGGCTGCTCCGCCCGACGACGGCCAGTGGGCGATGCCGGCAAAGAACTACGCCTCGACCCGCTACAGCGAACTTGCGGAGATCACCGAAGACAACATCAAAAACCTGCAGGTGGCCTTCACCTTCTCGACCGGCGTCAACAAGGGCCAGGAGGCTGCGCCTCTGGTCGTCGGCAACACGATGTACATCGTGACGCCGTTTCCCAACATCCTCTATGCGCTTGACCTTACCAAGCCCGGCGCGCCGATGAAGTGGAAATTCGAGCCCAATCCCGAGCCCGCCGCGCAGGGCGTTGCCTGTTGCGACGTGGTCAACCGTGGTGCGGCCTTCTTCGACGGGCACATCTATTTCAACACGCTCGATGGTCATGCCATCGCCGTCGATGCGGCCACCGGCAAACCGGTCTGGAACACCCATATCGGCAACATCAATATCGGCGAGACCATCACCATGGCGCCGCTGGTGGTGAAGGGGAAGGTACTGGTCGGCAATTCCGGCGGCGAAATGGGCGTACGCGGCTGGATCAAGGCGCTCGACGCCGGCGACGGGCACGTCGTCTGGACGGCCTACAATACCGGCCCGGACGCCGACGTGCTGATCGGCCCCGATTTCAAGCCGCATTACGACATGGACAAGGGCAAGGATCTCGGGGTGACATCGTGGCCGCCCGACGCCTGGAAGATCGGCGGCGGCAATGTGTGGGGCTGGATTTCCTATGACCCGGACCTCAACCTGATCTTCCACGGCACCGGAAATCCCGGTCCGTGGAATCCGGATCTGCGGCCCGGCGACAACAAATGGACCGCCGGCATCTTTGCCCGCGATCCCGACACCGGCGCAGCAAAATGGTTTTATCAATGGACCCCGCACGATTTGCACGACTACGACGGCATCAACGAACAGGTGCTGCTCGACATGACCTGGCAGGGCAAGCCCCGCAAGGTGCTGGTCCGACCGGAACGCAACGGCTACGTCTATCTGTTGGACCGCACTACGGGCGAAGTACTGTCGGCAGTGCCGTTCGGGCCTGTCAATTCCAGCAAGGGCGTCGACCTGAAGACCGGCCGGCTGATTGTAAATCCGGACAAGAAGACCGGCACCGGCAAGGTCGTCCGCGACATCTGTCCCACCGCATCGGGCCTCAAGGACTGGCAACCTTCGGCGTTCTCGCCCAAGACCGGCCTGCTCTACATCCCGCATAATAACATGTGCATGGACGAAGAAGGCGTCGAGGTGAATTACATCGCCGGCACGCCCTATGTCGGCATGAACGTGCGCATGATTCCCGGGCCGGGCGGCAATCGCGGTGCATTTACTGCCTGGGATGTCGCCGCCGCCAAGCCGGCGTGGAGCCTGAAGGAGAACTTTCCGGTGTGGAGCGGCGCGGTCGCCACCGCCGGCAACGTCGTGTTCTATGGCACGATGGAAGGCTGGTTCAAGGCGGTCAGCGCCAGGACCGGCGAACTGCTTTGGCAGTTCAAGACGTCGTCCGGCATCATCGGCCAGCCGATCACCTATCGCGGCCCGGACGGGCACCAATATGTTGCGGTTCTTTCGGGCGTCGGCGGCTGGGCCGGTGCGATCGTATCCGGCGATCTCGACCCGCGCGACGCCACCGCTGCGCTCGGCTTCGTCAACGTCATGAAGGATCTGAAGGATGTAACCACGGCGGGAGGTACGCTGTATGTGTTCCGGCTGCCTTGAGACGATCGGCCGCGTTATGTGCTCACGGAAAACGCGTTCGCGGCGGCTTGCCGCCGCGGTTGGCGCACTGGCGCTCTCGCTTGTGGCCGCCGTTGCCGATGCGCGCGAGTTGAGGATCTGCGCAGATCCCAACAACATGCCGTTCTCCAATGCCACCCGGGAAGGCTTTGAAAACAAGATTGCCGAACTCGTCGCCCGGGAGCTGGGTGCGACTGTTTCCTACACGTGGTGGGCACAGCGGCGCGGCTTCGTCCGCAACACGCTGAAAGCCGGCCTGTGCGATCTGGTGCCCGGGACGCCCACCAATCTCGAGATGCTGCGCACCACCGCGCCCTACTACCGGTCTTCCTACGTCTTCGTGACACGCAGAGATGCGCCGGAAATCGCGTCCTTCAACGATCCTCGCCTGCGCGATCTGCACATCGGCGTCCAGCTGATCGGCGACGACGGCGCCAACTCGCCACCCGTCCAGGCGCTCGGCAGTCGCGGCATCGTCGGCCATCTCGTCGGTTTCCCCGTCTATGGCGACTATTCGGCGCCAAACCCGCCAGCGCGCATCATTGAGGCGGTCGCGAATGGCGACATCGATATGGCCGTCGTCTGGGGGCCGTTGGCCGGCTACTTCGGTGCCAGGCAAAAAGTACCGTTGCGGATTACGCCGGTTGCACCGCGCATCGACGGTCCGCTGCTGCCGATGATCTACGACATCTCGATGGGCGTGCGCCACGACGACGATGCGCTGCGCAGCGAGGTAGACGCAGCGCTCGCCAAACACCGCGCCGAGATCGATGCAATCCTGGCGGCATATGACGTGCCTCGCCTCGACATCGCCGGGGCGGCAGCGCGATGAACCGCGGCCTTCCATGCGTGCTGTCGGCGATGCTCGTTCTTGCCGCCTGCCAGCGTGAGGAACGCGACACGCGTCCACAGTCGGCGCTCGGCTCGGGCGACCAACCGGCAGCCGTAACGGCCCTCGAGCCGGGCGGCCAGCGGCCAGCCTCGTCCAACAACAAGGCCGGAGTGTTCGAGGCCAACGCCTTCCACCTCAGCGAGGGCAAGCGTCTGTTCAACTGGTTTAACTGTTCCGGCTGCCATGCCAATGGCGGTGGCGGCATGGGCCCGGCGCTCATGGACCAGAAGTGGCTCTATGGCAGCTCGATCGAAAGCATCCACGCCACGATCAGGGACGGTCGGCCAAACGGCATGCCGAGCTTCCGGGACAAGATCCCGGACGACCAGATCTGGGAGCTTGCGGCCTTCGTCCGCGCGTTGAGCGGCAACGCGCCAAAATCGGCTGCGCCGAGCCGCGACGACGACATGATGCCCCATCCGTCCGAAAATCGCCTGCCGGATGCCGCGACTCTGGGGAAGTCGCCGTGAACCGCCTTGTTTGCAGCGTGTGCTGCGGCGCAGCCTGCATGCTGCTCCTTGCAGGATGCAGCGGCTGGCAATCCGCGCTTGACCCAAAAGGCCCGGCCGCGAGCGAGCTTGCATGGCTGATCTGGTTCTTCACAGCACTGTGCACGGTGGTCTGGCTTTTGGTGATGGCCGTGCTGATCCTGCCATTGGCCCGACGCCCCGCGCCGGTCGGCGATCCGCTTGTCCTCGACGCTGCCGCCGAGCGCGGCAAGATGCGAATTGTCGTCGCCGCACTCGCCGCTACCGCCCTGATCCTGGTCGGCCTGACGCTGCTGAGCTACGTCGCTAACCGGACGCTTGCCGCCATCGGCTTGGATGCGGCGCTGACGATCCGGGTGACCGGGCATCAATGGTGGTGGGAGGTGCGCTACGAAAACGATCAGCCGAACCGCATCCTGACGACCGCCAATGAAATCCACATCCCGGCGGGCGAGCCGGTGCGGCTTGTAGTAACCTCGACCGACGTCATCCATTCCTTCTGGGTGCCGAACCTCTCGGGCAAGCTGGACCTCATTCCAGGCCACGAGAACGTTCTCGATCTGAAGGCTGACAAGCCCGGCGTCTATCGCGGCCAGTGCGCCGAGTTCTGCGGCGCGCAGCACGCCAATATGAGCACCTTCATCATCGCCGAACCTCGGCCCGTCTTCGACGCGTGGCTGAACGATCAGCTGCGGCCGGCAGCTGCTCCCGTGTCGACCGAGGCCAAAGCCGGCCACGACCTGTTCCTCAAACGACCATGCGTGATGTGCCACAAGATCGGCGGCACCATCGCCGGCGGTACGGTCGCTCCCGACCTTACACATATCGCAAGCCGGCGGACGCTCGCTGCCGGAACGCTGGCGATGAGCCGCGGCAATCTCGCAGCCTGGATAGCCGATCCGCAAGGGATCAAGCCAGGTGCCCACATGCCCGTGGTGGGACTGAACGGGGACGAGCTGAACGCGATAGTAGCCTATCTCGAGGGCTTGAAATGAGCAGCGCCGACCTAGCCCATGGGCGAGACCTCGCCCCGCAACGCGCCGCAGCACAAAAGGGTGACCTGGCTCCCGAGCGCGACGGCCCTCGCGATACCGGCCTCGACGACGCCAGCCTCGAGCGCTGGCTGGCGCGGACATGGCAGACCGTGCCGGGCATCATCGGTGCGCTCTCGAGCGTCGACCACAAAATTGTCGCGCGGCGGTACCTGATCACCGCTTTCGTCTTCCTGTGCCTCGGTGGCCTCAGCGCCGTTGCCATGCGCATCCAACTGTCGGGGCCGGAGCGCGGGCTGATCGGGCCGGACCGCTACAACCAGCTATTCACCATGCATGGCGTGACCATGATGTTCCTGTTTGCAGTGCCAATCGTTCAGGCGACCGGCATCTATCTCGTGCCGCTGATGGTCGGCACCCGCAACATCGCCTTTCCGCGCCTCAATGCATTCAGCTTCTGGATTTATCTCTCCGGTGGCCTCTTCGCCTGGGTGTCGTTTGCACTCGACATGGCGCCCGACGTCGGCTGGTTTTCTTACGTGCCGCTGTCCGGTCCTGAATTCGGGCCAGGCAAACGTTCCGACGTGTGGGCGCAGATGATCACCTATACCGAAGTGTCGTCGTTGGCGGTCGCGGTTGCCACCATCGTCACCGTGCTGAAGCAACGCGCGCCGGGCATGTCGCTGGACAAGATTCCGCTCTATGTCTGGGCGATGCTGGTCACCTCCTTCGTCATCGTGTTCGCCATGCCGGCGGTCATGATCACGTCGACCTTCCTGATCCTCGACCGTCTGGTCGGCACCCATATCTTCAATCCCGCCGAGGGTGGCGACGTACTGCTGTTCCAGCACCTGTTCTGGTTCTTCGGCCACCCCGAAGTCTACATCATTTTCCTGCCGGCCACCGGCATGGTGTCCTCGATCATCGCCGCTTTCGCCCGGCGTCCGGTATTCGGCTATCTGGGCATGGTTCTGTCGCTGATTTCGGTCGGCTTCCTGTCGTTCGGCCTGTGGGTTCACCACATGTTCGCAACTGGCCTGCCCAAGCTCGGCGCGAGCTTCTTCACCGCCTCGAGCATGCTGATCGCCATCCCGAACGGGCTGCAGATCTTCTGCTGGCTGGCGACATTGTGGGACGAACGCCCGATAATGAGGACGCCGCTGCTGTTCGTGTTCGGCTTCTTCTTCACGTTCGTCGCGGGCGGCCTGACCGGCGTGATGCTGGCGTCGGTGCCATTGGACCTGCAAGTACACGACACCTATTTCGTTACCGCGCATTTCCACTACGTGCTGATCGGCGGGTCGGTGTTCCCGCTGCTTGGCGCGACCTATTTCTGGTTCCCCAAGATCACCGGCCGGATGATGAGCGAGCGTCTTGGACGCTGGCACTTCTGGCTTGCCTTCATAGGCTTCAATGCGGCGTTCTTTCCGATGCACATTGTCGGCCTGTGGGGCATGCCGCGCCGGGTCTACACCTATCCGGTGGAGCTCGGCTGGGGCAACATCAACCTGTTCATCACAGCCGGCGCGGTCGTCCTGTTCCTAAGCTTCGTTCTGTTCACCATAAACCTGGTGTACAGCGCCTCGAGGGGCGCCCCGGCCGGGGACAATCCCTGGAATGCGGGCACGCTTGAATGGGCGACAAGCTCCCCGCCGCCGAGCTATAATTTCGCTCGGATTCCGGTGGTTACCCACTCCGAGCCGCTCTGGGCCGAACGTGACACGCTGCCTGTCGCGACCGGGCTTCGCGTCGACGCGCGCGAACTTGTCATTTCGACGGTGGCAGAGGCGCATCCAGATGTGCGCGAGAAGTCGGCGACGCCGTCGATCTGGCCATTGTTCGCCGCGCTCGCCGTCGGCGCCACCTTTCTCTATTCGATCTTCAGCCCGTGGGCGGTGGTCTGGGGAGCCGGGCCAATCGCCATCACTTTGATCGGTTGGTTCTGGCCGAAAGGCGATCCGGAGGATGAGGAATGAAACAGCGTCCTGCCGCCGATCTTTCCAAACTCCCGACCTTCGGGATCGGACCGCGCAGCCCGACCTGGTGGGGCACTCTCGCTTTCATGGCGCTGGAGGGCACCGGCTTCGCGCTCGCCGCAGGCGCCTATCTTTACCTCGCCTATCTGTCGCCCGACTGGCCATTGGGCGTGCCGCCGCCCAACCATTGGCCAGGCACCATCGTCACACTGTTGCTGCTCGCCAGCGTGGTGCCCAATCACATACTGAACCGCTACGCCGAAGCCTGTGCCATGGTGCCCGTGCGCATCGGCCTGATCGTCATGACGCTGCTCGGTATCGCACCGCTTGTCGTGCGGTGGTTCGAATTTCCGGCCCTCAACATCTATTGGGATACCAATGCGTACGGCTCAATGCTGTGGGTCCTGCTCGGCCTCCACACCACACACCTGATCACCGACGTCGGCGACACGCTGGTGCTGACGGTCCTGATGTTCACGCGCCATGGCTATAGCGGCCGGCGTTTCGGGGATGTTGGCGACAACGTCTTCTACTGGGATTTCGTGGTCGCGACCTGGATCCCGATCTATCTGTTGATCTATTGGATGCCGAGGCTTGACTGAGATGCGTGCGCTTCGCTTGGGCACATCATGGGGCGGGCTGTTGTCCGGGCCTTTGGCCTGGGCGGTGTCGACGCAGCTGAATTACGCGGTCGTGGAGTGGCAGTGCGCCCACGGCATTCCTGTCATACCGGTCGTTGCGCTGATGCTGACGGTGCTGGCCTTGCTCGGCGGGGCGCTGTCGTGGCGGGCGCGACAGCAAGGTGGCGCCGCCTTTAAACCGGACCGTGCGCGCGGCACCGAGGATTTCGTCGCCAATATCGGCATTCTCAGCGCGTTGCTGTTTGCGCTGGTAATCGTCATGCAAGGCGCCGCCTCGCTCATTCTCGACGGCTGTCTGCGATGAGCTTCGACGCGCTCTTCTCGACCTCGATCTGCTACGGTGCCGGTGCCCCGCAGGCCGGCTGGACACTGGCGTTGCCGATCACGCTGCCGCTAGGCGTGGTCGCACTGCTTTACGCGGCAGGCGCCTTTCGGCTGTGGCGGCGGAGCGCCCGCAGCCGCCCGTTGCGGATGCGACAAGCCCTGCTGTTCGCGACCGGCTGGGCCATTTTGGCGGCAGCACTGGTCAGTCCGCTCCATGCATTGGGTGAGCGCGTCTTCACCGCCCACATGATCGAGCATGAGCTGTTGATGGCGGTGGTGGCACCCCTGCTGGTCGCCTCCCGTCCGGCGGCGGCGATGATGTGGGCATTGCCGATCAAGCTGCGGCTGGCATTTGGCGCAGCCGGGCAGGCGAAGATGCTTCGAACCGTTTGGGCCGCCATCAGCCGCCCTGTTGCCGCGACCTTCCTGCACGGCGTCGCGATATGGGCGTGGCACGTTCCGGCGCTGTTCGAGGCGGCGCTTGCACGGGGTGTCCTGCATTATGCGCAACATGCCTGGTTCTTCGGCACAGGGCTGCTGTTCTGGTGGGTGCTGCTGCCGCGTTCAGGCCGCGAACAAGCCTATGGCAGCGCAGTCATGCACCTCTTCTTCACCTCGCTGCATACCGGCCTGCTCGGGGTGCTGCTGCTGGTCTCGCCAAGGCTGTGGTATCCGGTGAACGCAGCCGGTGCGAAATTGTGGAACCTTAGTCCGCTCGAGGACCAGCAGCTCGCCGGTCTGGTGATGTGGGTTCCGGCCGGCCTGATCTATGGCGGCGCGGCTTTGCTGCTGGCCGGCCTGTGGATCCGCTCCAGTGGACAGAGAAGATGGGAGACGTCGCATGCGCTCCAAGCTGTCTAAGCTGGTCATTGGTGCCGGGACGGCAATTGTCGTGCTGGCCGCAGCTTGGACGGCGCTGACGTTGTGGCCGGAGCGCCTCATCAGGGTCGCGCATAAAACGGACAATGCCACCAGCAGCATCGGTGTGCGCGCCACATCGCGCTTTACTCCGTCCGGACCCATACTCGGCGCCGCAGCAATTGTCTTGCTCGTTGCAGTCCTGGCCGGGATCGCGTTGTACTTCGAGCAAAGCCGTCGAGTGGAGCAGAAGGCCGACAATGCAACCGGCGGTGTTGGCGCCCGCGCTATACCCATCATGATGGCCAATGGCTGTGCTGGATGCCACACGATCACCGGCGTTCCCGGCGCGCAGGGAATGGTCGGTCCACGCCTCGACGCCAGCTTGGCCACCCGGGTCTATATCGGCGGCGTATTGTCCAACAACCCGCGAAACATGGTCCGTTGGATACGGGCCGCAAGGGAGATCAATCCGCACGCGGCAATGCCTTCGACAAGGATTTCCGAGCAGGAGGCGCGGGACGTCGCTGCCTACCTCTATTCGCTGAAATGACATCGTTGCTCGCCTAGTCGAGATCAAACCCTGCCGGCAGTCTACCGATGCCGGTTTGCCGGGACCGGCAATCGTCACCGCCTTCGGCTCGATGCCTTAGTTGCCGACGAACCTTTCGGAACCGGCCCGCATCGGCGAGGCTGCCCGCGATTAGTCGGACATCGCCGAGCGCCGCTATGCCCGGTAATCTGCTGTGCGGATTGTTTCGCGGGCATCTCGGATATGAGCTTCTTTGGCGAGTGGGCCGAGTGCAATCTCGACGTCGTCGTCCCAGTCGAATTGACGGGGTGGTTGTTTTTTTCAGAATTGGACAGTGCTGCTGAGAATTGCGTGCCACGCCGTGGGCAGACACGCCTCATGGAGCCGAAGAACCGAACGGATTTAGAGCGAAGAATCGGAACGGACCGGAGCGCCTCGGCTAATGACTTGAGCGCCGCAATCACCTTTGTCAGCGGAAGGTTGCGGGCTCCTAGCCGACTTCGATGTTCCAACCGCGAGGCGACCGCGGTCGGAGTCGCCACGAACGACCGTAGCGCAATCACGTCGTTTCGGGAGACTCGTTCGATTTGGGAGCCTCGTCGGTCTCCGGCAAACGATCGCGAATGGCTTCCTCGGTTTTGCTTGCCGTCTTTTTCACGACTTTCTCGACGCGGTCGACCAACGTCTCGGCGTCGCCGCTGGAACCCTGTCGGTCAGCCTCTTCCTTTACAGTCTCATATGCTTCGGCGGCGACCTGCTTGGCTTGCTCCACGCCTTCTTCAAAGACTTCCTCGGCACTGTCACGAAGCTTGTCGCGGTAGGGGCCGAGTTGCGCGTCCTCAGCGGCGGTGTGAGGCAGCATCACGCCAATGGCGGTGCCCACGGCAAGGCCTACCGCGGCCATTGCCAGAGGTTCGCGCTGGAACAGGTCCTGAGCCGACTGCCGCACCCGCCCCGTCCTATCGGTGGCGGCCGAGCCGACCTGCCCGGCTGTGCTTCTCAATCTTTCTTTGGCGCCGCTCGCAACGTCTGCCACAGCCTCAGCCGCACCGCCTGCCACGGACGCAACCGAACGGGCGGTATCGGAGAGCATGGAGCCGGCGGAACCTTCGCCCTCGGCACCGTACTCATCGCCGCGTGAGTCCTGCCAGGCCCCGCCCAAGCCCCTCTGGTCAGAGAAGTTTCGGGTGCCGTCAGGTTCCCTGCCGGTCGAATAGGCACCAAGTGCTGAACTGTCTACCGACGTGCCCTTGCCTAGCATCAGCCAGGCCAGGCCCGCGCCGACCAATGTAAGCGGCAACGGATTGTCCCTGACCTGAGTCTTAAGATTGCTGAGCATGGCGGATCCCTCGCCGCTGAACATCCCGGTGAATTCGTCGATCAGCTGACCTGGTGTCATCTTGCTCCGGATCGAGTCTGCCGTGTCCGTTATCTTGGCACGGGCAATGTCGGCATCGCGTTCGAGTTCGGCTGCGGATTTGTCGGTCATCTTATCTGGTCCTTGATCACGCGTGCGTCGCGTTTAAGTTGGTCTTGGGTCCGGTCGGGGGTCAACTCTGAGGGAGCCATGCTTGCCTTGCCGGAGCGCAGGAGTATGACGCCCAGTACTGCCACCACGACGCCGACGAGCAGCGAGGACCATCCGGCTCCCAGGCCGGCGCTCGCCAAGGCAATCACCAGCGCCTGCAAAAGCACCATCAGGGCGGCAAGCAGGCAAATGACGCCTCCCATTACCTCCACGGCGCCGGCGCCGGCCTTGCTTAACTTTTCTGACATTTCAGCCCGCAACAGCCTGCTTTCGGTTTGAAGCAGTGTTGTGACCTGCTGTGCCAGATCGCTGACAAGGGTTGTCAGGCTGCGAGTGTCCTGGTTGTCAGTCATGGGTTTCGCTCCAGGCTTGCATTGGCCCAGTCATCGCCGGACTGATCGGATCCTAACGGGGCTGGTTCAACTGGCTCTGCCGATCGCCATCCCGACTCATTCGAGCTAGGACCCGTCTCGGGCGCCCGGCCTTTTCCCGACTGGCCCGGTGCTCCGGTTTGGGCAGAGGGTGGCGAGCTCTTGATGAACCGCCCCAAAGCCAGGCCTGCCAATACCGAGCCGGCGATCAGCGCCCCCGAGTTTTCGCGGCCGAACGACTGAATTTCGCCAAGCACCTCGTCGAAGGGTTTATCCTTCAGGGACGAGGAAAGCCGCTCGAGCCCGCCTGCGGCGTCAAGGGCGAATTTCGAAGCGGTCCGTTGATCATTGTTGGCAAGATGCTCGCTTGCCGCGCGCAATGCGCCGCTGAAGGCCTTGAGACTGGCGCTCATGTCGCGCTGCGTTCCCTCCGCCTTGTTGAACAATGCTTGCTTTGCTTCCGATGCGTAATCTCCGGCTTTCCTGGTGATCTCGTCACGCGCATCGTGGAGCGCTTCCGTCGCGGTCTGCTTTTCCCGTTGTAGTCTTTCCGAAAGCTCGCTTCTGGCTGTCTCGAAATCGGCCGTCTGACGGCCTTGATCGTCTTTGTCCTGCATGGTGTCTCCTAGTGGAATCCGAGGAAGGAGAGGATCGCAAGCACGACGACGACAAGGCCGATGAGATAAATAACACTGTTCATGGCGCAATCTCCTCCACTGCGCACCGAACTTGCCTGTGCTTCCCGTGTTCCCCCAGACGTCATCTTTTTTGGTAAGCGAAGCCTAACCAGCCTCAAGACGAGCTCTTGTCCTGTGCCGATAGGGGTGAGCGCGCGGTTGGAAATGATACGAGACCGGACTCCGGTGCGACTTACAGGTCGAGACGCACGTCCGCTCCGGCAGATATTCGCGGTGCAGGGGCCGGAATTTTCCGCAGTGCTTTGACAGGGCATTATCGCAGTGGGACCTGCCTGCGACCTACCACTCGATTGCTGGCCGAGCGACCATCAGCCAGAAAATCCCGAGCACGGCAGCGAAGGCGGGGAAGCCGAAGGCGAACCACAACCAGAAGAGCCGATGGTAGCGCGGCGGCAACGGCGCGCCTGCAGCGGCGGCTTGCGATGCCAGCTTGCGCATCTCCATTTGCATCCAGACGACCGGGAGCCAGAACATTCCGGTGAAGATATAGAGCGCGATCGAAAGTACGATCCAGCCCTCCGACAGCGAGTAGCCTGCCTGCCAGGCGAGCGCGGCTCCGGTCAAAGGTTGCGCGACCACGGCCGTCGCTGTGAAAAGGAAGTCGGCGACGACAACGATACGCGCCACCGCCGCAACCGTCGCGGCATTGCCGGTCCTGTGCGCGAACAGCATGAAGAAAGCGATGCCGGCGCCGGTGCCGAGCAGCACAGATGCGCCGATGACATGCAGAAATTTCAGCAGGAAATAGAGCATCAACGCTCCTCCAGCACTGCCAAGGCCACAAAGTGCAGCACCAGGATCGGCAACACCTTGAGGAATGGCCCAAGCGGGTCGTTCCACAGATCGGGGCTCAGGAAGCTTCCGACGACCAGATAGAAGAGCGAGAGCGCGATGCCGCCATAGAGGCCTTTTCGCGCCGCCGGCCGCCAGGCTAGGAGCGCGCCGACGGCGATGTCGGCAAGAGCACCGGCTATCACGGTCGGCACCGACAATATGCCACCCCCCGTGCTTTGCATCAGCTCGACGCCACCGTTATAGCCGGTGGTCAGCGACACAATACCCGTCACGATCCAGAAGAAGGGCAGGACGACGAAGATCGCAGGCTTGATGAAATACAGCCGGGCAAACCATTTTTCCTGCACCGTTGCCGGATTGAGCGCGAGGAAACCCGCCAGGGTTTGCGGGCGTATGCCGGTCGTGGCGGTCCAGTCCGAGGGATCTCCAACCGCTCCTCGGGCAATCTCTCTGGCCGCGTTGGTGCGCATCGGTGGACGCCAGCCGAACATCGCGGCAAGGTCGCCGAGGCGGTAGAGAAGCCTCGCAACAGCCGCCGGCAAGACAAACCTGGCTGCAGGAGCCCAGCCGAGCCATCGGCGATAGCTGCCGACGACCTCGTCCATGCTCAGCTGTTCGGGACCGACAAGTTCCAGCACGATGCGAGACGGACTGGCGGGATCGAGAAGGAAGACGACGGTTGAGACCACGTCGTCGAGCTGCACCACTTGGAGCCGGCCGGTGCCGGGCATGGACGGCAGCACCGGCAGCGAGGCGAGACCCCTAAACAATGCGCTGGCCCCAAACACCGGCCGGCCGAGCACCACGGACGGGCGCAGGATCACCCAATCCAGATCAAGCGCCATAAGCGCTTGGTCGCCAGCCAGCTTCGTCGCCGAGAATGCCGAAGGCTGCGCCCGATCGACGCCGATTGCCGAGAAGTGGATCACCCGGGTAACCCCTGCCCGCGCACAGGCGAGGAAGAGTGCTGCCGCCGCCTCGCGATGGACTTCGCGCGTCTTTTCACGAGGGCTATCCTGCAGAACGCCGGCACAATTGACGACGGCGTCTATGCCCCTGAGATGCGGTAGCCAGTCTTCGGGCTGCAGCGCCACCGCCATGTCCAGCACCAGCAATTGATAATTGCCGGTCCGGTTTGCGCCGGGGCTGCGGACCAATCCGATCACCTCATGTCCTTCGGAAAGAAGGCGTGCTACAACGGAGGCACCGATTAGGCCGGTGGCGCCGGTAACCAGGACTTTCACTGGACCCCATTCTCCGACGGCGGGAAAATATCGTTCATTCCGGTTTATCGCGCTCGATACTCCCCTTCATACCGGAAAGTTCTTCCGTCGTGCATAACAACCGCGGCCGCGCCGGATCGGAGATGTCGAGCTTGTCCCAAGGGATGCGGTACATGCTGTCGCGACTGCGCAGTCGAAAGACATTGAGGACCGCAATGCCGATGGCCGAAGCGGACAGACGCTCGAAGGCCGCGTAGATGCCGACATAGTACTCAGCAATCACCAGGTCGTCGCCATCCGATTCTGCGCGTATCTCCTCGATATGACCGATGCTTTTGCCGCGCTGCGAAAGCACATTCCTGCCAGCCAATTGCTCGAGATTGATAGTAGCCATCATCCAGCTCCCGGGATACGCCCAATGACATGATCGCGCAGCCAGTCCTGCCAGTCGAAAATCGCCGTTTCGCGGACGTCGATATCGAACTCGATGTCGACGCCGATGTCGCGCACCTTGTTCCAGGCGATGCGGTGCGGCTCGGCATGGCGCTTGCCGCCGAGCCTTGCCGCAAGCCGCGCCATCCAGCGCCCCGGCCGCTGGCCAAGCCGGCGCGCCAGCGTGATCGAGCCGAGCTCGACCGCAATGATTTTTGGCGGCTTGCCTGGCCTGAGTTCGGCCACCAGCCCGTCAACCTTGCCGATCTTGACCTGCTTGCGGTCGACCACTTGCTTGTCCAGGATGTCGCGCAGCAAATCCATCACGTGCCTCCGAATATCTGCAAAGGAATGGTCACGATCGCGAGCACGAAACCGAGCGCGATGATGAAGATTACCGCGGCATTCGCGATGATGCCATTGCGGTGCTCGCCGACATAACGCTCGTCGTTCAGCAGGAAGAGGAACGGCACCACGGTCAGCGGCAGGCTGGCGGCCGTCAGCGCCATGGAAAAGATGGTGAGCTTCAGCGGATCGAGACCCAGTGCGATCGGAATGGCGGCGAGAAACAGCGAGACCGTATACACGGTGCTGAAACCCGGGTCGTCGCGCGGTTTCAGGTTCTCGCCCCAGGTCCAGCCGAAACCCTGCGCCACAAGGTAGGCTTGCTGCAGGCCGATTTCGAGCGCGGCGCCGAAGCAGGCAATGCCTAGTGACGCAACGAACAGGACGAACCCCCAGAAACCGAAGATCTGGATCAGCATCAGCGGCAGTTGGTGGTAGTCGTCGACCTGCACTATGCCGTGTGCTGCCAGAACGAGCGCCGCCACAATCAGCACACCCATAGCGATTGTGCCGCCAAAACTCATGCCCAGGCCGGCAATCGCCCGATTGGCTCCGAGATAGCTCTTGTCCCACTCGTCCTCGATCGCTCCCGACGAATAGAACATGAACAGATAGGGCGAGATCGACGCACCAAGAATGCTGACCGCCATGAACCAGTAGTTGGCCGCGTCGTGATCCGGCAGTGTTGGCACGGCCCCGGCCGCGACCTGCCTCCAATCGGGCTTCAGCATGACGGCGCCAACCACGAAGCACAGCGTGACCAGCCCGAGGATCGCGACGCCTTTTTCGATGAGTCCGAACGTGCCTTTCCAAAGGAACAGCCATGCCAGAAAAGCGACCGGCAGCGCCCACCACTGAAAGCCGATGCCGGTGGCGAGCTCGAGCGCAATGGCAACACCGCCGATTTCGGCTGCCATGACCAGGAAGTTAACCAGCAAAGTGGCGAGCAACGGCCACAGAAAGGCGTTGAAGCCAAACCGTTCCCGGATCCCGTCGGCGATGGTGTGATGACTAACTGCGGCGAAGCGTCCGGCCATTTCGACCAGGAAGATGATGCAGATCGTGCCCAGGACGACGGCCCATATCAGCTGAAACCTGAAGGCGGCGCCGGCCTGAGCGGCGGTCGCCATTGATCCGACCTCAAGAAAGCCGCCAACGCTGGTGACGACGCCGAGCGATATTTCGAGCAGCTTCTTCATGATTTCGGCGCGAAATATTTCGCGTAGGACGTGCTCAGGTCGGCGGCGGCGGCCCGCAGATCCTGCTGCGCGTGTTCCACTTCCGAGCGGTTGCCGTACTGCACGGCCGTCGCCGCGCGAATTGCCGCTGCCGAAAGCCGTCCAACTGCCATCGTCAGACCGGCTTGCCCGCCGGGCTCAGGCGACTTGGCGGACTGGATTTGCGCACCGGCATCGGCGAGCGCCTTGCCGGCCGATTGCAAAGTGCGCGACGTGTATTCCGACGGGGCTCCCCCAGCGATCCAGCTCTCCAGGACCAGCGATGCGGTCTGTGTGGCGGAAGCCGCGGTTTTCGACTGCTGCTCGACCTGGCCGGAAGGCGAGCATGCCGTCACTACAAATATTATCAGCAGCAAGCACAGGCGGTCTGGTCGAGGACCGACGGCTGTAACGGCATTTACAATAGGTGCTTGTAGCGTTGCTGCCACACGATTGTTCTCCCCGCACCAAGCGACTTCGGCGCGAAGTTTGATCTAGAGCGCTGGGTGATCAGGTCAACTGAACCGCGATGAACGGCGCTGGCACCGCGGAACAAACCAGCGATCGCCGGATTAGGGGATGAGGAGGCAAAGCCATGGACAGGGAAGAGCGTATCAGGCAGCGAGCCCACGAGATCTGGGAGCGCGAAGGCCGTCCGCAAGGACGCGAGCGCGAGCACTGGGATCAGGCCGTGCAGGAGATCGAAGCTGAGGGTTCCGAGGCCGAACGCGGCCCGGTCGTGCCCGATCCAACGTTCGAGGCCGGCTCCGATCCGGAGGCACGCGGCAGCAAGCGGCGGCGAGGGACATGAGACCGATGCCTCGTTTCGTCGCCTGGATCGTGGTCGTACTGGTCGTGCTGTTCGCCGCCTGGCTGATGATCGGGCGCGACAGAACCGGCGGCGGAGGTCAGCCCACGCCGCACGCAATTGATCAAAATGGATAGGAGCCGACATGACGGGAACCGATACTCATCCTGAACAAGACCCGGCGGAAGGATCGCGATCGATTGTGGAAAAGCAGCTCCGCAACGAGCAAGGCGGCGAGGGTCAAGATCGCAAAGCCGAGCCAGCTTCCGACAAATCCGGCAGCAAGACCAAGACACCTTCGGAAGCGCGCAAGAAAGGCTCAGGCTTGGATTGAGCCGGCCGAAAGCGGGCTCACACTGCCGTTTGCCTCGAAATAATAGGGATAGCGCTCCTGGACGATTTCGAGCACCTCGAAGATGCGGCGAAGATGCGTTCGCATCGCCTCTTCCGCCGCAAACGCGTCGGCCTGCTCAAGCGCATCGACAATCCGCCGATGCTGGCCGAGGACCACCGACATGCTGTCGAGGCGCGGAAAAGACAGGAAGCGGAAGCGGTCCATGTGCAGCTTTGCCGCGCTGATGTCGGCCCAGATTCCGGGAAACCCGGCATGGCTGGCGATGTGCTGGTGGAACAGCCCGTCCGACTGGAAGAAGCGCCTGTCGTCCGCGATGGAGGCGAACGTCTCCTGGACGGCCAGTTCGCCTTTGAGCACGGCAAGCAGGTCGGCACGGCGCGGGCTCTCGACCGCGCGCTTGATCAGGCCGACTTCGAGCGCTTCGCGCAGAAACTGCGATTTTTCGAGATCGGCAATTCGGAGCGGCGCCACCATGCTGCCGCGCTGCGGATAAATGTCGATCAAGCCAAGACCGGCCAACCGGGCGAGCGCCTCCCTGACCGGCGTGCGGCTCACGCCGAGGGCTTCCGACATCGCCTTTTCAGAAATCAGCTCGTGCGGCTTCAGGCGGAAGGTCAGGATCTGGTCGAGCAAAACCTCGAACGTCCTAGCCGCGACTGAAGCGCCGGGGGCGGTTTCGTCGAGCCGCCCCTCGGTGATGGTCCGCGTTCCCAAAAGCCGTGCCATCGGCGACCCCTTATAGGCTCTGCAGCTTCAAGCCGTTCATGAAATGCCTGCGCAAGCAGCAGCGCCGACGTTATTCCTTGCGCGGAGAACCGCCGATGCGCGCCAGCAGGCCGCCATCGACGCGTACGACCTCGCCGGTGACGAAGGAGGCATCGTCGGACAGCAGGAAGGCGACGACTGCGGCAATCTCTTGCGGCTGGGCGGTACGGCCGAGCGGATGCATGTTGTCGAGGATGCGCAGGATCTCGTCGGGCTTATCGTTGAGCTTGACCGCATCCCGCAGCATCGGCGTGTCGACCGCGCCCGGAGCGACGGCATTGACGCGCACACCGAGCGGCGCATAATCGACGGCCATCGATTTGACCAGCCCGATCAGGCCGTGCTTGGCCGTGCTGTAGGCCAGAACCCCTTCCTGGCTGGCCAGACCCTGCACCGAGCTCATATGGACGATGGCGCCGCGGCTTTGCCGCAGCAGCGGCATCGCCGCGCGGGAGAGCAGGTAGGCAGCCTTGAGGTTGACGTTCATCACCTCGTCCCAAAGCGCCTCGTCCGTGGTCTCCACCGTTCCGTAACGCTGGATGCCGGCATTGTGGGAGAGCATGTCGAGCCCGCCGAACGCGGACCGGGCAAGCTCGACGGCGCGGCCACAGGCTTCAGTGTCGGCGGTCGAGCCAAGCACGGTGTGCACGGTCACGCCGCGCGCCGAAAGCTGCGCCGCGACGTCATCCAGCTGATCGCCCGCCCGGTCGAACAGAATCAGGTCGACGCCTTGCCCGGCCAGTCTTTCGGCGACAGCACGGCCGATGCCCATGGCCGCTCCCGTGACCAGTGCGCGTTTTTTGAACTCAGCCATTTATCCTCCCTCGAACAGTTGCGCAGCGACTGCCATGGTAGTCGATCGGCGCCACTTGACGTGCCCTTCTTTGCCGAACCGGCCCAAGCGTGTTCGGCGTCATGTCGATCCTTGCATGAAAGCCAGCGTTTCCGCGCGCGTCGGTGCGCCGAGCCGTCCGCCAAAGCGCAGGCACTTTAGCGCGGCGGCGGCGCTGGCCACTGCTATCGCCCGCTCTTCGTCCCAACCTTCGGCCAGGCCGAGAGCGAAGGTGCCGTGAAACACGTCGCCTGCCGCCAGGGTGTCGACGGCTTCGACCCGCGGCGACGGCAGATGACGGACATCATTGCCGCCCGGGTGCCGGAACGCGGTGCCGTTCGCCCCATCGGTGACCGCCACGAAGGCGCCGGTCCGTTCGCCGAGAATGGCGACGGCGGAACCGGCGGAAACCTCTGGACCGCAAAGGATGCGTGCCGCCGGCAGCGAAGCAACGACATGCGAGGCGAGCGGAAGTAGCCGGTCGAGCACCGGTCGCGACGCGACATCGGCGTCAAGGATCGCCGGGATGCCGCACTCGCGAGCCTTCGCCAGCGCCAGGGCCGCGGCTCCGGGCCAGCGGACATCAACCAGCACGGCGTCGAAGCGGGAAAAATCCGCGGGCGGAAGACGGTCAGGATCGGCTTGCGTGACGGCATCGTAGAAGGGCACAATCATACGCTCGCCGGCGGCATCGACCAGGATCGTGGCAATGGCCGAGCGGCCACCTTCAACCCTGCGCACCAACGAACAGTCGACCCGCTCCGCCTCCATCTGGCCGATGACATCGCGGCCGACAGCATCGTCGCCGACGCTTGCCCATAGCCAGACCTGCCCGCCCTGGCGGCTGGCTGACGCAGCGGCACTTGCCGCCATGCCGGCCGCGATCTGCACGGCCTCGCTCGGCAGGAACTTGCCGGCGCCGGAGGGCAGGACATCGAGGCGCAAGATCGTGTCGTAGGTGAGCGCGCCGACGCAGAGCAGGCGGGGCGCCGTCATTGCAGCCGGTAGCCGCGCTGATGGGCAATCGCCGTCATTACGCCTCTCAGTTCGGCGAGGCCGCGAAGACGGCCGACCACGGGGTAGCCCGGATGGGTGTGCCGCGCAGCGTCATCAATCAGCTCGTGGCCATGATCCGGGCGAAACGGCAGCAGCGCCGACGGTTCGCCGGCGTCGCGGCGGCGTTGCTGCTCGTCGAGCAAGATCGAGACCACCGAGACCATGTCGACATCGCCGCTCAGATGCTCGGATTCCATGAACGAGCCGTCCGGGTCCTTGCTGACGTTGCGCAGATGCACGAAGTTTATCTTGTGCGCAAAGCGCCTGGCGATGGCGGGCACGTCATTGGCCGGGTTGGCGCCCAGTGACCCGGTGCACAAGGTGAGGCCGCTATGGGCCGATGGCACGGCGTCCAGGATAAGGGCGATGTCGTCGGCGTTCTTGACGATCCGGCACAGGCCGACGAGATCGCGCGGCGGATCGTCCGGGTGGATCGCCAACGTGACGCCCGCCTCTTCGGCCGCCGGCAGCACGTTTTCGAGAAAACGGACGAGGTTCTCGCGCAGCCGGTCGTGCGACAGGCCCGACTGCTCGGCCACCACTTCGCGCAATTCTGCTATGTCGTAGCGCTTGAAGGCGCCCGGCAGGCCGGCCATGATGTTGGCGAGCAGACGCTCTTTTGACGTATCCGGCGTCGTCTCGAACCATTCGCTCGCCCGCTGGAGAACATCGGACGCATAGTCGCGCTCCGATCCCTTGCGCTGCAGCATGTAGCAATCGAACGCGGCAAGCTCGTGCATGTTCATGCGGAGCGCCCGTCCGCCGCCCGGCAGCGGCGCAGCCAGGTCGGTCCGGGTCCAGTCGAGGATCAGCATGAAGTTGTAGCAGACCGTGCGCACACCGCAGGCGCCGAGATTGCGTAAGGTCTGCCTGAAATTGTCGTAGAGCCGGTCGAGATCGCCGCGGCCGAGCTTGATGTCCTCGTGCACGGGCACACTCTCGACGACGCTCCATTTCAGGCCCATCGCCGGATCCGCTTCGATAAGCGCCTGGCGCTGCCTGATGGCGTCGATCGGCCAGACTTCGCCGTAAGGGATGTCGTGCAGTGCCGTCACGATGCCGGTCGCGCCGGCCTGCTTGGCATGGGCAAGCGTTGCTGCGTCGCTCGGGCCAAACCATCGCCACGTCTGCTCCATTCGACCTCCAGCTGCGGAATTTCTCGATGAGAACCGCTGATGTATTGGATACTACCATGGCAGTCAATTGCTTGCCGCAGCCCGGTCCTGTGTCCGCGTTCGGGCGGCCGCCCTATGAGAGATTACAACGGTACGTGGCGTTCAGATTGAACGGCTATGCAAGGTCCGAGTTTCGGCTGGCCCAAATCGCGCCGCGTTCGAACATCGTGCGCATTTGCGGCACGGCGAACTCGTCGGCGGTGTGGCCGAGCGCGCTGTAGAAGACGCGGCCCTTGCCGTAGCGGCGCTTCCAGACGACCGGCATGACGACGCCGGCGATGAAATCGAGATGCTCGCCGGTGAAAGTAGTCGTCGCCAGCACCTCGTTGGTCGGATCGACATGCATGTAATACTGCTCTGAACGGTAGGCGAAGCCGTCGATGCCCTGCATGACCGGATCGTCTGGCCTGGTGATATCGACGTGATAGTCGATGATGTTGCCGGGATGGGCGACCCACTGGCCGCCGGTCATGAACTGGTATTCCGGCTCGTTGCGGAAGCTGTCGCACATCGTGCCGTGAAAGCCCGCAAGGCCGGTGCCGGCCCCGACGGCGCTGGTCAGGTTTTGCAGTTCCGGCTTTTCGATCGTCGACATGGTGATCACCGGGACGATGAGATCGAGCTTGCTCAGTTGCGGATCGGCAAGCGCCGAAGTCCCCTGCTCCAGCTGCACGTCGAAGCCGTTGCCGGCCAGCATCTCCTTGACGATTTCGGCGCTTCGAGCCGGGGTGTGACCTTCCCAGCCGCCCCAGAAAATCAGTGCCGTCTTGCTCATCGCATTGTTCCCTATTCCAGAATTCCGAAAGGCAGATCGGCGCGCATCGGCGCCGGCCGGGCGCAGCCATATCTGAGATCGATACGCTGCCCTACGTCTGCTGAAGAGATGATCGATTCCATGATTTCCAGGACATGGAGGGAAAGGTCGAGACTGGCGCGGTGTTGCCTGCCCGAGACGATCGCCTGCGCCATGTCGGCAAGGCCGAGGCCCCGGTAATTGCCGTCGCCATAGGAATGGATCTGATCGGCCACCGTCCAGTCGCCCTTGCGCTGGCTGGTCCTGATGTCGCCCTGGAACTGGTTGGGATCGGAGACGATCATCGAGCCCGTGGTTCCGTAAAGTTCGATGTGATTGTGTTCATGCTTCCAGACGTCGAAGCTGGTGGTGATCGAGACCGCGGCGCCATTCTCGAATGCGAGCAGGCCGGAAATATGGGTCGGCACCTCGACCCGGATGGTCTCGCCCTGGCGCGGTCCAGAACCGATGGTGCGGGTGGCGTAGGATGACTTCGCCTGCCCGGTCACGGATTTTACCGGACCCAGGAGATTGACCAGGCAGGTCAGGTAGTACGGTCCCATGTCGAGCATCGGCCCGCCGCCGGGCTGATAGTAGAAATCCGGATTGGGATGCCAGAGCTCGTGGCCGGGCACCTGCATGAAGGCAGAGCCGGCGACAATGGTCCCGACCGTATCCTTATCGACCAGCCGCCGCGCCGTTTGGTGGGAGCCGCCAAGAAAGGTGTCGGGTGCACAGCCGACGCGCACGCCCTTTTCGCGCGCGGCCGCGACCAGCCGCTCGGCGTCGCTGAGCGTCGTTGCCAGCGGCTTCTCGGAATAGACGTGCTTGCGTTGCCCGACAGCCTGCAGGCCGACCGGCACATGATGCTGCGGCGTCGTCAGGTTGAGCACGATCTCGACGCGCGGATCGGCCAACAGCGCGTCGACCGGCATGGCAGCCAGGCCGTAGGTCGCTGCTTTCGCCTCGGCTGCCGCCCGGTTGATGTCGGCGACGCCGACAATGTCGAGCACCGGGAATTGTGGCGATGCCTTCAGATAGGCATCCGAAATGTTGCCGCAGCCGATAATGCCGACGCCGATGCTGCGCATGGGCTTCTCCTCAAAAGGCGGCATTGATGAAACAGCAGAACTCGTTTGTCACCCCCCTTTCGGCCGGACGAGGTTGTCCCGTGACAAGGATATACCTCGAGAGCCTCAGAACCGCCGCCCGATCACAATCGCGCGCCTATGCGCGAGCGGCTTGATTTCGAGGTCGAACGGCCGGTACTCAGCAACACTGCTTCATGTAGCTTGCTCGACATTTCTGATGCCGGCTTTGAGCACAGCACAGATTTTCACCCGTAGAAGGACGCACATGATCCGCCCACAAGGAACCATCGCACCGATCCTGACGCCGTTCGAAAACGACGGCCGCATTGCCCGCGACCTCTGGATATCACACGCCAAGTGGGTGCTGGATCAGGGAGCGCATTTCCTGTCGCCGTTCGGCACCACGGGCGAGGCGTTGTCCGTCTCGTTGCGCGAGCGCATGCAAGCGCTGGAGTGGCTGGTCGAGGCCGGCATTTCGCCAAGCCATCTGATGCCCGGCACCGGTGTCACGGCACTTGCCGAGACCGTCGAGCTGACGGTGCATGCCGTCGGGCTCGGCTGTGCCGGGGTGATGGTGCTGCCGTCGTTCTTCTATACGGCCGCCGGCGACAACGGACAGGCCCGCTACTATGGCGAGCTGATCGAACGGGTGGCGAACCCGGCGATGAGGATGATCCTCTACCACATCCCGCAGAATTCCGGCGTACCGGTGAGCCCGGCGCTGACCGCCCGCTTGAGCCAAGCGTTTCCGGATGTCGTGGTGGCTTACAAGGACAGCGCCGGCGATTGGAACAACACCGTGGCGGTCATTGCGGCAGCTCCAGGGGTCGCGGTGTTCCCGAGTTCGGAAGCACAGCTGACGAAAGGCCTCGCCAACGGTGCTGCGGGCTGCATCTCGGCGACGGTCAATCTGAATGCCGCAGCGATCCGGGCCCTCTACGACGCAGCGCTGGCGGGAGAGGACATTACTGACGCGGATGCCGCCATCAAGGCGTTCCGCAAAATCATCCAGGACGCCGGCCTCATCTCCGCGATGAAGGCAGTGCTGGCGGTACGGTCCGGCGACAGACGCTGGCTGAACCTGCGCGCGCCGCATGAGAACGCGACGCAAGCCACCGGCGAAGCTTTGCTCGCCGCTCTCGGCCCGCTAGCCGACCATATCGGCCGGAGCTGACTATCGGGCCGTGTTCAGGGCGGCAGCAGCGCGTATCAGCGCCTTGAACGCATTCTCATCTATGTCTTCGCCCTCACGGATATCGATGGCGCGCCTAGTGTTGCCTTCGAGGCTGGAGTTGAACAGGCCTGAAGGATCCTGCAGGGCGGCGCCCTTTGCGAAGGTCACCTTCACGACGTTCTTGTAGGTCTCGCCGGTGCAGATTATTCCGGCGTGCGACCACACCGGAACGCCTCGCCACTTCCACTCCTCGACCACTTCCGGGTCAGCCTGCTTGACGAGAGCGCGGACATGGGAAAGCGTCTTGCCTCGCCAATCGCCCAGCTCACTGATCCTCGCATCTATCAGCTGCGAGGGGGAGCTCTCTGCATTTCCTTCCATAGAGCCACTCTTCATCACCATTGTCGCTTTCCCTAGGGTTGTTGCCGCTCGCCCGTCACATGAATACCGCTAGTCGGCACCGGGTTTGCGGGAATGACTGGCATTCCACTCACATTCGCTCGCCAGGCAACTGGCTGGCTTGCTTTACCCAGTCGGTGAGTTGAGCTTCGTCGAGCTGGTCGTCCTCGCGGATGTCGAGGTAGCGCACGTCCTTGTGCTTGGACTCGCCTGGAGGGAAAGGATGCAGCGACGTGCCGCGGAAGAAAGCCAGCTTGATGTACTTTGTGAAGCAATGGAAGTTGAGGAACCAGCCTTGACCCTCTACGCCATAGAAGGGCGAGTTCCATTTGACGGCCTTGCGCAGGTTGGGAACGTTGCGCTCGATGAGTGCGTCGAGGCGGCGGCCGACGTCGCGTTTCCAGCCCGGCATGGCCGCGATGTAGGCCTGCACGGGAGCGTCACCATCACCCTTCGGGATCTGCGGGTTGCCGCCTGCGAGGAGGACCGGCTTGGCGGCTGCAGGCTTGGCGGCGGGCTTCTTCGCGACCGCCGCTGACTTGATGGACGTCTTGTTGGCCATGCGGTCACTCCAATGCGCCGGTGCCCCCTGCGTTGCGCCACTTGGGAGCGTAAGGCAGCACGAACATGTACAGTCCGGTAAGCAGGAGCAAGCAGAGTGGAAACAGCGGCAAGAGGTATACCCAGTAGGCGGGTTCCTTGCCTACTCCCAGGCTGATGAAGATGGCGGCGACGACCGCCGCAAAGATGATCGACAGCCAGCGGTGGATCTGCCGAACCCATTTGTTCCAATCCATTGAGACCTCCTCTGAAGACCAACCGAAGCGGATCGGGCAGCCCGTTTGGCGACTCCCGCCGGGCAGCCACGCCACTGAACGCATGCTTTACCAGCGCGCCAGTTGGGTGATTTGAACGAGATTGCCGCAGTTGTCGTTCAGCTGGGCGATGGTCGAGCCGGTTACTTCGGTCGGCGGCATCGTGAACTCGGCGCCGCGCGCTTTGATGCGCTCGTAGTCGCCTTTGACGTTATCGGTGAAGAACATGACCGCGGGCTGGCCCTGCTGGAAAATGGCTTGCTGGTAGGTCTTTGCAGCGGGGTTGTCATTGAGCGCGAGTTGCAGCTCGGCACTGTCCGGCTCGTCGGGTGATGCGACGGTCAGCCAGCGAAACGGCCCATTGCTGAAATCGGCCTTCTTGGTAAAGCCGAGCGTTTCGGTGTAAAAGCCCAGTGCCTTTTCCTGGTCGTCCACGTATACTTTGGCCAACTTGATCTTCATTGGCTTGCCTCCATTGTCGCCTCGTGATGTCGCTCTGTAACAGAGCCCTTGCCTGGATAGCCCAGCGGATCTCAGTCCGTCCGCGCCAGAACCTGCTCCAGATCGTCAAAGAACCTCGGCCAGCCGACTTTGGCACCCCGGAAGTAAGGCTGCTGATCCGGCCGGAAGCCCGACTGTTCCATGCGCAAGCGGGCTCCGGTGCTCGTGGGGGTGAGGGTCCAGGAGACGACACTCTTGAGATCCTTGGTATCCCACGTGTAAGTCAGTGTTCTGTTCGGCTCGACCGTCTGCACCTGACATTCGACAGCGCCCCAGTCTGCGTGAAGATTGAAACGGTGGTCCGCGACAGGTTTGAAGTCATTTTTCATGAGCCACTCCTCGATCAAGTGTGGTTGCGTGAGCGCGCGCCAGATCTTCTCGGGCGGATAAGCGATTTCCCGTTCGACAACGACGGAGAGCGTTTCGGTCGACGTTCGGTTCACTGGTCCATCCTTTTGAGCAGGTCTTCGAGGTCGTCGAACCGGCTCTGCCAGAACCCGGTCATCTGGCTTGTCCAGTCAATCAGGGGGGCAAGCGCAGCAAGCTGCGCGCTATAATGGGTCTGTCGCCCTGCATGGCGGTCGCGCACGAGCCCGGCCTGCCTCAAAACGCCGAGATGTTTTGACACGGCCGGTTGCGAAATTCCGGCCTGAGCCGTCAGAGCCCCGACCGTCTGCTCTCCTTCGCGACACAGCCGCTCAAAAATAGCGCGCCGAGTCGGATCGGCAAGCGTTCTGAAGAGTACATCGTGAGCGTTTGGCATTGGGATCGATAACTCTTCGGCTATTGATCGATGTATAACCGCCGGGATATGTGTGAGTCAAGCGGGAAGCGGCATAATTCTCGTTGCAGGTCACCTGCTTCGCTCACGCAGCCAGTTGCTTATTCGCCGTGCTCTGCACTGGAATTGTCACGCGTTATGCGCTACATGACCATCTACATGGTCAGGAGCGTGACATGGATGCAGTCAATCTGGCGGACGCCAAGGCACATCTGAGTGAGCTCGTCGACCGGGTTGAAGCTGGAGACTCGATCGACATAACCCGGCGTGGCAAGCCGGTCGCCAGGCTCACGGCCGTGGCCCGCCCTCGCAAACGGATCGACGCCGTCCTGCTCCAATCCCTGACCGCAACCATGTCTCTGCAGGCTCAGGCTGCCACCGATCTGGTGCGATCGATGCGAGATGGCGATCGCTATTGACGTCCTATCTCGATACTTCGCTGATCATCGCGGCGCTATCCAACGAAGCCGTGACCGCGCGCGTTCAGGGCTGGCTGGCGGAGCAGGACCCTGCGCAACTTGTGATCAGCGACTGGACCATCACCGAGATGTCCTCCGCCATGGCGGTCAAGCTTCGGACCGGACAGATCGACCTGGATCAACGCGCGGCAGCGCTCGCGATGTTCAATAAGCTTGTCGCTGAGAGCTTCACCGTGCTGCCGGTGACGGGCGGGCATTTTCGGGTCGCCGCGAAATTCGCCGATCAGCATATCCTCGGGCTTCGTGCTGGCGACGCCCTGCACCTCGCGACGGCATCGGAGCATGGCGCCACGGTGTGGACCCTCGACCAGCGGCTCGCCGAGGCAGGACCGATTCTCGGCGTGCCGACGCAGTTGATGGCATGATCGAGGCCCTCTCCTCCAAAATGAACACACCTATTGGCTGCAATTCTTGACCCTTGACGACTTGTGGATATACATTTCTCCCAGCGTATATCTAAGAGAGGAAGTGGCATGCAGGTCGCCAAATGGGGAAACAGTCTTGCGGTCCGCCTTCCCGCCGCTGTGGTCGAAGCGCTTGAACTCAGGGAAGGCGATGAGATCGAAATCCATGTCGCTGACGCCCGCCAGCTTGGCGTCGCGCGGAAGCCCGGGCGTGAGGAGTTGCTGAAGCGTCTCCGCGCCTTCCGCGGTCGGCTTCCCGCTGACTTCAAATTCGATCGGGACGAGGCAAATGCCCGCTAGTTTTTTCGATACCAATGTCCTTCTTTATATCGCGTCAGACGACACGGCGAAGGCGGATCGGGCCGAGGCGGTCATCGCCGATGGCGGGGCGATCAGCGTGCAGGTTCTCAATGAACTCACCAATGTCGCGCGTCGGAAGATGCAAATGTCATGGGACGACACGCATGCGCTGCTGACCACGCTGCGCGGCCTGTTGACGGTTCATCCGCTCACGCACGAGACCCACGAAACAGGATTGAGGCTCGCCGAGCGGTACGGCCTTTCCACCTATGAAGCGATGATCGCCTCCGCGGCGGTTCACGCTGGCTGCGATACACTCTGGTCAGAGGACATGCAGCACGGAATGGCGCTCGACGAAGGCTTGCGCATCGTTAATCCCTTTCGCGTTGCGAGCTGATCACGCTCATTGAAGGGGGCTGGCCGGGAGCGAACTGGCGGCTTTCGATGTTGCCGAGCGGCGCGTCGGGCACGGAGAGCGATGCTGTCAACCACAAGCGTCTGCGCGGGCGAGGAGAAAGGCCGCTTCGCGCACGTTGCGGGTGAGCTTGGCCGCAGCCTCGAATTCGGCGCGGGCCTCGGCCAGCCGGCCGGCCCGAAACAGAAAATCGCCTCTCGCCGCCGGCAATGGCGCATAATTGCGCAAGGCGGCGGCGTCGGCAATCTCGTCTACCAGCCGCAGGCCCGCTTCGGGCCCGAAGGCCATGCTGTGGGCGACCGCTCGATTGAGATCGACCACCGGCGAGGGCATCACTGCACGCAGCCGGTCGTAGAGCGCTGCGATGCGGGGCCAGTCGGTGTCGGCCGGACTGCGCGCCCGCGCGTGACAGGCTGCAAGCGCGGCCTGCAACACATAGGGGCCATCGCCCCCGAGGGCTTCCGCACGGGCCAGCGCGTCAAGGCCTCGGCGGATCAGCAGCTGGTCCCAGCGCGCGCGGTTTTGCTCGGTCAGGGTCAAGAGGGCGCCGTCCGGCCCGATGCGTGCCGGCAGGCGCGATGCCTGGATTTCCATCAGAGCCAGCAGGCCGAACACCTCGGCATCCTCGGCCATCAACCCCGCCAGCATGCGGCCGAGCCGTTGTGCCTCCAGGCACAGGCTCGGCCGGACAAGGTCGTCGCCTGCCGTGGCGGCATAGCCTTCATTGAAGATGAGATAGATGACCTCCAGCACCGAGGACAGACGCGCCGCACGCTCGGCGCCGCGCGGCACCTCGAAGCTGAGCCTGGCCTTTCCGATCGTCCGCTTTGCGCGGACGATGCGCTGGGCGATCGTCACCTCGCTCGACAGGAAAGCACGGGCGATCTCGTCCGTCGTCAGGCCGCCGATGACACGCAGCGTGAGGGCCGCGCGGGCGTCGGCCGAAAGTATGGGGTGGCAGGCTGTGAAGATGAGGCCCAGCAGTTCGTCGCCAAGATCGTTGTTCATGGCTATTTCGTTTCCCTCGGCCGTACCGTCGCACTCGCCGTCCAGCTCCCGCGCGATCTCCTCATGCTTGCGCTCGCGCATCTTGTCGCGACGGATCGCATCGATGGCGCGGTGTTTGGCGACTGTCATCAGCCAAGCGCCAGGATTGGCCGGAACGCCGGTCCTGGACCATTCGGATAGGGCTATGACGAGGGCGTCCTGCACCAGTTCCTCTGCAAGATCGACATTGCGCACGAGGCGGGCCAGGCCCGCGATGAGCCGGGCCCGTTCAATGCGAAAAATCGCCTCGATCGCCTGCTGCGTCTCGCCTGCCGTCATGCTGCCTTATCGGCCAAAGCCATAACGAAGGCAAAGCAGGTTGCGGCCGACAGGTTCAGTTGCCGCTGAGCTTCTCGCGCGTCCGGTCATGGATTTCCGTGACCTCCGGCGTCAGATTCCCATTGCCAATCAGCCATCTCGTACAGCGGCCGGATTTCAATCTCGCTCGGTCCCGGCATGGGATTGGGGCAGCGCTTCACCCAGGCGACCGCCTCGTCCATGTCCTTGACTTCCCAGAGCCAAAAGCCGGCGACCAGTTCGCGGGTCTCGGCGAAAGGCCCGTCGATGACCGTCCGGCGGGGGCCATCGAAGGCAACGCGCTTGCCCTGCGAGGAGGGCTTGAGGCCATCGGCGTCGAGCAAGATGCCGGCATTGCGCAGCTCGTCGTTAAACCTGCCCATCGCCTCCATCGCCTCCTTCGCCTCGGGCGTGGGGACAAAGCCCTTTTCGCTGTCCTCGGTAGCCTTCACGAGCACCATCACACGCATCGTCTGTCTCCTTGTTGAGCCGGACTCACCGGCCCGGCATCGAAACGACGAACGGAGTTTAGGAAATCGACATTGTCCTGCAAATTTTTTTCGAGGTTGAGGAGAAGCCGCCGATCGCGGCTCCCCTGGTCAGGAATCGCGATGGCGCGATATCGAGATTGGGCGCAACGCTGGTCGCCGATTGTAAGTAATTGAGTGGCCCGCCTAAACCATTTCGGGACGTTTTGAGGCCTCGCGGATCGCCTTGTGCACGCTGCGCTGCAAATCCATGAAGGCCGGGGTTTCCATGACCTCTTCCCGGCGCGGGCGCTCGATGTCGACATTGAAGGTCTGCATGATGCGTCCTGGGCCGATCCCCATCACGACGATGCGGTCCGACAGGTAGACGGCTTCTTCCACATCATGGGTGACGAAGAGCACGGTGAGCCTGTGCTCCTCCCAGATCTGCGTCAGGAGTTCCTGCATCTGATGCCTGGTCAAGGCATCGAGCGCGCCAAAGGGCTCGTCCATCAGAAGCATTTTGGGTCGATAGGAAAGAGCACGCGCTATGGCCACCCGTTGCTTCATGCCGCCCGAAAGCTCAGACGGATAACGATTGGCGCTGTGAGGGAGCTTGACCAGATCGAGATGCTCGCGTGCTATCCTGCGGCAGGTCGCGCGATCATGACCCGCGGCCTTGAGGGCGAACTCGATGTTCTGCTGCGCCGTCAGCCAGGGAAGCAGGGTGTAGGACTGGAAGACGACGCCGCGGTCGAGGCCCGGCTGCAGGATCGGCGCGCCATCGATGGCAAGATCTCCCGCGTCGAAATCCTGCAGTCCGGCAACGATCGACAGCAGCGTGCTCTTGCCGCAACCCGACGTGCCCACCAGCGACACGAACTCGTTGTCGGCAAGATCGAGATTGATATCGCGCAGCACTTCCGTGCGCCGCGCGCCCGTGCCGAAGCTCTTGTGGAGACCCTCGATCCGCAATTTGGGCAAACTCATCGGCCCGGCCTCATTGCACGTGGCCCTCCTGCCGGAACAGCACTTTTCCCAGTGCCTTCATGACCTGGTCGGTGATGAGGCCAAGCACGCCCAGCAGCAAGATGTAGCCGATGATGGTGTTTGTCTGGAAATAACGCTGGGACACGGTGATGCGGTAGCCGAGCCCTGATGTCGCCGCGACAAGTTCCGCCAACACCAGCCAGGTCCATGCCCAGCCGAGACTGATGCGCAACGTATCCCAGATGCCTGGCAAGGCGCTGGGAACCACGATGCGCGTCAGGATCCTGCGATCCGGCAGGCCGAGCGTCCTGCCAAGGCCGATGAAATCAGCGGGAACCCGCTTCACATTGTCCATGATCATCAGCACCTGCTGGAAGAAGGTGCCGATGAAGATGATCAGGAACTTCTGGGCATCGCCGGTCCCCGACCACAGGATGGAGAGGGGCACGAAAGCGACCACCGGCATGTAGCGGATGAAATCCACAAGCGGCTCGATCGCCGCTTCCCAAGTCCTGAAGCTGCCGATCAGCACGCCAATCGGAATCGCCAATGCCGAGGCGATGAGGAAGCCAACAGAAATACGGTATATTGAGGTCCTGAGATCCAGCCACAGCGTGCCGTCACCCGAGAGCTTGCCGAGCTGGGTCACCACGCTCCCCGGCGAGGGCAGGAAAATCGGCTTTACCAGCCCCAACCCCGTTGCCGCCCACCAGGCGAGGCCGAGGCCGGCAAAAACCGCCACTGCTATCATCAGGAAGCGCGAGCGTGCGATGGGCGCGCCCCACCCGGCGGGGGGGCGACGGCGCATCGGCTGTTTGATCACCTGCCCCGGCGCTGCGTGAGACGGGCTTGGCTTGGTCGCACGCTGCTCGGACATTTGCGTCACCACCGCGAGCCGGCCCTCGTCATTTCGCGGCCTTGACGAATGACGGGTCGATCATCTGCTCCGGCGTCACGTCCGCCTGAAGCAGCCCGGCGTTCTTGGCGGCTGCCTCGACATCGGCGAATGTCTTGGTGGAAAATTCGCCCGTCAGCGCATCCTTGTTTTCGGCGAGAGTATAGTAACGCACGCCATCAAAGGCGGTGTTGAGGTCTTCGACGCTCGAACCAACCGCCTTGGAGATGATCGCCCGGCCGTCGGGCGTGTCGGCATTGTAAGCCTTCAGGGCCGCATCCCAGGTTTTGATCATGGCAAGCACCTGGCCGGGACGCGACTTGATCACCTCATCGCGCACCACCAACACGTCACTGATCAGGCCGGGATCTTCGCCTGCGGTGAAGAGCAGCTTGACGTCCTTGTTCTGTGCCCTGGCCGCGGTGAGATAGGGCTCATAGGTAACCGCGACCGGGACCTGGCCGGCGATCAACGCACTGCCGGCATCCGCCGCCGGCATTGGAACCGGCTGGACATCGGCGATGGACATGCCGTTCTTGGCGAGCGCGTATTTGAGCAGGATGTCGCTCGTCGTGCCTTCCTCGAAAGCCACCTGTTTGCCCTTGAGGTCGGCGACGGAGGCGATGTCCTTGCCGGCGATCATGGCGTCCGCCGTCATGCTGACGTCGAGCAGAAGCACGATCTTCACCGGCAGGCCGGCCGCAACCATGCCCATAGCCGTGTGGGTCGCGATGTTGGCGGCATCGAGCTGGCCGCTCGCCAGGGCGGCGTTGATGTCCTTGTCCTCGGCGAAGTTCACGATCTGCACGTCGGACAGCCCGTTTGCCTTGAACAGACCCTTGGCTTCGGCGATGTGCCACTGGCCGTAGCCAAGCCATGGCTCGATACCGATCTTGAATGTTCCTGCCTCAGGCGTCGCCGGAATTGTCGTGTCGGCCGCGTAGACCGCCGGGGCAAACCCGACGGCAGCAGCCATAACGAGTGCCCGAAATTGTCCTGCTAGGTTACGCATCATCTTGTTCCCCTTGATGATCAGGCCGCTTTTTTGAACCAAACATCCGGCCTGGTGAGAATGCGGGCTTCTGCTCTTGCGGCACCGTGCCTCGGCATCTTAGCTGTTCGTTCAACGAAAGTGCGACGACACTTCAACGTCAGCAACAGCGGATGTCAAGGCTAAATACATACATGCATATACAAGTTAGCCCGCTCCTTCCGACTCTGATTCGCTTCACTGCGATCAGGTTTTTTTGGATGGAGAATATCGACTGCCAAGCGAGTAGCGGCTGCCAACGTAAGTCAGCTTGCTGATCGTGGCAACGACGGCGCCCGTCCATGTCCGGCGATGCAGAAACAGGCAGCAGCTGCCGACGTCGATGCCCAGATACCGCGCCGTCTCGGCATCGGCAGGGGTCGCCGAGATGATGTGCTCGACCTCCGTCACGGGGGTTTTCTGCATGAGGTAGTCGTAGGTCGCTGTCTTGGAAAAATCCTGCTTGTCATAGTCGGGTATCAGGCCCGGGTTGACGAAGCGCTCTTCCAGTTGCACAGGCAGGTCGTTCTCGAAGTTGACGACGATGGAATGATAGACCGACACGCGCTTTGCAAACTCAAACGAAAGCGCGAGCTCCTTTGTCGGCGTGATCTTTTCGAGGACGATAACCTCGGAGCGATGCCTGTTTCCCCGCGCGACAATTTCCGCCGCGATGTTGTTGATCTCGATCAGTGCGGATTGCGGTCGAGGCGGCGCGATGAATGTGCCGACGCCCTGGAGCCGGATCAGAAAACCCGCAGAGGTCAACTCCCGCAAGGCACGATGGACCGTCATCCGAGACACGCCGAGTGTCGCCACGAATTCATTTTCGGACGGCAGCTTGCGGTCCTTGCTCCATCGCCCCGTTCCGATATTCGTCAGGATGTAGTCCTTGACCTTCTCGTAAAGAGGGCTGGCGGTGTCGGGCAAAGTGATCATTACAAAAATCCTTTCCGGCAAGGTTCGGAAATCACACGCGCCCGGCAGACCGCATCCGGATGATTGTTTTCAAGCCATCGCCCTGTCCCGCCAACAACCGCTTATAGGCTGCGGGAACATCATCCAGGCCGATCTCCCGGTCGATCAGTTCGACCATGGGCTCGGTCAATTCGCCGAGCATCCGGATGGCGTCGGGAAGCTCATCGGCAAAGGCGTGGCATCCCAGCAATGCGATTTCGCGTTCAACCAGGATGTTGGGATCGATATCGAGGCGGCCGTGGAATATGCCGACCATCGCAACGGTGCCGCCGGCGTCGAGAACGCCGAGCAACTGGCCGAGTGCTGCGATGCTGCCGGTCGCTTCGACGGCAGCGAGCAAGGGGGCATCCGCGGTGACGGCGGCGATGGCGTTCCGGTTCAAATCGACGATGCTGGCGCCGGTGACCCGCGCCACGCGGGCGCAGCGGCCCTGATTGCGGTCGGCGACGAGCACGGTACCTGCGAATGTCCGGGAAAGCAGCAGTGCGGCAAGCCCGCCAATGGTCCCGCAGCCGACGACAAGAACGGAACCGGCCGTTTTCGGCAGACGCCGCACTGCGTGCAACGCTACAGCCAGCGGCTCGGCCATCGCCGCGACCCGTTCGTCAAGCACGGCATCGACGATGTGCAGGAGGCGTGCGGGCAGGACCGCCTGTTCGGCAAATCCGCCGTCGCATATCTCGCCGACAAAGCCCAGCGACGTGCAAAGATGCCGCTTGCCTGCATGGCATTGCGCGCATTCTCCGCACCAGAAACGGGAATCGGCGACCACTCGGTCGCCAACACCGACGGTATCCACGCCCTCGCCGATGGCAATCACCGTGCCTGTCAGCTCATGGCCGGCCGTGGAAGGCGATCGGCTTATCCATTGGCCCGTGCGGAAGTTGTGGAGATCGGAACCGCAAATGCCTGCGGCATCGACCCTCAGCTTCACCCAGCCTGGCTCGGGAGCGCCTGGCGCGGCGATATCCTCGACGCGCAGGTCGCCGGGTCCATGGAGCCGCGCCGCCCTCATCGTCATCGTTTCCGCTCAGCCGGCGAGATAGCGATCGCGGATCTCCGAAACCGCGTTCTCATGCGAGCTGAATCCTTCGTAGCGGGCGAGCCTGCGGGCATGCAGGGCGAGTTCCGGATAGGCCGCCGAGGTCACATAGCCGACCGACGATCTCTTGACGAAATCCGTCACGGAAAGCGGTCCAAAGGTTCGCGCCCACCGGCTGGTCGGCAGCACCGCATTGGGTCCCAGGACGAAGTTGGCGAGGGTCACCGGCGTATGCGGACCCATGAGTATCTCGGCAGCTTCCGTGATACGTCCGAGATGCGCAAATGGCTCCGCTGACAGAATCTCGAGGTGCTCCGGCGCATAGTCGTTGATGAACCGGTAGCTGTCCTCCAGCGACTCGGTCAGCACGATGCCGCCGCGCCTTCCAGTCAGCACCGCGCGCGAGAACTCCACACGCTGTTCGCTCATCCGGGACCAATGTTCCGGTATCGCAATCAATGCGGCTTCGGCGACCTTGCGGCTGTGCGTCACCAGGTAGGCCGAGGAATCCGGCCCGTGCTCGGCCTCGATCAACAGGTCAAGAGCAGCCAGGCCGCCGTCGACGCTGTGATCGGCAAAAATGATCGCTTCGGAAGGACCGGCGGGGAGACCTGTGTTGATGATCGGGGACAACACGCTCTTTGCCGCCACCACCCAGGGGCTCCCCGGCCCGACGATCTTGACGGCAGGCTTCACAGTCTCGGTCCCATAGGCGACGGCGGCGACCGCATGGGCGCCGCCGCACTTGTACACGGTCTCCACGCCGGCGATGCGGGCAGCAACCAGCGTCGCGGCGTCGACGGAACCATCCGAAGTCGCAGGCGTCACGATCGCGATCTGGGGAACCCCGGCAATCACCGCCGGAACCGAAGTCATCATCGTCACCGAGGGAAAGGCGCCTTTGCCGCGCGGAACATAAAGCGCAACGGAAGCAATCGGTGTGTATCGGTCGCCCGCATAGGCGCCCGGCCGAACTTCCTTGAGCCACATCGTTTCCGGGCGCTGCTCCTCGTGGAAATGCCGGATGTTCTCAATGCCGAACCGGATACTCTCCACGACGTCCTTGTCGACCTTGTCGAATGCCGCGTCGAACTCCGCTTCCGAAACTTTCAGTCCACCGTCGGCAACATCGGCTTTGTCGAGTTCGCGTGCAAACCGGAGCAGTGCCGCGTCACCTTCATCCTTGACGGCCTGGATGATTGGACGGACCTTTTCGATGAAGGAAGACAGATCTCCTTCGGCGCGTTTCAGTAAACTGGCCCGCTGATCGACACTGAGGGATGACAGGCGGTGGAAGCTGACGTCAGACATGGCGGCTCCTTTTGTTAGAACGCAATTACGATTAGCGCTTGTCGATCACTTCTGGGACACGTCTCCGGCCCCTGAAGCCTTCAAATCGATGCGAGAAAGCCTCCATCCACGGGAATGGACTGGCCGGTTATGTAGGCTGCCGCATCCGAAGCGAGGAACACCGCGATTCCGTGCAGGTCCGAGAGATCACCAAAACGGCGCTGCGGAATCTTGGCGAGCATCGATTGCTGCCATGCCTCGTTGCTGTAGAACACGTCTGTCATCGCTGTTCTGAAATAGCCAGGCGCAATGGCGTTGACCCGGATCCCGAGATCGGCCCACTCTGCAGCAAGCGCCCGCGTCATGCCGAGGAGGCCTGATTTCGACGAGCCGTACGGCACCGCCGTGGGAACCCCAACCTCGGAGGTCAGCGAGCAGAGATTGATAATGACGCCGGGCCGCCCGGCGTCTCTCATCTGCCGCGCGGCGGCTTGGGCGCAGAAGAAGGCGCCTTTGAGATTCGTATCGACAATCCGGTCCCACAAGGCCTCGTCGACATCGAGTGAAGGCCGGACCTCTTCCACCCCCGCATTGTTGACGAGAATATCGAGACCTCCGAGCAGGCTGCCGGCCTCGGCTGTCGCCGCCCGGCAGCGGTCGACATCGGTGACATCCAGGGCGACGGCGTGCGCGACCCCGCCGGCGGTGCGGATGGCGGCCATCGTCTTCTCGAGCGAGGCCACGCTGCGCGCCGCGACCGCGACGTCGGCGCCGGCCGCGCTGAGCGCCTCGGCGATGCTGCGCCCGATGCCACGGCTTGCGCCGGTTACAAGCGCCTTCCTGCCTGACAGATCGAAGAGAGATGCGTTGCGCATGTCATCCTCCTTGGTAATGTCGCGCTTGGACCGATCGCGTCGAGACTATCCGAATGCAGCTTATCTATACAAGCATGTACATCATGGCCGTAGTGCGCCATGCGGAACTCTGCTTGTCAGAGCGGCAGCGCATTGGCCGACATCGGACCGGTCTACGCGGTTCGCCCCAGCCCATCTGGAGTTCATCGGGAGGGATAGATGAAGCGCGCAGTAAACCACGACGCGATGAGCGTGGTCGGCTATACAACCCCCTGGAGTGCCAAAGCAGGCCAGCGGATCACCCTCAGCCTGTCATGCGACCGGCCGATAAAGGCCACACGAATTTGCCGGCTCGACAAGCCGGTTCCGGAATTTCTCGCCTGGCCCATCGAAACGGTAGGTGAAGCACGGCGTCGGCATTTCGACCAAGGGTCGTTCCTGTTCGTGCGAGCCGGCGAACTGGCCAAAGTACAAGCCGTCCACGACATACGTTTCGAGCTGTTCCTCACGCGCAACGAAGGTGCGCGCACGATCCTGGAAGCAGGCGCCCTCGGGCTGCGCCTCCGCGACGGCGCATTTGTCGTGGAAATCGGCGGCGAAACCCTTGTCGAGAAGAAGGCGCCAACTGGTGTGTGGCTCACTGTCGAGTTGGACCTGCGGCAGGAGCAGTTGCGCCTGCGCATCAAATCCCATGACCGTCTCGCGCCTTACGAACTCCATGAAGGTTTTGCCGGCCCTGAGCGGACCCTCCAGGCGCACGACATCCATTTCGGCGCAAGCGCCACCAACCACGAACCTACCCTCAACGCGAAATTTGCTGCGATCCGGCTCGACACCCCACAGGGGACTGTTGCCTGGGATTTCCCGACGCTGTTACCAACGCAGGCGATCCTGACGTCGGGCGGAGCAGATCCGTTGCTCCTCGACGTGATCAATCAGCCAGCCTTCTGCGTGACTTCGGCACGCTGGGACGGATCGAGCTTCGAGCCTCGCTTGGTGCCGTCGCACTACGACGCTATCCATTGCCACGACGACGACATCGGCCCGCTTGAGTGGCCGGTCTCGCACCGCGTGACGATCCCCGAAAACGCACACCCAGGCGTCTACGCGTTCCAGGCCGAATGGGAGGGTGGCTACGAACGCGTGGTGTTCTTCGTCACCTCTTCACAGGTTTCGTCGCCGCTGTTGTATCTCGTGCCGACGGCCACCTATCTCGCTTATGCGGACGAATATCTCCCGGATCATCTTTATGAATGGAAAGGCGACGACCGGGGACATCGCTTCGCGATCGCCAACAATCTGAAATCCCTTTACGACTACCATTCCGACCTTAGCGGTGTTTCCATCTGCTCCTACAAAAAGCCGAAAGTGACGCTCAGGGACGATTACGACTATCCGCTCTGCGGCTGCCCACACAATTTGCCGGTCGATCTGCATTTCCTCCGATTCTGCCACGACAATGGAATCGTGTTTGACGTCATGACCGATCACGATTTGCACGAATGCGGCATAGACGGTTTGCGTCGACATCAAGCCGTCGTCACCGGCAGTCATCCCGAATATATGTCGATCGAGATGGAGCAGGCGCTGCGGCAGTTTGTAGCCGAAGGCGGCAGCATCGCCTATCTCGGCGGAAACGGCTTTGCTGCCACTGTGGCTTTCAAGGACGACCTGATGGAGTTGCGGCGCTCGCCGCTGGAGGCCGGCCGCACCTGGGACGGCCCTGTCGCCGAACAGGCGCTGTCGATCACCAACGAACCAGGCGGCTATCTCCCCTGCCGCGGCCGAGGCGAATTCTCGCTGATCGGCGGTGCAATCTCATTGATGGGTTTCGATGGCGCACGCCCCTTCACGCGCACTGAGGAAAGCCATGAAGCAGGATGCGCATGGCTGTTCGAAGGCGTTGAAAATGCGACCTTCGGCACCGACGGCATGGTGCTGGGCGGTGCCGCGGGCTACGAAGTGGATGCGACGTATCCAGCCCTCGGCACTTCCGCTGACACCGTCGTGATCGCGCGGGCGACGGGATTTCCCGACAGCTTCTTCCAGGATCCGACGCGCTGGTATGAGGGCGGGGATAAGCAACGCATCGCCCGCCGCTGCGCCGAAATGACCCTGCGAAAGCTCGCAGCAGGCGGCTTGATCTTTTCCGCAAGCTCGGTTGCCTGGTGCGGCGCGCTGCCAGCCGCAGGCGCCATGAACGATGTCGGCAGGATCACGCTCAATCTGCTTACCCGCCTCGGTGCGACGAAAGGAGAACCAGGCCGAGAAAAATCGATAAGCTGATTGGCGCCGTTACGGAAAGACCCGTATCCGGTCTTGGGAAATCAAATCAGTCGGCGTGCACCGGCTTCGTCTCACATGCCTCTCGCCACCTGGCGGACGGCAGTTGCCTCAGCCGCAACCAGCCGGCGAAATTGCAGCCCGGTGGTGAAAGTTGGGCGGAGGCCTATGTGGCGAGCGGTGACTTGGCGGAGGAAGTCGCGAAGTTGAAAGCCCAAGAGGGCAAGCCGATCATCGCCCACGGCGGAGTGAGCTTCGCCCGCAGTCTCGTCGCCCAAGGACTGGTCGACCAGCTCGCCCTGATGGTGGCCCCGTGGCGCTGGGCAAAGGCCTGCCGCTGTTCTCCGAACTCGCCACGCCGATGTCTCTCAAGCTGGTGAGCTCGAAAGCCTTTCCGGGGGCCGCGGTGGCGCAGATTTACCGGCCAACGTGAACAGGTCAGAGAATGTGTGCAGCCAACGAACCGACGAAGTAAGGGCGAGGTATAAATGAATGCGATCCCTTCGGATCGTCGTCGATCGATAGGAGCCTGTGCATGGCGAAGCTTGTGTTCGGAATGATGCAGTCGCTCGACGGCTATGTCGCTGGCGCCGAGGGCGGGCCCGGGCTGCCGATGCCGGGCGAGGCGCTCCATCGCCACTTCAACGCCCATGTGCGCGGGATCGCCGGCAGCCTCTACGGCCGGCGCATGTACGAGGTAATGCGCTATTGGGACGAGGGTCAGCCAGGACAGGACCAGGTCGGGCGCGACTTTGCGGCGGCCTGGCGGGCGCAGCCGAAATGGGTCGTCTCTCGCACCCTGAAGTCGGTCGGGCCGAACGCGACGCTGGTGGACGACGATCTCAAAGGGTTCGTTAGGGCGCTTAAAGCCGAACACGAGGGCGAGATCGAAGTCGCCGGACCGGAGCTTGCGGGTAGTCTGACCGAGCTTGGCCTTGTCGATGAGTACCGGCTCTACTTCCGTCCCATCGTGCTTGGTCGCGGCAAGCCATTCTTCGCCGGCCCGCGGCCGCCGCTGCGTCTCGTGGCCAGCGACCGGGTTGGCGAGGACGCGATCAGAGTGACGTACGTTCCCGCCTGATCACAACCCACCCGACACCCTAACGTCCGTCGGACCGAATTTGAGCTCATTCCTACTCGATTGTTCCAAATCTAGTTAGGCCATTGATATAGCTAGGTTTTTATTCGTTGCCGCGCAAGAAGCCGACCCATGGGCCGTCAAAACGTTACAGTCTTGATTTCAAATGGAAAAATAGCACGAAAATTTTTTGTGCGGTTTCGGCATCTATCGAAGTCGATCGCCTTTTCCCGACCCACTTTGGGCAACTCAGGTGGGTTTCACAGCGAACCAAGAAAGTACCGTCACTAACTTTCATAGCACAGCGCGCCACAACGCGACCCGCCGCGGCAGCGTCATCCAAGCGCCATCCCTCTCCGTTTGTAGGTGAACTGGATACCGCTGGCAGTGCAAACTGGACACTCCCGGCAGCATAAACTGGACACCTCAAGACCCACCCGCTCCGAGGACGCGACAGCACGGTTCAAGGTGCAATGTCGCGCCCTCCACTTGCTGAACTTCTTCCCGGAGGGGGCCGGGGGAGGTTGAATAACCTGTGGAAAGCCTGTGGGTCTTTTTGGGACCGTTTGCGGACCGGCCTGAGCCTAGGAATCGTTTTGCTCAACTGCCCCTTCGAGACGGCTGACCGGCCAAAGACGTCCCTCAGGGGAGAGGGGCCCCGCGTTCCGTGGCACCGGCCCGCAACCTTCAGAATATGATAGCCCGCGGCAACCGGAGAAGGGAATCTGTGCTCTCAAACCAGCATCGACTGCTGGGCGGAGATACCCGCCGTCGCGCCATGCGATGTTGCCAGGGTGACCGAGGCCATGAGGGGTTGGCGAGGTCGCCGGCGGCGTAGATGCCGGGAATGCTAGTTTCGCGGCGCTCGTCGACCTTGAGGGCGATGCCGAGGGGCGTATCGACCGTGGCGAGGCCCAGTGATTCATGCAGGCTTGCGGACGGCTTGTTGCGCGGATGGGCGAACAGGATGTCGACCGCGACATTGCGGCCGGTATCGAGATTGACGGTGGCGATATGGCCCCCGTGATGGGCGATCTCGGTGATCCGGCCATCGACGACAGGTATGTTGCGGCGCGCCAGATCGGCCCGGATATCGGGTGGAATGTCGTGACCATCGGCGAAGAGCGTCAACGTGTCGGTCCAATCGTGGTACAGCCTGACATAATTGTGCGACTGCGGGCCGGACCAGACGAGGCCCCAATGCTGGCCGGCGGCTTCAAAGCCGTCGCAATAGGGGCAGGGTACGATGGACGTGCCCCAGCTTTCGGCAAAGCCCGGAACATCAGGCATCTGGTCGGCGACGCCATAGCTCAGGATCAGGCGCCGCGCCCCAAGGCTTTCGCCATCGCCAGTGAGGACGGAGAAATCGTCGATGGCGCCGGAGACGCTGTCGGCCCGGGCACTGACCAGCCTGATCGTGGGATAACGCGCCAGCTGCTGCCGCGCCTCGGCCAGGATGTCCAGCGGTGGCTTGTGATCGTGACCGAGCAGGCCATGCGAGTGGCCGGCGAAGCGATTGCGCGGCAGGCCGGTATCGAGAACTGTGACCTTGCGGCGGGCACGGCCGAGCTGCAGGGCGCCGGCGAGACCGGCAAAGCTGCCGCCGATGATGATGACGTCATCCATGGTGATGGGCTCCGTGTTGTTGATGGAGGGGAGTGGGCTGGGCCTGGCGCGAAATATCGTCCAGCGATACGCGCTCGAGACGGGCAGCGAGCAGGGCTTCGGCATCGGCGAGAAAGTCGCCCATCACTGTGTTGGCCGGCCGGACAATGCCGCATTCGATATCGCCGGGCGGCCCGGGGAAACTTGATTTGGAGGACAGGTTGAAATCCACCCGCTAGCTTGCACATTTCGGAAACTACATGGTATCGTAATTCAAGAATTAGGATACTGTCAAGGACTGGAATTGTCGTGACCGAAAACAGCCAGGGCCGGCGCGGCCGGCCCGCCAACGAGGCGCTTGGCCAAACGATACTCGACGCCGCTTGCGAACTCTTTGTGGAATTGGGTTTTCAAGCGACGACATTGGACAAGGTCGCCCAGCGGGCGAAGATATCCAAGCTCAGCATCTATCGGCACTTCGAGAACAAGGAGGCGCTGTTCAGCGCGGCCATCGCGGCCGGCTGCCATCAGTTGTTTGCACCACAGGCCCTTCTTGAAGGCGTCGACGGTTCGGTCGACGATCAGCTCATGGCGGTGGGATCATCACTGCTTCGCACGCTGTTGAGATCAGACGTCCGCAGTGTCGAAGCCATGGTCATGGCCGACAAGACGAATCAAAAGTCGTTAAGCAAGCTCCATTACGAAGCCGGCCCCGCCCATGTCATCGCCCAAATCGAGGCCCTGTTGCGCCAGCTGCACGCGAAGGCGGTTCTGAACGTGCCCGATCCTCTCCGGTCCGCCCGCTTGTTTGCCGCGCTTTTCAAAGGATCCGATCTCCTGATTATCGCACGCTTCGATGAGGCGAGAGCAGAGGACGACAACGAAATCGAATCCTATTGCCGGTCGGCCGTCGCCATGTTCATCGCCGCGCACGGTGGCAACGACCACGCGGGCGGATAAGCATTTGATTGCTCCGGGCAGCTTGGCCGGGACCGTCGTCCAGGCGCTTCGTCATATTGGGCCGGCGCGCGCGGCCGAGCTTGCACAGATCGCGGCACCTCATCTTTCTCCCAACGACAAAAAGACGCTCGCATCTACCGCGGTCCAAGCTCCCGCCTGGATGCGGTCGACGCTTCTCTCCATCGCAGATCCGGCAGCAGTCGGGACAACATTTGATAGGTGATGCGACGGTGCCATCCGACGATATGCTATCGGGTCCGGAACATCGATCGGTACCGCAGCCAAAGCTGAAACTATGTATGTCGATAACTAAAGTTCCGTCAGCGCAGAAATGTCATGGTACGGGCAATTTTCGTTATATTTCAAAGCGTTGACGCACAGAAAAGTACCGTCAAATCCCAAAAACGAATGACGGTACTTTTTAGAATGCTCTGTCGGATACGAAAAGTACCGTCAAAGTACCGTCAGAGTGATCTGCTACAAGCTGCGAGCCGCGCCAGGCGCTCCGATAAACTTAACGATTTCAATGATTTGATAGGTTTGTCAATTCCATTGATAATGTGCCCTGGCTAGCAGTCTTCTCTGCCCGCAAATCATTGTTTTTCTGCGAAATTCTACGCTAGAGCCGCCTATCATCGCCGTTTCCCTCACTCCCACTCGATTGTGCCTGGCGGTTTGCTCGTCACGTCATAGACGACGCGGTTGATGCCGCGCACCTCGTTGATGATGCCGGTGGCGGCTGCGCCCAGGAATGCCATGTCGTGACGGTAGATATCCGCGGTGCTGCCATCTACCGATGGTGATGCGCGTACATACCGATAAGGGCAGCGGTCACGAGCCGCGCTGTCCCCACGGGCATTGCTCTACGTGCGCCCTTCAAGGAAAAGGAGCATTGTGACGGGGCTTAGCTATAGACGCTGTAGCATTGATCTAATGCGATTTATCGCAGCATCGACGCCTTGCCTAGGCAGACTTTCAACCTTGTAAAATGAAAGGAACGTAAGCGAGGCTTGAGGAGCACAGGTATTCAGAATAGCTGTCTTGAGAACACGCCGCATTGGCCGCCTGAGGATCAGCCAATCGACCCACCAAGGTGAGCCCAAAGTTGTTATTGCAACCACCTTCCTTAACTGGTGAAGTCGCGGTTGTATGGCACCAAGATCGGCTGCGTGATCGTATGCAATACCAGGCACCCATACCCTGTCGAACCAGCCCTTCAATATAGCTGGAGGTCCGAACCACCACGTGGGAAAAATCAAGACGATAGTCTCGGCCCAGAGAAGATCCTCAATCTCTTTAGCTACCTCTGTGGTCTCGAATCCGGAATAGTAGCTCGCGCGCTCCGCCGGTGTAAGAGCCGGGAAGAAGCCAGATCGATACAGATCAACATGTCGGCACTGGTGCTTCGCATCCACCAGGGTGTCGATAGCTGCGTTCGAAAGCGTTTGGCAAAGGCTTGGATTGAGTGGATGAGCCGTGACAATCAAACATCGCATACTAATATTTTGAATCCTCCCCAATTTGGTTGCGCTGCGCGTCATCATTCGTGCGGCGCGGTGCTCGGGCAAAGCTTCTCATACCAATCATGGGATTTCGAAATAGCTGTACGCGCCACAGTCTTCAAAGAGCAATTGTTTTTCAACGCCGAGAATGGCCCTTCTCGTCGCCTTGAGGGACTAGAGGCCACCATGCAAGGACAATCGCCTACATCTGCCGGGGTATTATCGCTTCCGCCACTCTGCTCTCGGCAGCTCGCTAAGACTCCCCCTCATTCCCACTCGATGGTTCATAGCTATGGTAACTCGCTGATTTGGCTATCGCAAATCCTTTGCGCATGACGAAGAACCCTCTTGCGATCCGTCAGAAATTTGCGCTCTTGATTTCAAACACCAATTTCGACGGTCCACGATTTGCTCGTTTTGGCGACTATCGGTATCAATCGGTCGATTTCTTTCTGACGGCCGCCGACCGCTCGAGACAGCGCCATCGGCGACCTGCCAGGCGTCAGTCGCGCGATATGGACAGCCCCGCGAGAAGCGGCGCGTACGCGGCGAGCCTGCGGGATACGAACTCCGTGAAGAGCCGTACGCGCTTCGTCTTGCGTGTCTCCCCCTGTGTGAGAAGCCAGAGCGTTCCGTACATGTGCAGGTCGGTGCCCGGCACCCTCGCCAGCAGGGGGTCGGCATCGCCGACGAAGCAGGGCAGTGTCGTGATCCCGAGCCCTTGCCGTACAGCAACGATCTGCGCCTCGGCGTCCGTGGTCCTGAAGGGAACCGCCGTGGTGCGAACCTCACCCTCGCTGGCCCATTCCGGAATTCCATGAATGCTTATGACGATCCACCGGATGGGATCAGGTGCGCCCGCACGCCACGCGGCTAGTCGATCGCAGGACATATAGACGCCGCCGAACAGCTCCGGTCCCTTCAGGCCGTGAAGATTGAGCGGCAGGGTTTTGCGGTCGTAGACGACGCGGATCGCGACGTCGGCCTCTCGGTTGGTCAGATTTGCCAGCTCGCCGGACGACAAGATTTCCATCTCGATGTCCGGATGCAGACGCGCGAAGTCGGCGAAGTCCGGCATGAGCAGGTGTGTCGCGAGGGGCGGTGCCAGCGTCACCCGCAGAAGCCCGCGCACGCTCTGGTCGCGCCCGAAGACGCGCGTCTCCAGCAGGTGCGACGACACTTCCATCTGGTCCGCGAACTCGAGGACCTCCTCGCCCGCAGTCGTCAGGCGGTAGCCCGAAGGCAGCTTTTCGAACATGTGCACCCCGAGGCGTTCCTCGAGCTGGGCGACACGTCGCAGCACGGTCGAGTGGTTCACACCGAGGCGCTCGGCGGCGGCCCGCACCGAGCCTCCGCGCGCGACGGCAAGAAAGTAGCGAACGTCATCCCAGTCGATCATGGTGCAATCCGGCACCGCGCGGTGCGCCTTCCAAAGCCCGTATCTAACACATCGAACAGCAGTACGGGCGGTCATCATAGCCTATGTCGACGCGCGCGGCTCAATTCCGAACGGCGGACGCCGATCGTCGCGGCTGGCGTCAGTCGTCCAGCCGGATCGATTTCGCACCACCGATGTGCGCGCTTCCGCACTCAACAACTGACGCCGGCGGACCCATTTCGAGGTTCTCGGGGGTGTCCCCGCACAACCAAAGGCGAAGGCCTGGAAGGATAAGTCATGGGAAAGCTTGAAGGGAAGGTTGCAGTCATCACCGGCGGCGCTACCGGCATCGGCCGCGCCGCAGCAAAGCGCTTCATCGAGGAGGGCGCCTTCGTTTTCATCTTCGGCCGTCGGCAGGAAGCGCTCGACGCCGCTGTGGCCGACCTCGGGCCCAATGCCCGCGCGGTGAAGGGCTCGGTCTCCGATCTGACCGACCTCGACCGACTTTACGCTGCGGTGAAGGCCGAGCGTGGAACCCTCGACATCGTCTTTGCCAATGCCGGGGCGGGAAGCCAGCTTCGGCTCGGCGAGATCACCGCCGAGCACATTGACGAAACCTTCGACACCAATGTGAAGGGTACGATCTTCACGATCCAGAAGGCGCTGCCGCTGATGAGCGAGGGCGGTTCGATAATCCTGACCGGATCGAGCGCTGGCACCACGGGCGCCCCGGGGATGAGCGCCTACAGCGCGAGCAAGGCGGCAGTGCGCAACCTCGCGCGGACCTGGGCGGAGGACCTAAAGGGCACCGGCATCCGGGTAAACGTGCTGTCGCCCGGGGCCACTGCGACCGAGCTAGCGAAGGAAGCGCTAGGCGAGGAGGGCCAGAAGGTCTTCGCCTCGATGACTCCGCTCCAGCGCATGGCCGATCCGGCGGAGATCGGGGCGGCGGCGGCCTTTCTCGCGTCGTCGGACAGCAGCTTCATGACTGCCAGCGAGGTCGCCGTTGACGGCGGTCTTGCGCAACTCTGACGCGCTAACCCAGCGCCGTTGAAGGCCGGGGAAATCAATACCAACACGGATCGGAGAAGATCATGAGCTACGCAATTGTAGGATTCGGTAAGATAGGCCAGGCCCTCGCCCACGCCTTCGCCCGTAAAAACATCGACGTGGCCGTCGCGAGCCGCCGACCGCCCGAGGCGTTGGCGCCGCAGGCTCGGGCGATTGGACCCACGGTAGTCGCCAAGTCGCTGCGGGATGCACTCGAGGCCGACACAATCATCTTGGCAGTCCCGTTCGGGGAGCATCGCGAGGTTGCGAAGGCTCTGCCGAGCTGGGAAGGCAAGACAGTCATCGACGCGATGAACGCGTTTCCAGTGCCTGAAGAGCTGGACGGTCTCCCGTCCTCCGCCTTCGTCGCGAAGGCGTTCACCGGCGCCAAGCTCGTCAAAGGGTTCAATCATCTGGGTGCGGCCACTCTGGCTGCCGATCCGATCGTCCAGGGCGGGCACCGTGTCGTCTTTCTGTCGAGCGACGACGAGGACGCGACCGCTCCCGTGGCGGCCTTGGCCAAACAACTCGGGTTCGCACCCGTCAAGCTGGGAAAGCTCAACGAGGGTGGCGCGCTGGTGCACGCGCGCGCCCGCACTTGGGGCCAGCTCATCTTCCAGGATTTGTTCAAGAAGGAGCAGTAATCGATGTACGACCATGTGACTTGGCCCGAGCGATATGATCCGAAAACGTCGGCCATCTACGCACTCAACGACATTGACGTGAAGGCGCCGCCTGAAGCGGTCTGGAAGCTGCTCGTCGAAGCCGAGAATTGGTCGAGCTACTTTCCCGCCGAGGATCAGGTCAAGATTCTGACGGGGGAGCCGGAACTGGCGCTCGGAACGCGATACAGCCGTGTGACGGTTGGATTTCCGATGAGTCTGGTCGTGACGGAATGCGAGCCCCTTCGCAGGCTCGCATGGGCGACGACAGTTGATGGCGACGAGACCGGCTCAAGCGCATACCATGGCTGGGTCATCACGCCTACGGACCATGGCTGCCATGTGCTGACCGAGGAAACGCAGCAGGGCCCCTTCTTCCTCGATGAACTCGGGCGCAAACATCCCGGCGCACTCTATCGGTATCACCAAGACTGGGTCGAAAGCCTCGCCCACGCAGCGGAGGCGGAAACAGCGAAGACGACAGTGGATTGATTGCGCTTCCTGTTTAATTTTGGAGATGAATGAGATGAATATCGAACTCAAAGGCCGCAAGGCCATTGTTACCGGATCCACCGCCGGTATCGGCCGCGCGACGGCGGAGGGGTTGGCACGTGCCGGTGCATCGGTCGTCGTCAACGGCCGTGGAAACGCTCGGGTCGATGAGGCGGTGCGGCAGATGCGGCAGGCCTTCCCCGGCAGCGACATCTCGGGTATCGCCGCTGATCTTGCGACAGCGGAGGGGGCAAAGGCCTTGATCGCGCATGCGCCTGACGCCGATATCCTTGTGAACAACGTCGGTACAGCACACATCCGGAGCTACAACGGCGTCGAGGATATCGCAAATATCCCCGATGAGGACTGGCTTGACCTCTTCCAGTTGAACGTAATGAGTGGCGTGCGCGCGAGCCGTCATTACCTGCCGCGGATGGTGGCGAAAGGCTGGGGCCGCATCGTGTTCATAAGTAGCGAATCCGCAGTCAACATCCCTAAGGAAATGCTCGACTATGGCATGACCAAGACCGCTCAACTCGCGGTCTCACGCGGGCTTGCCGAGGCGGTCGCGGGCACGGGCGTCACCGTCAACGCCGTCCTGCCGGGACCTACCCGCTCTGAGATCCTGGGCAACTTCATGGCGAAACAGGCTGACGCAAATGGAATCACGCAGCACGAAGCCGAGCAGGGCTTCCTGCAGGCGATGCGTCCGACGAGCCTCATCCACCGCTTCGCGACCACCGATGAGGTGGCCAACATGATCATCTACACATGCTCGGAGCAGGCTTCGGCGACCACCGGCGCGGCTTTGCGGGTGGATGGTGGCGTGGTCCGCTTCGTCGCGTAGCAGGACGACCAAATTGTGCCGTTCGCCAACTCGGGTCCGCTGTCGGCCAAGCTGCTGAAGCATGGCACGCTTAAGCCTACAGGGATCTGGCGCACGGCATGCGCACGGTCCACGCATTGCGGGAGCACTCTGAAACTATGCGAGGCACGAGAACGTATTCAGCTACGGCGCCGTCCCCGCTGTGCTCGGCGGCTGTGTGCTCGTCTCGTTGGTCCCGCCCCGGGGCTTAGACCATGATACAAATCCACGGAACATAATGTCTATTGTCCGAGGAATTGATCGGCGCTCCGATCCCAATCCAAAGCATGTGCTGTGAACGGCGCGGTGGATCGATCCCTTTGAGCATCTCTACACATAATCGAAGGTCTATCGCCGACCTGCAAAACGGCTGCTTGTTCTTGCAGAATCGCCCGCGAACTATCGCCTCCTATCGTTGACCAACAATTTCCGAATATATCCCACAGTACTCCAACCTACTCTACCGCACGCCCCCTCACTCCCACTCGATTGTTCGGACGGACCATAAGCATCTGATTTCGCTCGAAATTTCTCAGTTTAGATGACAATAAGCCGACATGGGGGCTGTCAAAAATCTACGCTGTTGATTTTAAACAGATTTTTCACTGAATATTTTTCGCATGGTTTCGGCATCTATCGAGGTCCATTGCCTCTGAGAGCCGATTTTTAGCGGCTGGGAGCCGCTCCGCTAACAGCGGAAAAGTACCGTCATGTCTCTTATAGCAAGGTTTCGTCGCCCGGGCGAGGCTCGTCCAATCCGCGCCCCAGAGCAAGCCTACACGAGGGCCTGACGCACCGTGTCGCCGTGAAGTCAGGTGGCCGGCAAGCCTGGATCGATGCCGGTCATGGCGATGGAGACGTCCCAGAGCCGCTTCGCAAGCGCGGGATCTTCGGCATGCGGCGCGCGCTTTGCTTCGCCGGCTACACCGCGGATTCCGCCAAGGCCGGTGGGACCGTAATAGCCTCCGGGCTTCACCTTGCCGGTCGCAGCCAAAAGTGCCGGCCACGCGCCCTTGTCGGAGCTATTGAGCAGCAGGCCGACGATTGGGCCTGCGATCTGGACAATCCCCATGTGGCGGCCAAGACTTGTATTGGCGACGCCAGGGTGAACGCCGATGGCTGTGACGGGCGACTTCGGCGCGCGCAGGCGACGATCCAGTTCGAAGAAGAACAGCGCGTTCGCCAATTTGCTGCCGCCGTAGCGATCGGTCTTGATGTAGCTCTTGTCGGCGTTGAGGTCGTCCCAGTCGATCTTGGCCTTCAGATGCGCGATGCTCGAGGTCACGACCACCCGCGATCCCGGCGTCTCCGCCAGTTTGGGCAGGAGCAGCGAGGTGAGCGCGAACACGCCGAGATGATTGACGCCGAACTGCGATTCGAACCCCTGCTTCGTGCGCGTCAGCGGCGGATTCATGATCGCGGCATTGTTGATGAGCGCATCGATCCGTGGCTCCTTCGCCGCGATCTCGGCTGCGGTGCGAACGCTGTCCAGGTCACCGAGGTCGAGCGGCAACCAGACGAGATCGGCATTCGGCGTGATCCGCTTGATCCGCGCGATGGCGTCCTGCGCCCTGGTCTGCTCGCGGCAGCCAAGCAGGACGCGCGCGCGCCTGGCGGCAAGCACCCGCGCGATTTCGAACCCGACGCCGGCGTTGGCGCCTGTGACGATGAAGCTTTTTCCCGTCTGCTTGGGAACGTTAGCTTCGGTGAAACCCTTGCAATTCGACATTTTCGATCCTTATCTATGAGTGACTACATACTCATTTAGGGGCTAAAACTCAGGCGGCAGACCCCTTCCAGAAAAGGTCGAACCCGGCCTGCCGGATGGCGTCACTTTCCTGAGGTTTGGCTGTGACCGCGTTGATGCTGATGTCGGCCAAGTCGAAGAGAATGGTATCGATGTAGAAGGCGATCCTGTCAGGCGCGGCATGGCCGGCGAGACACTCCTCCACCATCGTCCGCGCATCCCGCTGCATGGCGTGACACCGGTTCCGGCTTTCCGCTGTCACGCGATCCGAGACCTTCAACTGACGAAGGGCCTTGCGCGCCGTGGCGTGAGCCAGTCCCCAGTCAATCAGACGGTTCCAGACCGCGAATAGTCGGTCTTTGGGGGAGGCGTCCGCCGGATATGGCGCCAGCATCATCTCTACCAAGTCGGCCTCGATCTCGAGAAAGAGCTGGTTGAGCAGATCGTCCTTGGTTGGAAAGTAAGTGAACAGCGTTCCCTCAGACACGCCAGCAGCCTTTGCGATCTTGGCCGTGGACGCGCCTGTGCCCAGGCTGGCGACGAACTCGGCCGCTGCATCGAGCAGTGCCTGTCGCTTTTCTTCACTGAGGGGACGCGCCATATTTCCGTCCAACGACATTGAGTGAGTACATACTCGATTATATAGGGAATAGCATGAGATTGGTCAAGGGATGCAGCCCCGCATCTTTCGCGGTCCATACCGACCAAGCTCGAATGAAGATTGTGTGGGCACACACCATGAGGCTGCGGCTGCCTTTTCAATAAGGGACGCAGTGGGGATCGAGATGTCTATCGAAAGGGAAATGCATTGAATTCAGGGCCTTGATTGCAGTCCCCGGGGCATCATCATGCCTACTTCGATGAGAGCAGGTGATGGCACGCCCAGCCCTGACCAATCCAAAAGCGTGAACGGCACCACAAGCGGACATTACTCGGTATCTATCGAGATGTGTGAGCCGCCTACACTACGACACAGTTTCCCGCAGTGTCCGAAACTACGCTCCCCTCACTCCCACTCGATCGTTTTGAGCCATCGTAACGCGTTGACGCGGTAGCACAAACTTTTCTGCACGCCCTAAAGAACCGACTCTGCGATCCGTCAGAAATCTGCGCTCTTGATTTCAAAAGGGAATTTCGGCGATTCGGGATCGGCTCGGTTTCGGCGACTATCGACAACAATCGGTCTATTTTCGACAGCCGCGCCGCAACAAGCCGCGACCCACTGGGGACCAAAAAAAGGACCGTCAAACACGGCCGAGCGGTCCGCACGGTTGCGCCCGGCATTCGCTCGTCGCCGTGGCGTGCCTCACTTGCCGTATGACGCAAGGAACACCCGTACGCCGGCCGCGGCGTGCCGTCGAAGCTTCGCCGGTTTCGGAATCGACTCGTCACCCAACAGCATGGCCCTGTTCAATGGCTCGCCCATAATCAACCAATTGAACTGGGAAGCGGCGACGGCCGGATCATCGATCGCAAGCAGGCCGCGATCAGCCAAGCGCTCGAACAACACTGCCATCGCCGTCATTGCGCGCCCGGGTCCGCCATCGAAGAGCGCCTTTGCCAGTTCCGGGAAGCGGCCGACCTCACCGATCACCAGACGGCGTAGCTGCATGACGCGCGGCGTGAGCACGGTGGTAAGCTGTCGGTACGCATAGCGCCGAAGATATTCGGCAATATCTTCGCCCTCGGCGAGTTCGGGCATTTTACTGTGGACCCTATCGCTGGCTCGATTGGTCAAGCTGCTCACGATCTCCACGAACAGCATCTCCTTGTTCGGAAAATTCTTGTAGACGGTCTGTTTCGACACCGCCGCAAGCGCCGCGATCTCGTCCATATTGGTGGCCAGATAGCCCTTTTGCAGAAACACTTCTGTCGCCGCCTCGAGGATGGCCCGGCGCTTTTTCGCCGACCGTCCGTGCGGTTCGAGTTCTTCTGTAGCACCTGCTGAACGCGTCGTGGTCATGCTCCTGGCGTGTCCGCTGCCGATTGACTCATGGGTACTGGACCGTCTAGTTTGATTTGGACCGAGATGCAATAGGGAGAGATCGACAATGCACATCCAGTTCGCGGAGCTTCCGGTGTTCGACCAGGAACGCGCCAAGGCGTTCTACATCGATCACCTGAACTGCCGCGTCGTCGCCGATCAGCCAATGGGCAATGATGGGTGGCGATGGATCGAACTCGGATTTCCAGGTGCCGAAACCACCCTCCACTTCTTAAGGCGCAAGGACGAAACACCATCTGAGGGCCCCGTCCTCGTGCTGGTTGACAACGAAATCGAAGTCACCGTTCAGAGACTCAAATCGCGAGGCGCCGAGATCATAGCAGAACCGCGCCCCGCGCCATGGCAACCGGGGCGCACGATCGCGGAGTTTCGGGACAGCGAGGGCAATCGCATGATGATCACCAGCAGATGACGCACTCACCTATCATGACCGCAACTTGCTCTTGCGGTGGCGTCGAACTCAAAGCCTTTGGCAGGCCGATCGTGAGCAGTGCCTGCTACTGCGACGACTGCCGGAAGGGAGCTGATCAGATCGAAGCTTTGCCAGGTGCTGGCGCCATACGCGATCCCGATGGCGGCACCGCATACATCCTCTATCGAAAGGACCGCATCGAGTGCTCCAAGGGGGCCGAATTGCTGAGGGGTTACAAGCTTAAGGAAACTTCAGCCACGAATAGGGTCATCGCCATGTGCTGCAATTCAGCGATGTTAATGAACTTCGATAGAGGTCCGCATTGGGTCTCGGCATACAGAGCGCGGTTTCACGGAGAACTCCCGCCACTGCAGCTGCGGATTTGCACTAAGTTCAAGTCGGACAGCGATGTCATTCCTGACGACGTGCCGAGCCACCGCGGTTATCCTCTAGGGTTCGTCGTTAAACTTTTGGCATCGCGCGTGGCGATGTTGCTAGGTCGATAAACCGGCCGCCAGCCTGCGCGATAAGACATTCAGATAGGTGCGCAAATCGGATACGGCCCTGCCGCTCAGGCTCAGGCCTCAATGAACTTCTGTAGGCGATCCGCCACGATCAGCCCTGCCCGGCTGTTCAAGTGCACGCCGTCGGTGTGAAATAGCCAGCCATTTACGCGGGCGACATCATCCGGACGCTGCCGCAGCACCAGTACGCGAAAAGCATCGCGATAGAATGGAAGAAAGTTGAACGCCGTGTAGGCCCGGCCAGGCGAGGCGCGAACTTCCTCGGTGAGCGCCTCATGGAGCGGGACATAGCCGCAGCGTTCCTCGTGCGCGATGGCCGCCACGATCGCAGAATATTCCTTGATCCGCCGGTTGAGCTCGCTCTGGAACGGATCGTCCGAATCCGGCGCTTCTCCTATCGGAGGGAGCGAGCAAAGGCCGATGTCCGCCGCCGTCTCGCGCTTCAGCCTGCGTGCTATCTCGGCCAGATTCTCGTGGAACCAATCGGGCGAAGGCGTGCGGGGCAGACGCTTCCAAAACGCAAAGAACCGCCGCACTTTGCGTGACACGAGCGTGAGAACATCATTCCCGCCGACCCAGACGATGACCTTGTCGGGACGGCAGGCGAGCACATCCGGCAACCGCTGCAGCGCATTGTACGCCAAGTCGCCGCCGACGCCAAAATTCCGGAACTCAAATTGCCCGTTGCCCGGCCGCCGGCGGAGCTCCGCCATCCAATCGAATGCCTGGCGCTTGCCCGCCGTGCTGCTCGACCCGAGGCACGCCACGATTTTTCGTTGAGGACGCACCATCGTAACTCCGCCAGGCCAGAAGTGAGAAATCGTCGCCTTATGCTCTTCCCAAAACGGCCCGCCCAGTCATGAGTTTCAGGTCGGATTCCGCGGCGTTTTCCAACATCCATGGACAGGCATAATAATCTTCGATGCGATCGATGACGCGACCGGCGACATGGACACGAACCGGCCACGCGACCTGCCACCGGTCGCCTCGCTGGAAGAGCACGATCAGGACAGGCTCTCCGTCGATCGCCCCCAACTCCATGGTCCACGTCTCCGGGTTTCGCTCGTATTCGACGAAATAGGGAGAACTTCTGAGCAGGCCGTCGAAGCAGTCGGCGACCCGCAACCGAGCATCGGCGCTGGTCAGGCTCCGCACGCCATCCCAGTCATGGCGGTTGAAGAGGTCAACATAGCGCTGCAAGAGCCGCGCGGTGTCGGGATCAAGCGGACGGTTCGGTTCACCGGCAGGTTCAGCGGGCAAGTCGGCGAGCTTCGCCCGTCCGCGGGAGAGCGCGGCTTTGACGCCCCCAACCGTCGAGTCCACGAGTTCTGCGGTCTCTTCCAGCGAATAGTCGAACACGTCCTTCAAGAGGATGCAGGCGCGCTCCTTGGGCGGCAAGCGGCCAACCAGCCGTTCGATGGCGCGGCGTGCATCGGTCGCTGCCGGCTCTGCAGAGACAACGCCGATGTCGTCCGAATAGGCGTGCTCCGCGCGCTCGCGCACATCGCGTCGCCTCAGAAAGTCGATGCAGCGATTGTGAGCGATGCGAAACAGCCAGGGCTTCAGCCGGCGGGCATCGTCGAGGGTCTCAATCTTCGTGTAGGCCTCGAACAGCGTCTCCTGCACGAGATCCTCACCGTCGAGGCGTGAGCCCGTCATGCGGGCGCAGTAGCGATGCAGTTGGGCGCGGGCGCCTGACACCGTCTCGAGGAAGGCGCGATATCGCGCGTCGAACAGGCCGGTCGGTCGCTCGGGCATGTCCTTCAGCTGCCACATCTTGGTTTCAATTTGCCAGTCATGCGACCTCCTGACCTTCAGCGCGTGTTGCTGCGGTTGCGGCCAGACCAAGCTTGGGGCGAACCCATTGTGCCAACCGCGCGATCGCGTCGTCGGCTTCGGGAGCGCGGCCGGCCATCATCTGGAACGAGTGCAGCATCCCCGGAAATACGTCTAAGCGCATCTCGACGCCGGCGGCTTTCGCGCGGTCGGCGAGCGCTCGGCTGTCGTCGAGCAGGGTTTCGTCTCCACCCACTTGCAGATAGATCGGCGGCAGGCCCTTCAGATCGGCAAAGATCGGGCTGGCGAGTGGATGCCGGGGATCGGTCCCTGCAAGGACTTGCGATACCAGCATATCCACGACCGCCTTCTGGAAGAAGGCGTCCTTCTCGCGGTTGCTTTCGTAGGAGTGCCCGCTCGCCGACAGATCATACCAGCCAGAGATGCTGAGGATCGCGGCCGGCAGCGGCCGTCCCGCATCGCGGAGTTTCATCGCCGCCGCAACGATCAGGCCAGCACCAGCGGAATCGCCTGCAGCTATGGTGTGCTTCGGCGCGACACCCTGCTCGGCAAGCCATTCGAACGCGGTCACGGCCTGCTCGATTTGGCGCGGAAACTTGCTCTGGAAAACGTAGTCGTACGTAGCGAGCAGAGCGTAACAGCCGATCGCCTTAGCAAGGTGTCCGACCATCTTGCGATGGGTCCAGATCGATCCGCCGACATAGCCACCGCCGTGCAGGTAAAGCATGACCCGGTCTTTGGCCGCCGTTTTTGGCTGAACCCACAGCGCGGTCTTGTCGCCGACCTTCGTCTCGACGTAATCGACGCCGCCCGGTTCTGCCGTCAAAACGGACCACTCGGATGCTTCCTGTGGCGATTCTCGACCGCTGCGAAAAGCCTCCGCGAGCGTTTCGTAGTGTATCTTGTTCGCTAGGCTCTGCTTGCTGTTCATTTGTCACGCTCCAATTCGTCCAGGAGGGCGATGTCAAGGATGACCGTGCCCATGAACAGCTAAGACGGATGAACCCAGCGAAAGGATACGTGGCCGGCAGATGCAACGCCTCGCCGGTGGCAGTTGCCGCGGACCCCGGGTGTCAAACCCAGCAAGGCTAGGCTGCTCCACCCTTCTCTGTGGGACGTTCGTTCCAGACATTCGCCGATCGGCCAGATGCTTCGTCTATGCCGTCGCCGGGTGGCCGGGGGCTGGGACTATTGACTATTATCGCCGAGCCAACATCGCCTTAAACGTGCTGCTCTATCCTCTTCTACTCCGCAGTACTCCTCGTCACTCCCACTCGATTATCAATCGTTAACTTAAGAACTTGAATTCGCTTCTGCATACCGTCATATAGACCGCCAAAAGTACCGGCTTTTGAAATCATTGGTTTTTTCTGGCATATCGCGGAAATTATGGTTCCGCCATCTATCGGCAGGCGCGGCGGCGACATCACTCCTTGGCCCGCACCGCCGCCTCTACGCCAGACTACGCCGCCCACGATTCCTCCCGGAATTATACCGTCACGGCTCGGTCCGCCATCCCCGGCGCGTGAACGTCCTTCACCTTCAAACAACCGCTTGGCCAGGCGCGCGAAGTGAAGGTCGCGTTGTGAGGCCTGCTGTGCCCTCCCCTATCGCTCACCCTTTGCGTGTCAGAAAAAAGAATGTGACTCGACAAGGATATCATCTCCACGTCGGAGCAGGATTGAATTGAAGCCCTGCCTACGGTGTAGTCCTTCGTCGTCCGCGAGTTCGCCCCGCGACATTCATCCATTGCTGATCGCCAGCAAATGTTCGGCGTTGCGTGGGCCTCTCTGGCGCAATCGCGCCACATCTCTCGACGGCGGCAACCCGAACTGACGAGCATATTCGCGGCTGAACTGGTTTGGGCTTTCGTAACCCACACCGAACGCGACGGACGTGGCGTTGCCTTCTCCGGCAATGAGCAGGGATCGGGCGTGTAGCAAGCGCACGTGCTTTTGGTACTGCAGCGGGCTGAGCGCCGTCACGGCCTTGAAATGGCGGTGGAACGCGGAAACACTGAGAGCCGCCATCTCCGCTAAAGCCTCGACGCGCAACGGCTTGGCGAAGTTCTCCCTGATCCACTGGATGGCGATCCCGATCCGCGAGAGAGCAGTGTCAGGCGTGGCGACATCACGCAGCATCCAGCCGAGCGGCCCCTGCATCACGCGGAAGAGGATCTCGCGCTCGTAGGCAGGCGCCAGGGCTGCGATCTCGTTCGGACGCTCCATCAAGCGCAGCATGCGAAGCCAGCAGTCGAGCAGGTCCGGTGTGACCGGCGCGACGGAGAAGCCGGGTCTGTAGAGCTCACCTCCAGCAGGTTTGGGCAGGTCGGCCAGCAGGTTGGCGACGATCGCCGGCTCCAGAGTCAGGCTGATCGCCAGATAGGGTTCTCCGTTTTCAGATGGGTGCACGGAGCCAACCGCCGGCAGATCGACCGACATCACGAAATAGGTCGCGGGATCGTAGCGAAACGTCCGATCGCCGACCGTCATCGTCTTCGACCCTCTCAGGATCAGATTGACCATGGGATCGTAGACGGCGGCAAGCTGATGTTCCGGTATGTCGCCCTGAACCATGGCGACACGCGGAATGCCCGTCTCCGTGCGGCGGTTTTCCGCGCGAGAAGCCAGCTGCCTGAGTTCCTGAAGCTGCGTGCCCATGGGCATCGTTGTTTCACAGCGGTGCACGCCGATCAACAGGGAAGCAGAAATAGGCAAGATCCGAGTAGGATCGTGCGAGCGGCCGCGATCCCCCGCGCCTATCACCTGGTCAGCAAATCCAAGGAGCACCAAATGAGCATCGTCATCATCACAGGCGGCAGCCGCGGCCTCGGCGCCAGCGTCGCGATCCAGTGCGCCAGGCGCAGCATGGGTGTCATCCTGACTTACAACAGCAATCCGGATGCGGCAGCGAAGGTCGGCAAGGCGATCGTAGCGGATGGCGGCAAGGCAGTCGCCATAAAGCTGGACGTCAGCGACAGTTCGGCGTTCCTTGCGTTTCGCGACGCAGTCGGCGAAGCGCTGGCAAGGACCTGGAACAGAAAGACCTTCGATTTCCTCGTCAACAATGCGGGGTACGGGCTCTATAACCCCATCGCCTCGGTGACCGAAGAGCAGTTCGATGGACTGTTCCGCGTGCATCTCAAGGGGCCATTCTTTCTCACGCAGGCCCTGCTTCCCCTGATCGCCGATGGCGGTCAGATCGTGAACGTCACCAGCGCAACCAGCCGCGTCGCGACCGCCGGCGTTGCGCCCTACGCCTCCTTCAAGGGCGGCCTCGAGGTGCTGACGCGCTACATGGCCAAGGAATTCGGCGAGCGCCGCATCCGTGCCAACTCGATCGCGCCGGGGCCCATCCGCACCGAGCTTGGCGGTGGGCTAAGCGAAGAATTCGAGGCGCTACTCGCCGGGCAGACTGCGCTCGGTCGCGTCGGCGAACCGGACGATGTCGGCTGCATGGTCGCCAGCCTGCTGTCAGACGAGAACCGCTGGATCAACGCCCAGAACATCGAAATTGGCGGCGGCTACATGATTTGAGGAAGCTCACATGCTCGATCATGTGCTCCTGACAGTAAATGATACGGCGCGGTCGATCGCCTTTTGCGAAAGGCCACTTCCTATGCTCGGGGTCACCGACCGCCTCGACTACGACGGTAAGGACGGACCGGCGGGGCATCCCGACCTCAAGGGCTTCGGCGCCAAGGGCCGGATGTTCTTCTGGCTGAGGGAGGGCTCGGCAGCACCCGGCGCGGTGCATGTCGGTTTCGCCGCCGATTCTGAAGCGATGGTGAATGCCTCCCATGCCGAAGCTTTGGCGGCCGGTGCGACCAAGATCAACGCACAGGGACCGCAGCTGCACTACGATCCCCGCTACTATGCGGCGCAGGTCAGAGACCTGGACGGTTGCAGCCTCGAATTCGTCTTCAAGAGCTGGCAGCACGGGAGCTAAAGCGATGACCGCCAACACCTTGCGCAAAGCGGCAGATGCGCTGATCGCGGCAACCAACGCGTTCGACGCCGACGCGGCGGTGACCTTGTTCACGCCAGATGCGGTGATCGACGACCCGTCGACCGGCCACCGATTCGACGGTCATGCCGGCGTCCGCGATTACATCGAGCGGTATTTCGTAGGCTATCACACGGTCACCCGCTTCCTCTCGATCGACGGCATCGGCGCCGGCCAAGCGCGCGTGCGGGTCAATTTCACCGGAGACTTTGGTCACGAGACCGGCCTTCTTGACATCTCGGTTAATGCCGCCGGGCTGATCGTTCGCATTGACGCCGATCTCGAATAACTAGACTAGCTTTACGAACCTGCCGTTCTCGTCTCTCTACAGTTCCAGCAGTCTGTCCAGCGCACGCAGCAGCTTTTGGGCGAAGCGCAACGCGTCGCGTACAACGTCCAGAACATCGACCAGGCGTAGCACATCACCCTACGGCAATGCCTCGATGTCCACCCGGACCAGCAGCTCGTCGCCGACGCACGCGAACCCTGGCAGAACAACGTCGGCGGGCATCGAGGGGAACGTCTCGGCATTTCAATTGGGCTGCGAAAGCGCGACGCAATTCAATCGTGAGTTCCGGCGTCTGTTTGGCGCTCCCCCTCTGCGCGACGTGAAGCGCCTGCGCCGGTTCGAACAGGCCGCGCAAGAACGTCGCTTCGACGCGACGACATCGACGTGCACTGAATGGAATCGACGAGAGATCAATTTGCGAGCCGCTCTATGACTAGGTCGAGCAAGGCTCGTAACCGTGCGAGCCGCCGTAAGTCCCGGTGGTAGCCCACATGGGTATCCCGGCCGGGTGGCGTTTCGCCGATGTCTATCGCTGCGAGCCCAGGCGTGCGGTCGCCCAGTGGCCTCGGCAAAACCGCAAGCCCGGCGCCCTGCGCACAAAGCTGCGCCTGGACCTCGCGATTGTTGCTGCGCAGGCAGACTTCAGCGTTAGGCAGCTTCTGTTTAAGCCACACTGCGTCGGGCATTTCTGCGTATGCCATATCCATGGTGATCAAACGCGCGCCCGCACCGTCTCCCAGCAACGGGGAGGCCATGCCTGCTGGTGCGTAGAGCGCATAGGGAATGTGCATCAGTCGACGCGAGATCACTTCCACATCGCTGAATGGGGTAATCCGAAACACCAGATCGGCCTCTCGCCGGGGAAGGCTGTAGAGGCGCGCGTCGGTGAGCAACTCCACGCATAGCTTCGGATGCCGGCGGCCAAACTCGGCTAGAACGGGAGCCAGCATGATGTGACCAAACCAATCCGACGACGAAACGCGCAAGTTGCCCTCGAGATGCGCCTCGGCGCCGGCAAGCCGCCGCTCGAAGGCGAGCGCCTCTTCCTCGATCTTTTCGGCATGGCCGAGCACCGCTTGACCTTCGTCGGTCAGAACAAAACCGTCGGAGTTGCGTTGGAAAAGCGTATGGCCGACAGCCTCTTCCAGCGCGCGCAATCGCCGACCCATTGTCGGCTGCGTCTGCCCAAGTCGGCGCGCTGCTGCGCCCAAAGTGCCCTCGCGGGAAATAGCCAGAAATATCTTTAGATCGCTCCATTCCATCCTTGATACTCAAACGTGCTCGCATGGATTCTCACGAAGATCGCCATCTTCATGCGATTTCATATGCAGCAGATCGAGGCGGGGCGCCATGGGAGGCGCGATATATTCGAGCCGGGAATGCAAGCGCCGGCTCGAATCGTGGGATTCTTGAGCATCCACGCCGCCCGTCACGCAGATATGGGTGGGGCCAACCGAGCAAATTCCTCCCGCGTCGCGGGATTTCCGTCAATCGACTCGTAAACCGTCTTGCTTCGTTCGAGCATGCCCATCAGAGACTTCGGACCTTCGAACGGGCGTCCGCCAATGTGCCAGCCATCGGTGTGGAGTTCCTCGATCAAGACCCACACTACTTCGCGAAACGCCTCGGAACCTTCGAAGCGAACCATGACGTCTGTGAGGGCCTTGGCCATTTCATGCTTCTCCTCGGCGGAGAAGACGTTGTCGACCAACGTAACGCGAATATATGGCATGATGTTTTCCTTTTAGGTTCTTGGGATCCGTGAACGGAGACGTCGTCTGGGAGGCTGTCACGGTCCCGGAACAGCCCGCTTCGACGTTCCGCATCAGACGTCTATGTCGACGACCAGCTTGCCCTGGGCATTGCCATCTTCGATGGCAGCGTAGGCGTCGCTCGCTGTTTCGAGTGTGAAGAGACGCGGGTCGACGATCGGGACAAGCTTGCCAGCCTCGGCCAGCCGCGCGGCCTCCCGCATGATCTCGCCGTGGTGTTCACGGCCAATGCCTGTCAGCAGCGGAAGAAGCGTGAACACGCCCGAATAGTCGCCGCCTTGAACGACAGTGGCGCCAGTGCGTGACTACCCCAACCGAGGGAACTGACGACATGGCCAAACCGCTTGACGGAGGCGAATGACGCGTCCAGCACCGTCCCGCCGCCGGTGTCGTAGACGACATCAAAGCCGCGACCGTCCGTGTATTCGGCGACATATTGCTCCACCGTCTTCTCGCGATAATCGATCGCGACCGCTCCCAGGCGCTCGATCAACGGCTTCTTCGCGGCTGCGTCAGTGGCGTACACCTCGGCGCCGAACGCCTTCGCGATCTGGATCGCAACATGACCGACGCCGCCCGCACCGCCCTGGACCAGGACCTTCTGACCTGCCGAAACCTTGGCACGATCGACAAGGCCCTCCCATGCGGTGATGAAGACCAGCGGCAGCGCTGCCGCCTCGCGCATGGACAGGTTCGTGGGCTTCGGTGCAAGCAGCCGCGCATCGACTGCTGCGAACTGGGCCAGCGAACCTTGGTTCCCGCCCACGCCTCCGGTCATGCCAAAGACCTCGTCCCCGCGTTTGAACGCGGTGACACTCGGACCAACCTGCTCGACGACGCCGGCAAGGTCGATGCCGAGAATCGCCGGAAGCGGATGTTTCGCATGTGCCGCAGCGCCTGCGCGGATCTTAGTGTCGAGAGGATTGACGCCGCTCGCTCTGACCCTGACGAGAACCTCGCCGTCGCCAGGAACGGGCCGCGAGACTTCCGAGAGCCTGAAGGGCTGTTTGAACTGACCCAAGATCAGCGCATGCATGGTGTGAGTGGATTGGGACATTGACGTACTCCGTTGTTTGTTGACGGACTTACGTTGCCCCATTTAAAGCCGCTTGGAGATTAACGATACTGCACGACATCCAAACATAAATGTTTGGCCCGAGCGTTGGAGCAACCGGCCTTGCGCACCAGCGTCAGCGCCACGACCTGGTCGACCAGCCTGGCCTCAAGCGGCGCGATGCCCGGAGGCCGGGTCTTGACGCGCAGCAGTCCTTCGACACCCTCGGCCATGAAGCGTTCCTTCCATCGCCACACGCAGGTTTTCGACTTGCCGGTCGCCGCCATAATCGCGAGCGTTCCAAGCCCCTGATCGGGTCAGCAGAATGATCCGCGCCAGACATGCTTCTGCGGCGAACTCCGCCCCGCCACGATCGCTTCAAGCCGAGCCCTGTCCGAGGCCGTTACAGAAATGCTGATGCCAGTACGCATCCCCTAACGTCGCACGCTGCGGCGACAACAGAAATCCCAACAGGACTCTTTCGTCCCAATCAATCCACTAGAAGTGGCCGCAGATCGGAGTTGCCGGGCAAAGATGGAGAAAGCCAGCTTAGCGGAGTGAAAAACTCGACTAGAACGGTAATTGCGCGGCGATGAAACTAGCCGCCCAAACTACGATATTGCCGCCGTTTGTACCCCTCACTCCCACTCGATGGTGCCTGGCGGTTTGCTCGTCACGTCGTAGACGACGCGGTTGATGCCGCGTACCTCGTTGATGATGCGGGTGGCGGCTGCTCCCAGGAATGCCATGTCGTAATGGTAGAAGTCTGCCGTCATGCCGTCGACCGAGGTGACGGCGCGCAGCGCGCAGACGAACTCGTAGGTGCGGCCGTCGCCCATCACGCCGACGGTCTGCACGGGCAGCAGCACGGCGAAGGCCTGCCAGATGGCGTCGTAGAGTCCGGCCTTGCGGATCTCGTCGAGATAGATGGCGTCGGCCTCGCGCAGGATCTCCAGCTTTTCGCGGGTGATGCCGCCCGGACAGCGGATGGCGAGACCGGGACCGGGGAACGGATGCCGGCCAATGAAGCTGTCGGGCAGGCCGAGCTCCTTGCCGAGCGCCCTCACCTCGTCCTTGAACAATTCGCGCAGCGGCTCGACCAGCTGCATGTTCATGCGTTCGGGCAAGCCGCCGACATTGTGATGCGACTTGATCGTCACCGACGGGCCGCCGCTGAAAGAGACGCTTTCGATGACGTCGGGATAGAGGGTGCCTTGTGCCAGGAAATCGGCGCCGCCGAGCTTCTCGGCCTCCTCCTCGAACACTTCGATGAACAGCCGCCCGATGGTCTTGCGCTTCTTCTCGGGATCCGACTCGCCCTCGAGCGCGCCGATGAAACGGTCCGAAGCGTCGACCAGGATCAGCGGCAGATTGTAATGCTGGCGAAACATCTCCACCACGCCTGATGCCTCGTCCTTGCGCATCAGACCGTGGTCGACAAGGATGCAGGTGAGCTGGTCGCCGACCGCCTCATGGATCAGCAAGGCCGCGACCGAGGAATCGACGCCGCCCGACAGCGCGCAGATCACCTTGCCCTTGCCGACCTGTTTGCGGATCGTCTCGACCGCGTGCTCGCGGTAGGCGCGCATCGTCCAGTCGCCTTCGATGCCGGCGATGTTGTGGACGAAGTTGCGGAGCAGCCTGGCGCCGTCCGGCGTATGCACCACTTCGGGGTGGAACATGAGGCCGTACATTTTGCGCTCGACATTGCCGAAGATGGCGAAGGGCGAGCCCTCCGATTTTCCGAGCACCTCGAACCCCTTGGGCAGGGAGATGACGCGATCGCCATGGCTCATCCACACCTGGTGGCGCTGGCCGGGCGCCCACAGGCCCTCGAACAACGGGCTGTCCTTGGCGATCTCGACGAAGGCGCGGCCGAATTCGCGGTGGTCGGAGCTTTCGGCGACGCCGCCCATCTGCACGCACATCGCCATCTGGCCATAGCAGATGCCGAGCACCGGCACGCCGGCATCGAAGACGATCTGCGGCGCGCGCGGGCTGCCGATGTCGCCGGTCGAGGCCGGACCGCCGGACAGGATCACCGCCTTCGGATCGATGCGCTTGAACGCCGCCTCGGCCGACTGGAAGGGCACGATCTCGGAAAAGACGCCGGCCTCGCGGATGCGGCGGGCAATCAGCTGGGTGAACTGGCTGCCGAAATCGACAATCAGGACGGTGTCGGGATGATTGGCTGTTTTCATGGCGAGCGTTTAGAGAAAGAAACGAGTCGGCGCAATGGGTTGTGAGGTCGCGCTTTCACTTCGATTCCGGTGTGTTGTCCTGAACGCCAGAGGCTTTGTCCAATGCATCAGTTTGCGTTGTATCGAGTGACCGCAAGGCGCCCATCAGCGCCGCGAAACGCTCGTGACCAAGGCGGGCAACATAGCTCCGTTCGATCTGCAGCTTGATGCGGTCGCCATCGCGCAGGGCGTCCAGGCCCTTGCGGGTGTAGCGCACAAGCTTGCCGCGACCGTCTTGCGGATCGGGCAGACGGTGCAACACACCTTCCGTCTCCAGGCCATCGAGCAATTGCTGAATCGCCTGCTTTGAGATCGCCGAGCGCTCGATCAGCGCCGACTGGCGCATGCCGCCGCGCGGGATATGTCCAAGCAGGCCGGCACGCGCTTCGGTGAACCAGTGATGGCCGGCAGCGCGCATCGCAGCGGCGAACTCGGTCTGCCAGGCGCGGCTCGCCTGCCACAGCCGCCAACCTATGTGATCCGGCAGCGCTTCAGGTTTTTCGTCAAGGTCCTTGACCAAATTCTTCTCGCCCGATACATAGTCAAGCATCTTGACTACTAGTTCACTCTAAGTGGCGATGCCGGTCAAGGCAATCGGCGACTTCAATTCAGGAGGAAATCATGGCAGCACTTCAGAAGGAAGCCCTTGCAATGCTCATTCCGGGCATGACCCATGTGTTGGAACGAAACGGCAAGGAGGCTTACGTCTATTTTGAATGCGAGGGTGCCGCGCACATGCTGCTCGACGATGGCGAGGCGCGAAGCGGGCGCTGGCGGATGCTCGATGACGGTTATGTCGCCGACTGGGACACCGGCGCGACCGGACGCTGGACCCTCGATCACGAGCCCGGGTCAGTCACTTACATCAATCGCGACAACGCCGTTCGCTTCAGGATGATCGGCGTGCTGTTCGGCAACGCTAAGAACCTGCCGCCCCAACAAGCTTGAAGTCGATCGCGCCTGAGGCGATCGCCTGTTCCAGCAGTTGCACCGCCGCGGCCAGCTTCTCGTCGATGACGTGCAGATATTCGGTCCAGTCGCCAACGTGTCTCAGATCGGCCGCGCCGTCGGAAATGCCGCGCAGGCCGATAAGCGGAACGTCGAACAGCTGGCAGGCGCGCAGGCAGGCGAAGGTCTCCATATCGACCATGTCGGCGGCGATCGCGTCGTAGGCGGCGCCGGTGACGATTGCCGCCCCGGTCGACAGCGTCGCCTGTCTGACGCCTGGTATCCTGAACGGCAGCGGCACGCTGACAGGCAGGTCGAGGAACGGCGTGGCGCCCTTCTCGAACCCCAGGGGCGAGGCGTCCATGTCGCGGTAGCCAACCGAAACGGCCTGGTAGATTTCCGTCTGCTCCAGCGTCCGGCTGCCCGCCGACCCGAGCGACACGACGAGATCGGGCAGCGCCATCCCGGCATGCAGCCGGGATAGTTCGGCGCTGAGTCCGACGCCGGCCTCGACCGGTCCGACGCCGGTCATCAGCGGTGTGAACAGCCGCTGCAGGTGTGGACCGTATTCGGCCTCGGCCGCTATGACGAAGAGAACGGACTTGCCGGAGATCGGGGTGAGCTCACCAGGTGTCTTGCCGGCCATGATCGTCCATCCTCCCTACCCGCTCCTCAGCCCTCGATTCCGTCGCGGCCGAGCACTGTCATCATCGTTCCGGTCATCGTGGCGATCAGCTTGGCCTCGCCGTCGACGGCGAACGCATAGGCTTGTCCATCGGCGACGATGATGGTGCGGCCGGGCTTGGTCACCGAGCCGCGGAACAGGAAGCGCTCGCCCCTGCCGGGCGCCAGCAGATTGACCTTGAACTCGATGGTCAGCACGCCGGAATTTTCCGGCATCAGCGAGAATGCCGCATAGCCGCAGGCCGAGTCGAGAGCCGTCGAAATGACGCCGGCATGGAGAAAGCCGTGCTGCTGCGTCAGCGCCGCAGAATAGGGCATTTCGATCTCGATGATGCCGGGCGTCACCAGCGTCAGCTCGGCGCCGATCGTCATCATCGCGTTCTGGCGCGCGAAGGACGTCCTGACGCGGTCCTCATAATCGGGAGCAGGAACGATCTTTGCTGCCATGGCCGTCGCCCTTCGTTTCTCGGCAAATCTTATTGCAAAGGCATTTATCGCAGAGGGGTGGGCGGCAGGCAATCGCAAATGCTGCACTGCAGCATTCGGCTTAGCCCTGTATCGATGGCAACGATTCAGCCGGCCCGCCGCAGCGCGCAGAAGTAAAAGCCGTCGGTGCCGCTCAGCAATGGCGACAGCGAAATGCCGCCCGCAGCGCCAATGCGCATTGCCGCTTCGTGGCCCGCAAAACGGCTGTCCCAAAGCTGGCGGTGATCGAGCGGGACAAAACCGGGATGGCGGCCCCGGAAGGCCGAAACCTGGTCGCCATTCTCCTCGTCGAACACCGAACAGGTGATGTAAACCAGCAGGCCGCCGGGTTTGACGAAGTCCCTGGCGGCATCGAGGATCGTCTCCTGCTCGCCCTTGCGGGCGTCGAGCTGTCTTTGCGTCAACCGCCATTTAGCATCCGGCCGGCGCCGCCAGGTGCCGCTGCCGGTGCAGGGCGCATCGATCACGACGATATCCATGTGCTTGCCGAGCGGCGCCAGTTCGGCCGGCTTGGTGACGATCTGCACATTGCGGTTTTCCGAACGGCGGATGCGGTCGAAGATCGGCGCCAGCCGTGCCTTCTCGGCATCGTGGGCGAATATCTGGCCGCGATTGTCCATCGCCGCGGACAGCGCCAGCGTCTTGCCGCCGGCGCCGGCGCAAAAATCGAGCACCTGCATTCCAGGTTCGGCGCCGGCCAGTTCGGCCGCAATCTGCGAACCCTCGTCCTGAACCTCGAACCAGCCTTTCTGGAAGGCCGGTTCGGCCTGCACGTTCGGGTGCCTGCCATCGCCCTCGATCGGCGGGATGCGGATGCCGTGCGGCGCGACCCGGGCAGGCTTGGCGCCCGTCTCCGCCAGTTCCGCCAGCACCTTGCCGCGATCGGCCTTCAGCGTGTTGACCCTGAGATCGAGCGGCGGGCGCGTCGCCAGCGCGGCACCCTCTTCCACCCAGGCCGTGCCGAACGCCCGTTCGAACAGCGGCATGCACCAGTCGGCGATGTCTGCCCTTACGGCCGGCGGCGCATCGGCAAGCCGGCGACCGCCGAGCGTTTTCAATTCGTCGGCGGTAAGCAGCGGCGGCGCGAACTTGTCGCCCTCGAGCGCCTCGTTCAGCGACTGCGCCGTCTGGCCCCATTCGAGCAGCAGCGCGCCGAAGCCGATGGCGCGCGGTGTGTCTTCGCCCAACAGCCAGCCGGCCGAGCGCTTGCGGCGCAGCGCGTCGTAGACGATGTTGCCGATTGCGGCGCGGTCGCCGCCGCCGGCGAAGCGGTGCGACAGGCCCCAGTCCTTCAGCGCATCGGCCACCGGCCGGTGGCGACGGCCAATGTCGTCAAGCACTTCAATGGCTGCCGCCAGCCGCCCGCCCAGTCTCATTTGTCGTCTTCCATTACTCAGTAAATTAATTCCGGCCCTGCTCTTAGAGCTTTTCGTGCCCTGATTGAAACAGTTCTGTTTCGCCGACGGCGAGACGATCCATGCCGAGGGGTGACGAATGTGGATTGGTGCATCGCGAGCCGCGGCCACCAGGCGGGCGCCGGCATGCGGAACGAACAATTCGATCAATATATTATAAGTCTCTAATGTGCGTATCCGGCGCTCACAAGCATAGCGGCTTGCGAAACTGCTCTGCTTTGCAAGTTTTCCGGTTGCGAATACTCTTTGCGCGGTGATTCGCGTCGCAGAAAAAGCGGAGCCGCGGGTCGATACGAGGAGAGGGCAATGAAAACTTATCTGGCGGAAGTTCTAGGCACGTTTCTATTGGTGTTCATCGGCACGGCTTCGGTGGTGACGGGCGGCTTCGGCGGCGCGCTGCCGCTCGGCCAGGAAGGTATCGGTCTGGCGTTCGGCATCGGCCTGATAGCGGCCGCTTACGCGATCGGCCCGATTTCCGGCGCGCACCTCAATCCGGCGGTGACGCTCGGTGTGTTCCTCGCCGGGCGGATGCCGGCTAGGGACGTCATTCCCTACTGGATCGCGCAGGTCATCGGCGCCATCATCGCGTCGCTGGCGCTGTGGATCATCGTCTCCGGACAGGTCGGCGGCCACACCGGCGGCTTCGGCGCCAATGGCTGGGACGTGACGAAATGGGGCGTCAGCTCGGCCTTCCTGTGGGAGCTGATCGGCACCTTCACCTTCGTCACGGTGATCCTCGGCGTCACCAACGCCAAGCACACGACGGCCTTCGCCGGCCTGGTTATCGGCCTGACGCTCGCCGGACTGCACTTCGCCATCATTCCGGTGACCGGCACATCGCTCAACCCGGCCCGTTCGATCGGACCGGCGCTGTTTTCGGGAACTGCGGCGATCGGCCAGCTCTGGCTGTTCATCGTCGCGCCGCTGATCGGCGGCGCCATCGCCGGCGTGGTCGCCAAGGCCGGTATCTTCGAGAAAGACTGATTTTTCGAAGGCTTCATGGAAAAGGCGCGGGTCGAGGCCCGCGCCTTTTTTTGTTGCGTCGAGAATTCGTATGCCCGGATCAGGCCGCGAGGTCGAAACGGTCGGCGTTCATCACCTTGGTCCAGGCGGCGACGAAGTCCCTGACGAACTTCCGCTCGGCGTCGGCCGATCCGTAGACCTCGGCCAGCGCCCGCAGTTGCGCGTGCGAGCCGAAGATCAGGTCGGCGCGGGTGCCGGTCCACCTGACTGCCCTGGTCTTGCGGTCGCGCGCTTCGTAGACTTCATCGGAACCGGCGGCCGGATCCCAAACCGTGTTCATGGAGAGCAGGTTGACGAAGAAATCGTTGGTCAACGTGCCCGGCCTGTCGGTGAACACCCCGTGCTTCGACTGACCGGTGTTGGCGCCGAGCACCCGCAACCCGCCGACGAGCACCGTCATCTCCGGCGCCGTCAAGGTCAGCAGCTGCGCCCGGTCGACCAGCATCGCTTCGACCGACATCGGCGGCTTGCCCCTGACATAATTGCGGAAGCCATCGACTTTCGGCTCGAGCGCGGCGAATGACTGGACATCGGTCTGTTCCTGCGAGGCGTCCATGCGGCCTGGCGTGAACGGCACCCCCACGTCATGGCCGCCGTCTTTCGCCGCCTTCTCGATCGCCGCGACGCCGCCAAGAACGATCAGGTCGGCAAGCGAGACCTTCTTGCCGCCGGACTGCGAGTTATTGAAACCCTTCTGGATGCTTTCGAGTGTCTCGAGCACCTTGGCCAGCTGCGCCGGCTGGTTGACCTCCCAATCCTTCTGCGGCGCCAGGCGGATGCGGGCGCCGTTAGCGCCGCCGCGCTTGTCGGAGCCGCGGAAAGTCGAGGCCGAGGCCCAGGCGGTCGAGACCAGTTCTGAGACGGACAGGCCGGAGGCCAGGATCTTCGCCTTCAGCGAGGCGATGTCCTGCTCGCTGACCAGCTCGTGCTCGATTGCCGGTATCGGGTCCTGCCAGATCAGCTCTTCCTTCGGCACGAGCGGGCCGAGATAGCGGACGGCCGGACCCATGTCGCGATGCGTCAGCTTGAACCAGGCGCGGGCGAAGGCATCGGCGAACTGATCAGGATTCTGATGGAAGCGCCGCGAGATCTTCTCGTAGGCCGGGTCGACGCGCAGCGCGAGGTCGGTGGTCAGCATCGCCGGCGCGCGGCGCTTGGAGGGATCGTGCGCGTCCGGCACGGTGCCTGCACCGGCGCCGCCCTTCGGCGTCCACTGATGGGCGCCGGCCGGGCTCTTGGTCAGCTCCCATTCGTAGTTGAACAGATTGTCGAAGAAGTTGTTGCTCCATTTGGTCGGCGTCGTGGTCCAGGTCACCTCGAGGCCCGAGGTGATGGCGTCGCCGGCAATGCCGGTGGCGTGCTTGCTCGACCAGCCGAGGCCCTGCGCCTCGATGCCGGCGCCTTCCGGCTCCGGGCCGACGAGCGATGCATCGCCGGCGCCATGGGTCTTGCCGAAGGTATGGCCGCCGGCGATGAGCGCCACGGTTTCCTCATCGTTCATGGCCATGCGGGCGAAGGTTTCGCGGATATCGCGCGCCGCGGCCAATGGATCGGGCGTGCCGTTCGGGCCTTCCGGGTTGACGTAGATCAGCCCCATCTGCACGGCGCCGAGATGGCCCTGAAGTTCGCGGTCGCCGGAATAGCGCTCGTCGGCGAGCCACTTGGTTTCCGATCCCCAGTCGACGTCCTGCTCCGGCTCCCAGACATCGGCGCGGCCGCCGGCGAAGCCGAAGGTCTTGAAGCCCATCGATTCCAGCGCGACGTTGCCGGTGAGGATCAACAGGTCGGCCCAGGAGATTTTCCTGCCGTATTTCTGCTTGACCGGCCACAGCAGCCGGCGCGCCTTGTCGAGATTGGCATTGTCCGGCCAGCTGTTGAGCGGCGCGAAACGCTGCTGGCCGGCGCCGGCGCCGCCACGGCCGTCGCCGATGCGATAGGTACCGGCGCTGTGCCAGGCCATGCGGATGAAGAGCGGGCCGTAATGGCCGAAATCGGCCGGCCACCAATCCTGCGAATCGGTCATCACCTGGTGCAGATCCCTGATCACCGCATCGAGATCGAGGCTCTTGAATTCCTTGGCGTAGTCGAAGTCCTCGTCCATCGGGTCCGACAGGCTGGACTGCTGATGGAGGACGCCAAGGTCAAGCTGGTTCGGCCACCAGTCACGGTTGCTCCTCCTGGCCGATCCATGTGGGACCGGGCATTTGCCGGCGCTGTTGTCGTCGGTTTTCGCGTCCATCTTTGCCTCCGATTTGTTGATTTTTCGGGATTTTGTTGATTTTCCGGGCAGGGCCGGCGGCCGCGCCATCCTGGAATGGTTCCAGACTAGCCCGCCCAGCCGATAAAGACAAATTGCCTTTGCTGTTTATTCTGATAGGTTTTCCTTATGATCGGTTTGACCGTCCGGCAGATGCATTATTTCGAGGCGCTGGCGCAGACGCTGCATTTCGGCCGTGCCGCAAAACTCGCCGGCGTCAGCCAGCCGGCGCTGTCTTCGCAGATCGCCGAGATGGAGCTGCGGCTGAATTGCCGTCTGTTCGAGCGCGGCGGCAAGGTGGTGCGGATGACCGACGAGGCCGTGGCCCTGCTGCCGCGCATCGAGCGCATTCTTGCCGACGTCCGCGACGTCGAGGCGACGGCCCGGCGCGGCCGCCCGGCGCTGGAAGGCCGCTTCCGGCTCGGCATCATCCCGACGGTGGCGCCCTATCTCCTGCCGCATGTGCTGCCGGAGCTGAAACGGCATTTCCCGGCCTTGCAGCTGGAACTGCGCGAAGCCGTGACCGCCTCCCTGGTCGAGGACACCAGTTCGGGAAAGCTCGACGCCTTCGTTGCGGCGCTGCCTCTCGATTACCCAGGCCTGGTTACCGAGGAACTTTTCTCCGACCGGTTCTTCCTGGCCGTGCCGGCCGGCGATCCCGCCTTCGCCTCGCCGCCGGTGCCACCGGAGAGCCCGGCGCTGGAGCGGCTGATGCTGCTCGAGGAAGGCCATTGCCTGCGCGAACAGGCGCTCGCCGTCTGCGGCAGCGTGCGGCCGGTGGCGATGGCAAGCTATGGCGCGACCAGCCTGACGACGCTCTTACAGATGGTGGCGCACGGGCTCGGCGTCACGCTCATCCCGGAAATGGCGGCCGGACCGGCCAGCACTATCCCCGATTTGAAGATCGTGCCGTTCCAGGAACCGATGCCGCAACGCACGATCTGCCTCGCCTGGCGGCGCAACAAGGTCCGGCACGACGAGTGCGTCGAACTGGCGAAGATCATCCGCAGGCTGGATGCGGCGGTGCTGGCGGCTTGAGCGGCGGGTCAAGGATCCGGTTTTAGCCCCGAAGCCAACCTGCAAGAAAACGACTTCAATCCTTTTTCCAGGCTGCGAGCAACGGGCCGTTGCTTCCATAGACAGGGTCCTTGCGCGGACGGCCGACCCTGGGGATCGAGACGACTGCCTTGGCATGGTCGGCGGCGGTCGTACACAGGTCATAGGTGCCGGATGGAGGATAGGCGCCGACAACCAGAAAATCGTCGGATGCGGAAAGACGCTGGTGCCCGGTGCCGGCCGGAAGCACCGCGACGTCGCCGGCCTTCAGCGGCAGCGTCCGCCCCTTGCTGCCGCCAAAGCGGACCTTGGCCGTGCCGCGCGCAACGCCCAGCACCTCGTGTATCCGCGAATGGTAGTGGACGTAACCGTAGATGCCGTTGCGCCAGCTATCGCCCCAGCCATTTGCCTCGAAAAGCGCCTCGATGACAGCCGCCGGATCGAAGTCTTCGGGCAGCGTCACGGCACCGCGATAGACGACCAGCGGCCAGAACGGATGGTTGGGCACCAGGCCATCATCGCTGAAACGAAACTCGTTCGGTTTGCGCGGCCTGAGGAGGTCGGCGACCTCTCGCCTGCCCGGCCTGGCGATACCGGTGACCTGCTCGACGGCTTTCTTCGTGGTTTGCAGAATGCTCATGGTGCGGCCTTGGATTGGTGGTGGCTTCATGCCGATTAACCGGCTGCATGGCGGGTCGGTTCCGCTGAGGGCAGAGTTCCGCGATCTGTGCGGTCGGCATTTGACGTCCGGGCACAGCGAAGCCGCCCAAGTTTCAAGACTTGAACACCGCAAGCATGTGAAGATCCAATCGGTCCCGCAGCTGTGTCGTCCCATGGCACGGATGAGACGATTACACTGTTTTGCCACAGCGCTCGCGACAGCTCGCGAAACGGGCGACCCGCAGAGGCTTTTTTCGTGTTATGATGCACTTGCAACGCGCGTAATCTCGACCTCGGCAATATGGCAAGGGTCGAACGCATTTTTGCCCCGGCGTCGCCCAGCATGGACTCAACTCCGGATGGCTGGGTGTGCTTATCCGGGGCGAGGAGGTTGTCCATGTCCACGAGTAATGTCGAACGCCCGCTGCAGCCGGGCGACCGGGCGCCGAATATTATTCTCGATGCGATCTCCCGCGAAGGCAAGATCGCGCTCGACGATTTTCGAGGCCGTAGCCCGTTGTTGATCGGTTTGTTCCGAGGCCTGCACTGTCCGTTCTGCCGGCGCCATGTCGCGGCGATGGCGCAACTTAAGCCGGCCCTGCGTGAGAAAGGCATCGAATGCCTGGCGGTGGTCAATACGCCGGTAGAGCGGGCGCGGCTCTATTTCCGTTACCACCCGGCACCCGATCTTCTCGCCGCATCCGACCCGGAGCGGGCCTCGCACCGTGCTTTCGGCTTGCGCGAGGTCGGGATGGACACGGTCATGGCGATCCGTGTCGATCTCCCGGGCGAGTTGCCCGAGCCTATGGACGTCATGGCAATGTACGAGTTTCTTAACAAGAAGGAAGGATATGAGATTACGGGAGCCGATCAGCAGGCGATGGCTTCCGGCCAGGGGCAGCTTGTCGGTCAATTCCTAATCGACCGGGCGGGCATCGTACGCTGGAACTTCACTGAAGTTCTGGAGGATGGCCTCAATACCTTCAAGGCGCCGAATCCGGAGGAATTGATGTCAGCGGCCTCCCAAGTTGCACATTGATGGGCTGCGGAAATAGGCGGCTGACACTCGCTCGACGACCGCGCCCTTCCCGCTCACTACCGGGGAACGGCCGTCCTGGGTCAGAACCTGAGGATCGTGGATGACCGCTTCGCGCCCAATGCACGAACCCGCTTCGCGGGAGGGGCGCCTCGTTCTGAGATGGCGCGACTGCCATTTTGACTTGAGCGGGTAGAGGGGTCGATCTGACCATGGAGTTCCCTTCAACGAGAGGAACTCGCCATGGCTACCCTGTCGACCGATGCACCAATCTCTCCGCTTCGCCAGCGCATGCAGCACGAC